>NZ_JARVKV010000203.1 GCF_029813835.1 Streptomyces sp. DH37
TTATAGCATTGTCACTTGCTAGATTGGCAAACAAGATTGGCAAAAGGGCGCAGGAATAACCGTTTTACAAGATTAACCCCTAAAATTTTTATCCCGTTAAAAAATTATTAACAGTTAGTGGATAATACTTGGCAATGCATGATTGAGTAATTGCATAAAACTGGTATGTAGCCAGCCATACATCGCCATAAATCCCGCTATCAACACTACATAGCTTGCGGTGATGATTTTACCCTTTAACACCACTAAAGAAGGCGGGATGAATGGGGCAGTGCTGCCAGAGATTGGTCCATCGCCAAGATGATTGGGTGGCCAAGGTGTGCTACTAGCTTTATGGGCGAATAGCTGCTGCTGGCGGATAGCGCGATACTGCATGACATACACCATACCCAGCAAGCCACCTATAATTGCACCGCCCACATGACTGGCATTATCG
>NZ_JARVKV010000204.1 GCF_029813835.1 Streptomyces sp. DH37
TGGATGGCGACCCGGCCCGGCCGCGGCACCGGCGGCGGCCGACCGCGGAAGACCCCCACCCGCGGGAGCGCCGCATGACCACGCTGATCATCGCCATACGGGACGCCGACCAGGAGACCACGCGCCGCGCCGTCGCCGCCCTGCACGACGCCGGCCTGACCATCGCTGAGGCTCAGCTGACCAGCGGCCCCGTCGTCCTCGAGAAGCACGGCCAGGACGACACCGGCGAGCACCCCGCCGGCCCGCTGAAGTGTGTGGCCGCGCTCCTGTTCCTCGCCGTCCCGGCGCTCCTCGTCGGGTGGATCTGGGCGGGGGAGTGGCGGTACGGAGCAACCGCCGGCGTCGCGCTCCTGGCCGCCTTCATGGTCCTTGTCCTCTCCCTGGCCGGACGGGACCAGGCCGCCTGAGCGCCGCCAGCCGCGGCCGCCCGC
>NZ_JARVKV010000205.1 GCF_029813835.1 Streptomyces sp. DH37
ATGAAACACGCGGTGATGGCTGGACGTGAAGCCTTCTTGGCGGGTCGTATGCCAGCGCGGTATATGGCACAAGCTAGCTCGCCACAGACTGGCTATTTTTTCCGCTAATTTATTATTTCACACTTAAGGACATCGCATGCGTCTGCTCACCGCCATTGACCAGTTATTTATCTTACTTGAAAATCGCAATCAGCCGATGCACATTGGTGGGCTGTTCTTGTTTGAGATTCCCGATGGCGCAAGCGATACCTTTGTCAGTGATTTGGTGCAGCAGATGGTCACGCAAAAGACGCCGCCAAGTTTTCCGTTTAACCAAGTGTTATATCATTTAGCATGGTGGAAAACCGATGAAAACTTTGAAGTCGACCATCATTTTCGCCATATCGCCCTGCCCAAACCGGCACGTATCCGTGAGCTATTGACTTATGT
>NZ_JARVKV010000206.1 GCF_029813835.1 Streptomyces sp. DH37
GTACCCACACAAAACCAGCGTTTTGTAGATACATGGTCGTGCCTTTGGCAGTGGTTTGGGCATCACCGCCCAACGCCCCAAAGATACCCACGCCAATCACCGCAGGGACTAAAAACTGCATGACCGACACACCCAAATTACCCAAACCAGCGTTTAAGCCCATCGCTGTGCCTTGTTGCGATTTTGGATAAAAGAACGAAATATTGGACATACTAGAGGCAAAGTTCGCCCCACCAAACCCACACAGCAAAGCAATGATAACAAAAGTGGCAAAAGGGGTATTTGGGTCTTGTAATGCAAAGCCCATCCAAATGGTCGGAATCAAGAGTGATAAGGTCGCAAGGGTGGTGAGTTTACGTCCGCCAAAAATTGGCACAAGGAACGAATAAAAAATCCGCAACGTCGCTCCAGATAAGGCAGGTAAAGC
>NZ_JARVKV010000207.1 GCF_029813835.1 Streptomyces sp. DH37
TAATGAAAGCACTATTGATAACGAATAAATAAGACGACCCTAAAAAATATTCCCATTTTAATACTGAAATTGAATACCCAATAGTACATAAAGGTGGCATTAAAGCTGTAGCTATTGCCACTCCTGGAACAATATTATTAGCTTGTTTTTTTCTTGTACCAATGATTCCTGCCACTCCACCTGCAAAAGCGATGATAACATCCCAGATGGTTGGACTTGTTCTTGAAATAATTTCGCTACTCGGATAACTGATGGGTGATATCATAAAATAAAGTGAGGATACGATTATGCTGACCGCTACTTCTAAGAGTAATAATTTAGCAGACTTTCTTACTACAAAAGAGTCTAAAACAGACAGACCATATCCTAAGGCTAATATTGGTGTCATAACAGGTGAAATTAACATAGCTCCTATGACTACAGCATT
>NZ_JARVKV010000208.1 GCF_029813835.1 Streptomyces sp. DH37
CCGCGGGCGCGGGCGGCACCCTCGAGGTGCGGGCCGGATCGCCGACCGGCGCCCTGCTCGGTACGGCGACCGTTCCGGTGACCGACGGCGGGGAGACCTTCGAGGACGTGACCGCCACGCTCGGCGGCCAGCCGTCCGGATCGACGTCCCTCCACCTGGTCTTCAAGGGCGGCAGCGGTTCGCTGTTCGACGTGGACGAGTTCTCCTTCTCCACCTCCGGCGGCGGGACCCGCTCGGGTGAGGTGAGGGGGGTCAACGGCAAGTGTCTGGACGTCGACGGCTCCCAGACCGCCGACGGCACGAAGGTCCTGTTGTGGGCCTGCAACGGCACGAGTGCCCAGCGGTGGACGGTGTCCGCGGACGGGACGGTGAAGGCGCTGGGCTAGTGCCTCGTCGTCTCCGGGGGCGGCACGGCGGACGGCTC
>NZ_JARVKV010000022.1 GCF_029813835.1 Streptomyces sp. DH37
GCGGGAGGGCACCGGTGGGGAGTTCCGTGGTGAGGTGCCCGTGGCGGAGTGGACGGCTTCCCTGCGGGCGCTGGGAGGGGCCCGCGTCGACCTGCCCACCTACCCCTTCCAAAACCAGCACTACTGGATCGAGGAGCCCTCCGCGCCCGCGCAGGACCGGCCCGGTGAGGAGACGGAGGCGGAGGCGGAGGCGGGGGCGGAGGCGGGGGCGAGGACGGGCAAGGACGACGGCGCCGCCGGACTGACCGCGATGGCGCCGGCCGAACGCGACCGGGCCCTGACCACGATCGTCCGCCGGGAGACCGCGCAGGTCTTCGGGTACGAGTCCGGGGAGGACGTCGACCTCGCGGACGGCTTCGAGGAACTCGGCATCGACTCCCTGACCGCCGTCGAGCTCCGCAACCGGCTGACCGGGGCCACGGGACTCCGGCTGCCGCCGACGCTGCTGTTCGACTGCCCGACGCCGCTCGCCCTGATCGACCGGCTGCGAGAGGAGATCGGTACCGGCCCCGCCGAAGCCGGAGCCGAGGCTCTCGCCCCGGTCCACGCCGAGCTCGACAGGCTGGAGTCCGCGCTCGCCACCGCTGCCGCCTCCGCCGCCACCGGAGACGGTGCCGGGGAGGCCGCCCGGATCGCCGAGCGGCTGCGGTCGATGCTGCTGGACTGGAACGACCGCGCCGCGCTCGCCGACCCCGGCGCCACGGCCTCCGGCGACCCCTCCGCCGATCTCTCCGGAGCCTCCGCACAGGAGGTCTTCGACCTGCTGGACGCAGAGCTGGAGACCCCATGACCACGTGTCACCGTTCCCGCACGGAGGCCGGAGGACCACATGTCCGACGATGAGAAACTGCTCGACTACCTCAAGCGGGCGACGGCCGACCTGCGCGATACCAGGCGCCGGCTGCGGGAGGCCGAGGACAGGAACCGTGAGCCGATCGCCGTCGTCGGCATGGGCTGCCGCCTGCCCGGCGGTGTGGCCTGCCCCGACGATCTGTGGCGGCTGCTGGTCGAGGAGCGGGACGCGACAGGGGACTTCCCCGACGACCGCGGCTGGGACCTGGACGCCCTGCACGGCGACACCCCCGGGAGCACGGACACCTCCATCACCCGGAGGGGCGGTTTCTGCTACGACGCCCCGCGGTTCGACGCGGAGTTCTTCCGGATCTCCCCGCGCGAGGCGCTGGCGATGGACCCCCAGCAGCGGCTGCTGCTGGAGACCGCGTGGGAGGTCTTCGAGGACGCCGGAATCGATCCCACCACGCTGCGGGGCACCCCCGTCGGGGTGTTCGCCGGGACCCTGCTGCACGACTACGCCTCCGGCGCGAACCCGCCGCAGGACGTACGCGGCCACCTCGGCACCGGTGTGGCGGGCAGTGTGGCGTCCGGCCGGATCTCGTACTTCTTCGGCTTCGAGGGCCCCGCGATCACCGTGGACACCGCGTGCTCCTCCTCACTGGTGGCGCTGCACCTGGCGGTGCAGGCGCTGCGGCGCGGGGAGTGCTCCCTGGCGCTGGCCGGCGGGGTGACGGTGATGGCCACGCCGGGCCCGTTCACGGAGTTCAGCCGCCAGGGGGCCCTGGCGCCCGACGGCCGCCCCAAGTCCTTCGCGGCCGCGGCGGACGGCACCGGCTGGGCCGAGGGCGCGGCCGTCCTTCTCGTCGAGCGGCTGTCGGACGCCCGCCGCAACGGGCATCAGGTGCTGGCCGTCATCCGCGGCTCGGCCGTCAACCAGGACGGCGCCACCAACGGCCTGACCGCCCCGAGCGGAAGGGCGCAGCGGCGGGTGATCGGGCAGGCGCTGGCCGACGCCCGGCTCTCCGCGGCCGAGGTGGACGCGGTGGAGGCGCACGGGACGGGGACGCGGCTGGGCGATCCGATCGAGGCGCAGGCGCTGCTGGCCACCTACGGCCAGGGGCGGGAGGCGGGCCGTCCGCTGTGGCTGGGCTCGCTGAAGTCCAACATCGGCCACACCATGGCCGCGGCCGGAGCGGCGGGCGTGATCAAGATGATCCTGGCCATGCGGCACGGGACGCTGCCCAGGTCACTGCACATCGACGCGCCCTCTCCGCGCATCGACTGGAGCGCGGGGTCGGTGGAACTGCTGACCGAGGCGCGGCAGTGGCCGGAGGCCGGCCGTCCCCGCCGCGCCGGTGTCTCCTCCTTCGGCCTCAGCGGCACCAACGCCCACGTCGTCGTCGAACAGGCGCCGGAGCAGGAGACCGGCCAGGGGCCGGAGCGGAACCCGGAGCAGAGCCCCGGGCAGGACTCCGGCGTGCTTCCCTGGACGCTGTCGGCACACACCCCGCAGGCCCTCCGGGTCCAGGCCGACCGGCTCCTGGCCCATCTGGAGAGCCGTCCCGGTCTCGGCCCCGCCGACGTCGCCCTCTCCCTGGCCACCACCCGCGCCCGTCTCGACCACCGGGCCGTCCTGATCGCCGCCGACCGGGAGGAGCTCCTGGCCCGGCTGAAGGAGCTGGCCACCGCGGAACCGGACGAGACACCCCCCGGCCTGGTGCGGGGAACGGCGGCCGCGGCGGTCGGCGGGCCCGTCTTCGTCTTCCCCGGTCAGGGGGCCCAGTGGGAGGGCATGGCGGCGAAGCTGCTGGAGACCTCCCCGGTGTTCCGTGAGCGGATGCTCCAGTGCGAGGCCGCGCTCGCCCCGCACGTCGGCTGGCGGCTGACCGAGGTGCTGCGGGGCGCGCCCGGCACGCCCCCGCCGGACCGGGTGGACGTCGTCCAGCCGGTGCTGTTCGCCGTGATGGTGTCCCTGGCGGCGCTGTGGCGGGCGTACGGGGTGGAGCCGGCCGCCGTCGTCGGCCACTCCCAGGGGGAGATCGCGGCGGCCTGCGTGGCCGGGGCGCTCACCCTGGAGGACGCCGCCCGGGTCGTGGCCCTGCGCAGCCGGACCCTGACCCGCCTGGCCGGGACCGGCGGTATGGCGTCCGTGCGGCTGCCGGCGGTCGAGGTGGTCGCGCGGCTGGCCGGCGGCGGCCTCGACGACCGGGTGTGCGTCGCGGCGGTCAACGGGCCGCACTCCACCGTCGTCGCGGGAGAGCCGGCCGCGCTGGAGGAGTTCCTCGCCGGGTGCGAGGCCGGGAACGTCCGGGTGCGCCGCGTCCCGGTGGACTACGCCTCGCACTCCCCGCACGTGGAGCGGATCCGGGAGGAACTGGCCGGACTGCTGGCGCCGGTCGCCCCCCGGGAGCCGCGGGTGCCGCTCCACTCCACCGTGGACGGCGAGACGGGCGCAGGCCCCGTCGCCGACGCCGGTTACTGGTACCGCAACCTGCGGCGGACCGTGCGGTTCGAGCAGACCGTCCGTGCGCTCCTGGACGCCGGGCACCGCTTCTTCGTCGAGGTCAGCCCGCACCCGGTACTGGTCACCGGCGTCCAGGAGACCGCCGAGGCGGCCCTGCCGCCCTCCGCTCCCGGCCGGGGGCCCGTCGTGGTGGAGACGCTCCGCCGCGGCGAGGGAGGGCTCGACCGCTTCCTGACCTCCGCCGCCCAGCTGTACGTCCGCGGCGGAGCCGTCGACTGGACGGCGGCACTCGCCGGGCGGCGCCCGCGCCGGATCGCCCTGCCCACCTACGCCTTCCAGCGGCGGCACTACTGGCTGGCGCCCGGCCCGGTGCGGGCGGACGCGCCGCCGTCCCCCGAGCGGTGCCCCGAGGAGGCCGGTCCGCCGCGCGAGGACGTCCCGCCGCACCGGCTGCCGGCCTCCCTCACCCCGGACGAGCGCCTGCGGGAACTGCGGCACCTGGTGCGGGCCCGGGCCGCGGCCGTCCTCGGACACGGCCGCGCCGACGACCTCGACCCCGACCGGTCGCTCCTCGAACTCGGCCTCGACTCCCTGACGGCCGCCCAGCTGCGCGTCCGGCTCGGTGAGGCGACCGGGCTGCGGCTGGCGCCCACCGCGGTCTTCGACCACCCGTCGGCCGACCTGCTCGCCCGCCATCTGGACCAGGCCCTCCAGGAGCGGGGTCCGGAGCCCGCCGGCGGTCCCGGAGAGGCGGAGGGCATGCTGACGCGCCTGTTCCGGCAGGGCTGCGAGCAGGGCCGGCCGGAACAGGCGATGGAACTGCTGGCGGCGGCGGCCCGCCTGGCGCCGTGCTTCGCGCAGCGGTCCCGGACGGCGTACCGGCCCGAGCCGGTCCGGCTCGCCCGGGGAGGCACCGGGCCCGCCGTCGTCTGCTTCCCGTCCCTCGGAGCCGTCTCCGGCCCGCACGAGTACCTGCGGCTGGCCGCCGGGCTCCGGGGCAGCCGCGAGGTGACGGCCCTGCCGCACCTCGGCTACCGGGCGGGCGAGCCGCTGCCGGACAGCCGGGAGGCCGCCGTCGGCGTCCAGACGGAGGCGGTGCTGGAACTGACCGGCGGCCACCCGGCCGTCCTGCTGGGCCGGTCCTCCGGAGGCTGGATCGCCCACGCGGTGGCGCAGGAGCTGGAGCGGCTGGGCTCCCCGGCCGCCGCGGTCGTCCTGCTCGACACCCTCTCGCGGACCGCCGACGACCGCGCCCTGCCGCTGATGCTCTCCCGGCTGTGGCCGGCGGGGGACACCGCCGTCCTCCCGGACGAGACCCGGCTGACCGCGATGGGCGGCTACCTCGCCCTCCACGCCGACTGGGAGCCCGCGGCCCTGAACGGGACCGGCGGCCTGCTGGTACGGGCCCGGGACGCCGTCGACGGCACCTCGGCGGCCCTGCCGGGCTGGGAGTACGCGGACGAGGTGGTGGACGTCCCCGGCGACCACTTCTCCATGCTGGAGGAGCACGCTCCCACCACCGCCCGGGCGGTCGACTCCTGGCTGCGGGGGCGGGGGATGTGACCGGTGTGCCCCGGCCCGGACCGAGACGCTCGGAGCGGGAACCGTCCCCTCACGGGAAGCGCCCCCTCTGCGGCCGGGCAAGGGAACGGCAAGCGGAGAGCCTGTCCCGCCGTGCGGCGGGACGGCAGAATGCTCACGCGGGTCGTCTCGTCGGTGTCCTGGCCGGCCCCGCCCATCACCCCCGGGATCCCCGGCTGGGCCTCCTCCCGTACCGGAGGCCGTCCGGCCGTCCCCGGAATCCCCCGCATCCGACGACCGCGGTCGCGGCTTCCCGTACGGGTGCGCAGAACGAGAGGGAACACGTGAAGAACAGGATCGCCGCCGTGGTCGGCGCCGGTGTGCTGGCCGCCGTCACCGTGGTGGGCGTGCCGGGGCAGGCGTCGGCGCACTACAGCCAGTGCCCGGAGGGCGCGTTCTGCGTCTGGGAGCACTCCGGCTACGAGGGTCGCTTCGCCTACTCCACCGGAGCGCAGCCCAACATCGGCTCCTACATGAACGACCGGATGACCTCCTACTGGAACCGTACGAACGAGTACATCAGCGTCTACAACCACCAGAGTTACGGCTCCTGCATGCTGGTCGTCCCGCCGGGCGGATCCGACGCGGTGGTCGATCCGGCCCTCAACGACCGGATGACCTCCTTCCGTCCCTACCGGTGCACTCCCGGATCGCAGTACTCGGGCTTCTGACCGCCCGGAACCGGCCGGACGGGGGTTTCCGCCCGTGGCCCGCGACCTTCCCGCCGGCACAGTGCCCCGGTCGGTCGCGGGCACCCGGCCCGGACGGAGCCGACCGGTCGTGCCCGGTCCGGACGGCGAAGGCGGCCGATCCGGCCACCGGGAGGCCGTACTCCAGCCGCGCGCGGTGTTCCTGCCGCGCCGCTCCGCCCACCTCCTCCCCGTCCCGGCCGCCGCTCCGGGGGGGGCGGGGACGCCGCGGGAGGCGCCGGCCGGGCAGGTGATGGCCCGCAATCGCCTGCACCGCGCCCACGGCCTCACCCATCCCCACCCCCACCCCCGTCCCCGTCCCCGTCCTCGAGGCTCCTCCCGCTGGGGTCGTGGGGCCGTGGTGAGTCCGGAGCGACTGCCCGCCGGCGGCCGGTCCCTCTCTACCGACACGCGCCTCGATGCCCTCGCGGAGGCAGACGGCCGCCGTGATCCGGTCATGGCTTTGCCCGTCACCCGCAGGACGCCCCTTTGGCCCCTGGCTCTAGAGTCTCCGCGTGGACGTCAGCGACTGGTTCGAGGTCGAGGACCCGCAGGAGTGCGGCGAGGAGCCGTGGGACTTCGACGAGGCGGAACTCGCCTTCCTCGCGGCCCTGCGCGCCCGGGCCGCCGCCTGGCGGGTGCCGTCGGCCCCCAGCGGGGCCGGGCGGCCCGAGGACGGGTCGTCGCTCCTGGCCCACGTCTGTCTCCTCGATGAGTCGCGCCCACTGGTGCTCGGCGAGTGGGCCGTGCACTTCCACGGCACACACGTACGGGCGGGGAAGGTCCGCGACCAGCTCTTCAACCTCCACGAGACGCCCGAGCACGGTCTCCTCCGGGCTTCCGGCACGGTCGAGGAGCTCGCGGAGCGGTGCGCCGCCTGGTTCGAGAGCCTGCTGAGCCGCCCTGTCGTCCGCGCCGAGTGGCCGTCCGAGCGCGGGGGGTACGCGACTCGCTGGGAGTTCGCCGACACGGGGGAGGCCCTGGTGGTGAGCGGCACCGTCCCCGCCGACGGCTCGCCCCCGGCCCGCCGCCTCCCGGTCCGCCCCTGATCCGCCGGACGCGGCACGCTGCCTCGTCCGGGAAGTGCCCCTTCGACGGCAGCGGACAAAACCTTGGGCAGGTCCTGCCGCTGCGGTCCAGGAGCACCTCCCACGTTCTCGATCAGCCGTCGGCCGGTCGCTCCGTGAAAACACGGGGTCGAGCGAGCGCTTGCCCGGCGGCACGGGCGTACGGCGGTTCCGTGCCTGCCCGGACGCATGATCGGATCGGACCGCAGCGGTCGGGTACGGCCGGGATTCCTCCGGCAGGGTTGGCATCGAAAGGAGGCCTCGTGATCTCGGCACTCAACCAGCTTGTCGATCTCGTCGAGGAGCACCTCGCCGAGGAGCTCGACGTCGACGGATTGGCCAGGGGGCTCGGCACGACCGAGTACCACCTGCGCCGGATGTTCTCGTCGTTGGCCGGCATGCCGCTGTCGGAGTACGTGCGCCGGCGCCGCATGACCGTCGCCGCCGCCGACGTCGTCCGGGGTGAGGACGACCTGCTGAGCATCGCCGTCCGGCACGGATACGGCTCGACCGAGGCGTTCGGGCGTGCGTTCCGCGCCGTCCACGGCGCCGGCCCCGGTGACGTGCGCCGCGACGGAGGCCCCTTGCGTACACAACCGCAGCTCAGGTTCCGCCTGACCGTCGAAGGGAGCATCCCCATGGACACCCGCCTCGTAGACCGACCCGCGTTCCGGCTGGTCGGACACGCGACCCGGGTTCCGCTCATCCACCGGGGCGTCAACCCGCACATCCAGCAGCACATCACCGCACTGCCGCAGGAGGCGCATCTCCGGCTGAAGGCCCTCGGCGACACCGAACCGGGCGGCCTGCTGCAGGTCTGCGACGACCTCGACCCCGACGGCGCGGAGGGCAGCGAACTGACCTACCTGCACGGGGTCGCCGTCTCCCGGGACACGCCGGCCCCCGACGACCTCGACGCCATCGAGGTACCGGCCGGCAGGTGGGCGGTCTT
The DNA here is from genome assembly GCF_029813835.1 of Streptomyces sp. DH37. Taxonomy (GTDB): domain Bacteria; phylum Actinomycetota; class Actinomycetes; order Streptomycetales; family Streptomycetaceae; genus Streptomyces. The sequence continues at coordinate 7,549 of NZ_JARVKV010000022.1, forward strand.
CCGCACCACCGGGCCGCACCCGCAGGCCCTGCAGACGACCTGGGCCGCGACCGCGACCGAGTGGTTCCCCTCCAACCCCTGGCGCCTCCGGCCGGGACCCTCGATGGTCGCGGTCCTCGAGCACGCGGACGACTTCAGCACCGCGACCTGCGAGCTGTGGCTGCCCGTCGAACCGGCGTGACGGACTGCGGCCGCGGAACCGGTCCGGATCGCCGGGAAACCCGTTCGGCTGACGCTCGTTGAGTGCGGCGGCACGGTCGGGTGACAGGCCCACAGCGCCCCTCCCACCGGCGCCGTGGGCCTGAACCAGGTGAACGGTCGGCGGCGGCCGGTCCGGGCGACCCGTTCGACACCGCCGCCGTCATCAGCCGGGCGCGGTCCGCGCCGGAGGGCGGCCGCCGTCGCCGAACCGGTCGGGGCGGCTCGGCCCGCACAGACCCCGGTTTCCGTACGGCGGGGTCCACCGGTGCGACGCCGCACCGGGACGGAGGGGGAGACGTTCTATCGTCGGAGCCGTCGAGTGCCCGCGCCGGTGCCGAGGTGGTCGAGTCGAGGCGAAAGGAGCACACCGGTCGAACCGGTCGAACCGGCCGTCCCGGCCGCCCGGTTCGACCCGCGCCACCGGCAGGCACCCGCCGCATCGCCGCCCGCACTCCTCGCAACGACCCGGATCGCCGCCCGACCGGCAACAGGCCGACGACACCGCTTCCCCTACCCGGCAAAGGGACCACACACCATGACCACCCCGCACGCCTTCCCCCTGGAGCCCACCCCGATCCACGTGCCCGACGAGGTCCTCGACGACCTGCGCACCCGTCTCACCCTGACCCGCCCGCCGCTGGATGAAGGGAACGAGGACTGGTCCTACGGCGTCCCGGACAGCTACCTCCGCGAGCTGGTCGCCTACTGGCGGGACGGCTACGACTGGCGCGAGGCCGAGGCCGCCATCAACGCCTACGAGCACTACCGGACGAGCGTCGCCGGTGTCCCGGTGCACTTCATGCGCAAGCCCGGCCGCGGCCCTCGCCCGATCCCGTTGATCCTCACCCACGGCTGGCCGTGGACGTTCTGGCACTGGTCGAAGGTGATCGACCCGCTCGCCGACCCGGCCGCGTTCGGCGGTGACCCCGCCGACGCGTTCGACGTCATCGTGCCCTCCCTGCCCGGCTTCGGTTTCCCCGGCCCGCTCACCGGCTTCCCGGACGTCAACTTCTGGAAGGTCTCCGACCTCTGGCACACCCTGATGACCGAGACCCTGGGATACGAGAAGTACGCCGCCGGGGGCTGCGACATCGGCGGGATCGTCTCCAGCCAGCTCGGCCACAAGTACGCCGACGAGCTGTACGGCATCCACATCGGCTCCGGGCTGCCGCTCGACTTCTTCACCGGCCCCCGCGCCTGGGACTTCGCCCGGAATCGGCCCCTCACCGACGACCAGCCCGCCGACGTCCGCGCCCGCATCATCGAGCTGGACCACCGCTCGGCGTCCCACCTCGCCGTGCACATGCTCGACGGCGCCACCCTGGCCCACGGGCTGAGCGACTCACCCGCCGGACTGCTCGCCTGGCTGCTGGAGCGCTGGAACGCCTGGAGCGACAACGGCGGCGACCTCGAGTCCGTCTTCACCAAGGACGACCTGCTCACCCACGCCACGATCTACTGGGCGAACAACTCCATCGCCACGTCGATGCGTTACTACGCCAACGCCAACCGCTACCCCTGGACACCCGCCCACGACCGCACCCCGGCCGTGCAGGCCCCGGTCGGCCTCACCTTCGTCACGTACGAGAACCCGCCCGGCATCCACAGCGCCGACGAGCGCGTCCGGGCGTTCGAGACCGGCCCGCAGGCCGGCTGGTTCAACCACGTCAACGTCAACGCCCACGACCACGGCGGCCACTTCATCCCCTGGGAGAACCCCGACGCCTGGGTGAGCGACCTGCGCCGCACCTTCCACGGCCGCAGGCCCTGAACGACCCTGCGGACTCGCCCGGCAACGGGCCGGGCAGGCGTTGCCCGGCGGGAGCGTGCGCGTCGGCCGGCCGGCCCGCACCGCCCGCCACGCCGCCTGCCCGAGCCGGCCTCCTCGCAGGAGCCCGCGCTGCCCGCGACCTGCTGTGCGGCTGGTGTCCGAGCCAGGCCCCCGGGCCTGTCCGGCGGCTCGTACGACCCTCGCCGCGTCCGCCGCACCGCGCACCGCGACGCTGCCCGGCCCCGCCGTACCGCTGTGCGCCGGGCACGCGTCGATTCCCACGGCGGGGGTGGTCGTTTACCTCCCTCGCAGGCGCTCCGGCCCCTACCGTAAGCAGGGTGTCCTCAGCGCCTGCTCCTTTATCCGACGGGCCCCCGCCGCCGGGCCGGCGGCAACGGCTGCGGGCACGCTGGGCCGACCGGCACGCTCTGCCCCGGTTCGGCTTCTGGCTGCTCAGCCGGGGCGCTGCCGTGCTCGCGGTGTGCGCGGCCCTGTACGTGCTCAACGGGTTCCTGATCGGCTGGGGAGACGCCTACGACGTACTGATCGGGATCACCTCGCCCGCGACCGTGCGCCCCCAGTGGTGCGCGTGGCCGCTGTCCCTGACCGGCTGGGCTGCTGTCCCCGCCGTCATCGGAGCCGCGGCCGGCTACGTCATCACCGAGCAGATCCAGGCCCACCACGCGCGCGAACTGAACGACGTCCTCGACGAGTTGCGCCGCCTGGCCGAACCACCGCCGCCCCCCTCCTCCGGGAGCGGCGCGTGATCACGTTGCACGACGTCTACGAACAGGGCAACGACACGGTCAGGGCCGCGGTCCTGGCCTTCGGCACCCGCCACCCCGTCGGTCCCGACGGCCCGGACGCCGAACCGGACTGGAAACAGGCGGAGAGATGCTTCACCCGGATCATCGAGACGATCATGGGATCGGCGGCACCCCCTCCACCCGGCAGTACGGACGGCCCCGTACGCCGGGCCGAGAACTCAGCAGTCGGCTTCCTGCTGGCGGCCAACACCCGACCCGACTACCGCTGCCCCATCTGCGTCAAGCGACAACGACCCCCGCTATGAGTTACCGGCCTACCCTGGAGACGTGGTGACGGACGACGAGCGCGAACGACACGCGGCCGCTCTCCGCGGGCTGCTCTACCTCGCCTGTCCCGACGCCCCCGCCACCGCCATCACCACCACCGCGGAAGCCATCGCACAGTACGCGGAGGAAACACCCCACGCACCAGTCCCGCAAGCCGCACACCTCAACCGGCCCAGGAGACCGTCCGCTGTCGATCCGCTGAACCTGGCCGCCGCGAACCTGCGCGGCGCGGACCTGAACGGCGCGCGCCTGTACGGCGCGGAGCTGGGTGGTGCGGACCTGACCGGTGCGGACCTGACCGGCGTGGACCTGACCGTCGCGGAGCTGACCCGCGCGAACCTGTCCGGCGCGAACCTGACCTTCGCGGAGTTGGGTGGTGCGGATCTGACCGGTGCGGACCTGAGCGGCGCGGAGCTGGGTGGTGCGGACCTGACCGGCGCGGACCTGACCTCCGCGGAGTTGCCCGGCGCGAACCTGACCGGCGCGAAGCTGCCCGGCGCGAACCTGCGCGGCACGGATCTGCACGACGCGAACCTGTACGGCGCGAACCTGCACGGTGCGCGCCTGTACGGTGCGGACCTGCGCTACGCGGACCTGACCGGCGCGAGGCTGCCCGACGCGGACCTGCGCGGCGCGGACCTCGCAACCGCTGCGGGCGTGCGGCTTCCAGCGGGGGCGACCTGGGATTCAGACACCCGCTGGCCTGCCTACCTGGCGTCCCTCGTCGTCGAAGAGTCCGACGAGGTGGCTCCGGGCGTCTACCGGGTGCGCGGTGATCAGGCCCGGGACCGGTCGGGTGCGGTACGGAGGTAACGGACCGGCACCGCAACCCGCACCGGTCGGGTCGGAACCGCGTTCCGGTTGCCGTCGGCCGACCACCTGCGACGGCGCTTCCGTACCGTCTGCCAGGGACCGGGGACTTCGCGGGGCAGATCTCCCCGGGGGATGCCGGCGCGGTACCGGTGGATGATCCCTTCGGTGGTGCGACGGTGGTCGGCGAGCGGGCGCCCTGCCTTCCCGGTGTTGTGGGGAGGGCAGGGCGCCGGGCGTGCCCACTGCTCGTCGGTCGGCGGGCGCGTGCGTCCGCTCGGGGTCACCGAGGCCGGTAGGCAGTGACCAGCACGGAGACGGTGACCCGGTCGGGCAGGGGGAGGCCGCCATCGTTCAGGTCCGCACGGCTCACGTGGCGTGCGCTCGGCGTCATCGCCACCAGGTCCACGGCGTCCAGCCCGGTCAAGGTCGCGGGGTACTCGACCCGTTCGGTGGTGACGGCCTCGAAGAAGGGGTCCAGTGCCCGGTGCAGGCGCTGTTCCTTGGCCGGGTCGACCGTGACCATGGCAGGCAACCGGCCGCGCAGCTCGGCCAGGTGCCGCCCGGTGGGACGGACCACGATCAACCGGCCGGTCGGGCGCAGCACGCGGTGGAACTCGGCCGGGTTGCGCGGGGCGAACACGTCCAGCACGACATCGGCCACCCCGTCGGCCAGCGGGAAGGGACGGAAGACGTCCCAGGCCGCCGCGGCGGCTCGGTCGTGAGCACGGGCTGCCGAGCGCAGCGCGCGCACCGATGTGTCCAGCCCCAGACCACGGGCGCCGGGCAACCGGTCGAGTACGCCGGTCAGGTAGTAGCCCGTGCCGCATCCCACGTCCACGACCGTGGCCCGCTCGGACACGGCGTCGGTCGCCAGGCGGGCCCCGACGTCGCGGATGGGCGCGTAGGCGCCGGTGGACAGGAACCGGTCCCGGGCCCGGACCATGGTTGCGTCGTCGCCGCTCGTGGCGCGGGTGCCCGTCAGCAGGCTGGCGTAGCCGTGGCGGGCGACGTCGAAGGTGTGGCCCACCGGGCAGCGCAGTGCGCCGCGGCCGGGGTGCAGGCGGCGCGTGCGGCATGTCGGGCAGCGCAGCACGTCGAGGGACAGTTCGAGGGCAGGGGGAAGCGACACGGGCACGAGGCACTCCTGACAAGGGGTGAAGGGAAGGAACCGTGCCTGCGCGCGCTCAGGGCGTCACTGCCTCGGGAGGGAACGGGCAGCGCCGGGAACGTGGTTCACGTGGCAGGCACGCCAAGGAGGGCGACGCCGTCCGGCATCGCCCTCAGCGCCTTCCGATCACAGGAAGCAGCAGTGCGGGGTGCTCATGAATGCCACGTCATGAGTCTACGAGCATCGGCGAAGCCCTTCGTGTCCCACCGGACTCGGGAGACGCGACCTGGGAGAGCCGTCGCCGGGCGGGTCCCTGGCGGATGAGCGAGCGGATCGCCGACAGCGCGCCTCGGCTGCCCGGGCGCCGGGGCAGGCCGGAGGACGGGCGGTGGTGCTGATCCCGCACCGTGCGCCGGGCATGGCGGGAACCACGCTTCCGCCGGACTACCTGCGCGTCCCCGTCGTCGGGCGGGCGCCGGTCGAGGAGGGCTTCGCCCACCTCAGGAGCCGGCGGGCCCCGACCGAACTCCGCACCGGCCCCGTCAAAGCGTCCCGCCCCCGGCGCGCCTTGCCTGTGCCGAGGAACCTCGGAGTCAGCCGCTGACAGGCGATCCACCCCATAGGCCTGCGGCCCCCGACTTGATAGGCAAGTAAATACTTGCCTATCCTGTGGTCGTGGCCGACGACCTCTTCAAAGCCCTGGCCGACCCCACCCGCCGCATCATCCTCGACGAGCTCACGGAGAAGTCCGGACAGACACTGTTCGAGATCTGCTCGCGACTGAGCATGAAGCACCAGCTCGGCATCTCGCGACAGGCGGTCTCCCAGCACCTCGCCCTGCTGGAGGCCGCCGGGCTCGTCGAGACCAGACGGGAGGGCCGCTACAAGTTCCACGACCTCAACACAGCCCCGCTGCGGCAGATAACCGAACGATGGCCCATGCCCAACCCACCCGGACCGGAGAAGAGCACTCCATGAAGATCCATCTGACCAGCGTCTTCGTCGACGACCAGGCCAAGGCCGAGCACTTCTACACCGACATCCTCGGCTTCGTGAAGAAGCACGACGTCCCGCTGGGCGAGGAGGCCCGGTGGCTGACCGTCGTCGCGCCCGACGAGCCCGACGGCACCGAACTCCTCCTGGAGCCCGCCGGCCACCCGGCCGTCAAGCCCTACCGCGACGCGCTCGTCAAGGACGGCATCCCGCTCGCCCAGTTCGCCGTCGCCGACGTGGAGGCGGAGTACGAGCGCCTGCACGCCCTCGGCGTTCGCTTCACCCAGGAGCCCCTGACGATGGGCCCGGTCACCACCGCCGTCTTCGACGACACCTGCGGCAACCTGATCCAGATCGCAGCACAGCAGCGGTAAGCGGTCGGCCTCGAGCGGGGGTCCGGCCGCCACGGCGACCGGACCCCCGCCCCGAAGTCCGTCAACGGCGTGAACACACAACGGACGACGACCGCCGGCCCGGCGGCCACGCACAGCCACTCCCTCGTGCGACCGCGCGCGGGGAATCCGCGAACCGGCCACCCACCGCCCGCCCCCGCCGTCGAATGACCTACTCCGCAGACCACCGCGCACGACCAGCGCGAGCCCCCCGAGCGCCGGCCGCACCGGCCCTTTCGCCCGCGACTCCAAGTCGGCGGAGGCTCCTGATAGGACTCCGTTGGGTCTGTCTCGATCTTGGTGTCGTGTGTGTCCTGCTGTGCAGGGGGCGGTGGCGGGTGGTGCAGGTGCCGGTCCGGCACCTCAGGATGTCCTGGAGGGCGTCGAGGATCTGGTAGAGCGTGAGTCCGCGGTACCGGCTCTCGGGACCAGGCGCTGTTCGGTGAGGAACGCGTGGGCGGTGGTGACGAGGGTGACGTGGTGGTGTCAGCCGAGCCGGGACCGGCCTTCGAAGTGCTCCAGGCCCAGGCCGTGCTTGAGCTCGCGGTAGTCGTGCTCGATGTGTCGGCGGACCTTGGCCAGCCGGACCAGGTCGGCGATCGGGGCGTCGGCCGGCAGGCTGGGCAGCCAGTAGTCAGCGGAAGCCTAGGCGTCGGCCGCGACCACGGGCGGGCTCATGCACCAGCCGGCCAGGGTGTCGGGCATGTCCGGCGCCGGCCGCCACTTCTCGCGGTGCCTGGCTCCTGACGGGACGCGGGCGAGGACCCGGCGGGCGCGTGGATGGTGTGGCGTCCGCGAGGTCTGGAGGGGCCGGGGGCTTCTATCGGGTCTTCCGCACGTGGGTGGTGTCGGCGTCGAGGGGGGTGCCGTCGGCGGTGGACGGCGTGAATTCCGGTACCGGGATGCCGTGCCGGTCGACGAGGGTGGAGTGAGTCTCGCCGGGAGCGAAGGCATGACGTTCCCCCCACTGGCGCAGGGTGAGGACGACGGGGAAGAGGGCGCGGCCGGCGTCGGTGAGCACGTACTCCTGGCGGCGGCCCGACGGTGCGGTGCGCCGGGCGAGGAGTCCGTGAGCGGTGAGCTTGCGGAGGCGGTCGGTGAGGATGTTGCGGGCGATGCCGGTGCGTCGCTGGAACTCGGTGAACGACCGTGCCCCGTCCATCGCGTCGCGGATGACGAGAAGGCTCCACCGGTCGCCGACGAGGTCGAGCGTGCGGGCGACGGGGCAGTCGGGGTCGGTCCAGCCGGTGTCCGGGGCGCGCCCGGTGCTGCGTGACATGCCACCTCCCATGGGTTGCAGATTGAAACCATCATGCCGTACCGTCAAAACAGTTGCGATTTGCTACTGATCGGGATCGGGGCGTAATGGACGTATGGCGGCGGCTGCTGCTCGCGGTGGTGTGTGGCGTCGCTGTGGCGAGCCTCTATGCCGCACAACCGGTCCTGGAGCCGATGGGACGCGACCTCGGTGTGCCGGCAGAACTCACCGGATGGATCGTCGCGACCGGACAGGTCGGCTACCTGGCAGGACTGGTGCTGCTGGTGCCGCTCGGCGACACGGTCGACAGGCGCCGGCTCATCGCCGTGCACCTGGCGGTCACCGCAGCCGCCATGGTCCTGACGGCTGTGGCGTCGGCCGCGTGGGTGGCGTTCGCGGGGCTCGCGCTGGCCGGGGTGTTCGCGGTCGTGGTGCAGACCACGGTGGCCTACGCCGCGTCGGTCTCGGCGCCCGCCGAACGCGGACGGAACATCGGTGTCGTGACCTCGGGTGTCGTGGTCGGCATCCTGGGTGCGCGGGTCGTCGCCGGCGCGCTCGCCGACGTGTGGGGCTGGCGGAGCGTCTATGCCGTGCTCGCGGCGCTGTCACTCGGGCTCGCGGCCCTCGTCCTCGCCGCACTGCCGTCGGAGGAGCGCCCCGGCCCGCCCGCGGGGTACAGGCAGGTCGTCGCCTCGCTCGGCGGACTGTTCGGGCAGCGCCTCTTCCTGACGCGCGGACTCATCGCGTTCTTCCTGTTCGCGTCCTTCGGAACCCTGTGGAGCGGGCTGTCGCTGCCGCTGATGGACACGCCGTGGCAATTGAGCGAGAGTCAGGTCGGACTGTTCGGCATCGCCGGGCTGGCCGGTGCACTCGGCGCGGCACGTGCCGGACGGTGGGCGGACGCAGGACGGGCGGTCCCGGTCACCGGTCTCGCGCTCGCCCTGCTGATCCTCTCGTGGGCGGCGATCGCACAGATGCCGTGGTCGCTGTGGCTCCTCATCGCCGGCATCGTGGTCCTCGACTTCGCGGTCCAGTCCGTACACGTGAGCAACCAGCATCTGCTCACCACCGCGCATCCGGACCGGGTCAGCAGCGTCATCGGGGGCCACATGGTCTTCTACTCGCTCGGCTCCGCTCTCGGCGCAGCCGCGACCACCGCCGTCTTCACCGCCGGCGGCTGGGCGGGATCCAGTCTCCTCGGGGCCGGGTTCGCGGCCTGCGCGCTGGCCGTCTGGGCGACCGACAGGCGACCGCGTCGCGGTAACGCGAATCCCCTGTCCGACACCGCAGGCGCGCGCCGACCCCGGACGGAGACGCAAGGAGCAGGCCGGGCCGGACACCTGACGAACGACTCCAAAGTGCCCTGATCCACCCCTCGCCGTCGTCGAGGCCACCGCCCGCCAGGCGCTCCGGACGACCGGGAGCCGGTACACCCTGATCGGCGATCCGCTCTGCGAAGTCACCCCTCCCGCCGGGCTTGAGGGGCGGCCCCGCCGGGTCCGATCCTCAATCCCCGACCACCAGGGGGCGGCAGCCTCCCCGTTCCTGGTCCCGGCGGCCGCCGCACCGGTCACCGAACGCATCGGCCTCGGGCCCTACGCGGCCAACGCCGGAGTGCGCGAGCCGCTGCCGCTTGCCTCTGACCTCGCGACCCTGGACGTCGTCTCGGGTGGTCGGGCCCGGCCGGCGCCGGGCGCCGGGCACACTCTCGCCGAGCGGGCCGTGATCGGCTTGCGGCGCCCCGACGTTAGCGGGCGCGTACGGCGCTTCACCGCTGCGGCCGAGGCGTGCCGCGCGCTACCGACGGAGGAGGTGACCCTCGACGGCCCGGAGGTGTGTGCCCGGTCGGCTCGGCCGGACGGTCCGCGCACGGTACAGGACCGGGTGCCGTTCACTTTCGGCGGCGGTAACTCCACCCTGCTGCGCTGGGCGGGCGAGCATCAGCCGGGCGCCGGCGTCGATGACGACCCGGTGGTTGGTGGAGTAGCGGTAGTCCTTGCCGGAGGCGGCCACCGTCCGGTCGCGGGCGGGCACCAGCGCGCCGTCCATGATGAGTACCGTGTGTGCGGTACCACCGCCGTGGCCGGAGAGCGAGAGCCGGCCCGAAGTGGGCGACGATCCGGTCGGCCGCCGACGCCGAGACCCCGAACAGCGGGGCGAGCCGGTGCAGGGTGAGGTTGGTGCGTCAGTACCCCCACCGGCAGCACCCGGTCTTCCAGCGGCCGGCCCCGGCGGCCCGGACCGGTGCCCTCGCGCCGCGGCGCGGCGATGGGCTTGCCGAGCCACCGCGGACTCAGCCCGGCGAACGGGGTTGTCCAGGACCGCTCCGACGCCGTCTGGGCATCACCGGCAACCCCGACGATCACGGAACTTGGCCGAACCCTGTCCAGTGGTGGGTGAAAACGGGAGGCCGCGCGGGCCTCTCATCCGTCCGGGCGGGTGGTATGCGTCACTCGGGATGCCAGTAGAGCCCCCGTTCCCTTATCAGGTGGCCGTCGTCCACCAGACGGCGGCGCAGGCGCGCGAAGTCCTCGGTGAACATGCGGCACACCTCGGAGACCTGCGTCTCGTCGTACTTCACGCCCGAACGGAACTGCCGCGCGATGGAGGCCAGGCAGGCGGGGTCCTCCAGTTCGCTGTCGCCGAGCGGGCCGTACCGGCGGCCGCCCGCGGCCCGTACGGCGTCCCAGGCCCCCGGGTTCTCGCGCAGCTCCCCGGCTTCGGAGATGACCAGCCCGGCGGCGACGAGACGGGACACGGTGCGGCCGATGTCGCGGGCGGGGCGGCCGGTGCGCTCGGCCACCTGCGCCGGACTGGTGGCTCCGGCACAGACGTGGGCGTAGACGGAACGGGCCACCGGGTCGCCCATGATGTTGAGCAGGGAGCGTGCCGCGGCCTCGCGTTCCAGGTGAGAGCCGCCGATGCCGGTGGTCTCGAAGCGGATGGGCGCCTCCCCGATCTCGGTCATCTCGCGCTGGAAGGTGGAGGCCCGCGGGGCCCGTTCGCCCTCCAGGCGCTTGCGCATGATCCCGATGCCGGTCTGGCGGTACTTGTGGCGTTCGGGAACAGTCAGGAACTCGTACGAACCGTCATAACGGGAACAGATCTCCTCCCACACCGGCGAGCGGACCGTGCGGACGGCGTTGCCCTGCGCCGTTCCGACTGTGGTGGTCATCATCGGTTCATGCAGGCACAGGAACCCGCCCGGTCGCAGCCGCGGCCACAGCCGGGCGAGGAAGCGCACGTCGTCGGTAGGGGTGCCGGCGTCCACCCAGGCCAGGTCGATCCCGCCCCAGCCGTCGAGCTCGTCGTCGGGCAGGCGGAAGAAGTCCGACCGCACGAAGGACACGAAGGAGGCGTCCCCGTGCTCGGCCCGCAGCAGCTTCCAGGCGAGCTCGGCGGACGATCCCTCGCCGGAGAAGTCGTCGACGGTCACCAGGCGCGGCTCGTACGGGGAGGCGAGCGCGGGCGGGTACAGCAGGGCGCCGCGTTCGCTCCAGCTTCCCGACGCGGCCAGTGCGGCGTCCTCGGCGTGGGCGTCCCTGGCCTGCCGCAGAGCACGGGCCAGGGCCAGGGTGCTGTCGCCCGCGCCGATTTCGACGACCAGGGCAGGGCGCGACGCCAGCACGAGCGACGCCAGCACGTGGCAGGCGTTCTCCGTGCCCATGCCGGGGCGGATGGGTGTCACCGTTGCCTCGTTCCCTTTCTCGTCGGTGGACCGTCCTCGCGATCCAGTGGCGGTCACCGCTCGGCCGCCGCGCCGGCGCTGCTCGCCGGGGGCGGCGCCACGGGTCGCAGTATCCCAGCCGTCACGAGAGTGGCCAGGCAGGCGCCCGCTTCGACGTCCGGGATCACCACCGCGGTACGTTCGCACTCCTGGAGCAGCCGCACCACCTCCGCGTTGGCCCGCAGCGCCCGTCCGGTGAGTCGGTTCACGCAGAAGGTCTCACCGGGCCGCGGCACGAGCTGGGCTGTGGGTTCCCGCAAGTAGGCCGGGGCCCGGTGCGCCGGGGGCGGGGCGGGCGCCGGGTCGGCCGTGAGCAACCCGTGCCGCAGCAGCGCCACCAGCAGGTGTCCGGCCTCGGCCGTCACCCCGCAGACCTCGACGCGCCCCAGGTCACCGGCCCGCACCCAGTCCTCGAAGGCGTCGGCCAACGCGGCGGGCATCTCGGCGAAGGCGCCGGTGTCACGGTTGACGAGCAGAGCCCGCGGCCCGTCGGCGGGGGTGAGCACCGGCGCGACCGGCCGGTGCCTGGCCGTCCCCTCGGCGCGGCGGACGACGAGGTCGGGCGGCAGGGCGGCGGGCCACAGCCGGGCGCCGTCCACCTCGGGGCGGCGGGGCCGGGCGAGCTGGACTCCCCGCGGGTAGGACGCTGAGTGGTCCCGGCTCAGGAAGTCGGCGACCTGCCACAGGTAGCCGCCGGTGTTGCGGCAGAACAGCGGCGGCAGCGGGTCGGTCCTCACCGGACCGGCCGGAGCACCATGACCGCCGTGCCCATGCCGACGGCCGCACCGTCCTGTACCTCGGCGCCCGACACGTCCTCCATCTCCAGGCCGGCCTGCCTGGCCAGCGGCGCGATGGAGGAAGGCGTCCACAGCCGGTCCCGCAGGTCACACACCATGCCCTCGATGTCGCCGTCCTCGGTCCAGCCCGACTGCACGAACGTCGAGCGGCGCAGGATCAGGCGCTCGGCGTCGAACCTGTACGCCCACCAGATCAGGGCCGCCCTGCCGTCGGAGGTGCGGAACGGCACGACGGTCGTCCTGTTGTCCATGAAGGCCAGCTGTTCGGGTGTGCCGTCGGCGAGCACCGCGATCAGAACCCTGCTGGTGTCGTCGCGGAGCTGGTCGCGCGCGGTGCGCAGCAGCCGGACGAGACGGTCGTCGTCCACGACGAAGTTGACGGTGGCGTCCCCGAACGTGACCACGTCGAACCGGCGCCGCCTGATGTCCTCGGGCAAGTCGAAGATGTCGCCGACGCGGGCCTCCACCCGGTCCTTGGCGCCCGGGGGGATGTGGGCGCGGAAGCGGTCAATGGCGATCTGCGAGATGTCCACGCCAATGCTGTCGCCGAGCGTGTACCGCTCGCTCAGGTGCAGCAGCAGGCGTCCGTCCCCGCAGCCGAGGTCGAGCACGCTGTGGCCGTCCGCAACGACCCGCTCGGCGGCCGGGAAGTCCCAGGTCGCCCGCACGGTGGTCGCCTCGTATTCGTCGAACAACGGGTCGTCGAAGTAGTACTGGCTGACCCGCAGGCGGGCGAGCCCTGATTTGACGATCTTGTCCAGGGGAGGCTGCAGGTCTATCTCCTCGAGGCCGATCGAGGAGCGTTCGAAGCGGCTGATTCCCTCAGACATGCGCTTCCTCATTCCTTTCGTACGTCGATGACGCTCGGACTCCGCGGTTCAGCAGCGCACCCGTGACGCCGGCCGCGGCGGCCGCGCATCCGCAAGCGAACAGCACCGCGCCGCTGTGGCGGACCTGGAACAGGCCGGCGGTCAGGAAGCCCACCAGCACAGAGCTCTGGAGGATCAGTACGTACGCGGGCATGTACTGCTCTCGCCTGTCGGCGGGGACGACCGCCATCACGTACGTCGACATCAGGGTGTTCTGCACGCCGTTGGCACATCCCGCCACCAGGGCCGCGGCCACCAGCCACCACAGGCCGGCGCCCGCGCTCATGGCGATGAGCGCCGCGCCGATGACCGCCGCGCTCAGCGCCGCGCCGGCCGGTTCCCCGAAGCGGGCACATGGCTTCGCCAGTGCCAGCGGGCCGAGGACCAGGCCGATGCTCAGGGTGCTGACGACGAGCCCGTAGTCGTCGGCTCCGTATCCCAGTTCCTCGCGCACGAACAGGATGAGCACGACGTTGAGCATCGACGTGGTCAGGACGGTGACCACCAGGGGGGACACCGCCCGTGTCATCCCGGGCAGCCTTAGCAGCCCCGGCAGCGACAGGACGGCGCGCCCGCCACGGGAGCGCCCGGCGGCGGGCACGTCGGCTCCGTCCGCCGCCATCCGCCGCAGCGTGCTGCCGGCGGTGGCGGCGGCGAGCAGCATGACCACGCCGATTCCCCACAGCGCCGCCACCCCCTGGGCTTTCGCGTACAGCACGCCGCCGAGCGCGGGACCCACGACGTACCCCAGGTTGCGCACCGTCTGCACCGCCCGGTTCATCCGGCCGAGATCTGCTTCCCGCCGGGCCAGGGACGGCAGGAGCACCATCACGGCCGACCACAGCAGCGAGCCGAGGAAACCCAGGACGAAGGCGGCCAGCGCGTAGCCGGCGAAGGCGTCGAGTAGGCCCGCGGCTACGATGACCAGGCTCTCCATTGTGAAGACCGCGACGATCAGGCCCCGGACGCCGATCCGGGTCAGCAGCGCGGGGGCGCAGGGGCTCGCGGCCACGCCTCCGGCGAGCCCGCTCGCCAGCAGCGCCGACATCACCGCGAGCGAGGGGTCCTCGGTCAGGCTGAGAGCGAAGGTGACCTGCGCCATCTCGTCGCCGAAGCTTCCGAGCAACAGCGCGACACAGGCCAGGAGGGCGGTGAGGCCGCCCGGCGCGGCGGTGCCGGCCGCCGAGCCCGGGTGTGGGGTGTGCTCGGTGCTCAAAGGGCTCCCCATCGTGCGAGCGCCGTCACCGCCGTGGCCAGATCCGGGCGCCTCTCACGTTCCCGCTCGTCGTTGAGCCAGGACAGGTCGACCGGTTCACCACCCGCCACCGCCTCGAGGAACACCTCCGTGTCCGCGCGGTAAGGGAAGCCCGTGCAGTGCCCGTTGGCGGCGATCAGCATCTCCTCCAGGCCGTCCAGGACGTACCACTGGAGCGTGGTGACCGGGGACATGGTCACCACCTCGGGCAGCCGCCGCTTTTCCGTGGCGGGCCTGGGCACGTTCAGCCGTCCGCTGCTGTCCGTGACGAGCTGGGCGACGGCCAGCCGGCGCTCCAGACTCCGATCGCTGCCGAGGGAACGCACCGTCTGGAGCAGGAGCCGGTTGTCGGCCGTCAGCGAGGCGGCTCCCGAGGAGTGCGGATCGTGCGACGTGCGCTGCGGGGTGCGCAGCACCGACCGGATCCAGTCCGCGTGGCCGCGTGTGTCCTCCCCGCGCTCCCAGAAGGTGATGTTGACGTTGACGGAGACGCCGTCCTTGCTCTCGGCGACGTGCAGGTGGTCCTCGGGGAAGTACGCGATCCGGTCGGTGGCGTTGCGCAGCGCGGTGCCCTCGGCCTTGTGGACGTCATAATCCGGGGACTTCAGGCCCAGCAGGTCCCGACGCCCGCCGGGCCAGGTGAACATGGTCTTGCCGTCCCGCAGAGTGGCGGCGAAGTTGTGCGCGTGGTCCACGTGGACGCCGGTGTGGGTCGAGGAGTACCGGCCGATGAAGCAGTCGATGTCCACGCGCCCGCCCGGCCGGTGCCCGAGGCAGCGGGCGAGCGCGTCCGCGAAGCGCTTGGCCGTGTCCCACATGGCAGTGCTCGCGGCGTGCAGCCCGAAGTAGGCGATGGCCCATTCCCTGCCGTCGGCGGTCTTGTCCACTCGCTGGAGATAGCCGTCCAAAGAGCCGTCGGCGGGGTCGGGATGGAACTCGGCTAACGGCGAGTCCGTCCGCACGCCATCCACGGCCGTCACGGATTCGGAATGCTTGTTCAGGGCTCGCAGCCGCGGACCGTTGCTGAGGTATTCCGAAAGCGCCGCGAAAATCTCCTCTTCTCCGGCCAGGTGCACGTCTCCCGGACCGAGTTCCGCTGCCCTTTTCCCCCAGACCTCATTCGCAAACTCCGGGCTGAAGAGTTCGGTCTTTGGCACGATCCCGCCCCTTCACGTTTCCTCGTGCTCCACGATGGCCATGTCGTGCGGTGCTTGCCGACGCCCGCCGGGAATTCGGGCGGAGGGGCGGCAAGCGCTCCTTGACACCCCTCCGCAGGTACAGCTCTGCGCGGTGGTGATCAGAGCTGCGCGTACTTGACGTTGGCCTGTACCGGTTCCATGTCGTCCACGCCGAGCTGCGCGTACTTGACGTTGGCCTGTACCGGCTCCACGTCGTCCACGCCGAGCTGCGCGTACTTGACGTTGGCCTGTACCGGCTCCACGTCGTCCACGCCGAGCTGCGCGTACTTGACGTTGGCCTGTACCGGCTCCACGTCGTCCACGCCGAGCTGCGCGTACTTGACGTTGGCCTGTACCGGCTCCACGTCGTCCACGCGAAGTTCCGCGATTTCGAGGGACTGATCAAGAACGATGGACACTGGCAGTCTCCCGTGATCTCGATGACCTACTGGCTGTTCCGTTCACGGTGCCGAGTCAGGCTAACCAGGAAGCAACATGCGCTCAACGGTTCACAGCGGGTTTGACCGAATCGCTGCCCTCGCAGAACAGGTCTTCGGCGCAGTCACTTGGCGTCCGATCTGTCACCGAATCTCTTTCATTCTGTACCTCGGGGGTGAAACGCCCTGGTCGTCGAAGTCGTGGTGACATGGCGAAGCCCCTCGTCGTTGGCGTGGTGATTCCACTCAACACACCGGCGGCCGGGGGGCTTCGTTGGTTCCGTATCCTGCCATGCTCGACGTCCCGCACGAGCTGGTCGAGCATGTCTCCTGGCTGATCCATGCCCCAAGGCGTGAACTCGGCACACGGTGGCGGAAGCTCGGCTGCTTCAAGCAAGCCCTGCCGGCCCTCGCGCACCTACGGAAGAACGAAACGTTGGCGCAGGTCGCGGCGGGTTTCGGGGTGTCCGAGGCGACGGCCTGACGGTACGTGGACGAAACCATCGAGGTTCTGGCCGCCTGGGCGCCGAGCCTGCACGAGGCCCTGGTCAGTCTGGGCGAACGCGCCATCGCCCGGCTGAAGTCCTGGCGGGCGCTACAACGAGCCCGCTGCTCAATCCGACGCCTCGGCCGTACTGTCCGAGTCGTACACGTCCTCCTGACCTGCGACTACGCAGGATGAAAGAGGTCCGGTGACGTTTTTTCAACGAAATGATCCACATGGAGCAGCACGAATCGCTTCATGCGTGAGCAGGCTGGGTGGGACATTGTCCACCTGCGCCTGGGCGGGCTTCACGAAGACGATGACCACTCGGTCCACCTGGTGGAGGTGGGGAGCCGACGGGCGCAGGTTCCGGCAGGTGGAGCTGACGAGGACGAGGCCGCCCTCAGCGGCGGGCCGGAGCCGGATCGGGTGCTCCTGTCCGTTCTCGTCGCAGATGGCCTCGGCTCATTTCCTGACCGATGCTGCATGCCGCGGCTGCCGTCGGTTCTGGTGGGTGGGAATGGGCCGGGCCGCCGTCCTGGGCGGCGCTGAGGGGGGGGGCGGTGTGCGGTACGGCAGGCGGGGAGTGCTGGTGGCGACAGCGGTCGCGGTCGTGGCCTGGATCGACTGACCCGCCCCGGCGGCTGCGGCCCTGTCCGGCGCGGACATGGTGCGGGCGGAGCGGAACGCTACGGCCAGCCTCGGTGCACGAAGACGCCCGGACGTTCCCGCCCGGGCTTCTTCACCGGACGTCCGGCCGGTTCGCCAACCGGCCGCAGGTTGGGGCAGGCCCAACGCGCGCGTCGCCGGCCGGGCCCCGGGCCGCGGAGGGAAGCAGGGCCCGGCGCTCGCCGTCGTGCCCGTGCCCCGCACCGAGCGGCCCGTGGGAACGTCACCGGTCGTGTCGCGAACCGTCGACCTGCCCCGCCCCCCACTCGGAGGCGCATGCCGCCGACCCCGGGAGGGGGCTCCGCGGACATTCGACTCCGGTGGCGCCGCTGTCGGGCCCGCAACTCCGCAGAGCAACCGTGGAACAACATCAGACGGCTCTGCCGACAAGCTCGCCGATTCGCCGACTGCGCTGCGTTGTCGCATCGTTCGCGGGTCCGATCATGGAAGCTGAATCGCCGGGCTCTGTCCACAGGCCGGTGCTTCTGCGGTTGCGAGGCAGCCGGTCCGGCTGGCCGGGCCCCTCCCGGCGGGCCGGTGGCTCCCTTCCGGGTCCCGGTCACCCGCACCGTCCTCGACGGTCGGATGTCTGTACGCGAACAACGCACCGGTGTACGGTCTCGGGTCGACGGACTTTGGGAGCGCTCCCATTCGATGTCTCCGCTCCGCACGAGGAGGAACGCTGTGAAACGCTTACTGGCCATAGTGGCGAGCTGCGCGACGGCCCTGGGCCTGACGGCACTCGCCAGCCCCCAGGCAGCGGCCGCCACCGGCTGCAAGGTCGACTACACGATCACGAACCAGTGGTCGGGCGGCTTCCAGGCCGGTGTGAAGGTCACCAACCTGGGTGATCCCGTCAGCGGCTGGGTCCTCAAGTGGACCTGGCCCGACGGCGGGCAGAAGGTCGTCCAGGGCTGGAACGCCACCTGGTCGCAGTCCGGCTCCACGGCCAGCGCCACCAACGTCGACTGGAACCGCACCCTGGCCACCGGCGGCACCGCCGACCTGGGCTTCACGGCCTCGTTCACGGGCGCCAACCCGAAGCCCACCGCGTTCACACTCAACGGCGTGGCCTGCACGGGCTCCATCGGCGGCGAGGAACCCCCGCCCGACCCGGATCCCGGCCCGGGCACCGGTACCCCGGTGAGCATCAACGGGCAGCTCAAGGTGTGCGGCGTGAACCTGTGCAACCAGTACAACCGCCCCATCCAGCTGCGCGGCATGAGCACGCACGGCATCCAGTGGTTCAGCAAGTGCTACAACAACGCCTCCCTGGACGCGCTGGCGCAGGACTGGAAGTCGGACCTGTTCCGCATCGCCATGTACGTGCAGGAGAGCGGCTACGAGACCGACCCGGCGGGCTTCACCAGCCGCGTGAACAGCTACGTCGACATGGCCGAGGCACGCGGCATGTACGCGATGATCGACTTCCACACGCTGACGCCGGGCGACCCGAACTACAACCTCGACCGCGCCAAGACCTTCTTCGCGTCGGTCGCCGCCCGCAACGCCGCCAAGAAGAACGTGATCTACGAGATCGCCAACGAGCCCAACGGCGTAAGCTGGACGGCCATCAAGAACTACGCCGAGCAGGTCATCCCGGTCATCCGGGCCGCCGACCCGGACGCCGTCATCATCGTCGGCACCCGCGGCTGGTCCTCGCTGGGCGTCTCGGACGGCTCCAACGAGACGGAGGTCATCAACAACCCGGTCAACGCCACCAACATCATGTACGCGTTCCACTTCTACGCCGCGAGCCACAAGGACAACTACCGCGCCACGCTGAGCCGGGCGGCCACGAAGCTGCCGCTGTTCGTCACCGAGTTCGGCACGGTGAGCGCCACCGGCGGCGGAGCGATGGACCGCGCGAGCAGCGTGGCCTGGCTGGACCTGCTCGACCAGCTGAAGATCAGCTACGCGAACTGGACCTACTCGGACGCGAACGAGAGCAGCGCGGCGTTCAGGCCCGGCACCTGCAACGGCAGCGACTACAGCAGCAGTGGTGTGCTGACCGAGTCCGGTGCGCTGCTGAAGAGCAGGATCAGCACCCCCGACGCCTTTCCGGTCGGCTGATCCACCGGCTGACCTGCTCGAGGTGAGTCCTCGAGGACCCTGAAGTGGCGGTGTGGGAGCACTTCCAATTCGGAAGTGCTCCCACCAAGCCCTGGGTGCCGCCCGCGTCGGTGCGGAACCCGCAGCCGCGCCGTCATCTCAGTGAAAGCGGGCGCGTCACCGGCCTAGACCCGTTCCGCCTTGCCCGAGTCCATCGTTCTCGTCCAGCCTCCGCCCGTCAGCTGAGATCTGTCCGGGCGATCACGCTCGCAGCCGGACGGCGGGGCTGTCGCTGTCGCGGTGCGAGAAGGACGAAATCCGTGCTTGCCGTACCCGGCAGCGACAGCCCGATGCTGCTCCAAGGGGTTGATGGCCCGCTCGACGGCGTTGCCGCATCGCTTCTTGCCCATGACAACGTGTCCGATCAGGGGTCTCGCCGAAGCGGCTGCCTCCGGTGAGCTCGCGTCGACGGCCGGCGGGATGGGCCCTCCCGCGGGAACTGACCGCCGCTCCGCGCGACGGCGCGGGATTCGGCCGACCCGTCCATGAACCGGTTGCCGAGCCGCCAGGAGGATCGGCCCGGTCCGCAGGGGTCTGGCGGTCACGGTTCGATGAGGCCGGTGCGGACGGCGTAGCGGGTGAGTTCCAGGCGGTCTTTGAGGCCGAGTTTGTGCAGGAGGTTGGCGTGGTGGCGTTCCACGGTCTTGACGCTGATCACCAGCATGTCGGCGATCTGCTGTGAGGCGTGGCCTTCGGCGACGAGCTTGAGAACCTCCTCCTCACGGTCGGTGACGGGTCGCGCGAGGGCGCTGGTGCCGCCGCGGGTGTGGTCGAGGTGGTGGCGGACGAGGGCGGCGACCGCTCCGGGGTAGGGGAAGGGCTCGTCGCGCATGGCGGCGCGGCAGGCTTCGACCAGGTCGCGGTCGGCGACGGATTTCAGGACGTAGCCGCAGACTCCGGCTTTGAGCGCCTCGAAGAGGTACTGCTCGTTGTCGTACATGGTCAGGATGAGGATGCGTAGGCCGGGCTGGGCGCGGGAGAGTTCGCGGGCGGCCTGCAGGCCGGTCAGGCGCGGCACGGCGATGTCCAGGACGGCCAGGTCGGGTTGCTGGGTGCGGGCTTGTTCGACGGCTTCCGCTCCGTCGCCTGCTTCGGCGACGACGGTCAGGTCCGCCTCGCCGTCGAGGATGAGGCGGACGCCGCGGCGGACCAGGGTGTGGTCGTCGGCCAGGAGGATGCGGGTAGTGGTCGCCTCGGGCATGGGTTACGTCCTCCCGAGGTGGGTGGGGATGGTCAGGCACACCTGGGTGCCGCCGTCGGGGCCCGGGGCGAGGGTGAGGTCGGCGCCGATGAGCAGGGCGCGTTCGCGCATGCCACGGATGCCGGCGCCCTCGGCTGCTCCACTGGTGCCGTGGCCGTCGTCGCGGACGTGCAGGACCGTGCCGACGGGTGTGCGGTGCAGGCCGAGGTCGACGTGGGTGGCGCCTGAGTGGCGGGCGGCGTTGGTGAGGCTTTCCTGGGCGACGCGGTAGAGGACGAGTTCGGTGTTGTGGTCCAGCGGTGGCAGGTGCGCGTCGATATGGGTGCGCACGGTGAGGCCGGGGGTGGAGAACTCACCGGCGAGGGCCTTGAGGGAACTGGTCAGACCGAGTTCCTCCAGGACGCCGGGACGCAGTCGGCGGGCGATGCGGCGGATCTCCTCCAGACTGGCGCGGGTGGTCTCCTGGACCTGGCGGATCTCCTCGCCGACGGGCGGCGGAGCGTGGTCGGCGACGCGTTTGAGTTCGAGGAGGACGGCGGTGAGGGTCTGGCCGATCTCGTCGTGGAGTTCCTGGGCGATGCGGTGACGTTCGGCTTCCTGGGCGGACAGGGCGCGAGCGGCGCTGGTGGCGCGTTCGGCTTCCAGACGGTCGAGCATGGCGTTGAAGGTGGTGATCAGCTCGGCGATCTCACCGTGACCGCCGGGTGTCAGACGCGCCGTGGGCCGCAGCAGGTCGGTGGTGGTCATGACGCGGGTGAGGCGCTGCAGCGGGGCCAGACCGACGCGGAGCAGGGCGGCGTTGGCGACGAGCATGGCGGCCAGCCCCGCGCTGAGGACGGCGGCCTCGGTGATCAGGACGGGGGTGGAGACGGTGACCGGTCCCAGCAGCAGTGCGGTGGCTGTGATCAGCACCACGGCGTTGAGCCCGAAGATCCGCCAGAACAAGGGCACTGGGCACCGCCTCCACCTCACTCACCGTTTTCCTCCACTATGGCCGCCTCACACCGATCGGTCGGCATGTGACGGCGCCGGCTTCCGCCGGCAGGGCGGCCGCCCCGTCAGCCTGAGGACGCGGGCCGCGGGGTGTCCCTAGGGTCCAGCGCCCATGTGTCGGCCGCGTCCTGCGGGTCGTCCTCCCCGGAGAAATGGGGGTCAGTCCCGATGGCGGCTGCTGTCGGGGTGCGTGATGGTGGAAGTGATGCCGCAGCCTTGGTGCCCCGGGAGGAGTTGTGACCCATTCCGAGAACATGGTGCTGGCGGACATCGAAGCGCAGATGGAACGCAGCGATCCGCAGTTCTCCCACGGCCTGGCCTCCGGACAGCCGTGCAGCCCCCGGGAGTACCGGCGCGGACCGGGCTGGCTGCTGCTGGCCCTTTCGCTGGTGCTGGTGGTCGCAGGCTTCGCGCTGCCGCAGGGGCTGCTCCTGGCGACCGGCCTGGTGCTGACCGGGGTGGCCCAGGAGTACCTGTTCGACCCGGCGCGGGGACACACCTGGTTCCGTCGTCTGCACACGCCGTGACGCCCGTGGCTCGGTCCGGTGGGCTCCGCACGAGCGGGCAGATCCGTCGGCTCCGTTGACAGGACGGATTCCGGACGGCGACGCGAGAGCCATCGACACGGTGAGGGAGAGGATTCTGCCGCTTCCCCAGATGCCCCCGAGGGCCATGGGAGCCACTGCCATCCCCGTCCCGGCTTGCCGCCCCAGCCTCCGTGCCGCTTCGGGAACGGACGCTGTCGGGTGCGCGGGCGCTTCACTCACCGCGGGCGGTCCCGTCCTGACCGCTTCGCCCGTCGCCGGATTCCGCAGCCGTTTCGCCACGCGCTCACCGATGTCGGCGGCCTGCACCGGCCATGGACCTGCCGAGGACCGGAGAGGGCCGGCTCGTGCCCACCGCCCACCTCCGGGCCGGCCTGTCCGGTCGTCGGCCCTGGGCCGCAGCGGCGCGGACACCGGCCGACCGGGTGGCCCGGGTCCCGAACCGTGATGTCCGGACTCCGCCCCCGGCCGCTCTCCTCATGACCTCGGCGCAGCTGGTTCCGCTCGGCCCGCACCAGCGCGGTGCCTCGTGACCCCCGCCGGAGCGGACAGCGACCTGGAGGGCGTTGCCCGCGGTGGTGGCGCGGTATGCCTGGACGGTGATCGAAGCAGCGAGGACATGGAGATGGGCAGATGACGTTGCCGGAGCTGTACACGGCGCTGCTGGGCGGCGGCCTGGTGCTGCTGGCCAGCATCGCCGCCGCCCGTATCGCCCACCGGGCGGGCCTGCCCAGTCTGCTGCTGTTCCTGGCCATTGGTGTGCTGGCCGGCGAGGACGTCCTCGGTGTGGAGTTCGATGACGCCCAGCTCGCCCAGTCTCTGGGCATCGCGGCCCTGGCCGTCATCCTCGTCGAGGGCGGTCTGACCACCACCTGGGCGGACGTGCGGCGTCTGCTGGCACCCGCCGGAGTGCTGGCCACCGCCGGGGTGGCCGTCTCGACGGTGGCCACCGCGACCGGGGCCCACCTGCTGCTGGGCATGGACTGGTCCCTGGCGCTGCTGCTGGGGGCGATCGTGTCCTCCACCGACGCCGCGGCGGTGTTCGCCGTGCTGCGCTCCCTGCCCCTGCCGCAGAAGGTCACCGGCCTGCTGGAGGCCGAGTCCGGCTTCAACGACGCCCCCACCGTCATCCTGGTCCTGGTCTTCTCCACCGCCGCCGCCGACCTGCCCCATCCCGTTCTCATCGCCGGGAACATCACCTACCAACTGGTCGCCGGCGGCACACTCGGCCTGGTGCTCGGCTGGCTGGGAGTGGCCGCCCTGCGGCGCATCGCCCTGCCGTCCACCGGGCTGTACCCGCTGGCCACCGCCGGTTTCGGGATCATCGCGTTCGCCGCCGCCGGAGCGACGAACGCCAGCGGCATCATCGCCGCCTACCTGTCCGGCCTGGTGCTGGGCAACAGCCGCCTGCCGCACCGCGCCGCCACCCGCTCCTTCGCCGAAGGAGCGGGCTGGCTCGCCCAGATCGGCCTGTTCGTCATGCTCGGGCTGCTGGTCACCCCCAGCGAGCTGCCTGCCGCGATCCTCCCGGCCCTGGGTGTCGGACTGGTCCTGCTGCTGGCAGCCCGCCCGGCCTCGGTCCTGATCTGCCTGCTGCCCTTCCGCGTCCCGTGGCGCGAGCAGGCGTTCGTCTCCTGGGCCGGGCTGCGCGGAGCCGTACCCATCGTGCTCGCCACCTTCCCCATCGTCGCGGGCGTTCCCGGTGCCCGCGACCTGCTCAACATCGTGTTCGTCCTGGTGGTCCTGTTCACCCTCCTGCAAGGGCCGACGCTGCCGGCCGCCGCCCGGTGGCTGGGATTGACCCGGCCCGGTGCGCTGCGCGAGGTCCAGGTCGAGACCGCCCCGCTGGACGTGCTCGACGCCGACCTGCTGACCGTCACCGTGCCCGAGGGGTCCCGGCTGGCCGGGGTGGCGGTATTCGAGCTGCGGCTGCCGCCCCCCACCGTGCTCACCCTGATCGTCCGCGATGGCACCACCCTCGCCCCCCGGCGCGATACCGTGCTCCGCGCGGGCGACGAACTGCTGCTGATCACCACCCCGGCCACCCGCGAGGCGACCGAACGGCGCCTGCGGGCGATCGGCCGCCGCGGCCGCCTGGCCCACTGGTTCGGTGAGCACGGAACCCTGGAGCCCACCGGCCGCGACGGTGCCGCATGAACCCAGCTCTCACCGGGGGCCACGGCGGCGCCGACGGGCTACCCGCCGGGCGAGGTGGGGGCCGCTGACCGGCCGGCACACGATCAGCACCGCCAGCACCAGAGCACTGGATCGGGAATGGCGCTCGGTATCGGCTCGCCACCCCGGATCGTGCAACAGCAGCCGCAGCGGCGCCCGGACGAGGCCGGCCCACCAGGCCGCGGATGCGGGGGATAGCGTCCAGCAGGGGCACGGGCTGGGTGACGTCGTGGCGGCTTCCGCTGGTCAACGACACCGCAAGGGGTGTTCCGTGCCGGTCGGTGACCAGGTGGTGCTTGCCGCCTGGCGGCCGCGGCCGACCGGCGAAGGTCCGGTGTCAGCCCCATTACCTTCTTCGTGGCCTCGCAAGGAGGCTCCCGGCCTTCGGCCCCGGTATGACTTGAGCCCCCAGTCGAGATGATCGAAAAGGTGGTGTCGCCGGTGTCGGAGGCATTGGCAGACCGCTGATTAGAGGCACGAGCGCCGATCCCTCAACCGGGTACGGCAGTCTCTTCGTAACGTGGATGCCGGCACGCTGATGCCGCAGGTGAGGCCGGGGAACAGGCGAGGGCGGGAGCGACGGTCGTGACGGATGAATCTGGTATCGGCGTCTATCTGGGGCTGGATGTCGGCAAGGGCGAACATCACGCCGTCGCCGTCAACCGCGCTGGGAAGAAGGTGTTCGACAAGCCGTTGCCCAACAGCGAGCCGAGGCTGCGGGAGCTGTTCGACAAGCTGCGGGCCAAGCACGGGACCGTGCTGATGGTCGTCGACCAGCCGGCTTCCATCGGAGCTCTGCCCCTGGCAGTCGCCCGGGGTGCGGGCTGCCAGGTCGCCTACCTGCCCGGGCTGACCATGCGGCGGATCGCCGATCTCTACCCTGGTGAGGCCAAGACCGATGCCCGTGACGCGTTCGTCATCGCGGACGCTGCCAGAGCGATGCCCCACACCCTGCGGGCGATCGACCCCGCTGACGAGACGGTCGCCGAGCTCGCGATGATCGCAGGCTTCGACGACGACCTGGCGGGCGAGTCCACCCGGATCGCCAACCGGCTCCGCGGCCTGCTCACCCAGATCCATCCGTCGCTGGAACGGGTCCTGGGTCCACGAATCCAGCACCCGGCCGTGCTCAGGCTGCTGGAGCAGTTCGGCTCCCCGGCCCAGATTCGCAAAGCCGGAAGGCGACGACTGGTCACCCTGATACGGCCGAAGGCACCGCGGATGGCCGAGCGGCTGGTGGAGGACATCTTCACCGCACTCGACGAACAGACCGTCGTCGTTCCGGGCACCGACGCGGCCGCGCTGATCGTCCCCAGCCTCGCCAGTTCCCTCACGTCCGTCCTTGACCAGCGCAAACTCCTCGCCGCAAGGATCGAAGAGCTCCTGGAGGCCCACCCTCTTTCACCGGTCCTGATCTCGATGCCCGGCATCGGGGTCAGGATCGCCGCCCGCATCCTCATCGACATCGGTGACGGCAGCAGCTTCGCCACCGCCGGCCACCTCGCCGCCTACGCCGGTCTGGCACCTGTGACCAGGAGCTCCGGCTCATCCATCCGCGGCGAACATCCTTCACGACGCGGCAACAAGCAGCTCAAACGGGCCTTCTACCTCGCCGCGTTCGCCTCGCTCTCCCAGCCTGAGTCCCGCGCCTACTACGACCGGAAACGCCGCGAGGGCAAACACCACGTCGCGGCCCTCATCGCACTCGCCCGACGCCGCATCGACGTCCTCTTCGCGATGCTCCGCGACGGCACCTTCTACCAGTCACCCACCCCGGCTACAGCTTGACGAAGCCCATAGAGGCACCTTTTCAGAACCCGGATGTGCGAGCCGTCGATCGCGGCGTCCTCCAGGTCCAGCAGGCCGGCTCTGCGGAGTTCCGCGAGGAGAATGGCGTGCAGGCGGGGCCAGACGTCGGCCTCGGTCCCCTCCTGCAGGCACCGCCGGCACCTCACCCCGCTGCAGCCGATCGCCTCGGTCGGCACGTCCGCCCAAGTCACACCCGTGCGCAGAACGTAGACGACCCCGCGCGGAGCCGCACGGTCATCCGCCGGCAGCCGACCCGGATACCGCCGACGCCGCGGCGGGCGAGGCGGGAGCAGTGGAGCGACATGACCCCACAGATCATCAGACACGCCCACAGATCATCAGACACGAGGTCATCCGACACCTGCGGAACTCCGCCGACCACCAGCCCAACCGCCAAGCCCCTGGAACCACACTCATTCTCAAATGATCAGTCAGGCCGTGGCCACCATGCGGGTCAGCAACTCGCTGGGAGACAAGTCCTCGGCGAAGGTGAGCGTGTGGATGGGAATGCCCGCGCGAAGAACGTCCAGACCACGAACTGCATCGGCATCCGTCACGTCCAGATCTCGGCATGCCTCACCGACGGATCGAACACTCAACAACCCCACCCTCGCCTCGACATCGGGATGGGGAAGTTGATATCGGCCTGTACCAGGCGCGGTGGCTGCGGTGGATGAGTGGTGAGCCGGGTCAGCGTGCCGCGGTCTCGGCGGCGAAGCCGTGCAGGAGGGTTCCGGTGGTATCAGGGTCTTCGAACATGGGTGTGTGGCCGATGCCGTCGAGGATTTTGATCCGGGCACGGGGGACTCGGCGGTAGTCCTGGGCGGAAGACGGCTGCCATCGCCGGTCCTGAGAGCCGAAGATCACCAGGGTCGGCAGGCCGAGGCCTGCGAGCCGGCCGGGAACGGACCGTTCCTTCAGGAACGCGTCAACCGCCTCGTCGGTCGCGGTGAGGCTGCGGTAGGTCATGCCCCGGATATCGGCAATGATCTTGTCGGGGATCTGCACCTCGCGGGTGAACGCGGTGCTCAACGCGTTGCGGATCGTGCTGTCGGTGCGCAGCCGCCAGATCAGCTCCCCTGCCACCGGCGTGGTGATCAGGCGGGCGACGAAGCTTTCACCGAGGAACGCGTCCACCCGCGGGCCAGTGTCGATCAGCGCGATCGCCGCCACCAGGTCGCGACGCTGCTCGGCCAGCGACGAGGCGACGACGCCGCCCGTGGAATGCCCGACGACGGTAGCGCGGCGCACCCCGAGCCGATCGAGCACGGCCCCGACCCGGCGTGCCTGCTGCGCGATGCCGTAGCCATCGGCCGGCTTGGCTGATCCGCCGTGCCCGAGCAGGTCCACCCGCACCACATGCAGGTCCCGCAATGCCGACAGCACTGGGTCCCACCATGCCGTCGAGCCGGCCAGGCCGTGCAGGAACACCACCGTGGGCGCGCCGGGCAGCCCATCCTGCACGACGTGGATGTCTCCGCCGGGAAGGCGCACGATCTGCTCGCCGGAGGCTTCGGCCGTCTCTGTGCGTACTGACACCGCATTCCCCACGAGGAGGACGGCCAACACGCCGACGGCCAGCAGCGTGATCCGTCGCTGCCGACTCCACGCCCGCCCTCCGCGCGGGACGCTCGGCGCCGCGTCCGCGCGGCGGTAGGTGTGTCGATCCTGGGGACTGGTCGTCTCGTCCATGGCTTCTCCGTCGGTCGGTCCGGGACGCCATTACCCTCCCGGTGGCCAACGCGACGCGTCTTGGAGAAATGTCGGCGCTTCGACCGTCGGTTGCTCCGGCCGCCGAACCGCTCGTACAGTCGAGGCGTGCGACCTGTGCGCAAGAAGGCGGACTCCACCGCTGCTTGGGAGATCGCGCGACCGCTGCGGACGACCGCGATGCCCGGTGTCGACATGGCCGGGTTCCGCATTCGCGGCGACAGCCCGATCGAACTACGAGCCATCCCTCACCCCGCCGTCACCGTGGCCGTCGAGTTCGGTGACCGCCCGTTCGACATCCACGGCGCGGCCGGCTCGATGCGGGTGCAGAGCCTGGCCGCCGGACTCGCCTTCAGCGCGTTCCAGGTGCGCGCCGAGGGCGTCGAGTGTGTGCAGATACGCCTGTCTCCGCTTGCCGCGCACCCCGTCCTCGGACTCCCGCTCGCGGAGCTGCGCGGGAGCGTCATCGCGCTCGACGACCTGTGGGGCCGTGACACGCCGCGCCTGCGGGAACGGCTTCACCACGCGCGAACCTGGCCGGAGCGCTTCGCGCTCATCGACGCAGCGCTGTTGACCCGGCTCCGTACGGGCAGGCGCATCGACCCCGAGGTGGCCTGGGTCTGGCACCAGATCGTCGCCGGTCACGGCCGAGTCCGCGTGAGTGACCTCGCAGCCCGGACCGGGTGGAGTCGCCAGCGCATGTGGTCACGCTTTGGCTCGCAGATCGGCCTGACACCCAAACGCGCCGCCATGCTGGTCCGCTTCGACCACGCCATCCACCGCCTGGTCCGCGGGCACGCCTCCGCACGGGTGGCAGCGGACGGAGGCTATGCCGACCAGTCCCATCTCCACCACGACGTCCGCGCGTTCACCGGAACAACCCCCATCGCCGCCGCGAACGAGCCATGGCTGGCCGCCGACGACAGAGCCTGGCCGACACACGACGATGCGGTCTGACCGGCGCCACGAGCGGCCGGTCAGGCCTCGCCTTCAGCGGAAGGCGGCGCACCGGGCCACTGCTGTTGCGGGAGGCGCAGCCGTGTGCCGCCCGCCCCGCAGAAGGGAAGTGGGATGAGACTTGCGTCGAGCAGACAGGACAGGTGACGCACGAGGAGTCCGCAACCTCGCAGTGGACGCGGGCATTGCAGCAGCGGATCAGGTCGGCGCCACCCTGGATGCTGGGCCGGTCAGGCCCTGGACGTAGTAGAGGTCGATCAGAGCGGAGCGCGGGTCGATGTCGATGTCGGCCTTCTTTACGGCGCGTTGGTCATCTCGCCAGTGAGGCGGCTGGCCATGAAGTGGGCGACGGCTCTGCCCAGCCCGACGCAGTCGAGATGCTGGAAACTGCCCTGGAGGCGCAGAAGAAGGTCTGGAGCTCCGTCCCGCCGTCTGTGGCCCGCGGAGCTCCGGAGGAGAACCATGGCCGTGCCGTCGAACTGCTGGAAGCACTGGAGGCGCAAGCGCTCCGTACAGCAGACCGCGCAAGGGTTCACGCCAAGTAGCCCCGGCCCCGCCCCCAGGCGCAGCCGCTCACCAGGGCTTAGGGGATCGCGGCGAACACCGCCTCACCAGGCGGTATTCTGCGTGCCCCGCACTGCGGCCGCACTCTCGCCGGTGGGATCAGCGACTGCGCGAACTCCCACAAGCCGTCCGGAGCGATCCGTCCCCACCGGTTACTCTCCATGCTCGATCAACGAGCCGACCATCACACAGAACACGTTCTTGGAGGAAGGGAATCCCGTGTACGCGAAGGTTGGTTGATGTCCCCGCTCCGGCGTGTCACCGATGCTGTCCTGCCGTTCTCCGCGACCTGTGAGGGAGCCGGGTACGGCACCACCGCCTCCGCGGCCGGGCCCACGTCAGCCCGGCCATCGCCAGCCACGAGGGCCTGCTCCACGCCTTCACCCAGGGCTCCGGCACCACCAGGCACCTCTTCCTCCAGCGCCAGACCCGGGCCTGACCCCACCCGCACGGGCCCAGCCGGACCGGCAAAGGCCGTGCCGGTCACATCCTCTGCAGCGGCTCCCAACCGGCAGCCGGCCAAGGCACTGCACTACCCGGTACAAGGTTCACGCGTGATAAGCAGGAGGAGTCAGTCGTGCCGCCCTTCGGCCGCCTCCGCCTGCGAAGTGAGGCCAGTACCCGTCAGACGCCGGCTCCAGGCGTTCGTGTGAGGTGCCCCGTCGGTGACGGTCGTACCGCTCTCCTCACCGGCATGGCCGGTGAGGAGAGCGGCGACCGCATGGCCTGGCCGACGGCCGGGCGTCTTCGTGATCTATCCTCCTGTCACTTCTGCCACGCGGAGGTTCCTCAGCTCGCCGGTTCCCGCGACCGTCTTCGACGGGTACAGCATCTGGACCTGCACGGTCAGGCCGGCGCCCGGCTCGATCGTGTGCTTCCCGTCTCCGGGGGAGGCGAGAACGACCGAGCCGTTCTGGCCGTCCTCCTTCACCTGGTACCACTGCTGCTGGACCGGGTTGACCCTGGTTCCCTCGGGCACGTCGAAGCGGATTTCCCACTCCACGACCCGGTCCTGGTTGGCGCGCATCTTCAGGTTGCTGCTGACGACGTAGCCGAGGGCGTCCTCGGGCCACGTCTGCTGCCACTGGCCGGCGATTTCCTGGTCGACGTTGGCCGGAGGGATCGTGACCTGTGTCCGTATCGAGTCGTGGTGCCGCAGCGCCGCGTTGGCCCGGGTGGGGGAGCTGATCAGCGCGGCGCAGGTCATGGGGCCTTCGTACGCCGGATCGATCCTGCCGCTGAGCACGATCTGCGCCGAGCGGTCCACGGGGAGATCCACCGGCTGGTGCAGTCCGTCTGAGGTGGAGGCCGGGCCGCACACGGCTCCGTCCTTCGCCATGCACTCCACGCGCACGTCGGAGAGCTGGGTGGGGATGGTGCCTTCGACGAGGGCGTCGGGGGCGTCGTTGGGGCCGGAGTTGGACACGTTGACCAGGTAGTGGATGCGCTGCCCGGCGTCGGCCTGGGCGGGGCCCTCCATGTCCAGCGACATGTGGACCGGCAGCGCCACCTTCAGGTTCCTGATCTGGTGGGAGGCTGTGGCGCCGCCTGTGCTGGCGGAGAAGCCCAGCTTGAAGGTGGGGGGCATCTGCTGCTGTCCGGGCTGGTCCGTCAGCGGGTAGTCGTCGAGCAGAAGGGTGCCGTTGGGGTCGGCCGCGCTGGAGCGGCGGACGGTGAGACGGCCGTCGATGACGGAGATCTGGAGGTGCGCGCCCGCCTTCCAGTCGGCGCGGAAGCCGTTGGGGACCTGGACGCCGGTGAGCCACCTGAACCCCTCCGTTCCGCTGCCGGAACCGCGGACCCCCAGCATGTTGGAGCGGCTGCCGGGGCCGTTCGGACCGGCGAGGTCGGAGGCGAAGTTGCCGAAGTTGTCGAAGCCGACGCCGACGTATCCGCCGGTGACTCCCGGCTGGGGCGGCGCGGCGCGGCGTTCCATGGCGTAGCCGAGCCCTGCGCCGAGGCCACCGGGTTCGGTGGTGTACTGCCCGTCGATGAGGTAGACGCAGAAGCCGTCGCCCAGGCCGAAGGCCGGGTCGATTCCACCGGTCACGGCGAAGTCGAAGTCGATGGTCACCCCGAGTTTGGAACTGAACGCCTGGTCGAGGATGGCGGTCCCGGCCTTGCTCTTCTGGTTCGGCGTGAGTTCAAGACTGCCGTTGAGCGCGGCGCTGCCCTTCAGTTTCCAGTGGGGGTTGGCGGTGTGCCCGGAAGTGAAGGACTCGATGATCGGGAACTCCACCTGACGTGCGGCCTTCGGTGCCCGAGAGGCGATCTGGGTGGTCATGTGCACCTGCCTTCGACGTTGTCGGGTGATCTTCGGAACGCCCCGGCGGCCCATGCCGACGGGGCGGGACCACAGTGCGGAGTCACCAGGGACCATGACCCATAAACCGCTGCATTTTTCAACAAAAAGGGCATAGAGGGATAGTGTTCGTGTCGGCCTTTGCTCCCGGCTGGATCTGGAGTGACGGTGGATCAACGAGTTCGGCGACCCCGACGTACTCCTCGGCCGTCCGGCGCTCACCGACCGCTGCGCCGTCTGCTCGGTCGACTCTGTCCGCCCCAGATGTGGCAGACCTCGGAGCCGGCCTGCCGCACGCGGGACGGAGCGCTGGTCACCGCTGCCGGGTGGCGAGGCCGGCGAGGCCGGCGAGGCCGGCGATGGCGGCGGTGGTGGTGCCTCCGACGCCGAGGGGCTCGACGGCGCCGGGCGGGGTGGTCGGCTCCGCCATCTCGTGTTTCTTCCCCGGGCCGGAGAGGGCCTCTCCCTCCGTGGTGGGCCGGTTGGCCGGGGAATGCTCGGGCGGCAGGGCGGAGGAGGCGGCCGTTGGCGGCGCAAGCCCCGTCTCGGGGGCGCGGGCATGCGGAAGGCCCCATCCGTCCACGGACGGGGCCTCGAGGATTGCCGAGCCGGGTGCTTGGTGTGAAAGCTTCCGGGCGCGCTGAAGTCGCCCACCACTTCAGCGCTGGAGCCCTGGAACACGGAGGGTCCCTGACGCCTCATCCACAGCAGCCGGGCAGCCTGTGCTTCTTAGGTCATGAAGGGGCTTCTACCCAAGGAGCAATGGCGGGTAAGGGGTCATTCCCATGAAGTGAAGGCGGGTGGGGTCGCTCCTGGCTGGACGATTCCGCCCCGTGCCGTCCTCGGTGTCCAGGAGCCCCCGCTGCGCTCCCGGTTTCTCCAACGCGGCGGTGCATTGGGCCGGGAGCTTGCGCAGGGTGAGTGCGAGGCTGCTCTGGCGAGCGAGGATGGTCGAGGAGCAGGCCGTGTCGCTCCGGAACAGCCCCTTAGCGGCGTGGCTGGGGAAGGGAAAAAGGCTGGAAGTGACGCAGGCGCGGGTGAGAGCTTGGTCTCATGAGCACGATCGATGACGTCATCGCCCTGGCCGCCACCCACGGCTTGCACCTGTCCGCGCAGGACGCCACCGTGAACGAGGCGGGCCTGGACTACCGCGTCGTCATGGTCTCCGACGCGACCGACCGGAGGTGGGTGCTGCGCGTACCGCGCCGCGCCGACGTCTCCGAGGGCATGGCCGCCGAGACGCGCGTCCTCGACCTGGTCGCCCCCGTCCTGGCGGAGGACGGCGTCGCGGTCCCCGACTGGCAGGTTCGCTTCCCCGAGCTGATCGCCTACCCGGCCCTGCCCGGCGCCCCGGGCCTGACCCTGACCGACGCCGGGGAGCCCAACTGGCACATGGACCCCGCCAGCCCGGACTACGCCGAGCGCCTGGGGCGCCTGCTGGCCCGTCTGCACTCCATCACCCCGGAGCAGGCCGAGGCCGCGGGCGTCGAGGTCCGCACCCCGGCCCAGGTACGTCAGGCGTGGCGGGACGACGTCGCCCGCGTGAGCGAGGCCTTCACCGTCTCCCCCGCCCTGTCCGAGGCCTGGCAGGCCTGGCTCGAGGACGACGCCTGCTGGCCCGAGCAGACCGTGATGACCCACGGCGAGATCTACCCCGCGCACGTGCTGTTCGACGAGGAGGGCGCGATCACCGGGGTCCTGGACTGGACCACCGCCCGCGTGGACGACCCCGCCCGTGACCTGTCCGCCCAGTACGGCGCCGCGGGCGAGGAGATGCTGCGGGCCACCCTCACCGCGTACGAGCAGGCGGGCGGGCACGTCCACCCCGGCCTGGCAGCCCAGGCGAAGCACCTGTGGGACGCCTCCCCGATCGGGTATGCCCTGTACGCGCTGACCACCGGCGCCGAGACCGACCTGGCCACCGCGGCGGCGATGCTGAACCCCGAGGCCTGATGCCCCGCCCGGTCCGACGACGGCGCACCGTCCGTAGCGCCCATCGGACGGCCAGGCCCATGGGTGGCCTACCGAAGCCAGGACTCGACCGCTGCGGCGGTCCCGCGGACCGTGCACCGGCCCTCGACCACGACGGCGACCGGGTCGACCGCCTGGTCGGTGGTCGCCTTCACGCGCTGGCCGCTGGCCCGGAAGGAGGCGCAGGCGGCCATCGCGCCTGAATCAGTGGTCTGGAACCGCAGCTCTGGCCCATCATGGGGCGGGTGAGGGTTCCTTCTCCGGACGAGGCCGGGGCCGCGCGTACCCCGGCGGGCCGGGAGCAGCGCCTGGCCGGCCAGCGGCACGCCGCCCAGCAGGGACCGCACCGGGACGCCGCCCCCTCGGCGCCCGGCGGGGGAGGGGAGCCCGCGACCGCACCTGGCGCCGGTGCGGTTCGGGTGCCGGGGCCGGAGCCTGACTGGCAGCCCGCGACCGTCCCGCCGTACCACGTGGGGAAGAACCCCGTCTCCCAGGTGAGCCCGTGGCAGTACGCGGCGAGCTTCTACCGGATCGTCGCCGGGCTGACGCCGCCGCTGGAGGCGGTCGCGGCCCGGCTGCGCCTGGAAGTGGAGCGCACCTGGGAGGAACTGGGCGAGGTGGACGTGGCCCTGTTCCGCATCCAGGGCGCGGAGTTCGCCCTCAGCCGGTTCGTGCACCACGAGGAGCCCCGCCTGTTCGTGTGGCTGAACCGCTCGCAGCGCGACGCCGAAGCGGCTCTGGACCTCCTCCTCGGCACGCTCGGGGTGGGCCGTGAGGCCGTGGCCTTCATCGAGGACCAGGCAGACGACCCGTCCGGCACGCCCGGCTGACCCCTTCCCGCCTCCGGTGACACCCGGCGCACGGCCACGAGGCCACAGCGGACGGCCCGCCGCGCCCGGCACAGCAACTCCACGACAGCCGCTCGCGAGGTCAGTACACCGCCGCGGGTGTCAGCGGCTGCCAGCGGGGGCCGCTCGGGTCGCCGCTCCAGATCCACTGCTCCTCTGGTGTGCGGGTGAGGCCGAAGTCGTACAGCCCCGGGGCGCCGCGTCGCTCCCACACCGTCCAGGCCCCCAGCACCTCGTCGGCCAGGTGGCGGGGTCCGCCCTGGTAGGCCACGGCCGCCGGACCGGGGCCGGGAGGGGAGACCACGGTGGCCCAGGAGGAGCGGCCGTCGTGCAGCCACGCGGTCACCCCGCCTCCGTCGCCGATCTCGGTGGTGATGTGCACCTCGGGCAGCAGCACCCGCAGCGCGAACAGCAGGTGCCCGCCCTCCGGCCCGGCCAAGGCATCCAGGGAGCGGGGGAAAGGTCCCTCGGCTTTCAGGGGGTGTTGGTCGCGGATGCGGTGGAACGGGGCGCCCTGGCCGGTGCCGCGGGCGGGCATGAACATCCCCAGCCCCTGCATCCACCCCGACGCCGAGCGCCCGTCGGCGGCGACGGTGAGGGCGACGTGTCCCAGTCGCCCCCAGGGGGTGACGATCCGCCCACCGGGCCGCGTCTGCTCCACCCACGCCCACGGCACCTCATCGACCGCATAGGTGGCGATCACCCGGTCGTACGGGCCGCCCTGCGCCCATCCGGCCGTACCGTCCCCGACCCGCACCTCCACCCGGGCGCCGGCCGCCGCCAGCCGCGCCTCGGCGTCCGCGGCCAGGGACGCGTCGACCTCGACGGAGGTGACCCGGCCCGGTCCGGTGCGGGCGGCCAGCAGGGCGGCGTTCCAGCCCGTCCCGCAGCCCAGCTCCAGCACCCGGTGCCCGTTCTCCAGCCACAGGCAGTCGAGCATGCCGGTCACCACCGCCACGCACGACAGGCTGGAGGAGGGGAGTCCATCGGTGACCTGGGTGACGGTGGCGGCGTCCGGTCCCGGATACACCGCGGCTGCCCACCGCTCGGGCTCGGCGTCGCGCTCCACCACCTGATAGGCGTCCCCGTCCCAGATCCACACCCGGTCTGGGGCGAAGCGGTGCCGCGGGCAGGTCTCCAGCACCGCGGGGCGGATCCACGGCGACTCCTCGTCCGGCCACCGCACCGTTGCGGCCAGTTCCCGCAGCCTGTCGTCGATGTCCACGGCTAGCGCCGGTGGGTACCGGTGGGCGGGGGAGGGTCGGGTACCTTGCCGTCGGAGTTCCCCGGCGGCGGCGTGCCCTGCGACGGGTCCGGATCCGGCTTCCGGTGCTCACCCACAGCGTCCTCCCGTAGCGAGACGGTGACGCCCCATCATGGCCCAGCATCCGATCTCGGGGCCGTCAGATCCGCAGATCCGGTCGATAGCCCCTGCCGGTCAGAAGCGACCCGCCAAGCCCCCGTCCGGCCCCGGAACCGCCCGGCAAGCCAGCACCGCCCACCCGCCGCCTTCCGCACCCCACAGCCCCGGCCTGCGCCTGCTCCAGCTCGTCTCCGACGAGGGCCACCGCCGCATGATCGGCGCCCAGCTCAACGTCACCGGAGCTCGCCACCGTCTCGCCCGGAAGATCTTCGTCGGACAGTGTGACGAACTACGTCAGCACTACCGTGCGGGTACGGAGGATCAGCTCGGCGCCCTCGGCAGGAAGACGGGAACGACGCACAGCCGCTGAGCGGTGGGCCGGAACCGAAAGCCGGGTCTGGAAGAACGCCGGTCACTTCCCGAGCCGCTTCGCCGCGGCGGCCCTCCGGGCGAACACCTTGCCCTGGGAGTCCTGCATCTCCCGGAGCGCAGCTTTCCGTTCCTTCTGCGCGAGCCGGTCCAGATACAGGTGGCCGTGCAGGTGATCGATTTCGTGCTGCAGGCACCGGGCGAAGTACCCCCCGCCTTCGATCACCAGAGGATTGCCGTCCTTGTCGAGGCCCCGGACGACCGCACGGTCGAGGCGGGGCACCACGCGGTAGGGGCCTGGAACGGACAGGCACCCCTCGGGTTCCTCCACCAGGCGGCGGCCGTCGGCGGACACTTCCTCAAGAACCGGGTTGGCGATGTGCCCGACATGACGCACACCCCACTCGTCCGTGATGTCCCACACGAACAGTTGCAGATCCACATCCACCTGGTTGGCGGCCAGCCCAGCGCCCTCCGCGACCTGGTTGGTGGCGAACATGTCGTCGATCAGCCTCGCCAGCTCCACCGTGCCGAACTCAGTCACCTCCCGGCACCGGCGGCGCAGGATCTCCTCCCCGACCACGGTGATCCTGCGAACCGCACCGCGTTCCACCTCCGGCGCGAGCCGTGGGTAGGACTCGACGGGTTTGCCCTGCACCCGGACCCGGCGATCTGGCACCGTGTCACCGAACCCAACAGCCACGAACCATCAACCCTTTCCGTGCAGCTCCTCGGCCACTGGACTTCGATGGCGGAGGACTCGTCGCTTGCCAAGGACTTTGCAAAGTAGCAGACTTTGCAAAATGAGTGATGGAAACCGTCGAGTTGAAGCCGCAAGGGCCCTGCACAGCCGGGCCCGCCAGCTTCTGCCCGACCACCCCGTGCGTGTCGCCCTGCTTGACCTGCTTGCCGAAGTCGGCACCCTCACCTCCACCGAGGCCGCCGCCCGCCTCGGGCACAGCTCCGGCCTGTGCTCCTTCCACCTGCGCCAGCTCGCCCGGTACGGCCTCATCGAAGAAGCCCCCCACCGAGGAGGCCGAGCCCGGCCCTGGCGACTGCGATGGGACACTCCCCACCCCACAGGGCAGGAAGAACCCGAGGAATTCACCACCCTCACCCGGGACCTGGAGGACGAGAGCTACCAGCACTGGCTGTCCCACCGGGACCAGGCGCCGGCCGAGTGGCGGCAGGAGGAGTCCTTCAGCACCGTGCTCCACCTCACCCCGGCCGAAACGGCCGAACTCGCCACTTCCATCCGCCGCCTCCTCGACGGCTACCGCAACCGGGAAGACCACCCCGCCACGCGCCCGCCCAACGCCGTGGCCGTAGCTGCAGTCACCCGGCTGTTTCCGCTTCTCGACGCGCATCGCCAAGCGCCGCCGCGGCCTGTGCAAGGCAATGGCGTTGACGAATCGACCGATCCCTGAACAAGGTTGCCGAGCGGCGGCTCGCGGCCGGATCGATGCCGGATCGTGTGCGAGAAACGGTGTCAAAAGTCGGCATGCTCGAAAACCTGCGAGGCACCTTCTTCCGTACGATCTCGCAGGTGCGGACGCCTCCGGAAGGCGACACCGCCGACCTTCTCGCCCCAGTCCCCGCCGTGTGCGGTGCGCTCGTCGAGTACGCCCGCGTCTCAACCCAGGGACGGTTGCTCGACCGACAGGTTCACGCCCTCACCCGATGCTGCCCGTCTCCCCGGAGCTGCTCCCCGCACGCGCGGGGAGGGCCCCTCCCCGTCGCAGAACGATCCGGGCGTCCCGGGCTGCCCAGATCAGGGTCCGAGGTGCACGGCGGCAGGCCGCCGATGCAGCCGATGCCGGGGCGGTGGAAGAGGTCGCGGGCGACGCGAACCCGATCTTCGATCAGTCACGACAGCCGTAAGCCGTGGTCTTCGTGGTGGGTTCAGCTCCGTCGGAGCGCAGGGCGGTGTTCACTATCGGCCGCGACCGGCACCGGACCCGGACTGAGGTGCGCGGGGTGGCTACCACCGGAGCCGTGGCGTTCGGCGATCAGCCGCCTGCGATGGCGGCTGCGGCGGACGGCGGTGACGAGGACGAGGACAGCGCAGATGCCGATCCCGAAGGTGGGGAGAGCGATGGCCAGTACCAGCCAGCCCGCGAACGCGAGAATGCCTCCGGAGTCCCCGATGGCGTACTTGGAGAGCCCGTGGGACGAACAGGTGACCTCGTAGACGCCTGCTCGTGGCACGTCGATGGTGTGGAGCGGATTCCAGGTCTCGTCGCGGGTGAGGAACACGTCGATTCCCGGGTCGGTAAGACCGGGGTCGCCCGGCCCGGTGATGCTGCACTCCGGGGCGGCCGACGGGCCGAATTCCCGGTCCCTGATCCAGATCGCCTTCTCGCTCTCCGGATCGAGCCGCAGGGCGACGGTGTCACCGTTGGCGAAGTGGTGGTCGGTGTCCACCGCGTCGATCACGTCGTAGAACCGGTACACACCGATGACCGCACCCAACACGATCAGTACGACGGCGATCGAGGCCGCTATGGCATACCAGTGACGGCCGGGCCGGAAGTCGTTCGCCGGTGTCTGCGGCGGCGTGAAGGGCTGCATCAGCGCATCCTAGAACGCCCGTGCTGCCCGGCCGGTGAGCTGCTGAATGCCGCCTGGCGGACCATGTGACCGGTTCAGCGTCGGCTCGTCGACATGGCCATGGGACAGGGAGATCTACTGAGGTTGAATTCGTGATGTCGTGGGGGGTTCATCCGGGTCTGATGATCAGGCTGGTCTTGGCCGTCTCGCCCGGCCCGAGCAGGATCGAGACGGACCAGGCCGGCCACCTTCTCCTCGCCGCCTGCTGCCCCACCGAGGCCCCTAGGCGGAGGAGAACCGGCGGCCCGCTGACTCCGGTCCTCCAGCGCGCCGAGGTCACCGACCAGCCCGACGGCACTTGGCACATCACCGCCGAACTCGACCGCACTCTGGTGACCGCCCACCCCCTGACCCCCCGGCGGCGCGCTCGAAGCCCTCCCCGCCGGGCCGGGCAGGAGTTGTTCGGCACAGTCGAGGCACCTGCTGAACAACCCCGGCGGTGCTGTAGTGGTCGAGCCGCCGGTGACACCGCGGGCGGCACCGCTTCGTCGATGGAGCGGAGGGCCTGGACGGGCCCCTCCGGGTCCCGCGGCTCCGGAGCACCGGTTCGTACCCCTCGAAAGGAACGATCGTGACGCGTGTCCGGCACAGCTTGCTGTCCGTCATGGCCTTGGTCGGCGCGGCCCTCCTCGGCGCGCCGGGCACGGCCTCGGCGGCCCCGGCCGACTACCCGACGGCCTACAACACCAAGACCCAGCACCTGGTGTCCGACCCCGACAGCAGCATGGCGGGATCCTGCGTCTCGCGCAGGATCACCCTGGGAACCGGTCACTACGACTGGGGCCACGTCATGGGGGCGCGGCAGACCGTCGTACGCGCCAACCTCTACCTCGGCCTTGGCGTGTACACCTGGGAGGACTGCCTGTGGCCGCACGACGGCTTCTACGTGCAGACGACATCGCTGAACCCCGACAACCCCGACTGGGACACGGTGTATCTCTCCGAGGACCTGGACGTGCGGTCCACCGGCACCTGGACGTGGGGCGGGTTCCTCGACCCCAAGTTCTGACCGGCCGGGGTGCCGGGCCGGCCGGGGAGCGGCGGGCGGCGGACGTCCGGCCGGGAGCGGCCCGGTGCCCGTCGGCCCGCCCGCACACGAACGAGGCGGCGGTCCTCCGACACGGCGCCGGAGGACGCCGCACCGGGGGCCGACGAGCGCGCTCACGACTGCTGCTTCGGACTGCGGTTGCACTTCGATGTCGGCCTGCCGCAGCGCGCGGTCCCGATGGGCCCCGGTCATCCGTGCCGGTGGGTGCCGGCCGGCCCTGATCATGGCGAAAACCTCCGCTGTGGTGGAGCTGTGCAGGACTGCGCCGCAGGAAGGTCTTCGTGTCCCACCGCAGAAGCCCGGCTGACCGTGTACGGCAGACGGCTGCTGGTCGGACGTGTCGCATCCGGCCGCCCCGTCGCGCATGTCGCGGCCGAGACGGGCGTCTCCCGCACCACCGCGCACAAGTGGATCCGCCACTGGCGGACGCAGGGCGGGGCGGGCCTGCACGACCGGTCCAGCCCGGCAGGTGCCCTCAGGCGGCAGGGTGTGAATGCGGACGCGCAGGAACCGGAGTCGATGCCGCACGAAGCGTGCTCAGCGGGCGTCTTCGCGCGTGGATCGCTCGGCACGCCCGGCGCTGGATGATTGATTCCAAGGAGTCGGGGAGCGAGCGAAGGGTCTTTTGCACCTTGGACAGGAGCCAGTCGCTTCGGGGAAGGCCTCCAGGCTCCTGATGTGGTTACGGCTGCCCGCAGTTGGGCTCGGCGTGGTCCCGAAGAGACCGTCACCACTTTCGGTGCACGGTTGCCTTGCTGCCGGTCACCAAGCTTGCCGGCGGAACGTCATCGGCCACGACCGCGCCGGC
Organism: Streptomyces sp. DH37; assembly: GCF_029813835.1. Classification (GTDB taxonomy): domain Bacteria; phylum Actinomycetota; class Actinomycetes; order Streptomycetales; family Streptomycetaceae; genus Streptomyces. The sequence goes on from NZ_JARVKV010000022.1 coordinate 47,980, forward strand.
GGCGACCACGGCGTCACGGCCGATGCTGACGCCGGGCAGGATCGTGGCACCGGCACCGATCCACACGTTCTCCGCGACGTCGATGGGTGCGCCGGTGAGGTACAGGCGCCGCTCCTCGGGATCGACCGGGTGGCCGCTGGTGATGAACGTGACCTTCGGTCCGATCATCACGCGCTCGCCGAGCCGGATGCCGGCGTAGTCCAGGAATGTGCAGTTCTGGTTGATGAAGACGCGCTCGGCGAGGTCGAGGTTCAGGCCGTGGTCCGTGAAGAAGGGCGGATAGATCGTGGCTCCCGGCGGCAGCGGCTTGCCAAGGATCTGCTCGAACAGTTCCGCCTTGCCCGCCTCGTCTTCGAAAGGCAGGACGTTCAGGCGGGAGGTGAGCTCGGTGACCCGCAGGACCCTCTCGGCCATGGCCTGGAACTCCGCGCTGCGGATGCGCATCATACGGTCGCTGGACATGCCACGATCCTTTCCGTGCATCCGTGGCGGGACAAGACTCACCGGATGATCAAAGCCAAGAGGAGCGGCCGTCGGCCGGACGACGGTGATCGCGGACGGTGGCTACCGGGGCACCGGCCTGGTCATCCCGAACCGCCGCTGGACAGGCCGGGCCGAGAAACACGAAAGGCAAGGAGAGCACTCCCCTTGCCATGCTCAACTTATAGCGCACCGGGGGGCTTGCCGCAAGGCCCCCGTCAGGGCGGAGAATCGGCGGCCGATACCCGACAACCTGCGGAAATGAGGGGCGCGACGTGTGCGTGCGGTGGTCGACGTGTGGGGAAGCGGCGGTGCGGTGGTCCCGGGAGGCGGCGCGATGAACGAGCAGTACGTGGTGGACCTCGGAGAGGTCACCGGGACCCAGGTCGCGGTCGTCGGCGGCAAGGCGGCGCACCTGGGTGAGTTGTCGCGGATCGAGGGCATCCGGGTGCCGGCCGGCTTCTGCGTGACGACGGACGCCTTCCGGCGGGTCGTGGCGCGCGTGCCGTCGATCGACGAGCAGCTCGACGAGCTGGCGCGGGTCGACCCGGACGACCGGGAGGCGATCCGCACGCTCGGCGCGCGGCTCCGCCGTGCCGTCGAGGGAGCCGCCGTCCCGGGCGACGTCGCGGAGGCGATCACCCGCGCCCTCGCCCGGTTCGGCGAGCGGGCCGCCTACGCCGTCCGCTCCAGCGCGACGGCGGAGGACCTGCCGACGGCCTCCTTCGCCGGCCAGCAGGACACCTACCTGAACGTCGTGGGATCGGCGGCGATCCTGGAGCACGTGAGCCGGTGCTGGGCCTCGCTGTTCACCGAACGGGCCGTCACCTACCGGCTCAGGAAGGGCATCGACCACCGCACCGTCCGCATGGCCGTGGTCGTGCAGCGGATGGTCCTCCCGGAGGCGTCCGGCATCCTGTTCACGGCCGACCCCGTCACGGGCCACCGGAAGACCGCCACCGTGGACGCCGGGTTCGGCCTCGGCGAGGCCCTGGTCTCCGGACTGGTGAACCCGGACGTCTTCAGGGTGCGGGACGGCGAGATCGTCGACAAGACGATCGTCGCCAAACAGCGCGCCGTCCACGCCCTGCCGGCCGGCGGCACGCGGGACGTCGCCGTCGACGCGCGGCGGCGGGAACAGCCGGCGCTGACGGATGATCAGGTGGTGCGGCTCGTACGGCTCGGGCGGCGGATCGAAGCGCACTTCGGCCGCCCCCAGGACATCGAATGGTGCCTGGACGGCGACGACTTCCACATCGTGCAGAGCCGGCCCATCACCACGCTGTTCCCCGTCCCCGAGACCGACGACCGGCAGAACCGCGTCTACGTCTCCGTCGGGCACCAGCAGATGATGACCGACGCCATGAAGCCCCTCGGCCTCTCACTGTGGCGGATGACGGCCATGGTCCCCATGCAGGAGGCCGGCGGGCGGCTGTTCGTGGACGTCACCCCGCGCCTGGCCGCACCCGCGAGCCGCGCCGCCCTCCTGGACATGATGGGGCGAAGCGACCCGCTGATCACGGACGCGCTGCAGACGCTCCTCGACCGCGGCGACTTCGTCCCGTCGCTCCCCGACACGGAACCCGGCGGGCCACCGGCCGGCGGCGTCCCCGCCCCGATCGACACCGATCCGGCCCTCGTCACCGAACTGGTCGAGCGCAGCCGGGCGTCCGTCGCCGCGCTGGAGCGCGACATCCGCGCGAAGACCGGACCGGAGCTGTTCGACTTCCTGCTGGAGGCCTTCGAGGACCACAAACGCGCCCTCGGTGATCCGCTGAGCATGCAGGTGATCATGGCGGGCATGGAGGCCACCTGGTGGCTCAACGACCACTTGCGGGACTGGCTGGGGGAGAAGAACGCGGCCGACACGCTCACGCTGTCCGCCCCCGGCAACGTCACCTCGGAGATGGGACTGGCGCTGATGGACGTCGCGGACGCCGTCCGCCCGCATCCGGAGGTGGTGGCGTTCCTGCGGGGCGTCGAGGACGACGACTTCCTCGATGACCTGGCGAAGCTCCCGGGCGGACCCGAAGCGCGCGACGCCATCGAGGCCTACCTCGATCGCTACGGGATGCGCTGCGTCGGCGAGATCGACATCACCAGGCCGCGCTGGCGGGAACAGCCCGCCGCCCTCGTGCCCGCGATCCTCGACAACGTCCGCAACTTCGAGCCGGGCGCCGCCGCACGGCGTTTCGAGGAAGGCCGGCAGAAGGCGCTGCGGAAGGAACAGGACGTCCTGTCCCGCCTGCGGGCCCTGCCGGACGGGGAGCGGAAGGCCGACGAGACCAAGCGGATGATCGACCGGGTGCGCACCTTCATCGGGTACCGGGAGTACCCGAAGTACGGCATCGTCAGCCGCTACTTCGTCTACAAGCGGGCCCTGCTAGCCGAGGCCGAACGGCTCGTGCGGGCCGACGTGCTCGCCGAGAAGGAGGACGCCTTCTACCTCACCTTCCAGGAACTGCACGAGGCCGCGCGCTCGCACCGGGCGGACGCCGAGCTGATCCGGCAGCGCAAGGACGCGTTCCGTGCGTACCAGGCGCTGACCCCGCCCCGGGTGCTCACCTCGGACGGTGAGGCCGTCAACGGGGCGTACCGACGCGACGACGTGCCGGCCGGGGCCCTGGTCGGCCTGCCGGTCTCCGCCGGGACCGTCGAAGGGAGGGCCCGCGTCGTCCACGATGTGGCTGAGGCCGACCTCGGGGCGGGCGACATCCTGGTCACGGCCTACACGGACCCCAGCTGGTCGCCCCTGTTCGTCGGCATCGCGGGCCTGGTGACGGAGGTGGGCGGCCTGATGACCCATGGCGCGGTCATCGCCCGGGAGTACGGCCTGCCGACGGTCGTGGGCGTGGAACAGGCCACCCGCCTGATCCAGGACGGGCAGCGGATCCGCGTCCACGGCACCGACGGCTACATCGAGTTGCTCTCCTGACCGCGGCGCCCCGGGAGGCCGCCTCCTCCCCGGCCGACTCCTCGACGATCCCGGCCAGGGCGTCCTCGCCCGGCCGCACGCACGCCGAGGGTGTCCGGTCGGTGGGGTCGGCGGTCCTCCACCGGTCCGGCGCAGGAAGAACTCGGTAAAGCGCTCTGGATCCACGACGCCTTCCAAGACGCCTGGAGCCGGGGAGGTGAAACGTCTCGCACGGTGGACGCCCTGGCTCAGCCGGCAGTCGCCTCGCCGAGTCCAGCCCCCGTCCTGCTCCTCGCGCCCGCGGGGGTGGCCTCTCCTCGTTGGCCAGTTCGACCAGGCCGAGGGGCCGTCCCCGTACGCGCGGGGACGGCCCCTCGGCGGCGCCGGGCTCCGGGCCGTTGGCGTTCGGTCCTGGTCAGGGGGCCGCTGTCGGCGGCGTGGGCCCGATGGTGAGCGCGTTGCCGGGCGAGGGGCCGGGGCAGATCCCAGTGGGGGTCGAGGGCGTTGAGCGCGGTGATCCAGAAGGGCTCGATGCGTCCGTCGGCGGTCCGTGACGAGGCCGGCGCAGAAGCCAGTTCCCCAGAGGGGGGCCGTTGTGGCGGGCGCGGTCGGCCACGGCCGGGCTTCCGGGCGCTGTCAGCGTTGTGGTCGTCAGCGCACGCTCCCGGCTACCCGGCAGATCCGCGTACCGCTAACGGGTGGTGTAGCAAGACTCAACGGCCAAATGCCTTGATGCACGCACATACTGCGTGATGTGAACCGTCCCGGGCGCTGTCGCCCGACACCATCGAGGAGCAGCATGTTCAGCAGCACGGTGGCTCACCACGCGGACCTGCCGGCCGCAGACGCGGCGGTTGCCCGACCCCGCTGGCGCCGTCTCGTGCGCAAGGTGGCGGGAGTCTCGGCAGCGCTCGGGGCTCTCGTCCTTCCGCAGGTTCTGTCAGCGCCCGCAGCCCATGCGGCGGTCCGCGAAGTGCACGTTGCCTACATCGACAGGGACACCCTGGGATACACCCAGTACGACGTGCGCTTCAACGGGAGCGTCCAGCCCGTGGCAGCACCGAACCTGGATCCGAGGAGGACGTTCGGCGTGAAGGGCACGCTCGATGCGTACTGCCCGGACAACACGCTGACCAACCAGTACGTCAAGCTCCAGGTGTGGGCCAGCCGCGAGAACCACCGGTTCGAGTTCGAAGCGCGGTGCGACGAGACCCCCAAGGAAATCTCTTTCTGGAGCACCCGCGACCACCCGGGCGACACCATCTCCTTCCGGGTCGGTGCCACGAGTGGCACCTTCAACAGCTACCAGTACGGCCCGACGGTCGCCTACGCAATCGACTGACCCGTCGGGACGTCGGGCGGCTCAGCCGCAGCGGGGGGCTTCGCGTCGTGGTGAGCATGGTCTCCAACGGCTCAATGATCATGACGGTGGGCCCGTGCGGAGCCGCCTGGCCGACCAACTCGACCGGGGTCGGCACGCGGCACGGGCCCGGTCCTCCGACGGAGCGGAAGGCCGGGCCCGGCTCGTACGTGTAGCCGAAGACCGCCGCGGGGCTTCGCGGCTCCTGCGCGCGGGCGGCCAGCCGGCCGTTCGCACGCGGCACCGGGGGCACCCCTCCCTCGTGATCACAAAAAGGATGTCCACCTCCGTCGCTGCGGCGGCCCTCGCTCTCACCGGGAGGGCGGTAAGACCGTACCGCACCTCTGACCTGCAACTTTAGGCCGGCCTCCGGCTTTCCTGGCCTGTGTTGCGCCACCGCGTTGCAGCCCCGCACGTACGAGACTCCGGAACCATCACGGCCCCGGGGTCTCGTACAGGCCGGCGCCCTGGCCAACAGCGGCGATCACACCCAGCCGACGCCCGGCTCCCGCAGCACGTTCCGCTGCTCTCGGTCGAGTTCGCCGCGCCGGGTCTTGGTGTTCGAGACCCGCACGCCCGGCTTCAGCACCACCGGCTCCGCCGCCTCGCGCTCGACCGTGGTCTCCTCGGTGCGAGGTGCCGGATTGCTGCCGGTGGAGTGGTGCCGCGTCGGGTCAGGGCGTCATCGACCGGTTGGCCAGGATTTTTTCCACGATGTCCGCGGCTGCGGAGCTCCCGCCCGCCCGGCTGATGTCCTGGCCCAGTGTCGCCAGTGCGGCACGTACCCGCGGGTCGTCCCTCACCGCGCGTACCGCGTCTCGCAGCGCCTCGCCGGTCGCCTGCTCCCGCGGCAGGTGCACGCCCACGCCCAGGGCCTGCACACGCTCGGCGTTGACCCGCTGCTCGGCCATCTGCGGAACCACTACCAGGGGAACCCCGAGGGCGGCCGCCTCCATGACGCTGCCCATGCCGCCGTGAGTGACGAACACCGAGGACGCGGCAAGGACGTCGAGTTGGGGAACGGCGGCGTGCACCTCGAATCCCTCGGGCAGCTCTCCGACACCCGCCTGCGCCACCTCGGCACCGACGCTCATCACCACGTGGACTCCGAGGCCGGCGAGGGCCTCCGCACACGTACGGTAGAACTCCGGGCGGTCGTTGTACTGCGAGCCCAAGGACACGTACACCACGGGCCGGCCGCTGTCGGGGGCGCGCCAGCTGCCCTGGAAGGAGCGGTCGCCGAGCGCGGGGCCCACCCAGTGGGCCTCGGCCGCCCGTACCGTCTCCGGCCGCCGCTGGAAGGTGCGCGGGAGGAAGGCGATCGCGTGCGGCGGAGCCAGCGTCATGGCGCGCGCACCGCCGGGGACGCCGTAGGCGGTGAACGCACGCTCGAGGTCGGCGAAGCCCGGCATCCGCGTGAGGTCGTCCACGCCGAACATCTCGCCCAGCACCCCGTCGTACGGCAGGTGGCTGGGCGAGAGCAGAACGGCCGGCACACCCCAGCGAGCGGCGAGCATGGGCCCCGCCCACGCGTAGACGTCGTACAGCACAAGGTCGGGGCGGTCGTCGGCGAAGGCCGGCTCCAGTTGCGGCGCCGCGGCACGGTTCACTTCCACCGCCTGGGCCACTCCCACGGCGAGGTCCTCCGGAGCTTCACCGGCGGAGGGTACGGCGTAGAGGACGGGGTCCGCTCCCACGGCCCGCACCTGATCGCCGAACTCCGCAGTCACCGCGTAACTCACCCGGTGGCCCCGCAGTACGAGCTGTCGCACCACCGCCAAGGTGGGCAGCACATGCCCAGCCATCGGCACGTTGAAGACGGCGATGTGTGAGCGAACAGCGTCATGGCTCATTGCTGGTCCTATCTCTCTGTCGTAGCCCAGGAGCAGGGACTGGACCCACCCCGGTGCCTAACGCGCCGCGTGCCCCGGACGGCACGGCACCCGGACGGATCGCCCGCCGTGGGGTGCTTCGCTCACGGTCACCACTGCCGATCGTCACCGCGCACCGATGGTGACCACCCGTATCCAGGATCGCGGCGACGTCGTTGGCCATGGGGCACGACCTCGTCCCGCCGGCCGGGCCTTGAAGCCGCCCGGGGACAGCCGGCGACCGATCCGATGGGACCTGATGAGCATGCGCTCCACCACCATCCCCAGCCGCCGACGCATCGCGGCCCACCAAGGCTCCTCCGGGAGACGGGCCCACGCAACGGCCGTACAAAGCCTTCGGCACGAGCCCGTCCGCAGGTGCGCGGCTCCGGTCGGCAGGCGGACGGGCGCCGTTTCCGGCCCGGCGCGGTGGTGAAGGCCCGGAAGGAGGCGCTGGACGGGCGGCTTTCCGCTCTCGTGCTGCGCCGGCGGTGGGCGGTGCTGGTGGCGACCCTGTGCGTCGCCCTTGCTGCTGTCTGGTGGGGCGGGTCCGCGCACGAGCACCTGACGGCCGGCGGTGAGGCACCCGCGTCGGCAGAGTCCATGCGTGCCAAGCGTGTCCTGGAGCGGGACTTCGGGTCGGCCGTGCCGGACGTCGTCCTGATCGCCCGCGCACGCCTGACGGTGGACGATCCCGGATCGGCGGCAGCTGCGCGGCGTGTGGAGGCAAGGCTCCGGGCGGACCCGGCCGTCGCGTCGGTTCGGTCCTACTGGTCGACCACGTCCGCGGCGCTGCGCTCCCGCGACGGACGCAGCGCCCTGATCCTCGTGCAGCTGGACGGCGAGGACGCCCACACCACGCGGGTCGCCGATCGTCTGGTGCCACAGGTGACGGGCCGCCAGGGCGAGCTGACCGTCTCGGCCACGGGAGAGGCGGCACTGCGCGCGCAGGTGGGCAGACAGGTGGAGAAGGACCGGGTCTTCGCGGAACTGCTGGCGCTGCCGGTGACGGCACTGATGCTGCTGTTCGCCTTCCGCTCCGCCGTCGCCGCTGTGCTTCCGGTGCTGGTGGGCGCCCTGGCGGTGACGGCCACGGCAGCCGTGCTGCGGCTCGCCACGGTGTTCACGCCGGTGTCGGTGTTCGCGAGCAGCATCAGCTACGCCTTGGGCTTCGCCCTCGCCGTCGACTACAGCCTCTTCATCATCAGCCGCTTCCGGGAGGAGCTGGACAACGGGCGTTCGGTGGAAGACTCGCTGCAGGCGACGCTGTCCACGGCCGGCCGGGCGGTGGCCTTCTCCGCGGCGACCGTGGCGACGTCGCTGGCGGCACTGTTCATCTTCCCCCTGCCCATCCTCAGGTCGATCGCCTTGGGCGGCATCACGGTCACGGTATCGGCGGCCGCACTGAGCCTGCTCGTGCTGCCCGCGGTGCTGTGCCTCCTGGGACGGCGAACCGATCGGTTCGATCTCTTCGCCCCACTGCGCCGCGGACGGGCCACGCGTGCGGGCACCATGGCCCGTGCCGGCACGAACGGCCAGGACATGCCGAGGGGCGCGGACGGGCCGACAGGCACGGAGCGCGGCGCCTGGGGACGCATCGCGGCGCTCGTCATGCGCCGCCCGGCCGTCGTTTCGCTGGCACTGGCCGCAGGGCTCGCGGTGATGGCGAGCCCCTTCACCCGCGTGGAGTTCGGGATGTTCGACGACCGTCTCTTCCCGGTCACCTCGGAGATCGGCCGGAGCGGCCAGGCGCTCCGCCAGGACTTCACCGACGGTGGCGTCGCGAGCCCGACGACGGTGATGCTCCCCGGTTTCGACCCGGCCACGGCAGCCGACCGCCTGGACCGCTACGCGCGCGCCGTCTCCGCGGTGCCGCGAGTGCGCCGGGTGGAGACCGCGACAGGCTCGTACGAGAAGGGCAGCCGTGTCCGGGGAACAGGCCCGGCCTCGGCGTCATACGCCGACCGGCGGGGGGCATGGCTGTCGGTGACGACCGACTGCGAACCCTTCAGCGCCCAGGCGCGCCGCGTGGCGCTGGCCGTGCGAGCCCTTCCCGCCCCGGGCCCGGCCCTGGTCGGCGGCCCGGGCGCGGTACTGGCCGACATGCACCAGTCGATCGCCGACCGCCTCTGGCAGGCCTGCGCACTGATCGTGGCGGCCATGACGGTCCTGGTCCTGGCACTCACCCGCCGCCCGGTACTGGCCCTGAAGGCGGTCCTGCTGAACGCGCTGAGCCTCAGCGCGACGTTCGGCGCGTTGGTGTTCGTGTTCCAGGACGGTCATCTCGCCGGACTGCTGGGCGGCTTCACGGCGACGGGCACCACCGACATCCAGATGCCGGTACTGATCTTCTGCATCGCCTTCGGCCTCTCCATGGACTACGAGGTTTTCCTGCTGGCCCGCATCTGCGAGGAGTACCGGCGCGTTCCCAGCACCGCACACGCCGTCGTCGCGGGTCTGGACCGCACCGCCGGACTGTTCACCTGGGCGGCCGTCATCTTCGCCACGGTCATGGCCGCCCTCGCAACATCCGACCTCGTGCTCCTGAAGGTCATCGGTGTCGGGCTCGCACTGGCCGTGGTACTCGACGCCACGGTCATCCGCGGCCTGCTCGTTCCGGCCGTCATGGCCGTGGCCGGACGAGCGAACTGGTGGACCTTCGGCTGCACGGCCGTGGAAGGAGGCGTGCCCGCCCGCCGGATTCCCCGCGGCGCACCCAGCCGTACAACCGAACCCCAGCTCCCCTCCGCCCGCCATGCCGCGCCGGCACCGGGTCCCGAGCTGCCGAAAGGCGAACGCCCTTGATGCCCCCGAACCTCCGCCGGCACACGTACACGACCCCTTCCGGCTCCCTGGCCGCCGTGCACTGCGCTCCACCGGCAGGAGCCGACCGCGGCTCCTGCGTCGTCCTGGTCGGCGGCCTGTACGGCTCGAAGGAGGACTTCCTCCCGCTGATGCCCGAGCTCGCTACGGCAGGACACCACACCTACGCCTACGACCACCGCGGACAGCACGAATCCGATGGCCCCACGGATCCGGGCGACTACAGCCTGGACCACCTGGCGGCCGACCTCCAGGCCGTCCTGTCCCAGGTCGCCCACCCGCGCGCGGTGCATCTCGTCGGCCTGTGCATGGGGGCCCATGTGGCCCGCGCCGCCGCTCTGGCCACCACATCGGTACTCAGCCTGACCGCCGTGGGCTGGCACCTGGACCGTGATGGCGCCCTGGCCCGCCGCCTCCGCACCGGAGCGGCCCTCGGCCGGCGCCTGGGGCCGAACCGCACGGTGCGGCTGGTCACCGGCATCGCGGACCTCACCCGGCCCGACGAAGCCCCGGACCCCGCCTACCAGGCCGTCGCCCGGGCGCGCCTCACGACCACGCGAGCCGCCCACTACTTGGGCCTCACCCGCGCCTGGGCGGCAGCCCTGGAATCGGACGGCCACCCCGAGCCGCTGACGCCCACCCTGCTCGTACGGGGTTCGAAGGACACCCTGTTCCCGGCACAGGCATTCACCGACGCCGCCGGCAGATTCGGCGCCGAGCTCACGGTCGTCCCCGAGGCGGGACACCTGGTACAGCTCCACCGCCCCCGCGCAGTCGCCCGGTCGCTTCTGCGTTTCTGGGCCACCCGCGGATGACCCCGCCCACCGGGACGGTCGGCCGTGCCAGGTCGGCGAGGACGGGTGGGCTACCGGCCGTGGTGGCCATACCGGCAGCAGGCGGGATGGGCGGCGCGAACGCGGCCGGGGACCGGGGATCGGGGTACGGTCGTCCGGACTGCGGGTCGGCCGCGGCCGCCGTGCTGCGGCCAACACGGCTACGACCGCGGTTCGTGCTGGATCACTTACACGGGAGTCATGATTCGTGCTACTCGTCCACCGGGGCGATGCAAGGACTTCTGACGGAATGCCGCACCTGACCTGCTGCGTCGTTGTCGGGAAACTGCGGGAGCATGAGTCCATGAACTCGGACCGGCCGCTGCCTCGTGAGCTCAAGGCCATGGCCACGGCCTCGCTGCTGGGGTTGCAGGAGCGAGCCCTCGACCTCGGTCTCAGTCAACGTCTAGACCCCGCGTGGGTGGCGGCGAACGCCGCTCCCGCCGGAGTCCACCACCTGTGGCCAGCCCTGTGGCACGACCTGCCTCACCGCCCGGAGGTCCCCGCTCACCTGCGGTGCGAGCTGCTGATTGCCCTGTGCACCGGGGAACGCGTCAGGGGCCTGCTGGACGTGCTTCCCGGCGACTTCGCCTCACTGCCGAGGGTGACCTCGCGCGACGGGGGAATGGAGGTCGGGCGGCTCCTGGACAGCGCGCCCAGCGTCAGGGAGTGGCTGCTGCGCGAGGGCGAGACCCTCTCCTGACCCATGCCGCCAGGTGTCGCCGGCAGGTCAATGCACACCCCAAGGCAAGGAGGGCTTCGCGGACGTCGGCGCGGAGCTCCCAGCGGATCCGCAGCCGGCGGAAGTGGTGCAGCAGCGTGAACGCGCGCTCGACAAACCGTCTTCGGGTGCCCAGGCCGGAGCCATGTCGGGTGCCGCGACGTGCAATCACCGGCTCGATACCCAGTTCGCGCATCGGGCGCCGATGCCTGCCGTGGTCGTAGCCGCGGTCGGCGAGCACCACATCCGGCTGCCGACGGGGTCTTCCACGCCCGCCGCGCACCGGCGGCAGCGCCTCCAGCAGCGGGATGAGCTGGGTGATATGGCCGCGGTTGCCACCGGTGAGCGTGCAGGCGAGCGGGATCTCGGTGCCGTCGGTGATCAGATGATGCTTGCTGCCCGTCCTACTGGGAGGGACGCAACGGCCTCCGTGAAGCCTTCCTCACCCTCGGATGCGCTGATCTGCCGGCGACGCCTGAACTCCCGATAGGAGCTCCAGGACGGGCACGGCTTACGTTGACGGCCCGGTGGCCCGATCTCAGATCGGCTTGCGCCACACGGAAATGTGCTTCGCTGAGTCCTGGGTGAACGGCGCCCGTCCCAGTCCGCGACGCGCCGCTCCAGTTCGAGTCCGGCGATCCGCGCCATCAGGTCGAGCTCCGCGGGCCAGGCGTACCGGTGCCGGGAGTTGCCGCGGCGGTAGCGGCCGTCGTCGTCGCGGGTGAAGTGGTGCGAGACGAGGATCTGCTCGACCAGGTCGAAGGTGTCGAAGCCGAGGTGCCGCTCGGAGACGTCGAACGGGACCGCGATCTGCCCGGGCGGAAGGAACCGCAGCGGCGGCACGCCCAGCTCGATGACGAAGCGGCCTCCGGGCCGCAGATGACGTGCCGCGTTGCGGAAGCACTCGACCTGCTCGTCCTGTGTGAGCAGGTTCGTGATGGTGTTGTAGACGAGGTAGACCAGCGTGAACTCGCCGGGGACGACGGTCGTGGCCATGTCCCCGATGACGACCGGCAGCTCTTCCTCGCCGATCTTGCGTCGCAGGACCGCCGCCATGTGCTCGGACAGTTCGATGCCCGCCACCGGCACGCCGCGCTCCCGGAGCGGGACGCCGACCCGTCCGGTTCCGATGGCGAACTCCAGCGCCCGGCCGTCACCGGCGAGTTCGGTGAGGAAGGCGAGGGTCGGCCCGAGAACGGCGGGCGAGGACATCTCGACCTCTTCGGCGTCGTAGCGGTCGGCGGTCGCACGGGTCCACAGTTCACTGCTCGTCACAGACGGCCACTTTGCCGGGTGCCGAGGGGCACTGTCGACGCATTTACCTTCCACCGGCCCCGATGCCGCGCCACCTCAACCTCCAGCGTGATCGACGCAGCGTCGAAGTTGATCGGCCTACACCGATGATCACCCTGTTGGAGGTTCCAAGCGAGATCGACGGGGGCGTACGACCTCGGAGGGCGTTCAGGTACGGACACGGGGGGTGAGCCGATTTCAGGATGCTGTGCGCATCCTCTTCCTGTTGGATCGCTGTCCGCACCCGGACAGCGAGTGCCCGGCCCATCCGGACGCGGTGGCGCTGACGGCACCACCCGCTGGAACAGCTCCTACGACCTCTCCGGGACCAACCGCTCCACGATCGTCATACCCAAGACCACGAGCCCACATGAGATGGCCCCTCATCAGGGAATACCCGTGACGGATCGACGTCCCCAGCCATCCACCATGCCGTACGGCGAAGCGCCACGTGGCTCACCCTCTCGACGGCGGATATCGCAAAGTGTGGTTGCGGTACTGGTCGGTCATTGATGGACGCTCTATCTTCTGCCCCACGTCCGACCACGAGGGGAGGCAGCATGGACGCGGAAGAGACGGTTCTGGTGGAGAAGCTCGAAGAGGTCGAAAAGGAGAGCTTCGTGGACACCAACATCTTCACCGGCTGAGTCGGTCTCACCCGGTGCCGCCGCGGAAGGCCGCGGCGGCACCGGTCGGTATCCGGAAAGGCGGGACGATGGCGGACCCCTGGGGGGTGCGGCTCCGCCCCGAGGTGCGGGTGAACCGCCGCACGCGGGACGGTTCCTTCGCTTTCGGAGCGGTCTCCGACAGATCTTGGCGGATCTACAAGCACTCTGCATGGCTGGAGAGGCTCCTGTTCGAATGTGTCGACACGGTGCCGCTTTCAGAGGTGTTCGAGATGTCGAGTCCTTTGGCCCCGAAGACCGTGCGGGGCGCTCTGGAGGCGCTCGTCCAAGACCGTGTGCTGATGTGGGTGGAGGAGGACTTCCCCGCGCACTTCGACGAGGTCGACCGCGCTCGGGCCGATCTCTACGCTTCCCGGTCGGCCTCCATGGCGGAGGCGATCGCGGCGGTCGAGGCGCTCGGGAACGCCAGGATCGACATCGTCGGCGTCGGCGGCCTGGGATCGTGGACGGCGTGGCATGCGGCCGCCAACGGCATCGGGCATATCGTGCTGCACGACGCCGACGTCGTGGAGGCGAGGAACGCCGCCTACCAGCCTCTTTGCGCGGCAAGCGATGCCGGCCGCCCCAAGGTGGCCGCCGTGGCCGACAATCTCCGTGCCCTGTTCCCGAAGACGGACATCCGGGCACGTGAGCACTTCATCGACGAATCATCCGACATCGAGGAGTTGCGCGGCTCGGACTGCGTGCTCGGATGCGGTGACGAGCCGAACAGCGAGGCGTTCTCCCTCATGCTGACGCGCAAGTGCTTCACCGCCCAGGTCCCTGTCATCACGGGCGGCGGCTACGCGGGGCACGACGGGAGGATCGGGCTCTCCTACGTCGACGGACGGGATCCGTGCTTCCGGTGCTGGACCGCGTTCGCACGGCAGGGCGATACCGGAGCTTACGTCGATCTCATGCCGAACCGGCATCCCCCGAACGCGGTCGGCGGTGTGACGAGCATCGTCTCGACACACCACGTGCACGAGGCCCTGAAGATCATCACAGGGATCGGCGTGCGTGAACTGCGCGGTGTCGTCGGCGACATCAGCACCGACGCCCTGACGCCCCGCTGGATCGATTTCGGCATCGATCCCGACTGCCCCCACCACTGATTCGGAAAGCGGGTCGCATCACCCATGACACACGTGGACGAGTCGAACGACGCGTTCGGGCTCGCATGCCGCGACTACGACCGCGACGGACATGCGCACACTCCGCTGTTCGTCGAATTCCGCGGTGGCGGAACGTTCAAGCAGGACGTCTCGCACTACTTCCAGACCACGGGCGACTGGCCGACCGAGGAGGTCTCGCTACTCTCCCGGGCCCGCGGAAGAATCCTCGACATCGGCGTCGGCGTCGGCCAGTACTCGATCGAGCTCCAAGAGCAGGACGCCGTCGACGGCGTGACCGGCATCGACTACTCCGAGGCCTGTCTGAAGGTCGCCCGGCGTCGCGGCCTGCGCAACGCGCGCCTCCACGATGTGCTCTCGGGTGATCTGCCGGGCGGCCCGTACGACTGCTTCCTCATGATGGGCCACAACATCGCGCTGCTCGATCCGTCCAAGAACGGACGCACCGTGCTGGAGAGGATCTCAAGGGCCGCCTCACCAGAGGCGGTGATCCTGGGAACTGTGGGCAACACGGAGTTCCTCAGCGAGGAGATACGGGAAAAGGCCGCGGAGCGGACCGCGGTGAGTGGGATCTGTTCTTTCCGGATCCGACTGGCCTACGGGGATGTCCGGTCGCACTGGTTCGACTACTGCTTCGCGTCCCGGGACGGGCTGGATGCCTTCTGCGAAGGGACCGAGTGGGCGATCGACCACGTCCAGAGCTACCTGAACGGTTTCTGCGTGGCCATGCGTCGTACGAACCACCGGCCGTCACACTGACCCCGTCGGGCGCCGGACGGAGATCGGCGCCGGTGGGGGAGACCACCACACCGGGGGAACACCGCGCGAACGAACCACCGGTGGCGGCCGAGCGCCTCGTCCGCGCTCCCACGTACCGGCCCACCCCGGTAGACCCCTACCGCGAACACCTGCGCCGATGACGTGAGCAGGACCCCGCCGTCCCGGTCACCCACCTGCCGGGGTAGCCCGAAGAGCTGGGCCGCCCCGGCAGTGCCGCGTCTTTCCCCTGTACGCGTTCGGCATCGCGAGCCGGCGGTGCTGCTCTTCCTGGCCTCCTCTCCTCCCGCATCCGCGCCAGGGCGGTCAGGACGTAGGCACGGCCGTGGTGGGCGGCGGCGCCATCGGGGCCGGACATCCGCAAACTCGGCCTGCCGCGGAGCGACAGCGGTCATCGCCGGGCCCTGGTGGTGCCGGCTCGTCCGACAACCGGTGGACGCGGCCGGTGGACGCGCTCTCCGGCGCGGCACCGCACCGGTCGCCCGGTCGCCTCCGGTGACCGTCCCCGGGCGTACACCGCCCCCGCGCCGGATGATCCCGGACTGTTCCGGACGAGAAGTTCCGCCGGCCGCCGGGCGGTGAGCACCCTCATCGCCGTGTGCGTCGCGAACGGCCGGCCCGGCCCGGCCGCCGTCAGCGGTTACCTGACGTGGAAACCGTAGACGTGGTAGGTGTCGGCGCCGGTGAAGGGGGCCGACGTGTGGGGCGGGAGCACTGCGACGTCCCATCCCAGGTTCGTCCTCCAGAAGACGACCACCTCGTGGGCGCCCGAGGAGAAGGAAGTGACACCGCCCTGTTCGAGCGGGACGTTGCCGGGGCCGGTCCAGCACCGGGCGTGCTCCGTGCCGTTCTCCAGATACGTCACCCTCACAGAATCCGTGCCGGCGCCGCAGTCGATCTCGTCGGTGGCGAAGGCGGGGGATGCCGGGAGCGCGACGCTCACCGCGACGGCCGTCATGGCGCCCAGCGCCAGTTTCTTGGGTCGGCTCTTCATAGTGCTGCGGTTCCTTCCTGATCAGAGCTCAGGTGGGACGAAGCTTTGAATGAATTTTCAACCATCAACCAGCTTCAGCGCAGCGTTTCAACGAAATCCCCTCGCGAGCCGGCCGACGGCGGTGCCTGCGGGTGCCCGCCCGGGCACCGCAGGCCCTCCCCTCGGGGCCCGGTCCGCACAGCGGCGCCTCCCCACCCGGCCGCCCTGGCAGCCCGCCCCCGATCCCGCCCCCAGACCGGATGGCGAGCCCTGCCCCCGGTAACCGGCACCTACGCGCCGGGCGCAGGAGCGGGGCCGTCGTCCTGGGCCGCTGGGTTGCGGCCCAGGAGGCGTGGCCGTCGTGCAGCCACGCGGTCACCCCGCCTCCGTCGCCGGTCTCGGTGGTGATGTGGACCTCGGGCAGCGGCGCCCGGAGGGCGAACAGCAGGTGCCCGCCTGCGGTGCCGGTCAGGGGCTGCAATGGGCGGGGGAAGGACCCTTCGGTTTCCAGGGGCTGCCGGTCGCGGATGCGGTCGAAGGGCGTGCACGGGGCGGCGCCGCGGGCGGGCAGGAGCACCCCCAGTTCCTGCACCCGTCCCGACGCCGAGCACCTGTCGGCGGCGACCGTGAGAGCGACATGGCCGAGGCGCCCCCAGGGGGTGGCGGTCCGCCTGCCGGGCCGGGTCTGTTCCACTCACGCCCACGGCACCTCCTCGACGGCGTGGATGGTGATCAGTCGGCCCGGGCCGGCGCGGGCAGCCCGTCGGTGACCTGGGTGACGGTGGCGGCGTCCGGTCCCGGATACACCGCGGCCGCCTACCGCTCGGGCTCGGCGTCGCGCTCCACCGCCCGGTAGGCCTCGCCGTCCCAGATCCGCACCCGGCCTGGGGCGAAGCGGTGCCGCGGGCAGGTCTCCGGCACCACGGGGCGGATCCACGGCGACTCCTCGTCCGGCCACCGCACCGCTGCGGTCAGCTCCCGCACAGGCCTTCTTCGATGTCCACGGCTAGCCATACGAGGTCAGGACGTTGGTCACGCCGTCTCGTGGTCGAGCCGCCGGGAGCTGGTCCCGATGGAGGTGTGGGGCCGGTGGCAGTCGTAGTGGATGTTCCAGACGTCGAGAGCCTCGCGGCGTTGGTCTTCTGATGTCCAGGTGCGGGCGTACAGGAACTCCTCGGAGATGATCCGGTCGTAGCGCTCCACCTTCCCGTTGTGTGGTGGCGTGTAAGACGTGATCCGCTGGTGCCGCGAGCCGGGCAGCGCCCGTGGGAAGGCTTCGGCGCGGTGGCGGGCTCCGTTGTCGGTGACGATCCGCTCGATGCGGGTGATGCTGTGGGCCACGAACCGCGCACGGGCGCGGTGCATGCACGCGGTCGCAGCAGCTGCTTTCCCGTCAGGCAACGCTTCGGACCAAGCGAGTCGGAAGTAACCGTCAACCGCGGAGTGCGGGTGGACATGGCCGCCCCGCTTCGTCTTCCTTTGGGAACGTTCGGCTGCCTTGGCCCGGTCGGTTCCTCGGCCGTGGACTGGCCGGCCGCCGCCGTCGGGGTTCGGCCGGCCTTCTTCACGTCGATGTGGACCATGTGGCCGGGCCGCCGAGCGATGATCTTGCGTGGTTCGCGGTTCGAGGAGCTGTTCGGGTCGATGACCGTGCGGCGGTTCAGCCCGAGGGCGGGAAGATGACGAGAGACCGTGCGACGGCTGACCTCGATACCCTCGTCTCGGAGTTCGAAGGCGACCCCCGGGGGGCGGATCACTTCTGCGTGTGGCAGGTCCTCGGTCCGTGCCACGGCGTACGCAGAGATTGCTGTCGGCCGGTGGTGAGGGGCCGAGGAACGATCCAGGAGGCCTGGCTCCCCGTCCTGGTGGTAGCGGTTGACCCACCTCGATGCGCACGCACGAGAGATGCCCATCTCGGCGGCCACGTGTGCGATGGGGCGGGTAAGGCAGCGTTCGACCGGCCGCCGACGGCCTTCGAGGGACAGCGGCGCGTTGCGATGAACCATCCGCGTCAGCGTGCGCCGGGACGCATCGCAGCCGCGGTGTCCGCCGCGACGGCCAGCGCGTCGGTGGGCGGTCGGTCGAGCAGTCCCACGAGGTCGGGGCTGGAGCCGCTGAGGAACCCATGGCGGACGCCGGTGGCGATCGAGGCGAGCATCGGCGGCTGGAACGGCAGCAGTGCATCGTCCGCGAGGAGGCGGGCGCGGTACTCGCTGAGTCCGATCGTGCGGTGGGCGACATCGAGGCGTTCGGCGACGTCGCCGGCGGTGATCGGGTCGCCGACCAGGTCGTAGGTCTTGGTGACGTGCGCGGTCGGGTGGCCGGCAACGATGGCTGCGGCCGCGGCCAGGTCCGCCCGAGCCACCGCGGAGAGAGCGCCATCGCCGAAAGCTGACTCCAGGCCGTCGGGTGTCCACGTCAACAACGCTCCGAAGAGTTCGGCGTAGAGTCCGTTGCGGAAGATCGTCCACCCGAGGCCGCTGGCCTTGACCAGGTCCTCGGTGGCGCGGTGGGCGAGCGCGAACCCGAGGTGATCCCCGGCGCCGGTCAGGCTGGTGTAGATCACGTGCGCGACGCCGTCGCGGACCGCGGCGTCGAGAAGGGCCCGGTGCCGAGCGATGACCTGGTCGTCCTCGGCGTATCCGGCCGAGACCAGGACCAGCGTCGAGACACCGGTGAGGTCCAGGCTGGTGGGGTCGTCGAAGTCCAGGCGGCGCTGCCCGTCGGAGGGTGTTCGGCTGCCACCCGCGGCGGGGACCTTCCGGTCGGCCAGCTCCTGGAGCGTGAGGGAGGCGAGCTGTCCGTTCGCGCCGGTCACCATGATCATTGGGGTTCAATCTCCTACCGTGGTTCTCTTCAGTGACTACGGCGATCCTGAACCGGCCGCGGTCGGCCCACAAGGAGGCAGTTCCATGTCAGTGAGGCACACCGATGTAACCGCTGGACCCGCAGAGCTGGAACCGTGCGGGCAGCCGGACCACCCCGACTGCGGGATCCGCGACGTGCTCGACCGCGTGGGCGACAAGTGGTCGGTCCTCGTGATCGTCGAGCTTGCGAACGGGGCGCGGCGCTTCCGGCAACTTCAGCGCGCCATCGAGGGAATCTCCCAGCGGATGCTGACACTGACCGTCCGCCGGCTGGAACGCGACGGGCTGGTGCTTCGGACCGTCTACCCGACCGTGCCCGCCCAGGTCGACTACCGGCTCACCGAGACCGGCGCAAGCCTGACCCACCTCGTCAAGGCACTGGCCGACTGGTCACTCGAGCATCGGGACACCATCGCCCACGCCCGCCGGGCTTACGACGCGCAGCATCCCGACAACGAGATCCGATGACCGCCGGCGTCGACAACGTCATGATCCGCAACAACTAGCAGGACTCCGTCAGGTCTTTCTGTCGGCCGTGTCCGGGGCATGGTGGGTGTGTGGACGCGCATGAAGTGAACCGTGTACGGGCGGAATTGGCGTTATACGTGGCTGATGTGTTCGCCTCGGTGCCGCGGCGGGACCAGCGACGGCGGGGCGCGTGTTGTCTGCGGGGTCTGATGCTGGACGGGCGGCGCACGTCGATCCAGGCCATGGCCGAGCGGCTGCCGAGGGGAACACGCAGGCCCTGCAGCAGTCCGTGAACCAGTCGCCGTGGGACCCGCTGCCAGTGCGGCGGCGGATCGCCGAGAAGCTGTACGAGGTGATCGCTCCTGAGATGTGGGCGGTCGGCGACGTGCCGTTTCCCAAGTGCGGTATCGCGTCGGTGGGGGTGGCCCGGCAGTACTGCGGAGCGGCGGGCAGGCGGGCGAACTGCCAGGTCGCGGTCAGCGTCCACACGGCCACCGACACCGCGTCCTGCCCGCTGGAGGGGGAGTTGTTCCTGCCTCTGGAGTGGACGGGCGATCGCCAGCGGCGTCGGCGGGCCCGGGTGCTCGACGAGGTCGGGCAGGTGTCCACAACGCTCCTGGCGCTGGGGCTGCTGGACCGGCTGGCCGGCCAGGGGCTGATCGTGGCCGATGCCGGCTACGGCCGCTGCGCCTCTCTCCGACTCGCCTTGGAGGAATGCGGTCGGTCCTATGTCATGGGCGGTCGATCCCAAGGAGATCGCCCGGCCTGGCACCGCAGAGCCGCACCAGCCGGAGTACGGCGGGCTGGGCCGCCCGCCCTGCCCAGCTACCGCCAGGCCGCCAGACCGCTGACCCCGTCGGTCGACCCTGACACCCGCTTCCAGGAGGTCACTTGGCGGCAGGGCGGCAAGGGCGCGATGACCTCGCACTTTGCCGTGCTTCAGGTGCGGCCCTCGGGCAAGGAGGCCACCCGCACCGCCCAGGAGCAGGCCGGCGAACGCAGCCGGTGGGACGGGAAGCTGCCGCTGCGGACCCTGCCGGTCGAACAGCCACCGGACGCGGCCGAGCCGACCGGCTGCTGGAGGACCGACCTGCCCGCTGCCACCCCGGTTGCCGACCTGGTGTGGTGGGCGAGGACGCGCTGGCGCATCGAGTACGACTACCGCGAACTCGAGCGCGGGCTCGTCCTGGCCGACCGCACCTGCCAGGACGTCGACGTCACCGTCCGCACCACCGCCGCTTACCCCGCTCCGAGAGGACGCGGACCGGTGTAGTGGGGCAGCTGGTCGACCGTCATCGGCCTGGGCCGCCAGATCCAGCCGCGGGCGGCCATGGCCTCCTTCAGCCACGCCGTGACCAGGCGGGACCCCTCTCGGTCGCGGGAGGAACCGGTGCCACCGCCCGCCGGCCGGCACAACAGCGCTCCCGCCGCCTCGGCCCCGGCATCGCAGGCCGGGCACGGCTCCAGCACGATCGGCTGCCCGTCCTCGCCGTGCTGCGGCATCTGCACAACGCTGGCCAGCGCCCCTGCGCACCGCGAACACGGCGGCATCGGTCCGGACACCTCAACTGGTCCATCCATCGCGCACTCTTCCGCCGGTGAGACAGGGAGAGGCCATCCAAAGCCCGGCAGCCGTGCGCGTCAACCCACGGGCCGCGGCGCAGGGGCCGGGTCCCGGGTCGGTTACGGGTTCCGGGGACCCGGCGCGGTATTTCCTCGACCCGGCGGCCAGCCACCGCCGCCGGCGGTGAGGTGATGTTCTTCACCGCTTTCCACTGCATCCCCGCCGATGCCACCGGGCCCGTACGGCTGGCCGTATCGCCCCGGGGCGGACCCCACCGGTGGCGGAAACCTGCCGGCCGGTGTGCTGGGCCAGGATGGGGGCCGTGGACGCCGACCGATGCAGCCCTGCCGAAGACCTCCTGTACTGGCGCGGTGACCTGCCCGAGCTTCTCCGGGCGGTCCGGCGGTGCAGGACGCCGACTCCCGCCGTGTTCACCCGCGGCCACGCCGCCGCCGCGCTGGAGAAGACCCTTGCGGGAGCGGCCGGTCCGGACCAGCTCACCGTCTGGGCTCAGGCGGTGCACTTCGAGGAGGAGGTCGACATCGACGAGGAGCACCAGGACCTGCTGACCCGGTTCCTCGTCGAGATCTCCACCCCGGAGCTGTTCGAACCGGTCACCGCCGAGACCTGCCGACGATGGCTGCACCGGATACGGACGTCCCCGTGAAGCGCGGCGGACCGGTGATCCTGCCCGGCCAGGTGCAGTACCGCCTGCCGGCCCTTCCCGCTGTCGGCCGGTGCGTCGCACGCCCCCTGGGAACGCTCTACTCTGCCCGGGTCAGCCGAGGTGCGGCAGCAGCGCCCCCAGGACCTCCTGGCCGAGCGGCTGGAGGAGTCCACCACGCTGGGGAGGGCGTGGCGCGACACGGACACCGGTAACCCTCCCGAGGGGCTGCCCCAGCATGCGGGGGAGTCGACGTGGTGGGCCCGGACCGGCCGCGTATGGGCGGGGTGCGTCGAGGGCGCGGCCTCAGACGGTGGTGGTCGCAGGTGCCACCGCCTTCCAGCTCGCCAAGAACCGCAGCATCAAGCGGCCGGGTGCGGTCGCCGCGTACGGCGTCTCCCTGGGAGCATCCAGTCAGTTCGACCGCGAGCACAGCAGCACGATCACGACCGGAACGAAGACCGCGTGGCGCCACTACATCTGGGGAAAAAATGACAGAGCCTCGGGCAAGTCGGGTGTCTTCTGCTCCTATCAGGCTGCAAGCCCCTCTAGCCTTCCTGGTCTTGCTCTGTGCGGTGGTACCGGCAGGGTGCTCCTCCCCGGGAGCGGTGGCTGAGGGCAAGGCCCTGGAGCGTGAGGGCATGCAGTCCAGCGGGGCGGTGGGGAATCTGCACGCCAAGATCGGGGAGACGTGGTGGATCGCCCTGCCGGTGCCGTCCAACACCAGCGCCGAGCCGATCGAAATCACGGACGTCGCCGTGGAGCACATCCCGGACGGCATCAGACTCGTGGAGTACGCCGCGTACGACCGGAACGACACCGAAGGCCTCCCCCTCCTGGCGCGTGCCGGCTCTCCCCACACCCCTGACTTCGCGCGGTTGAAGAACTACGCGACGAAGCCCGTGAAGGTCGCTGCCCACACCGAAAGCGACATCTTCTACACCGCCAAGGTGAAGATCACCGCCCCGCCCGAGGACACCATCCGGCAGTGCCGCTTCGACTACCGGCAAGGCGGGCGCCGGTATACCCAGACGCTCGACTGCGAGGTCGAGCTGAAGACCGGATAGCCCCGGTCGGCTGCACTGGCAACGCGATAGGTGGGGACCTCCGCCCAAGATGCCCTGGACGAAGGGGCAATTGCATTGCCCCTCCTGCCTGGTGCCCCTCTTCACCGCCTCCGGATCGGCTTGGTCCACGGGCCGGGCCGACGGCATGCCGTGTTGCGCCCGGTGCGGCGGGGCCTGCCGTGGGTGCTGTCCAAGTACGCGGCAACGCGGATGTTTGCCCTCCGGTTCCGCGGAAAGCTGATCAACAGGGAACGGACAGTTAATCAATTATACGGAAAAACAACAGATTTCGGCGAAAGGAATGCGTCATGGCGACCACCACCTCCGGGGCTCAGGGTGCGTACTACGGCACGAACTCGGACACCACTGCCCGGCACGACGGTGCCGTGCACCGGCCGGGTACCGAGACCAAGGCGGCGTTCAAGACCACGGAGTTCTTCACCTACCTGGCCGCCGTCGTGGGTGTGCTGATCGCCTCCGCCGCGGTGGGCACCGAGGACGGCCACGGGGACTACTTCGCCGCCGACCGCGCCTGGCTCTACATCACTCTCCTCACCATCGGCTACATGATCAGCCGCGGCCTGGCCAAGTCCGGCAGCCGCGCCCGCGACGAGCGGTGACCCCACTCCCAGGCCGTTGAGGCGCGGCATCCGCGGTCCCGTCCCCATCCGCCGGGGACGGGACTGCGGCACGTCTCACCCTCTACCCACCCAGCAAGCGGCAAGCGTTTGTCGGCGCCCGCCTCATCCCTTGAAGGCGACAACTGGTGCAACCTGTGAACCTGGCCCTCCTCCACTACGGGCGGAGGTCAGGATCAAAGTGAGCAGGACAGCTGTGCGGCCCCGATCCCGGTACCGCTCAAGAGCGCCCCGACGAGTGGTGTGAGTTTGCCGCCCTGAGGACCCGCAGACCGCAGTCCGCGCAGACGACTCACCAGTGGTTCCTCGGCTCGGAGGCTGGGCCCACCTCGGGGTCGCCGTGCAAGAACTTAGACATCACCAAGTCGCCTGGCCCGCACGTCCAGGTCACCGAAGTCGGTGGCGTCGGGCGAGCCGATGGCGACGGACGGGGGCCTGCAAGACCGAAAAGTCTTCGCTTCCAGCTCATAGCGGCGCGCGATACGGCAGATCGGCGACGAGGTCGTTCCTCCCTGCGGAGGGGGCCCGCAGAAGGCCGGGAGATGGTTCCTCTCACCACAACCCCGTGTTCACCGCCCCGAGAGGGCACCTCCTTTAGCGAGATGCCCAGCGGTCAGGACCTGAACCTGCCGGCAGCACAAGGCCCCAGGGCCATGGGGCCTGTCATCGGGGCCTCGGGTGGCGGCTCGCGACCGGATGGGGAGCGTTGGCAGGACGGGTGTGGCCAGGGGCGATGACCCGTAGGTAGGACAGGTGGACTCATCCCCAGCGGCCCGCGTCGGCGCCGCTCTTGGCCTGGCCGTAGGACCAGGCGCTGTCCTTCCAGCACACCTGGTAGAACCGGGCCTTTCGGCAGCAGGTCCAGGCCGGCGTAGCCGGTGCCCGGCCCGTTGCGCAGGTGCACGGTGGTGAAGGCCGTCACCAGGATGTTGCGGATGCCGTTGTTGCACGCGCTGGATCCGACCGCTGCGGCGATCGGGGCCGTAGCGACCGCGCCGCCGGTGAGCAAGGCCACGGTGGCCGCGGCGATGGCGGCGGTGAGCTTCCGTAGCCGCTTCAGCCCTTCATCCCGCTCGTCCGTGCTCCCACCGATCGGCGCGGTGCTTCCGCCGGCCTCGACGGCCCGGGCCTTCTTGACCCAGCCGCGCTGGCTCTCGGAGCTGATGCCGAACTCGCGGACGACATCGGTCACCATCCGTCCCGGCGAGAGGGGTTGCTCCGGCTTCACGTACAAGTCGATGTCGGCTCGCTCCAGCCGGCAGGGCTGACTCGGATGGCGAGGGGGCAGGGGTAGTCGGGCCCAGGATCCGTGTCATGTGCCCGCGGAGCCCCAAGCAGGCAATGACGGCACCGACCGCCGGGCACCCTCCGACCCGAACCGGACGGCCGCATCCGGGAAACGCGCAGTGGTTGACGGAGGCGCCGGAAACCGGCCCTCGGCCGGGGTGGCGGATGTGTCATGGTGATCGCATGACGTGGAACGGTGACGAGTACCAGGCCCGATTCGACCGTATCGCCGCCGAGGGGGAGGATGTCCACGGAGAAGCGGCACTGGTCCGTTCCTTTGCGCCGGCCACGGTCCTCGACGCGGGCTGCGGCACCGGGCGGGTAGCCATCGAGCTGGCCCGCCACGGGATCACCGTGGTGGGCGTGGACATCGACGAGTCGATGCTCGCCACCGCCCGGCGCCGGGCGCCGGAGATCCGCTGGTACCGGCGCGACCTGGTGGGACTCGATCTCGGGCAGTCGTTCGACGTCGTGGTGATGGCGGGTAACGTCCCCCTGTTCACTCCGCCGGGGACGGAACCGGCCCTGGTGGCCGGGGCGGCGGGCCACGTCCGGCCGACCGGGCGTCTCGTCGCCGGGTTCTCCCTGGACCGTGACTACACACTGGACGACTACGACGCTCACTGCCAGGCGGCGGGGCTCGTCCTCGAAGCCAGGTACGCGACCTGGTCCCGGGACCCCTATGCCGGCGGGAAGTACGCCGTCTCCGTACACCGCAGGCCTTGACCGCCCGCCCCCGGGCCCGCGCCGGTCCTGCCGTCGGCGCCGAGGTGGTCGACAACCTCGGCCAAGGCCCGCAGCCGCACACCGGAGGCGATGGCGCAGCCGTGCTCGGCCATGCATTCACCCGGGGCCTGGAGCGGGGCCGTGAGGCCGTGGGCGCAGCCTTCACGCTCCGCTACCACAACGGCGGCACCGAAGGCGTCAACACCAAGTTCAAGGTGATCGCGCGGCAAATGTACGGGCGGGCAGGCTTCGCCCTCCCCCGTCATCGCATCCTTCTCGGACAGCGTCACCCTCCGCCACTACTGAAAGTGAGACAGGGCCGCTCGATTGACAGACCTGCACGAGGTCCGAGCGCCGGGAGGGCGGGCGGGGTGACCGTGGTGGCACGGTCGCCCCGCCCGTCTCGCGGGCCGCCCGATCACAGGGCGGTCATCACGTGCTTGATCCGCGTGTAGTCCTCGAAGCCGTACGCCGACAGGTCCTTGCCGTAGCCGGATTTCTTGAAGCCGCCGTGCGGCATCTCGGCGACCAGCGGGATGTGCGTGTTGATCCACACGCAGCCGAAGTCCAGCACCTTCGACATCCGCATCGCCCGCGCGTGGTCCTTCGTCCACACCGAGGAGGCCAGGGCGTATTCGACGCCGTTGGCCCACGTGACGGCCTGCTCCTCGTCACGGAAGGACTGCACGGTGATCACGGGGCCGAAGACCTCGTTCTGGATGATCTCGTCGTCCTGCCGCAGCCCGGAGACAACCGTCGGCGCGTAGAAGTAGCCCCTGTCACCGACCCGCCGCCCACCGGCCTCCACCCTGGCATGGGCCGGTAGACGGTCGATGAACCCGGCGACCCGCTCCAGCTGTCCCGCGTTGTTCAGCGGCCCGTACAGGGCGTCCTCCTCACCGGGCCCGGTCCTGGTCTCCACCGCGGCCTTGGCCAGCGCCGCGACGAACTCGTCGTGCACCGACTCGTGTACGAGGACACGCGTGGCGGCGGTACAGTCCTGCCCGGCGTTGAAGTAGCCGGCGACAGCGATGTCCTCGACCGCCTTGCCGAGGTCCGCGTCCTCGAACACCACGACCGGCGCCTTCCCGCCCAGCTCCAGGTGAACCCGCTTGAGGTCCTTGGCCGCGCTCCCGGCCACCTCCATACCCGCCCGCACAGACCCGGTGATCGACGCCATCGCCGGAACCGGATGCTCCACCATCAGACGCCCCGTGTCCCGGTCGCCGCACACGACATTGAAAACACCCCTGGGCAGCACGTCCCCGATGATCTCGGCGAGCAGCACGGTGGAGGCCGGGGTGGTGTCCGACGGCTTGAGGACGACGGTGTTGCCCGCGGCCAGCGCCGGGGCGAACTTCCACACGGCCATCATCATCGGGTAGTTCCACGGCGCGACCTGGGCGCAGACGCCGACCGGCTCGCGCCGGACGAAGGACGTCATGCCCTCCATGTACTCGCCGGCGGACTTGCCCTCCAGCAGGCGGGCGGCGCCCGCGAAGAAGCGGATCTGGTCGAGCATCACCGGCAACTCCTCCGAGGCGGTCAGCTCCCGCGGCTTCCCGGTGTCCCGGCACTCCGCGTCCAGCAGTTCCTCCCCCCGCGCCTCGAGAGCGTCGGCGATCTTCAGCAGGGCGAGCTGCCGTGCGGCGGGAGTACTGTCCCGCCACCCCGGAAACGCCGCCCGCGCGGCCTCCATCGCCGCGTCGACGTCCGCCTCACGGGACAGCGGAGCGGTGGCATAGACCTCACCGGTGGCGGGATCGACCACCTCAGTCGTCTGGCCGTCGGCCGCGTCCCGGAACTCCCCGGCGATGTAGTTGCGCAGTCGGCGCAGTCCTTCATTCACTGCACCCCTCCTCATCCTCGAACGGTATACACGTAAATCCCCCTGAACAGGGGCAGTTCTTCATCAAGGGGCCATGGTCGAGTCGCTGCGCGGGAGGGTCTCACCGCGGAAGTACTCAGGCCGTCGGAGCCGCTGCACGATCGTCACGACGACGCCCAGCAGCAGCACCGTGACCCCGAGGACGAATACCAGGCCGACTCCGCCGATCTGCGACCCCGAGCCGTAGGAGGGGTCCATCGAGTCGTAACAGGTCTGGACGAAGAAGAACAGGAGCAGGATGCCGCCGATGCCGGGCAGCAGTCCCTTCATGAGGAAGGCCCTGAGGCCGCGGCCGAGCTCCTTGCGGAAATACCACACGCAGGCGAGTGCCGTGATGCCGTAGTAGAAGCAGACCATCATGCCGAGTGCCGTGATGGTGTCCCACAGCACGTCCTCGGACAGCACCCGCATGACGGCGTAGAAGGCCGATGCCACGAGCGCGGCCGCGATCGTGGCGTACCCCGGGGACTGGAACCGCGGCGTGATGCGCGCGTAGGCCGGCGGCAGAGCGCCGTAGTGGCCCATGGCGAGCATGGTGCGCGCCGGGGACATGAACGTCGACTGCAGGGAGGCGGTCGAGGAGGAGAGCACGGCCAGGGACATCAGAATCGCGGTCGGTCCCATCACCGGCCCGGCCAACGCCGCGAAGACGTTCTCCTGGATGTCTTCGTTTCCGAGTCCGTGCGCGCCGTCGGAGATGCCGGAGTAGCTGAGCACGCCCAGCGCGACCGTCATGTACAGGACGAGGATGACCAGGATCGTGGTCACGGCCGCGCGTCCCGGGGTGGTGGAGGATCCCTTGGTCTCCTCGTTGATGGTGAGGACGACGTCCCAGCCCCAGTAGATGAAGACGGAGAGGGAGATGCCGGCGACGAAGGACGAGAAGGAGTCGACCGCGAACGGGTTGAACCACTCCGCGCTTATCGAGGAGGCGTCGAAGGCCGTCCCGTCGTTCACGTGGTCGAACGCGGCGACGGAGAACCAGACGAGGACGATGATCTGGAAGGTGACCAGGACGTACTGGACGGCCTTGGTCGCCTCGAGCCCGCGGTAGGAGACCCAGCAGGCCAGCGCCATGAACACCAGGCAGGTGGCGACGTTGACCGGCACATTGCGGGTGAGGTCGGCCAGCCCGTCGTTGTCCGTGATCTGGGCGAGGAGCAGGTAGAAGAAGTCGACCGCGATGCCCGCCAAGTTCGAGAGCACCAGGATGGTCGCGGCCAGCAGGCCCCAGCCGCCCATCCAGCCCACCCACGGGCCGAAGGCGCGGGACGCCCAGGTGAAGGTGGTGCCGGCATCCGGCATCGCCCGGTTCAGCTCGCGGTAGCCGATGGCGACCAGGAGCATCGGTATGAAGCCGACGAGGAAGATCGCCGGGAGTTGCTTCCCCACGACGGCCGCGGACGGGCCGAGCGCGCCCGAGAGCGTGTAGGCCGGGGCGATGCAGGAGACTCCGATGACGACTGCGCCCAGCAGCCCGACGCGCCCTGTGGCCAGGCCTTTGTCGCTGCCTCTGTCGCTGTCGTTGTCGTTGTCGCCGGAGGTGGCGGTGCCCGCGACGGGAGTGGTCATCGCTGTTCTCCATCCGTGTGCGGCACGACCACCGTGGGAAGGGGAAGGTGCCGGAGGATTCTGGTTGCTGTGGTTTCGGGAGAAGTGCGCCGGTCCGGCGCGAGGCGGGAGGAACCGGGCAGCGGAATGCCGCGCGGTTCCCGGGCGATCGGCTCGACGGCTTGTTTCGCGGCCTGGCCCTGCCCGGTCCCGGCACCGGCCTTGCCTTCGGTGAAGCCCTCCGCGGCGGCTGTTGTCAGCTCCGCGGTGCGCTGTCGCGCGGACTCCTCCGCGCCGATAGGAGTGTCGGAGCGGACCACGAGCACGATGCCGAGCGCCGCCCCCGGTGACTGCGCGAGGTCTGCTCCCGGACGCAGTGCCGCCTCGCTCCGCTCGTCGCCGCCGTACGCGACGGCGCGATGCGGGCGCTCATGACGCCTCGCCCCGGGAGGTGCCCGCGAACTCGTCGAGCAGTTCCTCGGCGGTGACGCGGCCCATCCGGAGCGCGCCCTCGACGTGCTGGTAGCCCTCGGCGGCCAGGTCGGAGCTGGCCCAGTGGATCGGGCCGACGGGGGCCCGCTGGTCGGCACCGTACCGGGTGAGGCCGCCGAGGTCGAAGCTCGCGGCGTAGGCGCCCCGGGTCCACTCCTCGCTGCCCCAGTCAGACTCGTAGTAGACCACCGGCTCGAGCGCCCGGTCACCGAGGTAGGAGGCGATGGAGGCGAGGATGCGGCGGCGGCGCTCCTCGGCCGGCAGCGCGAAGACGGCGTCGGCCTTCTCGTCGGAGACGAAGGCGACCAGGGTCCCGCGGGTGTCGCCGTGGTTGGTGTTGTCGTACACCTCCTGGACCAGCTCCCCGGCACCGAACCCGGTTCCGGACAGGCCGTCCTCGCGCCAGAAGGGCGTTTCGTACACCGCGTGCACCTTGATCACCAGACCGAGCGAGAAGTGCTGGTGGAGCTGGTGCTGGCGGCGCGGCAGCGGCGGTTCGTAGGAGACCCGGGTGTACAGGTTCGGCGGTACCGCCATGATGACCTTCCGCGCCCGTACGGTGACGCGATCGGAGACGACGGTGACTCCCGCGTCGTCCCAGCGCACCGTCCGGACCGGGGTGGACAGGTGGACGTCGTCCCCCAGCGCGGAGGCCATGGCCTGACTGACCGCTTGCATGCCGCCGACCACTCGCCGGTCGAGGATGAAGTCCTCGTCGACGAGGTTGGAGAAGGAGCCGGCGGAGGCCGCCATCAGGATCGCCTGGAGCGCGGAGAAGGCGTGCGCGGGCTTGGTGAGCATCCCGCCGGCGATGAAAAGACCGACGTTCTGGCACGCCTCTTCGTCGTCCGACTGCTCGCGCAGCCAGTGGTGGAAGGAGATCGTGTCGAGTTCGCGGGCTTTGGGGTGGGCCCACGGCTCCGTGGCGCCGATCTCGGCGGCGAGCGCGTCGAGGGTCTGGACGAGGCGCTCCATCTCGGCGGCAGTGCGTTCGCCGACGGGGAAGCGGTCTCCCCTGTAGCGGGTGCGGGTGCCGTCCGGAGAGATGTAGACCGAGTCACCGTCCCGGTGACGCTGGTAGGTCTCCATGCCGAGTTCGTCGAGCAGGGTGAGGAGCTCGGTCTGGTCGGGTGAAACCCACTGGCCGCCGATCTCCAGCCAGGCGCCGTCGACGGTGTCGCTCCACGTGCGCCCACCGACTCGGTCGCGGGCTTCCAGAACGGCGACGCTGACGCCGGCCTTGCTGAGGCGACGGGCGGCCATCAAGCCGGCCGGTCCGGCGCCGACGACGACGACATCGCGATCGAGGGTAGGGGAGGTGGGTTGAGGGCTGTGCATGGTGCTTCTCCCGCGAGGAAATATGAATAGCGATCATTTAGCCTGGGCGGGGAGCGCCACGTCAATAGCCTGGAACGAGAAATCCTCCGGCCGGGCAAGCGGCGCCCCTGCTGGAGGAGGAAAGGGACGGATGGGACCGTCTCCGGTCCGGGAAGATCGTCGGAACGGGCTCATGAGATGGTGGACGCCGTGACACCTGCTGAACAGCCACGCCGCCGCGGGCGCCCCACGACGCCTCTGCTGTCGCAGGAGAAGATCACCCAGGCGGCGGTGGAGCTGATCAATCTCCGGGGGTACGCGGCGCTCACGATGTCGGCCCTCGCACGGCGGCTGGAAGTGGCGCCGTCCGCTCTCTACAACCACGTGAAATCGAAGCGCCAGCTGCTGCTGTGGATACAGGACCACGTCAACATGGAGATCGACTGCTCCGACTTCGGTGTGCGGCCCTGGGATGTCGCCCTGGAGTCGTGGGCCCGCTCCTATCGCGATGCGTATGCGCGGCACTCACCGCTTGTCCCGGTCATCGCGGTGACACCGATCGCCGGCTCCCCGCACACGGTCGCCATGTACGAGAGGGTCGCCGCCGGACTGCGCGCCGGAGGCTGGCCGGACGACCAGGTCATGGACGTCGTCGTGGCGGTCGAGTCCTTCGTTCTCGGCTCCGCCCTGGACGTGACCGCGCCCGATGACATTTTCGACGTTCCGAGTGACCAGGCCCCCGTACTGGCGGAGGTCGTCGGTGCCCGGGTGGGACGTGATGCGGCCAGAGCCGCCTTCGACCTCGGGCTCGCCACGGTGCTGGCCGGGCTGCGAGACCGGCTGAAGGCCCTCGGAGGGTGACGAGGCCCACGGGGCGGACGACGCCGGCCGGTCGTCCTTACGAGTTAGTGGGTGAGGCGTGTTCAGCCTCGTCGTGGCCTGCTCTCAGATGGTGGTGGTGCGGCCGGAGACGAGGCCGGCGATGGCGCGGTAGGTGTCGGGCAGGCGGTCGCGCCGGTGTGCCCAGCGCGTCAGCTGCTTCCAGCGCTTGTGATCGGCGAGGGCGTGCTCGACGGTGATGCGGTCTGAGGAGTGCCAGGGGCGCTCGCGTTCCCATTGAGATCGTTTCATCTTGAACTCGCAGGTCGGGCCGCTGGTGTGGGTGGGGGTTGACGCGCTCGTGCTGGTCTCGGACGTGATCATTAGCAGGTGATCGTCTGCCACGGGCCGGTTCGCGGGTTCCGGGGTGGTCCGCCGGAGGCGTCTCGTAGGTTCCGCAGTGGGGGAGGCGCATGGTGGACGTGCTGACGTGGACGATCGAGCAGCGGATGCGACTGACTGAGCGTGCCGAGCTGCTGCGCAAAGAGCTGGCGGAGATTGACGCCGAGCTGGGCCGGCTGGAGGCTGCCGAGGTGGTGTTCGGTCAGTGGGCCGAGGCGACCGACGGGGGACGGCGGCCGTCGGGCATCGTGGATTCGGAGCGCGTCGCGGCTGGTCCGGGTACGGGCGGGATGCGATTGGTGCCGGACCGTGTCGAGGGGATGGGGCTGGAGGCCCTGACCTCGGAGTACCGGCGGATCATGGAGATCGTGGCCGGGGCGGACGGTCCGGTGATGGCCAAGGACGTCGCGATGGCACTGGGCCGGGAACTCACACCGGGCAAGGTCGAGCCGGTCCGCGGCCAGCTGCGCAAACTCGCCGACCGGGGCTGGCTGAAGCGGACCGATCAGGGCGCTATCTGCCGCGCTGACCGGCCGGTTCTCGCCGTAACGTGAGGGCCCCCGGCGGGAGTTGGTTCGCGTGTGAAGACTCACCGCCTCGCCGAGGGCACTCGCGATGCTGTCTACCAGGTTCGGCTCCCCGTGTCGAAGCGGACCATCGAACTCGTCGCCAGCCTGATACGCGGGCGGCGCAAGCAGCTCGGCACCCGCTGGCGCAAGGTCGCCCCGGGGACCCAGGCGATCGTCGTGCTCGCCGTGCTCCGTCACGACCAGCGGCTTGTCGACATGGCCGGCGGCAACGCCGTCTCCGCCTCCACCGTGCGCCGCTGGATCCTGGAAGTCCTCGGGCTGCTTGCTGCCCGTGCCCCGCGTCTGGACCGCGCCCTGAAAAAGATCGCCCGGCGGGGTGGCGTGGTGGTCCTGCTGGACGGCACCCTCGTGCGCACCCGCCGCCGCACCGGGGCGGACAACCGCAGGAACTACAGCGGGAAACACAAGGCCCATGGCCTGCTCTTCCTCGCGCTGACCGATGAGAAGGGCAACCTGATCTGGATCTCCTCCGCCCGCCCCGGCCGGGCCAGCGAGACCACCGCTGCTCGCCACGACCACATCACCAGGCATCTGCGCGAGGCTGGCCTCGGCGCCCTGGCCGACCTCGGCTTCGTCGGCCTCGACGACGACCCCAACGATGCTCCGGTCATCATCACCGGCCGCAAGGCGACCCGCTCCCACCGCCTCACCGACGCCGAGAAGGAGGCGAACCGGCTGATCAGCCGCGAACGCGCCGCCATCGAGCACGGCTTCGCGAACCTGAAGACCTGGCGTATTCTGGTCAAAGTTCGCATGAGCGCACATTACGCCACCGCGCTGCTACGAGCCCTGCTCGTTCTGGCGAACCGCGAGGTCCAGCGGTGACAGACGATCACTCCGCCTGCCAGCACGAGGACCACATCACGGACTCACACCAATACCGCAACCTGCAAGTTCAATCGGCCTGACCGTGCTGAGCGCCTTCGTCAACGCGCACACGAACAGCCTCGTCGCCGAGGGGAAGACGGAGGCGAAATCGCTGGTCGGCGGATACCACGTGGCCTTCCTGGCCGCCGCCGGATTCACGCTGACCGCCCTGATCATTGGCGTCGGCCTGCTCAAGGGCACGCCGTCCGCAGGCGCGAAGCAACAGACCATGGCCTCTTCCGAATAGGGCGCCTCGGTCTCCTGACCAACAGAGGTCATCCCAGTCCCTGGCCCCTTTTCAACGTCTGCCGTTGCCCGGAGCAAGCAGACTGGTGAGCTCGGCGATCGCCTCCGGAGACGGCTTGAAGCAGCGGCGGACGTACTCCGGCTTTCTTGTGCCCGACTTCGCCATGAGCATCAGCAGCGAGGTGCCCTGCTCGCCGAGGTGGGTCAGGGCGGAATGGCGGTACTCATGCAGGTCCCAGCCGGTCCCGGACCCGCGCGGGGCGGTGTGCTCATCCGGCAGAGCGCGGGCCTGGCCGTAGGAGAGGCGGGCCAGTCCGGTGTCCGGGCACACGTCGCGCGAACTGACGATCTTGCCCGGCCCGGGGCGGCGGTGGGTGACGAACACCAGCCGCTGGATGCGGCCCTTGAGCAGGGTGCTCGGAAGTCGGAGGGCGTCGTTGCCGGTGGTGAGGACCCTGGTCTTGGACTTGGCTGGGTTCTTCCCGAGGCGGACCGGACGGCCGTAACGGCGCCCCCGGTCCTTGTCGACCAGTTCATCCAGCAGGTGCGGGACGGTGTCGGCGACCTCCTCCAGCGCGGCGCGGACGGCTTCGGTGACCATCTCCAGCCGGGCCAGGTCGCGTACAGCGGCCAGCACGCTGTGGTGGAAGCCGGGATCGTCCAGTTCCATGGCCGTGGCGTACTTGAAGTCGATGCGGCAGCGAACCGCCTCAGCGGCTTGCCGGTCCGACAGGCCGAGTACGAGCTGCAGCACGTACACGGTGGCCAGATGGGCGGGCGAGAGGCCTGGACGTCCATCCCGCGGATACCAGTCCGCGAAGTCCTCGTCACACCAGAGCCCGTTCAGACGGTCTCTCACCCACATCGCCGCCGTGCCGCCCGGGTTGCCCGCCCGCGCGATCTGCGCGGTCAGAGGCGGAACTTCCTCACCGGAACGAGGAGGGAGCGACTACGGACACCTCGACAACCGCACGGACTCCAGGAACACCCCGAGCATGCCCACCGGCCGCCGCGACGCACCGGAAAACTCCAAGATCCCCGACAGAGCCGAGCTCAGCCCATGTTGGCGAATGTGAGCTCGGCCATGACCCAAAGACCGAAGAGCTGGAGCCCCAGAGCGCCAACCGCCACTCCCAACGCCGCGCCGGTGGTCAGTCGGCGCCGCACAAACCTGTATACAGAAAGCGTGACGGCTGCGACAAAGAAGAGCAGGATTACGGAAAGGGGCATATCTACCTCTATGGAAGGATTGCAGCTTGACGGTGAGAGCGCACCCGGATAACAGCGTCTACGAATCTCAACCGTCTAGACGAAGTCGGTCGTGAATTGGTTCACCGGGTTTTGAGCACATCGGGATCTGCGGAAGACCCGCTACGACTTCGGGGGCGGGCGCCATCTTGTCCGACGGGGCACGTCACACACGTGCGCAGCCGGCAACCGCATGAACGCCCATTACGCCACCACGCTGCTACGAGCCCTGTCCGTTCTGGCGAACCGCGAGGTCCAGCGGTGACAGACGATCACCCGACAACGATCACTCCGCCTGCCAGCACGAGGACCGCATCACGGACTCACACCAGTACCGCGACCTGCGAGTTCAAGATGAAGCGATCTCATTGCTGGACTGTGCCGGGCGGTGCTCCCGGCCTGGGCTTTCTGGGCGGGGTGATCGCTTGCCCGCGGTGGTCGCGGCTCAGGCCGAGGTAGCCGTCGTCCAGGAGGACCTCGGCGTCGGGAAGTGCTGGAAGCAGACGGCGATGCCCGCGTTGCGGGCGGCCGTGGCATCGTGCATACGGCCAGGTCGCAGGGCATCGGTCCACAGCGTGCGGCCTCGCCGGTCGGCGATGACGGTGGCCTTCATGGTGTTCTGCTTCTTCTTGCCGGAGACGAACGCGCGCCGTCCGCCGCGGTTGGCCGGTGGCCTGCGGACCTGGATCTCGGTGGCGTCCAGGCGCAGCTCGACGCCTTCGGCCTGGGCGTAGGCGAACACGTCCGTCAGGGTCCGAAGGCGCGGGCCGGGCGGTCGGGGACCGCGCATCCCCGCTTCGCCAGGAGCGTACGTATCTCTGCGACCGCGCGGGTGATGGTGGCGCGGTCGACGCCGAACAGCAGGTCCAGCACCGAGTGCGGCAGGTCGTGCCGCAGATGGATCAGCGTGACCACCAGCCGGTCGACGGATACCAGCTGGTGGCGGGCCCTGGCTCCCGCGGTCCGCTTCCGGACTCCTCCTCGTGCAGCATGGCGGTGCTCCTCAAGTCCGGCCTGCCACGGTGCGGCCGACTCCTCGGCCGGACAGGCGAGATGCTGTCGAGAGATCCCCGTGAACAGCCGATGCGCCGGCACCGCCCGATTGATCGCGATCGCCACACCCGGATCATGCCACCTGCCTGGCACGACGCCTCACCCACTGTCACGCACCAACTCGTTGGGAATTGCGAATGATCGCTGAGTAGGGAATCGACAGCGAGGTCGTCCGTCGGGAGGCATCAACACCATCCCTCACGGAGGCACCACATGGCCACGATCCGGGCCGGTATCGACGCAGGCAAGACCCACCACCACTGCGTCGCGATCAACGAGAGCGGCCACCGTTGCTGTCACGACGCGTCGCCAACGACGAATCCGAACTCCTCCAACTCCTCGCCGACGTCCTGACTCTGGGCGACGAGGTGACCTGGAGCATCGACCTGACCGACGGCGGGGCCGCCCTGGCCATCACGATCCTGTTCAACCACGGCCAGCCGGTGCACTACATTTCGGGCCGGGCCATTCACCGTGCCTCCGAGGGCTGCCGCGGCGAAGGCAAGACCGATGCCAAGGACGCCGCCGTCATCGCCGGCCAGGCCCGAATCCGCCACGACCTGCGCCCCTTACGCACTGGCGACGAGGCCGTCACCGACCTCGAAATCCTCACCGGCCGTCGCGCGGACCTGGTCGCCGACCGCACCCGCACCGTCAACCGGCTCCGCGCCCGGCTCACCGGTGTCTTCCCCGGCCTGGAGCGGGCCTTGGACCTCACCGGTACCGGCCCGCTCGTGCTGCTGACCGGCTACCAGACCCTGGCTTCTCTCCGCCGGACGGGCAAGAAGCGGCTCGAGACCTGGCTGCGAAACCGCAAGGTCCTCCGCGCTGACCGGCTCGCCGAGACAGCTCTGGAAGCCGCCGGACGCCAGCACACGAGCCTGCCCGGCGAGAAAATGATCGCCCAGATGGTGCACACGCTCGCGCGGGAAGTGATGGTCCTCAACCAGCAGGTTGCCGAGCTCGACAAGGCCATCGAGGCCCGGTTTCGCGAGCATCGGGACTTCGAAGTGATCATCAGCATGCCTGGCCTGGGCGTGATCCTCGGTGCCGAGTTCCTGGCCGCGACCGGCGGCGACATGAGTCTCTTCGGCACTTCTGACCGCCTCGCCGGCTTCGGCGGCGTTGCTCCCGTTCCCCGTGACCCCGGGAAGATCAGCGGCAACCTTCGCCGTCCACGACGCTACAACCGCCGACTCCAACGGGTCTTCTGCATCTCTGCGTTGTTCAGCATCCGTCACTGCGAGGACTCCCGCCGGTTTTACGAACGCAAGCGAGCCGAAGGAAAGCGCCACATCCAGGCCGTCCTCGCTCTGGCCCACCGCCGGGTCAACGTGCTCTGGGCCCTCCCGCGCGATGGACGCACCTACGAAGCCGTGCCGCCCACCGTCATCGCAGCTTGACAAACAGCATGGGGAATCACTGTGCCGGCGGGGGGCCTGGGCTTTCCAGATCACGGCGTGGCGGGCTCGGCCTTCCGCCGAGCCCGCC
>NZ_JARVKV010000209.1 GCF_029813835.1 Streptomyces sp. DH37
GCTGCACATAGGCGCCGGTGTCGGACGTCGCCTCGACCAGGTCGCCGGCGAGAATGAAGTCGACGCCGGTCAGCGCGCTCAAATGCCGGACAGCGAGCTTGGGATAACCGTGCGCCGCAGTGACTGAGGTGCCGATCGCGGTGGCGCCGAGATTGATCTCGCGCAGCAGCGCCCGTGCCTCGGAGATGCGATCGACCTCCTCGCCCATGGTGGTGCCCCATCCCCGGAATTCGGCGCCGAGCGACATCGGCACGGCGTCCTGGAGATGCGTACGGCCCATCTTCAGCACGCGATCGAACTCGCGGCCCTTGGCGAAGAACGCCTCCTGGAGCTGCCGCAGCGCCGTCATGTAGCTTTCGAGCCGCAGGATCAGCGCAAGTCGAAAGGCGGTCGGATAGGTGTCGTTGGTCGACTGGCCGTAGTT
>NZ_JARVKV010000210.1 GCF_029813835.1 Streptomyces sp. DH37
GGATATAGATGAGCAAGAGGGCAGCTACAGCTGGTACCCAAGAGTGGAACAGGTCAAAACTGTAACCAAAGAGGGTTGGCCCAAAGGCTGCTAGGATATAGCCTCCTGTTTGAGATAGGCCGGACAATTGGGATGTCTTTTCAGGGGCGCTTGTCTTGAGTGAAAAGTTGACCATGAGATAAGGGAAGAGGGCGCTGGTTGCGGTTCCGATGAGGAGATGGATGGTAAGCCAGTATATGAAATTATTGATTGGGAAAAAGAGCATGGAAATGCCGACCACACCAGCTAGTGAAACCAGAGTGAGCATGAGCTGACGGTTGCGAGTAGATAAACTGGTTGTCAGGCTTGGGATGGTCATTGAAAAAGGAATGCTAATCAGAGATAAGATAGAAGTCAGCAAGCCAGCTTCGTGACTGGATAGACC
>NZ_JARVKV010000211.1 GCF_029813835.1 Streptomyces sp. DH37
GCTTGTAGCAATCGCAAATGCACTTTAGGAAAAAGCTGTTTAAACGCTTGCACAACGGGCGGCAAAATATAACGAGACTGGGTATGGGTGGCTGCGATGGTCAATTCGCCTTTATCTTGGCTGGTATATTGTTCAGCCAAGGTTTTGATATTGTTGGCATCATGTAGCATCCGCTCTACAATGACCAACAATTCTTTACCCGGCTCGGTCAAACCTAAGAGCCGTTTGCCCTTACGCACAAACAGTCCTACCCCAAGCTCATCTTCTAAGTCTTTGATATGTTTGGACACACCCGATTGTGAGGTAAATAATGCATTGCCTACTTCCGTCAAGTTATAGTCACAGCGCACCGTTTCTCGAATAATACGAAGTTGTTGAAAATTCATAGTCTGTTGCCCCAAATAATCCGATAATGAATAAAAT
>NZ_JARVKV010000212.1 GCF_029813835.1 Streptomyces sp. DH37
AGGGTGACGACGCTGCCGGACTCGCCTGCGCGGGCCGTGCGGCCGCCGCGGTGGAGGTAGTCCTTGTGGTCGGTCGGGGGATCGACGTTGACGACGAGGTCGAGGGTGTCGACGTGGATGCCGCGGGCGGCGACGTTGGTCGCCACCAGCACGCTGACGTGCCCGTTCCTGAACCGCGTCAGCGTACGGGTGCGCTGCGGCTGCGACGTGCCCCCGTGCAGGGCGGCGGCCCGTACCCCGCTGTTCAGGAGGTGCTCGGTGAGGCGGTCGACGGCGTGCTTGGTGTCCAGGAACATGATCACGCGGCCGTCGCGTGCGGCGATCTCGGGGGTGGCCGCGTGTTTGTCGGCGCCGTGGACGTGGAGCACGTGGTGCTCCATCGTCGTGACCGCGCCGGCCGGCGGATCGACGGAGTGCACC
>NZ_JARVKV010000213.1 GCF_029813835.1 Streptomyces sp. DH37
GTTGATAGGCGGTTCATGCTCGGCAAGATAGTTGTCATGGGCTTGGCTTTTATACGCACTGTCGGCGTAAACGGCAGATTCATCACCTGTTAAAAGCGTGGTAAAACATTGTGAATCATGGACATTGGCTGGGGTAGTTTGAATCTTTTTGACAAAGCTGTCTTCATCACAATTAAGATGGATTTTAAAGCCGTAGGTGGTTTTTACTTTGCCTGTGCTGTCTTTTTTACTGACGTAGGCAGCTTCGTTATCTTGGGTATTGTCGGTATGTTTGCCTTTTTTAGCTCGTTTGTTTTTGGCTTTAACGATACTGGCATCAATGATGCTAACACTGCCTGCTTTGATGATGATATTTTGCTCGGCTAGTTGTTGACTGATTTGGTTGAATAAGGGTTCAATGAGTCAAAGTTCACCTAAGTG
>NZ_JARVKV010000214.1 GCF_029813835.1 Streptomyces sp. DH37
GTCCGTGCGCACCTGACGCGCGCTCAGGCGGTGCCGAAGATGTACGGCAGCGTCACCAGCATGCTGATCGACCACACGCAGTGCGTGATGATCGGCGCCAGGATGCCGCCGGAGGCCCGGCGCTGGAGACCGACGACGAGCCCGAGCAGGATCGCGGCGAAGGCCAGCATGATGTTGCCGGTCGCGGCGGTGGCGATGACGTAGGCCAGCGTCGACCAGAGGATCGGGTACTTGGTGATCGCGGCGTAGAGCGCCCCGCGGAAGAACAGCTCCTCGGCGATGCCGTTGATCGCGGTGATCGCCACCAGCAGCGGCAGCGACCCGGCGTCGGCGTAGG
This sequence comes from Streptomyces sp. DH37, assembly GCF_029813835.1. Taxonomy (GTDB): domain Bacteria; phylum Actinomycetota; class Actinomycetes; order Streptomycetales; family Streptomycetaceae; genus Streptomyces. Next base: position 338 of record NZ_JARVKV010000214.1, read on the forward strand.
AGATCACCTTCGCGACCTGGTCGGAGAGCCAGGGGATCTGGGCGACCACGAGGCCGCCGGCGACGAAGAACACCGCCAGCCC
>NZ_JARVKV010000215.1 GCF_029813835.1 Streptomyces sp. DH37
GACCCGCCGTGGTGCCGAACTCCGCAACAGCCGTCGCCGGACCCGCCGCCGGAACCCACGTCACGGAGCACACCGTCGTCGTCGACGCGCCCGCAGACACCGTCGACGGCCTGGTCGCCGACGTCTCCGCGTGGCCGCAGATCTTCGGCCCCACCATCCACGTCGAGGTGCTGGAGGAGGAAGCCGACGAGCAGCTCCTGCGCCTCTGGGCCACGGCCAACGACCAGGTGCGCTCGTGGACGTCGCACCGCATCCTCAACTCCCGCACCCGCTCGGTCTCCTTCCGCCAGGTGGTGCCCGCCGCGCCGGTGGCGGCGATGGGCGGCCAGTGGCGGATCGAGCCCAACGACGACGGCGGCAGCCGCGTCGTCCTGCTGCACGACTACTCCGCCGTGGACGACGACCCGGAGGCCGGCGC
>NZ_JARVKV010000216.1 GCF_029813835.1 Streptomyces sp. DH37
GCACACCATCTTTAATTTCTAAGCCGCCTATGTGGCGGTGAATGCAAAGTCACGGCTAACACTACCAAGCTAGACTTTCTAAGCCGCCTATGTGGCGGTGAATTGAATTTCTGCATATGCTAAACCTGTTACTTTTTTCTAAGCCGCCTATGTGGCGGTGAATGTAAACTACCAGAACTATAAAGCTCACCTGAATTTCTAAGCCGCCTATGTGGCGGTGAATTAGCTTGAGATACGCAATAGTTCGCTACTGATTTTCTAAGCCGCCTATGTGGCGGTGAATCGGACGCTCAAATACAGGAGCACCGCAATGATTTTCTAAGCCGCCTATGTGGCGGTGAATCACACCGCCCAAAATACAGATGCCGTTAACAATTTCTAAGCCGCCTATGTGGCGGTGAATAACCCCAAATAAATC
>NZ_JARVKV010000023.1 GCF_029813835.1 Streptomyces sp. DH37
CCCCCGGGGGGCGCGCGCACGGCGGTCCTCCCCGGGCGTGGCGTACCGACGGCGTCGCTGCCCCGGTCCGGTGAACCCCCGGGGCCGGAACGGCGGTCGGCCACCGGTCGGAGACCACGCCATGCGCATCGGCCGTGCGCGCGCCGCCGCGCTCGCCGTCCCCCTGGCCCCGGGGCCGTCCGCGACGCGTCCGCCGGGCCCCGGGCCGCCTCGGGCGGCTCCTGCGGCACGCCGGGGGACCGCGCCTACCCGCCGACGCGCGTGGCCGACGAACTCGACCGCCCCGACGCAGCGATGAAGGCCGACCCCGAGGGCCGACCCAAGGGCCCCGGCCACTTCCCCGAACCGGTCGCGTGGATCGCCGCGATGCGGGAGAAGACCGGCGACGACCGGTCCCACGAGCACCTCAAGCCCCACCGGGACCCGCTGTTCGGAACGCGCGACAGGTTCGACGTCCGGGTGCGGGACCACTCCGACGACTACCGCTGAGGGGTGCCGGGCGCGGCGGGGTCTGCCATGTGACCCCGCCGCGCCCGGAGCCGGTGGGCGCCGCGGCGGCCCGGGAGGGGCTCAGGCGCCGTCCGGGGGCGGTTCAGGAGCGGAACGGGCCCGTCACCTCGTAGGTGATGCCGCCCGAGCCGCTGCCGCTGGTGCCGCGCTGGCTGGAGAAGTACAGCCGCCTGCCGTCCGGGGAGAAGGCCGGGCCGGTGATCTCCGAGGACGACTGGCCGGCGATCCGCAGGAAGGGCGCGACCACGTCGTCCGGGGTGATCACGCAGATCTCCATGTTCCCGCCGTCCTCGGCGACGAAGAGGTCGCCGGAGGCCGAGCCGGTGACGTTGTCCACGCCCGTCAGCGGGGCGCCGCCGGAGACCAGGGAGTCGTCGTAGGCCAGCTCGACGGTGTTGCTCGCCGCGTTGAGCTGCCAGACCCGGCCGTCGCCCTTGGTGGTGAACCAGCAGGTGCCGTCGGCGTAGTGGCAGCCCTCGCCGCCGTTGAAGTGCTTGGCGGCGGAGACCTGGTGGCGGGTGGCGGTGGAGGCGGCGGACGGGTCGGGGACGCGCGCCCAGCCGATGGAACCGGAGGTGCCCGAACCGCCCGTCATCACCTCCAGCGTCCCCGAGGACAGGTCGCCCCAGGTGGTGGGGCGGAAGCGGTAGAGGCAGCCGTCGGAGACGTCCTCGGTCAGGTAGATCACCTTGCGGACCGGGTCGGCGGCGGCGGCCTCGTGCTTGAAGCGGCCCATGGCGTCACGGCGCACGGAGGGCTTCACGCCCCACGGGTCGGTCTCGAAGACGTAGCCGCGGTCGACCTCCTCGCAGGACAGCCAGGTGTTCCAGGGCGTCTTGCCGCCCGCGCAGTTCTGGCGGGTGCCCGACAGGACGCGGTAGGCGGCGGTGATGTTCCCGGAGGAGTCGAAGCGGACGGCGCTCGCGCCGCCGCCGGGGTTGATCTCGGAGTTGGAGACGTAGATCCAGCCGGTGCCGTCGACGTAGCAGGCGCCGCCGTCGGGGGCGTTGTGCCAGGTGTAGGAGGTGCCGGGCACCCTCTGCCCGGAGCGGGCGATCACCCGGCTGGTGAAACCCTGGGGCAGCTGGATGCCGTTGGCGTCGGCCGGCCGCAGGGCCCCGTAGGGACCGGGACCGGGCTGGGCGGGGGCGGCGTGCGCGGCCCCGCGCCACAGGGAGCCGCCGAAGGCGGCCGCCGATCCGGTGAGTACGGCTCCGCGCAGGAAGTTACGACGTTCCACGTTCGCTCCACCGAGGTCGTCTGGCCCCGCGGCCGGTCGGGCGCGGGGTCGAACGATCGGGAACGGTAGGGAGTCTGCTTTGACAGAGCATGAACAATCGGTCGCGCCGGGTGGCCCGTTGGCCCAACACCGGTCGCCGCACCGGTCGCCGCGGGCGGCGGTTGACCCTCGACCTGGTTCAGGGACCACAGTGCGGGGCGTGGAGAGCGAGATGCACGGCATCGGCGACACGGCCCGCGACAGCGGGCTGAGCGTGAGCGCCCTGCGGTTCTACGACCGCGCCGGGGTGCTGGTGCCGGCCTGGGTGGACCCGGCCAGCGGCTACCGCTGGTACGGCCCCGAGCAGCTGCCGGAGGCGCGGCTGCTGGCCCGGCTGCGCCGGGCCGGGATGCCGCTGGCGGACATCCGGCTGGTGCTGGCCGGCCGGCCCGGCCCGGACACCGCCCTGGTGCGCGGGCTGCTGGACGCCCATCTGCGCCGTCTGGAGCGGGGGTTGTCCGACGCCCGCCGCGAGCTCTCCGCGGTCCGGGAACTACTCGACGACAGGGAGGGCGCCATGCCCCCGACACCCACGGCCGCCACCGCCGAACTGGACCTGCCCGCGGCCGGTCTGGCCGCCGCCCTGGACGCGGTCCGCTTCGCCGCCGGCACCGACCCCGGCCTGCCGGTGCTGGGCGGCGTCCTGTTCGACGCCGAGGACGGGACGCTGCGCCTGGCGGCCACCGACCGCTACCGGCTGGCCGTCGCCCGGGCCGGGACCGCCGGGCGCGGTGCGCGCTCCGGACGGGAGCGCGTACAGGCCCTCGTCCCCGCCCCGCTCGCCGACGCGATGCGTGCCCTGCTGGACGGCGCGGAGTCCGTCCGGCTGGTGGTGGGCGGCGGGCGGGCGGCCCTGGAGGCGGACGACCGCCGCACGGAAGGCCGCTGCCTGGACCAGGGGTTCCCCGACTACCGCCGGCTGACCCGCCTGCCCGGGGGACGGCGGGTCACCGTCGGCGTGCCCGCCCTGCGCGAGGCGGTGCGCACCGGGCCGGCCTGCGTCCACGAGCTGCGCGAGGAGCGCGGGACGGTCGCCGTGGACGTCACCGTCCTGGTGGTGACGGGGGACGGCGCGGTGACCGTGGCCGGGCACGGCGACCGGGAGCGGGACGGCGGCGGCGCGGTGCGCACCGCCGTCAACCGGGCCTTCCTGCTGGACGCCCTGGCCGCCGGGGCCCGGGAGCGGCTGGTCCTGGAGTTCGGCGGCCCCGCCGCGCCCCTGGCCGTCCGCCGACCGGACGACGCGGAGACCTTCTCGCTCCTGATGCCGGTCCGCCTGGAGGACCCGGACGGTTCCGCGGCGTGACCTCCGGCGGCCCGGGACGGGCCGGGGCGTGCTCGACGGTGCGGCGCGCCGGGTCCGCCGGAGTCCACGGCCCGAGCCCCCGGCGCCTCGGCCGACAGCCGTTCCGGGCCGCTGCCGGCACCGGTCACCACGGCCGTGCGCCCGCCCGGACGGGGAGGGGGTTCCCCGTACCGTCCGGGCCGTGCCCTGTCGCGGCTCCTCGCCCCGGCGCCCGCCGGTTCCCACGGTGACGGCGCGATCGTCTCCTTCGCGCGGCACAGCGCGGGCCGGACGGGGAGCCGGGGCGAGGAGCGCGGCGCCCGCCGGGGGGCGGAGCGGGCGCCGGCCGGGAGGCCCGGGACCAGGACCGGACCAGGGCCGGATCAGGGCTGCGTCAGGGTTGCGTCATGACCGGATCAGGGCTGGAGGACGCGCACCTCCGCTCCGCAGGTCATGCGGCGGTCGAAGCCGACCGTGCGCTCCGGCCCGGTCAGGGTCAGCGGCACGGTGTGGCGCACGTCGGCGCTGGAGGCGGCCAGCCGCAGCTCCACGGCGCCGGGCTCGACGATCCGCTCACCGGGCCGCACGGTGTACGAGGCCAGGTCGGCGTGGAAGTCGAAGACGACCTCGGCCGCCTGGCCCGGCTCCAGCGCCACCCGGGCGTAGCCGACCAGCTGGGTGACCGGGCGGGCGACGCGCGCCACGGGGTCGTGCAGGTAGAGCTGGACGACCTCGGTGCCGGCCCGCTCGCCGGTGTTGCGCACGGTGACGCGGACCTCGGCGGAGCCGTCGGTCGGGACGGCGTCGGCGCCGCACGCCGCGGCCTCCCACGCGAAGGAGGTGTACGACAGGCCGTGCCCGAAGGGGTACAGCGGCGTCGGGTCGATGCTGCTGGCGTCGCCCTTGAGGCCCAGCGGCGGCACGAGGTAGGTCCACGGCTGGCCGCCGGCGCCGCGCGGCACGCTGACCGGGAGCCGGCCCGAGGGGTTGACCCGCCCGGTGAGGACGCCGGCGACGGCCGGTCCGCCCTCCTCGCCGGGGAAGAACGCCTGGACCACGGCGGCGAGACGGCCCTCCCACCGGCCGAGCGCGTACGGGCGGCCGGTGAGCAGCACCAGCACCACGGGCTTGTCGGTGCTCTCCAGCAGGGCGTCCAGGAACGCGGCCTGGCCGTCGGGGAGGGTGAGGTCCTCGGCGTCGCAGCCCTCGCCGGAGGTGCCGCGGCCGAAGAGGCCGGAGCGGTCGCCGAGCACCGCGATAACGATGTCGGCGTCGGCGGGGGCGTCCGTCAGGGCGGCTCCGGGGAGTTCGGCGCCCAGGGCGTCCAGCAGCGTGGGGATCTCCACGCCGACGGGCAGCTCTGGGTGCTCGACGCCCACGTGCCGGGGGAAGGTGTAGCAGCCCAGCATGGCGGCCCGCTCGTCCGCGTACGGGCCGACCACGGCGATGCGGGCCGTGGGGTGCAGGGGGAGCACGCCCCGGGAGTTGTCCAGCAGGACGACGGACTCCTCGGCCACGCGCCGGGCCAGCGCCCGCATCGCGGGCGGGTCCAGGTCCACCCGGTCCGCGGACGCGGCCGGCGCCTCGGCCGACCAGTCCGGGTCCAGCAGGCCCAGCTCGCACTTCTGCCGCAGCACCCGCAGCGCGGCCCGGTCCACCAGGGACTCGGGGACCTCGCCGGAGCGCACCGCCTTCAGCAGCGGCTCGCCGTAGCAGCGCAGGCCCGGCAGCTCCACGTCCACGCCCGCGGCCAGCGCCAGGGCGGCGGCGCGGGCGGGGGAGTCGGCGACGTGGTGGGCCAGCTCCAGGAAGGAGACGCCGAAGTAGTCGGAGACCACCGTGCCGTCGAAGCCCCACGCGTCCCTCAGCAGGTCGGTGAGGAGCTCGGTGTGGGCGGCGGCCGGGACGCCGTCGACGTCGTTGTAGGCGTGCATGACCGAGCGGGCCCCGCCCTCGCGCAGGGCCATCTCGAACGGCGGCAGGATCACGTCGGCCAGCTCGCGCGGGCCGATCGAGACCGGGCCGTGGTTGCGGGCGCCGCGCGAGGCGGAGTAGCCCGCGAAGTGCTTGAGCGTGGAGACGATCCCGGTGGACTCCAGCCCCGCCACGTAGGCGGTGGCCAGGGTCGCCACCAGGTACGGGTCCTCGCCGATGGACTCCTCGGTGCGGCCCCAGCGCGGGTCGCGCACCACGTCCAGCACCGGCGAGAGGCCCTGGTGGATGCCGACCGAGCGCATGGAGGCGCCGATGGCCGCGGCCATCTCGCGCACCAGCGCCGGGTCGAAGGTGGCCCCCCAGGCCAGCGGGGTGGGGAAGATGGTGGCCTGCCAGGCGGTGAAGCCGGTCAGGCACTCCTCGTGGGCGAGGGCGGGGATGCCGAAGCGGTTGGCCGCGGCGACCTTCGCCTGGAAGGCGGCCAGGGCCCGCATGCCCTCGGACGGCTCCACCGGGGCGGTGCCGAAGGGGCGGGTGAGCTGGCCCAGGCCGTGGGGGAGCAGGGCGTCCAGGTCGACGGTTTCGGAGACCTCGTGCTGGAGCGGAGCGACGTCGTCGCCGTCGGCCTCGGAACCCGGCCAGACGCTGGAGAGCTGTGCGAGCTTCTCCTCCAGGGTCATCCGGGACAGCAGATCGGCGGCGCGCTCCTCGACGGGTCGGGAGGTGTCCTGCCAGGGGTGGTGATGCATGAGGCTCCTTGTTCAGCGTCGGCGTGTCCTGCGCATGTCCCGTGCGTGGTCCGCGCGGATCAGCGTCCGCCGACTCCCATGAGGCCGTTGATGAGCTGACGGCGGGCGAAGAGGTACACGACGAAGATCGGCACGATCGAGAGCACGACCGCGGCGAGCAGTGCGGGGATGTCCACCCGGAACTGGCCGACGTAGTCGTAGAGGCCGAGGGTGAGCACCCGGCTCTCGCGCGACTGGGTGAGGATCAGGGGGAAGAGGAAGTTGTTCCAGGCCTGGAGCGCCGCGTAGACGCCGACCGTGGAGATGCCGCCGCGGGAGAGCGGGACGACGAGCTGGAGCAGGACGCGGGTCTGGCTGGCGCCCTCCAGCGCCATCGCCTCGTACATCTCCTCCTCGATGTCCCGCATGGTGCCGGCCAGGATCAGCACGCAGACGGGGAGGCAGAACGCCGCGGTCGGCAGGATGATCGCCAGCAGGCTGTCGTAGAGGTGCAGATGGGTGATCAGCAGGTAGATCGGGATGATCACCGCCTGCGCGGGGATGGCCAGGCCCAGCAGGAAGAACTGGAAGATCCGCTGGGAGGACCGGCTGAGGGTGCGCACCACCGTGTAGCCGACGCACACCGAGAGCACCACGACGATGGCCGCGGTGGCGACCGTGACGATCGCGGTGTTGACCAGGTAGGTGAGGAAGTCGCTCTCCAGCACCGTGCGGTAGTTGTCGAGCGTGAGGTCGCCCGGCAGGCTCAGCGCGCCCTCGTCGAAGTAGGCGTCGCGGTCCCGCAGCGTGGTGAGGACCAGGACGTACAGCGGCAGGCCGACGATGACCAGCCAGACGACGGAGGCGACGCCCGCCGGCATGTTCCACTTGCGGACGCGGCGGAGCCTGCGGCCCAGGCCCTCGCCGCCCGTCGCCCGGTGCGCGGGTTGCTGCGGGCTCTGCGAGGGGCGCCGCTCGGGGCTTTCGGGGCGGGTGGCGGTCTTCACATCCCCTCCCGGGTGCTGCGCATGGCGCTGAAGCCGGAGATCCGGACCATCAGCAGGGAGATGGCGGTGGCGACGATCACCAGGGTCGTGGCGATGGCGCTCGCGTAGCCCATGTCGTACGCCTGGAAGCCGGTCTCGTACATCAGGTAGGGCACGATCGTGGTGTCCGTTCCCGGTCCGCCCTCGGTCAGGATGAGGACGGTGTCGAAGAAGGTCAGCGCGCCGACGACCATCAGCACCGAGGAGGTGACGATGGTGTTGCGCAGCTGCGGCAGGGTGATGGAGAAGAACTGCCGCACGGTGCTCGCCCCGTCGATGGAGGCGGCCTCGTAGAACGACTTGGGGATCTGCCGGGCGCCGCCCTGGTAGAGCAGGGTGTGGAACGGGATGAACTGCCAGGCGGCGACGAAGGCGACGGCGGCGAAGGCGCCGCGCGAGGAGCCCAGCAGGTTGCCGTCCTCGATCCCGAGCCACGGGCCGATCTCGGCGATCAGGCCGAAGTTGGGGTCCAGCAGCGACTTCCACAGCAGCGCCAGCGCCACCGAGGAGGCCAGCAGCGGCAGGAAGAAGATCGCGCTGAGGACGGCCCGGTTCTTCTGCCGGCCCGCCGACCACACGCCCAGCAGCAGGGCGACGGGCGTCTGGATCAGCCAGCTGACGCCGGTGAGCAGGACGCTCAGCCACACGGCCTGCCGCATGGTGGGGTCGTTGAACAGCCGTTCCCAGTTGCCGGTGCCGCTGACCGAGGGGAAGTCGCCGAGGCCGTCCCAGCTGGTGAAGGACAGGTAGCCGACGAGCACCATGGGGCCGACGGCGAACAGGACGAAGAACAACACGCCGGGGACCGCCCAGGCAATGCCCGGGCGGCCCACGCGCGGCGACGCGGTCGGTACTGCTTGCTTCACTTGAGGGCCTTCATGGCGTCGACGAACTCTTCGGGGCTGAGCTGCTTGTTGAAGAGCTTCTGGATGTTGGTGAGCATCGGCGAGGCCTGCTGCGCGGGCAGCGCCTGGTCCCAGGAGAGGGTGAAGTTCGGGGCGTCGCGCACGAGGTCGTACTGGAAGAGGGCGTAGTCCGGGGCGGGGTGCCCGGTGAGCATGTCCTCGGAGCCGGAGGTGGTGGGCACGTCGCCGTTGTCCACCAGGGCCTCGGCGTACCACTCCTCGGCGGCGGTCTTGACGAACTCCAGGGCCGCCTCGCGCTCCTCGCCCTTCAGCTTGGAGTTGACCGACCAGAAGTTGGTGGGGTTGCCCACGACGTTCTTGGGGTCGCCCGCGCCGTCGGGGAGGGCGGGGAAGGTGGTCCAGCCCAGGCCCTTCTCGGCGAACTCCTTCTGGTTGGCCTGCTGGTTGGAGTACTCCCAGCTGCCCATCAGGTGCATGGCGGCCTTGCCCTTGGCGAAGAGCGTGGAGGCGCCGTCGGCGGTGTAGTTGACCGAGGCGTAGTTCTTGCCGAACGCCCCGCGGTCCACCAGGTCGCGGATGGTCTCGGCGGTCTTCAGCACGGCCGGGTCGCCCCAGGCGGAGGAGTCGCCGTCCTGGATGCGCTGGAAGACCTCGGCGCCGCCGATGCGGTCCAGCAGGTACTCGACCCACATCAGCTCGGTCCACGCGTCGGTGCCGGCGAGCGCGAAGGGGGTGACGCCCTCCTTCTTGAAGGTGTCGACCAGCCCCAGCAGGTCCTCCCAGGACTCAGGCGGCTCGGCGCCCGCCTTCTCGAAGACGTCCTTGTTGTAGAAGAGGACCACCGGCTGCATGCCCCGCATCGGGATGCCGTAGACCTTGTCGTTCACCTTGCCCGCGTTGAGGATCGAGGGCAGGAACGCGTCCTTGAGCTTCTCGTCCTTCTGGATCTCGGGCGTGAGGTCGACCAGCATGTCCTTCTCGACGAAGTTGCTGATGCTGCCGCCGCCCCAGTTGAAGAAGACGTCAGGGGCGTTGGGCGTGCCCATGGCGCTGCGCATCTTGTCCTGGTAGCCCTCGCCGGGCACCTCGACGAGCTTGGCCTTGACGTCGGAGGTCTTGTTGAACCGCTCGACCGCGTCGCGCTGCACCTTGGTCGAGGCGTCCTGGTAGACCCAGACCTCCAGGGTTCCGCCGGCCTTCTCCTCGCCGGGACCGCCGCTGCCGCAGGCGGTGAGCACGGAGGCGGCCAGAACCGCCGCCGTCAGCGTGGCGGCGTGGCGCCGCCCGAATCCCTTGCGGCCTCTCATGGCCGAGCCCTGCACTGCTGTTCGCATCGCATACCTTCCGGAAGGACTCCGAAAATTATCGGTAGTGGTGGTGGGAAAGTACGTACGCGCTCCAGCGGTGTCAACAGGTCTGACAAAAAACGGGACCCGTGGCCCGGCAGCGTGATGCGTCCGTTATATGGAGTTGTTCGATCCGCTTTCCGGGTCAGCCGCGCAGCGGCGCCGTGCTGGCGCGAACGACCAGCTCAGTGGCGAGTTCGACGCGCGGGGAGTCGATCTCCTCGCCCCGTGCCTGGCGCAGCACGGTGCGGGCCGCGACCTTGCCCATCTCCACCAGCGGCTGGCGTACCGTGGTCAGCGGCGGAGCCGACCAGCGGACTTCCGGAAGGTCGTCGAAGCCGACGATGCTGATGTCCTCCGGCACCCGCATCCCGCGCCTGCGCAGCGCCTCGATCGCGCCCAGCGCCATCTGGTCGCTGGCGGCGAACAGGGCGGTGGGCGGCTCGTCCAGGTCCATCAGCCGGTTGCAGCCGGTGAAGCCGGACTCGTGGTAGAAGTCGCCCGGCACCATCAGCCGGTCGTCCACGGGGACGCCCGCCGCCTCCAGCGCGGCGCGGTAGCCGTCCAGCCGGGCGCGGCTGCACAGCAGTCTCGGCGGCCCGGCGATGAAGCCGATCCGGCGGTGGCCCAGCTCCAGCAGGTGCTCGGTGGCGGACATGCCGCCGGCCCAGTTGGTGGCCCCGACCGTCGGCGCCTCCAGGGCGGGGGAGCCGGAGGGGTCCACCACCACCAGGGGCACGCCCAGCCGGTGCAGCTCCTCGTGCAGGACCGGCTCCAGGACCGAGGTCACCAGGATCACGCCGCCCGAGGCGCGGGCCCGCAGGTTGCGCATCCACTGCCGGGCCGAGCCCGCGCGGTCGTGGATGGCCGAGACCACCGTGCCGAAGCCGACCTCGTGCGTGGTCTCCTCCACGCCGCGGATGATCTCCACCGCCCAGGGGCTGTCCAGGTCGTTGAAGACCAGGTCGATCAGGGCGGGCCGGTCGCCGGAGGAGGCCGTGCGGCGGCGGTAGCCGTACTGCCGCAGCAGCTCCTCGACCCTGGCCCGGGTCGCGGGCGCGACGTCCGAGCGGCCGTTGACCACCCGTGAGACGGTGGGGACCGAGACCCCCGCCTCCTGGGCGATGGCCGTGATCGTGACCTTCTGTTCCACCTTGGGCGCCATCCTCTGCTCCGCGACGCCACCGGTCGCGGCGACCGCGCCGTCCGTCATGCCGTCTCCCATGCCCTCTCCTCCACACACGCACACCGTTGACGGGCGTCCCCATCGGCTCTACCGTTCCCGGCGCACCCTCGAAACCTTCCAACAGTCTTCCGGAAAGTGTTCCGGGGCGTCGAGAGAGGGACATCCCCAGCATGAGGCAACACCGTGTACGCACCGTACGTCGTTTAGCCAGGGCGGTCGTAGCCGCCTCCGCCGCGACCGCGGCGCTGACCTTCGGATTCAGCGCCCCGAGCCAGGCCGCCGACCCCACCCTGCGCGAGGTCGCCGAGCCCACCGGCCGTTTCATCGGCACGGCCGTCAACGACGGCCTGCTGGGCAACGGCACCTACAGCGCCATCGTCAGCACCGAGTTCGACAGCGTCACCGCCGAGAACGCCATGAAGTGGGAGGCGGTCGAGCCCCAGCGCGGCCAGTTCAACTGGGCCGGGGGCGACCGCCTGGTCCAGTTCGCCCAGCAGAACGACCAGCTCGTCTACGGACACACCCTGGTCTGGCACAGCCAGATGCCGGGCTGGCTGCAGAACGGCTCGTTCTCCAACAGCGAGCTGCGCACCATCATGACCGACCACGTCACCACCCAGGTCGCCCGCTACAAGGGCAAGGTCCAGCGCTGGGACGTGGTGAACGAGGCGTTCAACGAGGACGGCTCGTTCCGGCAGAGCAAGTTCTACCAGCAGCTCGGCTCGTCCTACATCGCGGACTCCTTCCGGGCCGCCCGCGCCGCCGACCCGAACGCCAAGCTGTTCATCAACGACTACAACACCGAGCTCGACAACGCCAAGAGCGACGGCCTGTACCGGCTGGTCAGCGATCTGAAGGCGCAGGGCGTGCCCATCGACGGGGTCGGGTTCCAAAACCACCTCATCGTCGGCCAGGTGAACGGCCCGGCGATCCGGCAGAACCTCCAGCGCTTCGCCGACCTGGGCCTGGAGGTCGCGATCACCGAGCTGGACATCCGGATGCAGATGCCGTCCGACAGCTCCAAGCTCCAGCAGCAGGCCCGCGACTACCGCGCGGTGGCCGACGCCTGCCTGGCGGTCTCCCGCTGCTCCGGCATCACCGTCTGGGGCGTCAGCGACCGCGACTCCTGGGTGCCGGACGTCTTCCAGGGCCAGGGAGCGGCCTGCCCCTGGGACGACAACTACCGGCCCAAGCCCGCCTACGACGCGCTGCGCGACGCCTTCGTCGCGGCGGGCGGCGGCGACCCCGGCGACCCGGGCGACCCCGAGCCGCCCACGGGTGACTGCTCCGCCACCTTCACCGTCTCCAACCGCTGGGCCACCGGCTCGGTCGTCTCCGTCACCGTCCGCACCGGACAGGCCCTGAACGGCTGGCGCGCGCGGTTCGAGCTGCCGACCGGGGTGAGCCTGGCCAACGGCTGGAACGGCGGCTTCTCGCAGAGCGGCAGCACCGTCACCGTCACCAACGCCCCCTACAACGGCACGGTCGCGGCCGGAGGGACGATCTCCTTCGGCTTCCAGACCAGCGGCGGAGCGGCCCAGGACGGCACCCGCGTCAGCCTCGGCGACCAGGCGTGCGCCGCGGGCTGACCCCTTCTCCCGTCCGGTGCGCCGAACCGCCAGGGCAGGGCGGCCGGCGCGCCGGACGGGGCAGAGCCGGGCCCCGGTCGCGGCCCGCCCCACACGGGCCGCGGCCGGGGCCCTCGGCGTTCCCGGCCGGAAGCCGCCGCGGGACTCCCGGCGCCCCTCAGCGGGTGCGCACGGCGTACGCCGGCACCGACACCGCCTCGTCGTCCAGACAGCGGCCCGTGGCCAGGTCGAAACGCTGCTTGAGCAGCGGCGAGGCCACGAACGGCCGCCCGCCCGCCGAGCCCAGCAGCCCGCGCGAGAGCACGTAGGCGCCGGTGAACGGATCGCGGTTGCCGACGGCGTACGCACGGCCCGACCGGTCCCGGAACAGGGCGATCTGCCGGCCGTCGGGCAGCAGCGCGGCCACCCCCCGCCCCGGCGTCAGGTCCGACAGGGCGCACACCGCGGCCCAGCCGCCGTCGGCGCGCACCTCCACCCGTACGCCGGCCGCCGTGGGCGGGGCGGCGGGCGGGGCGGCGGGCGGAGCGGCGGTCGGGGTGTGCTCGGAGGCGGTCTCGGAAGCGGTGTCGGAAGCGGTGGCGGTCATCGCTGCGGTCATCGGGCCGGGGTCCCTTCGAGAGCTTCGGGCGTTTCGGGGATGCGGACGGGGATGTCGGGGCCGGACAGGATCGTCAGGTCGGGCCTGACCTGCTCGCGCTCGGCGACGAACCGCACCGACGGGTCGGGCGCGTCCGGCGCGTTGACGAAGGAGACGAAGCGCCGCAGCCGCTCGGGATCGTTCAGCGTCTCGGCCCACTCGTCGCGGTAGTTCGCCACGTGGTCGGCCATCAGGGCCTCCAGCTCGTCGCACAGGCCCAGCGAGTCGTGGACGACCACGTCGCGCACGTGGTCCAGGCCGCCCTCGATCCGCTCCAGCCAGGCCGCGGTGCGCTCCAGCCGGTCGGCGGTGCGGATGTAGAACATCAGGAAGCGGTCGATCAGCCGGACCAGCTCGGCGTCGGACAGGTCCTGGGCCAGCAGGTCGGCGTGGCGCGGGGTCGCGCCGCCGTTGCCGCCCACGTACAGGTTCCAGCCGCCGGCGGTGGCGATCACGCCGAAGTCCTTGGACCGCGCCTCCGCGCACTCGCGCTGGCAGCCGGAGACCGCCGACTTCAGCTTGTGCGGGGCGCGCAGGCCGCGGTAGCGCAGTTCCAGGTCGATGGCCATGCGCACCGAGTCCTGCACCCCGTAGCGGCACCAGGTCCGCCCCACGCACGACTTCACCGTGCGCAGCGCCTTGCCGTAGGCGTGGCCCGACTCGAAGCCGGCGTCCACCAGCCGCGCCCAGATCGCCGGGAGCTGGTCGACGCGGGCGCCGAACAGGTCGATCCGCTGCCCCCCGGTGATCTTGGTGTAGAGCCCGTAGTCGCGGGCCACCTCGCCGATCACGATCAGCTTCTCCGGCGTGATCTCCCCGCCGGGGACGCGCGGCACGACCGAGTACGAGCCGTTGCGCTGGAGGTTGGCCAGGTGGTGGTCGTTGGTGTCCTGGAGGGCCGCCTGCTCGCCGTCCAGGACGTAGCCGCTGGCGCCCAGCGCCGGAGCCAGCGAGGCGATGATCGAGGCGACGACCGGCTTGCAGACCTCGCAGCCCTCCCCGCCGCGGGCCTCCTCGCGGCCGTGGCCGTCCAGCAGCGCGGCGAAGGAGGTGAGCCGCAGGGTGCGGACGATCTCGTACAGCTCGCCGCGGGTGTGGGCGAAGCAGCCGCACAGGCCCTTGTCGACCGCGACGCCGCTCGCCTCCAGCTCGTCGTTGACCAGGGTGGTGAGCACCTTCACGCAGCTTCCGCAGCCGGTGCCCGCCCTGGTGCACTTCTTCACCTCGGGCACGGTGGCGCACCGGTGGTCGGTGACGGCCGCGCGGACGGCGCCCTTGGTGACGTTGTGGCAGCTGCAGACCACCGCCTCGTCCGGCAGCGCGGACGGCCCCAGCGCCACCGGTGCCCCGGCCCCGGCCGGCAGGACGAGCTGCTCGGGAGCCACCGGCGGGACGCCGCCGGTCAGCGGGCGCAGCGTGCCGTACGCCTCGGCGTCGCCGACCAGCACGCCGCCCAGCAGGGTGCCGTCGGAGGCGATCACCAGTTTCTTGTAGACGCCGGCGCGCGAGTCGGAGTAGACGACGTCCAGGCAGCCCTCGGTCCTGCCGTGCGCGTCGCCGAAGGAGGCCACGTCCACGCCCAGCAGCTTGAGCTTGGTGGAGGTGTCGGCGCCGGTGAAGGAGGCCCGGTCGCCCCCGGCGATCGTCTCGGCCGCCACCCGCGCCATCTCGTAGCCGGGCGCCACCAGGCCGTACACCATGCCGTCCGCGGTCCTCGCGCACTCGCCGATGGCGTACACCGACCCGTCGGCGGTGCGGCAGCGCTCGTCGACGACGATGCCGCCGCGCTCGCCGACCTCCAGGCCGCAGTCGCGGGCGAGCTGGTCGCGGGGGCGCACGCCCGCCGAGAAGACCACCATGTCGGTCTCGATCACCGAGCCGTCCGAGAGCGCCATCGCGGTGACGGCCCCGCTCCCGTCGGCGGTGATCTCCCGGCCGCCCACGCCCGTGTGGACGATCAGGCCCATCCCCTCGACGGTGCGGCGCAGCGCGGCGCCGCCGCCCTCGTCGACCTGGAGGGCCATCAGCCGCGGGTTGAACTCCACGACGTGGGTCTCCAGGCCCAGCCCGTTCAGCGCGCCGGCCGCCTCCAGGCCCAGCAGGCCGCCGCCGACGACCGTGCCCACCCGGCTGCCCTTCGCGTACTCCTCGATGGCGAGCAGGTCCTCCACCGTGCGGTAGACGAAGCAGCCGGCGCTGTCCCTCCCCGGCACGGGCGGCACGAACGGATAGGAGCCGGTGGCCAGCACCAGCGTGTCGTAGCCGATCTCCAGCCCGGCGCGCGAGGTGACGGTGCGCGCCGCGCGGTCGATCGCGACCGCCGGGTCGCCCAGGCGCAGCTCGATGCCGTGCCGCTCCATGAAGCCCTCGTCCACCATGGACAGCTCCTCGGGCGTGCGGCCGGAGAAGTACGAGGTGAGCCGCACGCGGTCGTACGCGGGCCGCGGCTCCTCGCACAGCACGACCACCCGGGCCCGCTCGGTGACCTCCCGGCTCGCGAGCTCCTCCAGGAACCGCTGGCCGACCATCCCGTGCCCGACGAGCACGATCGTGGGGCGTGGCGTCCGTGGCATGTCTACAGGCCTCCATCGTTGGTGAGCAGGTGGAGCAGCGGGGCGGAGGGCAGCGGCTCGTCGCCCTCCCAGGTGCGGGCGAGGGCGCCGACGGTGCCGAGGTCGCCGAGGAGGATGCCGCCCACCAGCCGGTCGCCGCGGACGACGACCTTGCGGTAGACGCTGCGGGTGGCGTCGGCGAGGTGGACGACGTCGTCGCCCGCGCGGGGCACGGTCTCGCCGAACGAGGCGAGGTCCAGCGCGCGCCCCCGCCCGGAGGGGGACGGCGCGAGGGTCAGCCGGGTCAGCGCCCGGGTGCCGGTGTACGCGGGGGTCCGGGCGCCGCCGGCCAGCAGGACGCGGGCCAGCGCGTCGGCCTGCTCCTGGGCGGCGCCCGCCAGCCCGTAGACCGTCCCGCCGTGCTCGGCGCAGTCGCCGACGGCGTGGATCCGGGGGTCGGAGGTGCGCAGCTCGTCGTCGACGACGATCCCGTCGCGGACCTCCAGCCCGGCCGCCCGGGCGAGTCCGACCCGCGGCCGCACGCCGCAGGCGAGCACGACCAGCTCGGCCTCCAGCCGGTAGCCGTCGGCGAGTTCCACGCCGCGGGCCGCCGCCCCCTCGCCGGGGGTCCGCGCGGTCAGCAGACCGCGGACACGGCACTCGGTGTGGACCTCGACGCCCAGCCCCTCCAGGTGCCCGCGCAGCAGCGCCGACGCGCGGGCGTCCAGATGGCGCTCCATGAGGTGCTCGCCCTGGTGGGCGAGGACGGTGCGCACCCCGCGCTCGCTCAGCGCGCGGGCGGCCGAGACCCCGAGCAGGCCGCCGCCGACGACGACGGCCCGCGCCCCCGGCCGGACCGCCGCCTCCAGCGCCCGGCAGTCGGCCAGGGTGCGGAAGGGGTGCACGCCGCGGAGCGGTTCGTGCCCGCCGTCGTCGGGGAAGAGCCCGCGCAGCGGCGGCAGCACCGGGTTGGAGCCGGTGGCCAGCACCAGCGTGTCGTACGGCACCGAGGAGCCGTCGTCGCACCGCACCAGCCGCTCGGACCGGTCCACCCGGACCGCCCGTACGCCGCGCAGCCAGCGGGCGGCCGACGGGGCGGGGAGGCCGATCACCTCCGGCGCGTACCGCCCGGCCAGCACCTCGGCCAGCAGCACCCGGTTGTACGGCGCGTGGGGCTCCTCGCCGACGACCGTCAGGGCGTCGGCGGCGCCGGCGGCGGAGAGCTGCCCGGCGAGCCGGGCGGCGGCCATCCCGCCGCCGATCACCACCACACGCTTCATCGAGGTCATACGGGCAGCGTGCGGTGCGGCTGTTTCCCGTCCGCATCACCCCTGTTTCCCGGCGGCAACGCTGCCCTCAGTGCGCTCGCGGCCCGGCTGTGAGCCCCCGTGTGGGCCTCCGTGTGGGCCTCCGTGTGGGCCGGACGGCGCCCCTCCGGCCCCTCCCGCCGCCCCCGCTGCGTCCCCGCCGCCCCCTACGGGGCCAGGCGGACCGGCAGGACCTGGACGCTGTTGCCCACCAGGCTGCGGTGCCGGGGCAGCTCCCCGTCCGGCCGTGCCAGGTCCAGGCCGGGAAAGCGCGTGAACAGCGCCTCCAGCGCGGTGGCGGCCTCCATCCGGGCCAGCGGGGCGCCCAGGCAGTAGTGCGCGCCGTGGCCGAACGACAGATGGCGGCTCGGCGGCCGGGTGACGTCGAACCGGTCGGCGTCCTCCCCGTGCGCCCGCGGGTCGCGCCCGGCGGCGGAGTAGCCGGCCAGCACGGGGGCGCCCGCCGGGATCAGCGTGCCGTCCACCTCCAGGTCGCGGACCGGGTAGCGGAACGGGAAGTAGCTGACCGGGCTGTCGTGGCGCAGGGTCTCCTCCACCACGTCCTCCCAGCCCGCCCGGCCGGAGCGGACCAGCTCCAGCTGGTCGCGGTGGGCGCACAGGGCGCGCACCGCGTTGGTGATCAGGTTGAGGGTGGTCTCGTGCCCGGCGACGATCAGCAGCAGCAGGGTGCCGATCAGCTCCTCCTCGCTCAGCCGGTCGCCGTCGTCCTCGCGCGCGGCGATCAGGGCGCTGGTGAGGTCGTCGCCGGGGGCGGCGCGGCGCTCCGCCGCCACCTGGGCGAGGACTGCCGTGATCTCCCGGTTGGCGGCCACGGCCTCGGCGGGGGAGGTGTCGGTGCTGACGATGCGGTTGGACAGCCTGTGCAGCCGCAGCCTCGGCTCCGGGCCGATGCCGAGCATCTCGCAGATCACGCTCATGGGCAGCGGGAAGGCGAAGTGTCGCCGCAGGTCGGCGGTCCCGTCCCCCTCCCGGGCCGCCTCGGCCAGGTCGTCCAGCAGCTCGCCGGCCAGTTCCGCCACGCGCGGCCGCAGCGCCTCCACGCGGCGGGGCGTGAACGCCCGGGTGACCAGGGAGCGCAGCCGCCGGTGGTCCGCGCCGTCGGCGGTCGTCATGCCGGGGACGGTCGCGAAGGTGCGCAGCGGCCAGCCCTCGGGGATCTCCCCGCGCCGGAGGGCGGCGAAGTGGCAGGCGTTCTTGGCCACCTCCGGGTTCCCCAGGAACTCCCTCAGCTCCTCGTGCCCGGTGACGACGAACCCGTCGACGCCGCCGGGGAGCACCACCGGCACGGCCGCCCCCCGCTCGCGCAGCCGCTCGTTGACCGGGTGCGGATCGGCGCCGCGCGGGTCGAGGACGTACGGTTCGGCGGACACGGAGGTGGGGGCGGAGGCGGACACGGAGGCGGGGGCGGGCGCGGCGCCCGCGGCGGGTTCGGTCATCTGGGGTCTCCCTGGGGAACGGCGGCGAGGTCGGGCTGCGGCGCGGTGAACCGGACGGGCAGCGCCGCCAGGCCCTTGGTCCAGGGCGACGACGCCCAGGCCAGCCGCTCCTCGGGCACCGCCAGTTCCATGTCGGGCAGGTGGTGCCGGAGGGTGTCCACCGCGGTGCGGGCGATCAGCCGGGCCGGGTCCTGCGCCGGGCAGGTGTGCGGTCCCGCGCTGAACGCCACGTGCGCGCGGTTGCCGGTGACGGGCCGCCCGTCGTCGGGCAGCACCTCCGGGTCGGTGTTGGCGGCGGCCAGCCCCAGCACGAGCATGTCCCCGGCGCGGATGTCCCGGCCCCCGAAGCGCATGTCGCGGACGGCGTAGCGGGCGGGGAAGTTCTGGGTGGGCGGGAACCGCCACAGCACCAGGTCCAGCGCGTCGTCCACGGTCAGGTGCCCGCCGGTCAGGGAGGAGCGCAGGGCCGGATCGGTCAGCAGGACGCGCAGCGCGGTGGCGATCCAGTTCTTCGTCGTCTGGTTGCCCGCGACGATCATCACCACGATGTTGTGCAGCACCTCCTCGTCGCTGAGGCGGGCGGGGTGCTCCAGCAGCCGCGAGGTGACGTCGGGGCCGGGACGCCGCCGCTTCTCCCGGATCAGCGCCAGCAGGACGTTCTCCATGCGGCGGCTGGCGTGGGCGGAGTCGGCGTTGGCGGCGGCCGTGCCGGCGACGGCCTCGGCCAGCTGCTGCCCGGTCCGGTCGTCCACGCCCAGCATCTGCGCGATGACCTGGACGGGCAGCTTGTGCGCGTAGTGCGGTACGAGGTCGGCCTCGCGCCGGCGGGCGAAGGAGTCGATCAGCCGCTCGGCGGTGGCCCGCACCGTCCGGCGCAGCTCGTGCCCGTCGATCCGGTCCAGCGCGTCGGCGACCGCCGCCCGCATCCGCCGGTGCTGCTGACCGTCGGCGAACATCAGCGCCGGGCGCCAGCCGACGAACGCCATCAGCGGCGAGTCGGCCGGGACGCGGCCCTCGCGCAGCAGGTTCCAGCGCCGCGGATCGTGGCTGAAGTCCTGCTCCTCGCGGGCGAGGTGGAGCAGCTCCCGGTAGCCCATGACCAGCCAGACGTGGATGCCGGGGGCCAGGGCGACGGGGGCGACCGGGCCGTGCTCCGCGCGCAGCCGCTCGTACAGCGCCGACAGGTTGTCCCCGTCGAGGCCCGGTCCGTACAGCGGGGCGGGACGCCCGTGCGCCGGGCAGCCCGGCGGCGGCCCGGCGGCGGTGCGGTCGGGGAAGGGAACGGTCATGACGGCTCCGAGTCCGTGGCGGAGTTGACGAGGTGGGTGACGAGGGAGATCAGGGCCCTGAGGGACGACTCGCCGTCACGGGCGTCGCAGAACGTCAGCGGGGTGTGCGGCAGCAGGTCCAGCGCGGCCCGCAGCTCCTCCTCGGCGTACCGCGGGCTGTCCGGGAACCGGTTGACGGCGATGCTGAAGGGCAGGTCCAGGTCCTCCAGGTGGCCGATGGAGTCGAAGGACGCCTCCAGGTCGCGGGTGTCCACCAGGGCGAGCGCGCCCAGGGCGCCGCGCGCCAGCTCCCGCCAGGTGGGCAGGAAGCGCGGCTGCCCGGGGGTGCCGAACAGGTAGAGCACCAGCTCGCCGTCGATCGTGATCCGCCCGAAGTCCAGGGCGACGGTGGTGGTCCTCTTCGACCGCTCGCCGCCGGTGTCCACCCGGGCGCCCGCCCGGGTCATCACGGCCTCGGTGGACAGCGGCCTGATCTCCGAGACCGCGCCGATCAGCGTGGTCTTGCCCACCCCGAACGGCCCGACGACCAGGATCTTGGCCGCGCCCGCGACGCTCGGCCGCACGTACACGCCGGACGTTCCCGCCGCGTCCCCGGGATCCGGGGACGCCTCCGGCTCCGGGGAAGCGGCGGGGCCGTCCGGGCGTACGCCGGCGGCGGACGTGTCAGAGACGGCTCTCGAGCCCATGAAGCACCTTTCTCAGGAGGGAAACATCGGCACGCCGGGCCGGCGGCACGGGCGGCCGGGTCTCGACGAGCCCCCACTCGATGAGATCGGCCAGCAGAACCTGCACCACCGGCGGCGGCTGGCCCAGGTGCGCGGCGATCTCCGCGACCGACAGCAGGCCCTGGCAGCGCTCCACGATCCGCAGGTACTCCGGCTGGAGAGTGGCCGGGGGCGTGACGCCGGAGGCCAGGACGAGCGTCTCCCAGGGCAGGTCCCGGGAGGAGCCCGAACGCCCCTTCGTGATCACGTAGGGGCGTATCGCGGAGGTGCCTCGCGCCTCCTCCTCATCCCTCATGCGGCCGGTCCGCCGCGTCGCGGGGCTGGCTGCTCAGGTGCGCTCCGATCCTCGCGACCAGTACCTGCATCTGCTGGGCCACCAGGCCCACGTCGGCGTCGACGTCGGTGGCCACCCCCAGATGGGCCCCGGCGCCGGCGGAGGTGAACAGCGCGAACCCGTGCTCGGACTCCAGCATGAGCTGCCGTACGCCGGCCCCCTGGCCGAAGAGCAGGGAGACCGTGGACAGGCCGGTCATGGTCAGTGCCGCGCAGGCGGCGGAGAGCGACTCGGCCTCGTCCACGCCGAGGTGCGGCACCGGGCCCGACAGGCCCTCGGCGGAGATGTGCCCCAGGCGGAGCCCGTCCTCGGACACCACGACGGCGTGGCGCACCCCCGGGATCTCCGTCAGGGGACGCAGCATCCAGCCCACGTCGGGCAGTCTCGTTATGGCTCCGGCCACTACCGGCCTTCCTCTCGTTCGTCGGTCTGCGGGGCACTCTCCAGCTCGGCCCGGCCACGCCGGGCGCCGGAGACGATGTCGGCCACGGACGCGCCCGCGGCCTCGGGCGACCAGGGAGCCCGGGAAGTCGGGGGAGGCCCGCCGGCGGCCTCCGCGCGGTGCCCGCCCGGCGGCCGGGACAGCGGGTCGGCCGGCGAGCGCCGCCGGCTGCGCCGCCGCGGCAGACCGTTGGGGGTCAGGGGCCCCTCGTCACCGGGCCGGGCCTCCGCGCCGCCGACCCGCTCCGTGCGGTCCCGGCCCTCCCGGCCCTCCGGACGCTCCGGGGCGGGTACGGCCTCCCGCGGGCGGGCGTGCTCGGCGGCGGGTGTTGCGAGGGACGCCGGTTCCCGGTCGATCGGCTCGGTCAGCAGCCGGTGCGGCACGAACAGCACCGCCCGGGTCCCGCCGTACGCCGAGGCGGTCGTCAGCTCCACCCCGAAGCCGAGCTGCCGGGACCAGCGGCCCACGCAGGCGAGCCCCAGCCGGGGCACCGCTCCCAGCTCGGTCAGGTCCAGGCCGTGCCGCAGCTGCCGCAGCGCCTGCTCCATCACGTCGGGGGGCATGCCCAGGCCCGCGTCGTCGATCTCGACGACCGCGCCCGCGGCCACCTCGCGGACCGAGACGACCACCTGGGTGCGCGAGGGCGAGAACACCGTGGCGTTCTCCAGGATCTCGGCCGTGGCGTGCATCAGCCCCTCCACGGCGGGCGGCACCACGTACAGGTTCTGCCCGCCGTGCACCTCCACCCGGCCGAACTCCACGATCCGCGACTGCGCGCCGCGCACGCAGTCGAACAGCGACACCGGGCGCGACTCGCGCCGGGTCGGCCAGATCCCGCACATCACCAGCAGCGTCTGGGCCTTGCGGGTCATCTGGGCCGCCGCGTGGTCGGCCTTCATCACCTCGGCCATCAGGTCCGGGTCCTTGATGAACCGCTCGACGCGGTCCAGCACCTGCTGCTGCACCGTCGCCATCACGTGCATGTTCCTGGCGACGGACTCGAAGGCCGCCTGCACCGAGTCGCGCAGCGCGCGCTCCCGGCGCACCGCCTCGTCCGACCCCAGCGCCTCCACCACGGCCTCCAGCGCCCGGGCGAACTCCTCACCGGTCTCGGCGGGCGGCAGGGCGGGCCCCGGAACCCCGTCCAGGCCGCGTCCGTCGCGCACCCGCTCGATGACGGCCGGCGCCCGCACGGACGCCAGACGGACCACCTCGGCGTTCCGCGCGGCGGCCAGGGCGTGCTCCCGCGCGGCCCGCTCGCGCAGCTCGCCGATCCGCCCGCGCAGCCGGAGGAGTCCGGCCAGGCACAGCGCCAGTGCCGTCACCAGGACGCCGGCGCCCGCGGCGAACCACCCCGCGGCGGGAACCGGCCGCCCGGCGGGGAGGGAGACCACCAGCCCCACCGCGACCGCCGCTCCGCAGGCGGCGGACACCGCCGCGGCCGGCCACCAGAATTTCCGTCCCCCCGCTTGCCGGCTCACCACTGGTGACAACGACCTCTCAGACGAAGCGATCACAACCGGTCCGGTTCCGCACCCATCCGGGCGGGCCCGGGATCGCAGAGATCCTACTCACCAACTGGCTCGAGGACAGCGGGACTTCGTTCGGTTTCCGGTACCGGAAGGCCGCGGGATTCCGGATGGGACCGGGGGATCGCGCGATGGCGGGCCCCCGGCGGCTCCACGGCCCGAGCCGGACACGGCCCCTCCCCGACGCGTCCTCGGGGGGAACCCGCCGTCCCGCCCCCTCCCGGCGGGTCCCCGGTCAGCCGCCCGCGCGGCGCGTACGGGGGGCGGCGGGCATGGTGACGGGCACGGTGACGGGCACGGTGGCGGCGAGGCCGGGCCGCGGCGCGGCGAACCGGACGGGCAGCGCCGCCAGCCCCCTGGTCCAGGGCGACGACGCCCAGGCCAGCCGCTCCTCGGGAACGGCCAGCTCCATGCCCGGCAGCCGCTGCCGCAGCACCTCCACGGCCGTCCGCGCGATCAGCCGGGCCGGTTCCTGGGCCGGGCAGGTGTGCGGCCCCGCGCCGAACGCCATGTGCGCGCGGTTGCCCGTCGCCGGCCGCCCGCCGCCGGGCAGCACCTCCGGGTCGGCGTTGGCGGCGGCCAGCCCCAGCACGAGCATGTCGCCGGCCCGCACCTGCTGCCGGCCCAGGAGGACGTCGCGGACGGCGTAGCGGCCGGGGAAGTTCTGGGTCGGCGGGAACCGCCACAGCACCAGGTCCAGCGCCTCGTCCACGGTCAGGCGCCCGTCCTCCACGGAGGAGCGCAGGGCCGGATCGGTCAGCAGGACGCGCAGCGTGGTGGCGATCCAGTTCTTCGTCGTCTGGTGGGCCGCCACCACCGTCACCGCCAGGTTGTGCAGCACCTCCTCGTCACCGAGGCGGGCGGGGTGGCGCAGCAGGCGGGAGGCGAGGTCGGGGCCCGGTTCGCGCCGCTTCTCCTCGATCAGCGCCAGCAGGACGCGCTCCAGGCGGCGGCTGGCGTGGGCGGAGTCGGCGTTGGCGGCGGCCGTGCCGGCGACGGCCTCGGCCAGCTTCCGGCCGGCCCGCTCGTCCGCCCCCAGCAGCCGGGTCACGACCCGGGCCGGCAGCTTGTGCGCGTAGTGCGGTACGAGGTCGGCCTCGCGCCGCCCGGCGAAGGAGTCGATCAGCCGGTTCGCCGCGGCCCGCACCGTACGGCCCAGTTCGCCGCCGTCGATCCGGTCCAGCGCGTCGGCGACCGCCGCCCGCATCCGCCGGTGCCGCCGCCCGTCGGCGAACATCAGCGCCGGGCGCCAGCCGACGAACGCCATCAGCGGGGAGTCGGCCGGGACGCGGCCCTCGCGCGGCAGGCGCCAGTGCCGCGGATCGTGGCTGAAGTCCCGTTCGCCGCGCGCCACCCGCAGCAGTTCCCGGTAGCCCATGACCAGCCAGGCGTGCACCCCCGGGGCCAGGGCGACGGGGGCGACCGGGCCGTGCTCCGCGCGCAGCCGCTCGTACAGCGCCGACAGGTCGTCCCCGTCGAGGCCCGGTCCGTACAGCGGGGCGGGACGCGGGCGGTGGGGCCGGACGGGGCGGTCCGGCGGTGTCCCGGTCTCGGTCCGGGGACGGCGGGGAACAGCGGTCATGCGGTGGCTCCGGGGGCGGGAAGGGGAGCGGCCCATGAGTGGCCCGTACGTCCGGAGACAACGCGGTACCGGCGGCCATGGTCAACCGCCGTTTCCGAAAAGAGTCTTGAAATACCACTCAGGGGTGAGCGGCGCCCCGCCGGCCACCGGCCCGCACGGCGCGGGGGCCGACGCGGCTACGGTGAACCCGCGGGACCGTACGAGGACGGGCCCGGCGGAACCGACGAGAACGAGACCGAGAACGAGAACGACGACGAGGAGCGGCGGCCGTGGCGGAGACCGGGATCCTGACCGTGCTGACCACCACCGACAGCCCCGAGAAGGCCGAGTCCCTGGCGCGCGGCGCGGTGGAGGCGCGCGTCGCCGCGTGCGCCCAGGTCTCCGGCCCGGTGACGTCGGTCTACCGGTGGGAGGGCGAGGTGCGGGCCGAGCGCGAGTGGCAGGTGCTGCTGAAGACGCCGGCGGACCGCTACGACGCCCTGGAGGCGCACCTGCGCGCGGCGCACGACTACGACACCCCGGAGATCATCGCCACCCCGGTCGTCCGCGGCGGCGCCGACTACCTGGCCTGGGTCGCGGCGGAGACGCGGCGGGCGGAGGGAGCGGGGGACGCGCCGAGCGGCGCCTGAGCGGTCACGGGGCGAGGTGGCGGCGCAGGGCGGCGTCGACGCCGGTCAGGACGTGCGGCGGCGTACGCGTCGACGAAGGCGATGTCCTCCCGGGGAGGACCCACGCCTGCCTTCGTACCGACCGCGCTACCCGTGCGGCCGGGAAGGTACCGCCTCGCCTGCCACCGCCTCGCTCCCGGCCGCCTCCACCCGGACGGCGCAGACCTTGAACTCCGGCATGCGCGAGGTCGGGTCCAGGGCCGGGTTGGTCAGGGTGTTGGCGCGGCCCTCGCCCGGCCAGTGGAACGGCATGAACACCGTGTCCGGGCGGATGCCGGAGGTGATCCGGGCCGGCGCCACCGCCCGTCCCCGCCGCGAGACCACCGCCACCGGCTCGCCCTCGGCCACCCCCAGCCGCTCCGCCAGCCGCGGGTGCAGCTCGACGAACGGGCCCGGCGCGGCGCCGTTCAGCTCCGCCACCCGCCGGGTCTGGGCGCCCGACTGGTACTGGGCCAGCACCCGTCCCGTGGTCAGCAGCAGCGGGTGGTCGGCGTCCGGCTCCTCCGCCGCGGGACGGTGGGCGACGGGGACGAAGCGGGCCCGGCCGTCGCCGGTGGCGAAGCGGTCCAGGAACAGGCGCGGGGTGCCGGGGTGCGGGTCGGCGGAGGGGCCGCCGGCCCCGTCCGCGCCCGGGACCTCCGGGCACGGCCAGAAGACCCCGCCCTCCTCGGCGATACGGCGGTAGGTGATCCCCGAGTAGTCCGCCGGGCCCCCGGCCGAGGCCCGCCGCAGCTCGCCGAAGACCTCCTCCGGGTCGGTGGGGAAGCCCCTCCGCCAGCCCAGCCGCGCCGCCAGCGCGTTCAGCACCTCCAGATCGGTGCGCACCCCGGGCGGGGCGGTGACGGCCCGGCGGCGCAGCAGCACCCGGCCCTCCAGGCTGGTGGTCGTCCCCGTCTCCTCCGCCCACTGCGCCACCGGCAGCACCACGTCCGCCAGCGCCGCCGTCTCCGACAGCACCACGTCGCAGACCGCCAGGAAGTCCAGCGAGGCGATCCGCTCCTCCACGTGGGCGGCGTGCGGCGCGGAGACCACCGGGTTGGAACCGGACAGCAGCAGGGCGCGCACATCGCGGCCGAGCGCGTCCAGCAGCTCGTACGCGCTGCGCCCCGGCCCCGGCAGCGAGTTCGGGTCCACGCCCCACACCCGCGCCACGTGCTCGCGCGCCGCCGGGTCGTCCAGCCTGCGGTAGCCGGGGAGCTGGTCGGCCTTCTGACCGTGCTCGCGCCCGCCCTGGCCGTTGCCCTGGCCGGTCAGGCAGCCGTACCCGGACAGCGGGCGGCCCGCCCGGCCGGTGGCCAGGCACAGGTTGATCCAGGCGCCGACGGTGTCGGTGCCCTTGGACTGCTGCTCGGGCCCGCGCGCGGTGAGCACCATCGAGGCGGGCGCGTCGCAGAACATCGCCACCGCCTCGCGCAGCCGGGGCACCGGCACCCCGGTGATCCGCTCCACCAGCTCCGGCCAGTGCGCCATCGCCGCGGCGCGGGCCTCGGGCCAGCCGCTGGTGCGCGCCGCCACGAACTCCTCGTCCACCCGCCCCTCGGCCACCACCAGGTGCAGCATGCCCAGGGCGAGGGCCAGGTCCGTGCCCGGGCGCGGGGCCAGGTGGAGGTCGGCGTGGTCGGCGGTACGGGTGCGGCGGGGGTCGACGACGACCAGCCTCCCGCCGTTCTCCCTCAGCTCGGTGAGGTAGCGCAGGGCGGGGGGCATGGTCTCGGCGAGGTTGGAGCCCACCAGGACCACGCAGCCGGTGCGGGGGACGTCCGCCAGCGGGAACGGCAGTCCCCGGTCCAGGCCGAACGCCCTGCCCTGCGCGGCGGCGGCCGAGGACATGCAGAACCGGCCGTTGTAGTCGATCTGCGAGGTGCCCAGCACCAGCCGGGCGAACTTGCCCAGCGCGTACGCCTTCTCGTTCGTCAGCCCGCCCCCGCCGAACACCCCCACCGCGTCCGGCCCGTGCGCGGCCCGGGTCCGTGACAGGCCCTCGGCGACGCGGTCCAGCGCCTCCTCCCAGCCGGCCGGTTCCAGCGGCCCGCCCCGGCGGCGGCGGACCAGCGGTTCGGTCAGGCGCACCCGGGAGGAGAGCAGGGCGGGCGCGGTGCGGCCCTTGCCGCACAGCGCGCCGCGGTTGACGTCGAACGCGGCGCGCTCGACCACCTCCACCCCCTCCTCGCCCGCGGCGGGGCGCAGCCCCATGCCGCACTGCAGGGCGCAGTACGGGCAGTGGGTGTCCACGGTCGCCGGGGGCGCCGGAGGGGTCGTTCCGGCGGGCGGGGCAGTCGTCGCGCTCATGCCGCCCAGCGTGCGTCGCGCGTGTTACGCCGCGCGCCCCCGCGGGTTACGGGGCGGGCACACCGGCCTCAGCCCGCCCGGCCCCGCGCCGTGAGCCGTGCGCAACCGGACGTCACGGCACCGCAACGGCCGGGCAACCGCGGGCCGCCACACTCGGACCATGACCGCCCCCTCCCGCGCCCTCCCCCGTTCCGCGCCCCCGCTGGTCGCGGTCGCCCACGGCTCCCGCGACCCCGAGGCGCCGCGCACCGTCACCGCGCTGCTCGACCTCGTACGGTCGCTGCGGCCCGGTCTGCGGGTGGAGCCCGGCCACGTCGAGCTGAACGAACCGCTGCTGCCGGACGCGCTGGACGCGTTGCCCGGCGGCCCCGACGGCACGGCGGTCCTCGTCCCGCTGCTCCTCGGCCGCGGCCACCACGTCAAGCACGACCTGCCCGGGGCCGCTGCCGCCGCCGGGCACCTGTCCGTGCGGATCGCCGCTCCGCTGGGCCCGCACCCGCTGCTGGCCGAGGCGCTGGCCGCGCGGCTGGCCGAGACGGGCTGGACGGGCGCCCGCGACCCCCGCGCCGGCGGCGTCGTGCTGGCCGCCGCCGGATCCCGCGACCCGGAGTCGGCCCGGGACGCCGGGCGGACGGCCGCCCTGCTCTCCGCCCGCCTCGGCGGCGTCCCGGTCGTGCCCGCCTACGCCTCGGCCGCCGGGCCGACCGTCCCCGAGGCGGTGGCCGCCCTGCGGGCCTCCGGCCGCCGCGACATCGCCCTCGCCTCGTACTTCACCGCGCCGGGCCTCTTCGCCGCCCGGTGCGCGCGGGCCGTCCCCGGCCTGCCCGCCGCCCGTCCGCTGGGCGCGCACCCGGCGCTGGCCCGCCTCGTCCTGCACCGCTACGACGAGGCCCGCGCCCGCGCCGCGGCCCGTCCGCCCGCCCTCCGCCCGGTGCGGGGCGCCCTGGCCCGCGCGTCCTGACCGCCGGGGGCCGTCCGGGACCGCCCGTGTGTCACCCGGGGCGGCTAGCGTCGGTGTATGCACGGCAGGTATGGCGATGCGTACGCCATGGACGACACGACGGACGACACCACAGCCGACACGGTGGCCGACACGGTGGAGCACGTCGCCGGCTACGGCGGCGCGGCGCTGGAGCGCTGGGTGCCCGAGCCCGACAAACGGCCCGGCCGCACCGCCTTCCAGCGCGACCGGGCACGGGTGCTGCACTCCGCCGCGCTGCGGCGGCTCGCGGGCAAGACCCAGGTCGTCACCCCCGACGGCGCCGCCCCGGCGTGGGACGCCACCCCCCGCACCCGGCTGACGCACTCCCTGGAGTGCGCCCAGGTCGGCCGGGAACTGGGCGCCGCGCTCGGCTGCGACCCCGATCTGGTGGAGACGGCCTGCCTCGCCCACGACCTGGGCCACCCGCCCTTCGGGCACAACGGCGAGCGCGTGCTGGACGAGATCGCCGGGCCCTGCGGCGGCTTCGAGGGCAACGCGCAGTCGCTGCGGCTGCTGTCCCGGCTGGAGCCGAAACGGTTCGTCGAGGAGAGCGGCGGAGCGGGCGGCGGCCGGCTGGTCAGCGTCGGCCTCAACCTCACCCGCGCCGCCCTGGACGCCGCCACCAAGTACCCCTGGCCGCGCGGCGGCCACCCCACCGACCCGGCCTCGAGGAAGTTCGGCGTCTACGAGGACGACCTGCCGGTCTTCGCATGGTTCCGGCGCGGCGCCCCCGAGCACGGGCAGTGCTTCGAGGCGCAGGTCATGGACTGGTCCGACGACGTCGCCTACTCCGTCCACGACGTCGAGGACGGCCTGCACGCCGGCCACCTCGACCCCAACCTGCTGCTGGCCGACCCCGAGCGCCGCGAGGTCCTCGCCGTCGCCGCCGAGCGCTACGCCCCGCCCGGCACCGAGGAGGCGGAACTCGCCGAGGCCCTGGACCGGCTGCTGGACCAGGAGTGGTGGCCGCACGGCTACGACGGGACGGCCGTCGCCCAGGCCCGGCTGAAGGACGCCACCAGCCAGCTCATCGGCCGCTTCTGCCTGGCCGCCGAGGGCGCGACCCGGGCGGCGTACGGCACGGGCCGGCTCACCCGCCACGCCGCCCGCCTGGTGGTGCCGCGCGGGACGCGGCTGGAGTGCGACGTGCTCAAGGCCGTCGCCGACCGGTACGTCATGCAGCGCCCCGACCAGGAGCGGCTGCGCGGCGAGCAGCGCGACATCCTGACCGGGCTGGCCGAGGCGCTGACCGCACGCGCCCCGGACGGCCTGGACCCGCAGTTCCGCGCGCTGTTCGCGGAGGCCGGCGACGACCGGGCCCGGCTGCGCGTGATCGTCGACCAGATCGCCTCCCTCACCGACGCCTCGGCCCGCCGCCTGCACGCCCGCCTCACGGGCGCGGCGGTGTGAGGGCGGGCCGGCCGCCGTCCCGGCGCCAACGGCACGGACACCGGTCACACTCGCGTGTGAACAGGCCGCCTTCGCGTTCCGGCGGCCGGCAGGGCCCGCCGTGCCGGCGGGCCCTGCCGGGACGGGCGGCGGGGCCTGTCCGGCCGCCCGTCACAGCCGCTTCGGTGACGCGGGCACCGTTCAGCAGGCGCCCAGGTCCCGCCAGACGCCGGAGACGCCCGGTTCCTCGCCGCGCGTCCACCACGCGGCCCGCCAGGCGTGGTTCCGGTGCGTCACGGTCTGGCCGCCGGTGTAGGCCACGGACCGGTCCCAGGCGGCGGAGGAGGCGCACTCGGCCGGCGGGGCCGGCGTCTCGCCGCCGCCGCCGTCACCCCCGCCGCTGCCGACCTGCACGTCCACGCAGTTGTAGAACGCGTTGGCGGTGTCCGCGACGTTCCACACGGCGAGGATCTTGTGCTTGCCGGCGGGCAGGCCGGAGAGGGTGTGCGAGATGTTCGACGGCGGGCGGGCGCCGCCCTGGTTGAACTGCTTGAACAGAACGCCGTCGACGTAGTAGTCCCAGGTGCTGGTGCTGTGCGCGGCGGTCAGCCGCCACTGGAAGGTGACCGTGCTGGAGACCTGGGTCACCGGCCAGTTCCTGCTGTCGTCGTCCAGGAAGGTCCAGCGGGTGCCGCCGCTGCACAGGCGCGAGCCCTTGGGGGCCTCGACGCTCTGGGGCTCGTACTGCAGGCCGTCGCAGCCGGTGACCCGCCCGGTGGCACAGTGGTCCTGGCGGCTGGGCGGGGAGGTGATCCAGCCGTGGGCGCTCGCCGGTTTTGCCGAGGTCATGACAATCATGAGGGGCAGTGCCAGTGCGAAGGCGAAGAGCGAGGCCAGCAGTCTCGCGGGACTCCTTCGTGTCGTCCGTGGGGTTCGCCTGGTCGGATTCATGTGGGGGCTCCTTCTCCGTCGTCGCGCCGGCCCGGCCCGGCCCGCTCGTTGAGCGGTGCGGGGGGTGGTGTCGCGGCGGGTCGTTCCGGGGTTGGGGCGCGTTGCCATGACGGTAAGTTGGTACAGACCAATTGGCGAGGCCGTTTTCGGCTCGGACCGGGGCGCCGCGGCGGTGTGCGGCCGGGTCCGGCGCGCGGGGTCCGGTCGTGGGCGGAGTGCGGTCCGCACAGGTCGAACCGGAGCCGGACGGCCGCCGAGGGAGGCGCCGGACTCCGCCGCGTGCCGGATGCGACGGGGAATGCGGCGGTATGCCGGGTTGTCCGAAACTGGTACAGACCAATAGCCGGGGTGTGGTAAGGCGACGGCGCCCCGCCCCGCTCCGCCCCGCCGCACGGCGGGACGGGGCGGGGCGGGGCGGGCTCAGCCGAGCGCGTGGCCGGTGGTGCTGTCCACGTGGGCGGGGATCTCCCCCTCGTGGCGGTCGCCGGTCGAGGCCGTCCCCGTGGGCTCGAACATCAGGATCGACCCGCCCGGCGACGACGGCCGGTGCTCGGTGCCGCGCGGCACCACGAAGACGTCCCCCTTGCCGAGCACGACGGTGCTCTCGTTGCCGTCGGCGTCGCGCAGGGCGACGTCGAAGCGGCCGTCGAGGACGAGGAAGAACTCGTCGGTGTCCTCGTGCACGTGCCAGACGTGCTCGCCCCGGACGTGGGCGATCCGCACGTCGTAGTCGTTCACGCGGGTCACGATCCGGGGGCTGTAGACGTCGGAGAAGGAGGCCAGCGCCTCGGCCAGGTTCACGGGCTGCTCGATGTTCACGGGCTTCTCGTCCATGGCGGCCATCCTCCACCACCGTGCGCCCGGCCGTCCCGTGCCGGTGCGGTCGCGTCCGCTCAGGGGGTCGGCTCGGAGGCCAGGTCCACGACGACGGCGGCGTGGTCGGACGGCCAGGTGCCGCCGACCGGGCCGTCGCCCGCGCGCCGCACGGCCGTGACGCGGCCCAGCCCGTCCGGGCCGGGCGGGCCGACGTGGACGTAGTCGACCCGGGCGCTGGGCCGGAAGGTGGCCGCGACATAGGGGTTGGCCGCGTCCCGGGTCGCGGCGGGGGCCGCCGGGTCGGCGTACTCCCAGGCGTCCAGCAGCACCTGGCCCTCGACGGCGGGGGCGGTCCGGTAACCGCCCATCAGCCGGATCTCGTCGGCGTCGGGCCGGGCGTTGAAGTCCCCGGTGACGACCGGGGGGAAGCCGCCCCCGCCCCGGTGGGCCGCGACGAACTCCGCCAGGACCGCGACCTGCCGGCAGCGCAGGGCCGAGGCGTGGGCGGTCGAGGTCAGATGGGTGGTGAAGAACGGCACCGGGTGGCCGGGCGCGTCCAGCCGCGCGTACAGCGCCGCCCGTCCGTCGTCGCCCTCGGCCGGGGGCAGCCGCACCACCGCGCGGTCCGTGACGGGCCAGCGGCTGAGCACGGCGTTGCCGACGCCGAGCTCCGGGTCGTCCAGCCGCTTCCGCCACTGCCCGGGTACGTCCCAGGCAGCCCAGGTCCAGTGCATGCCCAGCTCGTCCGCGAGCCACCCGGCGAGGTTCTCCCCGCCGCGGTCCCACACCTCCTGCAGCCCCACCACGTCGGGCCGCAGCTCGCGCAGTACCGCGAGGATCGCCGTGCGCCGCTCCTCCCACGGGCCGAACCGCCACCACACGTTCCACGTCACCACGCGCATCCGCCGCCCCTGCTCCCTGCATCGCCCCTGGTGGGGCCATGGACGTACCCCGTTCACCGCCCCGGTACCCGCCCGATGTGACGCGCAGCGGTCCGGAGGGGGAACGGTTCGGATACGGTCGCGGAGGCCGTGTGCACGGCGTGCGGGACGGACCGGGCGGACCGGGCGGTCCGGGCGGACCGGCGCCCGGGCCGTACGGGACCGGCCGACGCGCCCCGGTGTTCACGGACCTGACGGACCGTCCCCGAGGCGGGGGCGCGGGGCCGGGCGCGTCACTCGGCCGACTCCAGGAAGTCCGCTATCGCCGGGGCGAAGGACGGGTCCCGCACGGCCGTCAGGTGGTCGCCGTACAGCGTCCGCAGGGAGGCGCGGGGGATCGCGTCGGCGAGCACCTGCGGGCGTCCGGCCAGCGGGTCGTCCACCCCCGCGAGCACCAGGGTCGGCACCGTGACGTCCGCCAGCGCGGTCGGGCCCCGGTGCATGGACCTGCCCTGCGCGGCCAGGGCGCGGCGGTCGGCGCCCACCTCGTCCGCCCAGATCCGCAGGCCGGTCATCCGCAGCGGCACGTCCGCCGGGTCCTCCGCCAGCAGCGCCGCCACCACCAGCTCCGGCGGCAGCTCCCGGGTGTCCACCCCGCCCAGCTCCACCACCGCGGCCCCCACCCCGCCGACGACCAGCCGGGTGACGCGCTCGTCCCGCGCGGCGGCCAGCAGCGCGGTGACCGCGCCCATCGAGTAGCCCACCAGGTGCACCCGTCCGTCGCCCAGGACGTCCAGCAGGCCCAGCAGGTCGCGCGCCATGGCGGTCTCGCCGTAGAGCCGGGAGTCGTGCGGCTTGTCGGAGCAGCCGTGGCCGCGCGCGTCGATGCCGACCACCCGCCGCCCCCGCCGGGTCAGCACCTCGACGACGCCGGGCCGGACCCAGTTGGAGTGGGTGTCGGCGATGAAGCCGTGATGCAGCACCACGGTCGGCAGTCCCCGGTCGCCGCCGGGCGCCGGATCCCAGCGGTGGTAGCGGATGGTCACGCCGTCGAAGGAGGTGAACTCGCGTGTCATGGGCAGACGGTAAGACCGCCGGTCGCGGCTCAGCGGCCGGCGGAGCTGCCGTTGTGCAAACGCACACACCGCCCGGCCGACCGCTGGGCCGCGGTCGCGACGTGGCCGCATTGTCATGGACACTTTGCTGGCCCGGTGCTGTCGTGAAGGGACACTCGGGCTACCTGACAGTCCCTTCCGAGGAGGGATGCGCGGATGCACGGTGCGAAGACCGCACGGAAGGCCGTCGCGGAACTGATCGGCGGCGCGCGCGGGGGGCGGGGCGGCGCGCTGCTGGTGCGGGCCGAACCGGGGCTCGGCGCCAGCGCCCTGCTGGACCACGCCGCGGCCTCGTTCGAGAGGGCCGCCGGGGGCGGCACCGTGCTGCGCGCACGGGGCGTGGCCGCCGAGACCGCCGTCCCCTACAGCGGTCTGCACGCCCTGCTGCGGCCGGTGGCCGGCCGGCTGGCGCCGGACGACCCGCGCACCGCGGCCCTCGCCGGAGCCCTGACGCTCGGCGCGGCGCCCGCCGACGAGGGACCTGTACTGGCGGGGCTGCCGGCGCTGCTGCACGACCTGGCCGCCGAGGGGCCGCTGCTGCTGTGCGTCGACGACGCGCACCACCTCGACGCGTCCTCCCGCCGGGTCCTGGGCTTCGCCGCCCGCCGGCTGGGCCCGCCGCTGCCCGTCGCGATGCTGGTCGCCGCGCGCCGCGACGGCAGCGAGGACCCGCTCCTGGCGGGCCTGCCCGTCCTCACCCTGGAACCCCTGGACACCGCCGCCGCCACCGCGTTCCTGGACGAGCTGCTGCCCGCCGACGCCGACCCGGCCGTACGGGAGGCGCTGCTGCACGCGGGCGGCGGCAACCCCGGCCACCTCGCCGACCTGGCCGCCTCCCTCACCCCCGCCCAGCTCACCGGCGCCGAACCGCCGCCCCACCCGCTCCCGGCCACCGGGCCCCGGCTGCGCTCGGCCGCCGCCGAACTGGCCGGTCTGCCCGGGGACACCCGCACCCTCCTCCTGCTGGCCGCCGCCGCGCACGAACTGGGCGGCGCCGCCGACTGCTCCACCCTGGTGCGCGCCGCGGCCCTGGCCGGGCTCGACCCCGCCGCCGCGGCCCCGGCCGAGCGGCGCGGCATCCTGCGGCGCGTGGGCGACCACCTGTGCTTCGCCCACGCGCTGCTGTGCCGCGCCGCCTACTGGAGCGAGCCGCCCGAGCGGCGCCGCGCCGCCCACCTGCTCCTCGCCCGCGCCCTGGACGCCACCGCCGTCCCCGGCGCCGAGGCCGCCGGCGCGGGGTCGCCGCACCGGCTGCCGGCCCTGCGCCACCGCGCCGCCGCGGCCCGGCCGGCGGCGGTCCCCGACCCCCGCCTCGCCGACGCCCTGGCCGCCACCGCCGCCGACACCACGGCCACCGACGAGCGCGTCCACGCCGAGCTGGCCGACGCCCTGTGGCGGGCCGCCGAGCTCACCGGCGCCGACGGCGGACCCGACGGCGCCCAGGACACCGACGTCCGCGCGGCCCGGCTGACCGCCGCGGCCGAGCACGCCTGGTCGGCCGGGCTGCCGTACCGCGCCCTCACCCTGCTGGACCAGGCCCGCGCGCTGCCCGTCCACGACGCCGTACGCGGCCGGACCGAACTCGTGCGCGGCGCGCTGGAGCTGCGCAACGGCGTGGTCACCGACGCCCACGAGCTGCTGTCGTACGCCGCCCGGCTGCTGGCCCCGTACGATCCGCACACCGCCCGCCGGGCGCTGCTCCACGCGACCGAGGCGGCCTGGGCGGTCGGCGACATCGCCGGCTTCCGCGCCGACCTCGCCCGCATCGCCGAGCTGAGGCCCCCCACCGAGGACCCGCTGCTCGACGACTACTGCGCGGGGCTGGACGCGGTGCTGTCCGGCGACATCCCCCGCGGCGGCCCGCTCCTGCTGCGCGTCCTGGAGCGCGCCGCCGGCGAGCGGCAGCCCTGGCGGCTGATCCGGGCCGGGATCGTGGCCCTGGTGGTCGGCGACGTCGCGGCGGCCCACGACCTCAACACCCGCGCCCTGGCCGCGGCCCGGGCGTGCGGCCCGGCCGCCGTCATCCCCCAGGCACTGGAGCACCTGGCCTACAGCGAGCTGCGGGCCGGGCGGCACAGCCGCGCCCGTGCCCACGCCGAGGCCGGGCTGCGCCGCGCGCGGCGCACCGGTCAGCGCAACTGCGCCGCCCACCACCACGCCGTGCTGGCGATGGCCGCGGCCGTGGAGGGGGACGCGGCGGCCTGCGCCGAGCACGCCCGTGCCGCGGGCGAGGACGCCGGCCCGCACGGCCTGGGCGTCGCCACCACCCTGGCCCAGTGGGCGCTGGCCCGCTGCGACATGGGGCACGGCAGGCCGCACGAGGCGGCGGCCCGGCTGGGGCCGCTGGTGGGCGCCGGGTCCGGGGAGGGCCCGGGGAGCGGACGCGGGCACTTCGCGCTCCAGGCGCTGGCCGCGCCGTGCCTGGTCGAGGCGGCCGCCCAGGCCGGCGACCACGAGACCGCCCGCGCCGCCCTGGAGGGCTTCGCCCGGTGGACCGCCGTCACCGCCGACCCGATGGCGCCCGTCCAGCTCGCCCGCTGCCGGGCCCTGCTCGCCGAGCCGGAGGAGGCCCCGGGGCTGTTCGCGAAGGCCCTCGAGGAGCACGCGCGGGTCGACAGCGACTTCGAGCGCGGCCGCACCCAGCTGCTGCACGGCAAGGCGCTGCGCCGCGGACGGCGGCCGGGCGCGGCCCGCGGAGTGCTGCGCGACGCGCTGCTGGCCTTCGAGCGCTGCGGCGCCCGCGGCTGGGCCGAGCAGGCCCGCGCCGAACTGCGGGCCACCGGCGAGGCGGCGGGCGTCGGCGCGCCGCGCGTGCTGGGCAGGCTGACCCCGCAGCAGCTGCGCATCGCCCGGTGCGTGGCGGAGGGGGCCACCAACCGGGAGGTCGCGCTGCGGCTGTCGGTCAGCCCCCGCACGGTCGACCACCACCTGCGGAACGTCTTCGCGGCGCTGGGCGTCCGCTCCCGGGTGGAGCTCACACGGGTCCTGGCGGCGGCGGGCGACGGCCGGCACGACGGCTGACGCCCGCCCGCCGCGGGTCCCCGCGGACCTTTCCGCACACGTCGTCCCAGGCAGGACCGGTTGACCCGCCGCCGGACGCCCGCACGCCGGGCACCTGGGAAACTGAGCGGTCGCTAAGTGATTTCCGCATACCTCTGGATATCCCGGTCCGGCCCTGCTGACAATGCTGCATCGAGCCGCTCCCGACACCCGCCAGGTGGAGGACCGAGATGCATCCCGTCGTACGCGCCCCCGTGAACGCCGAGGCCGTGGCCGTGCTGCACCGGGCCGCCCGCCCGCTGATGGACGAACTCCCCCAGCTCACCGACCGCGTGGTCGAGCTGCTGCGCAAGGAGGAGCCCGCCTACCGCGCCGCCTCCGTCGACCAGGACGAGCTGTGGCACGAGGTGTACCGCTCCCTGCGGCACAACGTGGGCTCCCTGCTGCGCCCCAAGGAACTGCGCGACGCCGCCCGGCACTGCTCGTGGCGGATCGGCGCCGACCGCGCCGAGCAGGGACTGCCGCTGGACGCCCTGATGCGCGCCTTCCGGCTCGGCGGGGCGGTGGTCTGGCAGTCCCTGGTGGACCGGGTCACCCGGTACGACCCCGACGGCGCGCGGCTGCTGGTCCACGTGGCGGCCGAGGTGTGGGACTTCGTCGACGAGCACTGCGCGGTGGTCGCCGAGGCGTACCGGCAGGCCGAGCGCCGTCTGACCTGGCGCCGCGACAACCGCCAGCGGCTGATGGCCGACGCCCTGCTGGAGGGCACCATGCGCGTCGCCGACCTCCCGGAGACCTCCGAGGCGCTGGACCTGCCCGAGCGGGGCCGGTACGCCGTGGTGGTCGTCGCCGGCCCCGGCCGGGAGGCCCACCGGGCCCTGCTGCGCTCCCGCGTCCCCGCGGCCGTGCGGATCCTGTGGCACCCCCGGCCCGACGCCGACCTGGGCATCGCCCTGCTCGGTGACGGGCCCGGCCCGCACGGCGGCGCCGGCGGGCCCGCCGGCGCCGACGGCCTCCTGGAGGAACTGGCCGCCGCCCTGCCCGCGCTGCCGGGGCTGCGCACCGGCGTCAGCTTCGCGGTGGACGGCCTGGCCCAGGTCGGCGACGCCCGCCGGCTGGCCGAGACCGCGCTGCGCTCCGCCGAACCGGGCGGGGAGCCGGTCCTGCTCCACGAGCACCTCCCCGCCGCCCTGCTGGTCTCCTCGCCCGGCCTGGCCGCGGCGCTGGCCGAGCGGGTGCTGGGCCCGGTGCTGCGCCTGGAGAGCGCCGACCGGGACCTGCTGCTGGACACCCTCACCGTCTGGCTGGAGTGCGACGGATCGGCGCGGCGGGCCGGGAGCAGGCTGTTCTGCCACCGCAACACCGTCCTCAACCGGCTGCGCCGCTTCGAGCAGCTCACCGGCCGGTCGCTCGGCCGCCCGCACGAGGTGGCCGAGCTCTCCCTCGCCCTGACCGCCCGCCGGGTGCTCCACGGCCGGGC
This sequence comes from Streptomyces sp. DH37, assembly GCF_029813835.1. Classification (GTDB taxonomy): domain Bacteria; phylum Actinomycetota; class Actinomycetes; order Streptomycetales; family Streptomycetaceae; genus Streptomyces. The sequence goes on from NZ_JARVKV010000023.1 coordinate 37,196, forward strand.
GTACGGGACCGGGCCGGAGGCGCCGCAGACCGCGCCCGGCCCGGCCCGCCCCGCGGTGTGAACGGACGTACGACCCCTGGGCGGGCGTACCGGATGGATCCAGACGAACGAGGGCGGTGCGCGCGAAGGGGGTACACCGGCCCGGAGGATGGGGAAGATCTGTGGGAGACGTCCGCGGAAACGGCCGCGGGACGCACCCGAACCGCCCATCACCGCCCCTTACCGCGGCGCGGCCGATGCGGCACGCTCACGGGACTCTCACCGGCAGGGGGGGCAGCGCAACGAGGAGGAAGCACGTGGTCGACGCACATCGCACGTTCGTCATCGTCGGTGGCGGTCTGGCCGGGGCGAAGGCGGCCGAGACCCTGCGGGCCGAGGGATTCACCGGCCGCGTCATCCTGATCGGCGACGAGCGGGAGCACCCCTACGAGAGGCCGGCCCTCTCCAAGGGCTACCTCGGCGGCGCCGCCGAGCGCGACAGCGTCTTCGTCCACGAGCCCGCCTGGTACGCCGGGGCCGACATCGAACTCCACCTCGGCCAGCCCGCCGTCCGCCTCGACCGCGCGGCGAAGACCGTGGAGCTCGGCGACGGCACCCGGATCCAGTACGACGCGCTGCTGCTGGCGACCGGCGCCGAGCCGCGCCGCCTGGACGTCCCCGGCACCGGACTGGCCGGCGTGCACCACCTGCGCCGCCTCGCGCACGCCGACCGGCTGCGCGGCGTGCTCACCGGGCTGGGCCGCGACAACGGGCACCTGGTCGTCGCGGGCGCGGGCTGGATCGGCCTGGAGGTGGCCGCCGCCGCCCGCTCCTACGGCGCCGAGGTCACCGTCATCGAGCCGAACCCCACCCCCCTGCACTCCGCCCTCGGGCCCGAGCTGGGCGCCGTCCTCGCCGACCTGCACCGCGAGCACGGCGTGCGCCTGTACTTCGGCACCCGGCTCACCGAGATCGTCGGCCAGGACAGCCAGGTCCTCGCCGTGCGCACCGAGGACGGCGAGGAGCACCCGGCGCACGCCGTGCTCGCCGCCATCGGCGCCGCCCCCCGCGTCTCCCTGGCCCGGGCCGCCGGGCTGGAGCTGGCCGGGGAGCCCGTCGGCGGCGTCGCCGTGGACGCCTCGCTGCGCACCTCCGACCCCGACGTCTACGCGGCCGGCGACGTCGCGGCCCTCCACCACCCGCTGTTCGGCGCCCGGCTGCGCGTCGAGCACTGGGCCAACGCGCTCAACGGCGGCCCGGCCGCCGCCCGCGCCATGCTCGGACAGGAGGTCGTCTACGACCGGGTGCCGTACTTCTTCTCCGACCAGTACGACATGAGCATGGAGTACTCCGGCTGGGCGCCGCCCGGCACGTACGACCAGGTGGTCGTACGCGGAGACCTCGGCAAGCGGGAGTTCGTCGCGTTCTGGCTGTGCGAGGGCCGGGTGCTGGCCGGGCTGAGCATGAACGTCCGGGACGTCGCCGAACCGGTCCGCGGGCTCGTCCGCTCCGGCCGCGGGATCGACGCGGAGAAGCTGGCCGACCCCTCGGTGCCCCTGGAGGGCCTGGCCGGGGCCTGACCGGAGCCGGCCGGGGACCGTGCGGGCCGGCGCCGGTCCCGACCCGGCCGCCGACCCGGCCGGCGGTCCCCGGCGGCGGAGCCGTAGCGTGGCGGACATGACCATCCCCGTGATCCGTACCGCCGTGGTGCCCGTCTCCGAGGTCCTCGACCTGCGGTGGCAGGTGCTGCGCCCGGGGCTGCCGCGCGAGTCGGCGGCCTTCCCCGAGGACGGCGACCCGGCGGCGTTCCACATCGCCGCCTACGAGGGGGACGATCCGGCCGTCCTGGGCTGCGGCACGTTCTTTCCCGAGCCGTTCCCCGGTCCGGCCCCCGGCCCGCTGCCGGGCTCCACCGCGTCCGCGTACCGCTTCCGGGGCATGGCCAGCGCCCCCGCCGCCCGCGGCCGGGGCTACGGCGCGGCCGTGCTGCGCGCGGGCGCAGCCGAGGCCGCCGCCCGCGGCGCCGGGCTGCTGTGGTGCAACGGCCGCACCCCGGCCCGCGGCTTCTACGAGCGCCAGGGCTTCGCGGTGCACGGCGAGGAGTTCGAGATCGAGGGCGTCGGCCCGCACCTCGTCTTCGTCCGGGAGGCGCGGGGGACCCGGCAGGCCCGGCGTGCCGGGGCTGTCGGCGGACCGCCGTAGACTTCTGCCGTGGCGGGACGGATCAACGACGACGACGTGAAGGCGGTACGGGACGCGGTCCCGATCGACGCCGTCGTCTCCGAGTACCTCCAGCTCCGCCCGGCCGGCGGCGGCAACCTCAAGGGCCTGTGCCCCTTCCACGACGAGAAGTCCCCCTCCTTCCACGTCAGTCCGAGCAAGGGCCTCTACCACTGCTTCGGCTGCCAGGCCGGCGGGGACACCCTCGACTTCGTGATGAAGGTGGACCACCTCTCCTTCTCCGAGGCCGTCGAGCGGCTCGCCTCCCAGGCCGGGGTCACCCTGCGCTACGAGGAGGGCGGCTACGCGCCCGGCCGCCAGCAGGGCGAGCGCATCCGGCTGGTCCAGGCCCACAAGGCCGCCGCCCGCTTCTACGCCGAGCAGCTCGACTCGCCCGAGGCCGAGATCGGCCGCCGCTTCCTCGCCGAGCGCGGCTTCGCCCAGGAGGCGGCGCAGCACTTCGGCGTCGGCTACTCCCCGGCCGGCTGGGACCACCTCACCCGCTTCCTGCGCGGCCAGGGCTTCAGCGACAAGGAGCTGATCCTCTCCGGGCTCGCCCAGGAGAGCCGCAACGGCCGGCCCATCGACCGCTTCCGCGGCCGTCTGATGTGGCCCATCCGCGACATCACCGGCGAGGTCGTGGGCTTCGGCGCCCGCAAGCTGCGCGAGGACGACAACGGGCCGAAGTACCTCAACACCCCCGAGACGGCCATCTACCGCAAGTCCCAGGTGCTGTACGGCATCGACCTGGCCAAGCGGGAGATCGCGAAGACCGGCCGGGCCGTGGTCGTCGAGGGCTACACGGACGTGATGGCCTGTCACCTCGCCGGGGTCACCGGCGCCATCGCCACCTGCGGCACCGCCTTCGGCGGCGAGCACATCAAGATCCTGCGGCGGCTGCTGATGGACAACTCCCGCTCGGAGGTCGTCTTCACCTTCGACGGCGACGCCGCCGGGCAGAAGGCCGCGCTGCGCGCCTTCGAGGACGACCAGAAGTTCGCCGCCCGCACCTCCATCGCCATCACCCCCGGCGGCATGGACCCGTGCGAGCTGCGGCTCGCCGAGGGCGACGAGGCGGTGGCGGCCCTGGTGGAGGGGCGCTCCCCGCTGTTCGAGTTCGCCATCCGCTCGGTCACCGGGCAGCACAACCTGGAGACCGCCGAGGGCCGCGCCGCCGCGCTGGAGGAGGCCGCGCCGATCGTCGCGCGGATCAAGGACGGCTCCATCCAGCACCAGTACGCCGTCCGCCTGGCCGGGCTGCTGGGCATCCTCGACACCGAGTTCGTCGTACGGCGGGTGGGGCAGCTCGCCCGCTGGGACCGCGAGCGCCGGGCCGCGGGCCCCGGCGGCCCCGGCGGCGGGCCGGGCGGCCCGCAGCAGCGCCGTCCCGCCGGGCCGCCCGTACCGCAGGTCGCGCCCGGCCCGGCACCCGGCGGCCCCCGGCTGGACCTGCGCAGCCCCCAGCGGCTGGCCGAGCGCGAACTGCTCAAGCTGGCACTGCAGTTCCCGGCGCTGGTCTCGCCGCTCTTCGACGCCTACGGCGCCGACGAGTTCACCGCCGCGCCCTACGCGGAGGTGCGCCAGGCCATCGAGAAGGCCGGGGGAGTGGAGCGGGCCGACCAGGAGTACCTGGTCCGGGTGCGCGACGCCGCGCCGGACGACACCGTGCGCTCGATGATCACCGAGCTGAGTGTCGAGCCGCTGCGCACCCCGCGCGAGCCCGACCAGGCCTACGCCGGGGAGTTCCTGGTCAAGGTGCGGCTGGAGGCGGTCAACCGCAGGATCACCGAGCTGCGCGGCACCTTCGAACGCCTGGTGAGCAGCGGCGACGAGGCCCAGGGAGCCGTCGCCGAGCAGTTGTGGACCCTGGAGCGGTACGGCCGGTCGCTGCGCGACCGCGGGGCCGCCGCGCTCTGGTCCTAGGCCGCGCGGGCCGTACGGGAGGCGGCCCGGTCCCGTGCGCCGGCTGCCCGGCGGCCTCCTCCGTTTCCTCCCCCGTTCATCCTCCGCCTCCGTCTCCGTCTCCGCTTCCTCCGCTGCGTTCCGTGCGCGTGCGGTCACCGAGGAGTTCAAAAACCGGGCGCACGACCCTCGTGGGCGGACTGTGTCGTACCCCACACTGGGGGCGGTGCCTGAGTCCTCGGAGCGCGTACCCCCTTGGCGCCGCTCGTCCGTCGCGGTACGGACAGCGGTCCGGCCGCGCCCGTCCTCGTCTCGCGTGTCGCCCCCGAACCGGCAGCGATCCACCTGGAGGCCGCCCTCGTGCAGACCCAGACCCTGGCCGGCGCGGCCCTCGCCGCCCCCACCGTCCCCGATGCCCCGAGCGTTCCGGCCCTGGCCGCCGTACCCGTGGACGGCCCGCCGGCCACCCCGCCCGACCATCCCGAGACCGTTCCGGAGCGGGAGCCGGAGCCCGAACTCCTGAGGGCGGAGCCGCCCCTCGCCCCTCAGCTCGCCCGGCCCGACGGAACCGGACCCTCCGCGGACCTCTTCCGCCAGTACCTGCGCGAGATCGGCCGCATCCCCCTGCTGACGGCCGCCGAGGAGGTCGAACTCGCCCGGCGCGTCGAGGCGGGCCTGTTCGCCGAGGAGCGGCTGAGCCGCACCCCCGGCCCCGACGAGCGCCTCGCCCTCGACCTCGACCGGCTGGTGGTCATGGGCCGGATGGCCAAGCGCCGCCTGATCGAGGCCAACCTCCGCCTGGTCGTCTCGGTGGCGAAACGGTACGTCGGCCGCGGACTGACCATGCTCGACCTGGTCCAGGAGGGCAACCTCGGCCTGATCCGGGCCGTGGAGAAGTTCGACTACACCCGGGGCTACAAGTTCTCCACCTACGCCACCTGGTGGATACGCCAGGCCATGTCGCGGGCGCTGGCCGACCAGGCCCGCACCATCAGGGTCCCGGTCCACGTCGTGGAGCTGATCAACCGGGTCGTCCGCGTCCAGCGCCGCATCCTCCAGGAGCGCGGCTACGAACCGACGCCCGAGGAGGTCGCGGCCCAGCTCGACCTGACCGGGGAGCGGGTCAGCGAGGTGCTGCGGCTGGCCCAGGAGCCGGTGTCGCTGCACGCGCCGGTGGGCGAGGAGGACGACGTCAACCTCGGCGACCTCATCGAGGACGGCGACGCGCCCTCGCCCGTGGAGACCGCCGCCTTCCTGCTGCTGCGCGAGCACCTGGAGGCGGTGCTCTCCACCCTGGGGGAGCGCGAACGCCGGGTCGTCCAGCTGCGCTACGGGCTCGTCGACGGCCGTCCCCGCACGCTGGAGGAGATCGGCCGCCTCTTCGGCGTCACCCGCGAGCGCATCCGCCAGATCGAGTCCAAGACCCTCGGCAAGCTCCGCGACCACGCGTACGCGGACCAGCTCAGGGGCTACCTCGACTGAGGCCCGCACCGGCCGCCCGGCCCCACCGCCCGGCTCCACCACCCGTTCCGCCCGGACGGCCGGGCCCGCCGCGGAGCCCGGCCCCCGCCGGCTCAGCCGAACGCCCCCGGGTGCGTCTGCTCCCGCACCGTCACGTACTGCTGCCGCACCGCCTGGCCCACCGCCAGCTCCTCGCCCGGTTCGAGGACCAGGCCGGAGGGGGCGGGCCACACCGGGGGCTGCCGCGGCGAGAGCGCGCCCCGGGCCACGCCCAGAGCCCAGGCCGCCTGGCGGGCGGCGCCCAGCGCCGTGTAGTCGGCGGGCTGCGGGACCACGATCTGCGCGCCCAGCAGGGCCGGTGCGATCGCCTGCACCGCCGGCAGCTCGGCCGCGGGCCCCAGCAGGAAGACCCGGTTGACCGCCACGCCCCGGCCGCGCAGCACGTCGAGGGCGTCGGCGAGCCCGCACAGCATGCCCTCGAAGGCGGCGCGCGCCAGGTGCTCCGGCTTCATGCTCTCGCGCCGCAGCCCGGCCAGCGTCCCCGCGGTGTGCGGCAGGTCGGGGGTGCGCTCGCCCTCCAGATAGGGCAGCAGCACCAGCCCGTGGGAGCCCGGCGTGGACGTCAGCGCCAGCTCCGACAGCCCCTCCAGGGAGGTGCCCAGCAGATCGGCCGCGCCGCGCAGCGCCCGGACGGCGTTGAGGGTGTGCACCACCGGCAGGTGCATGCCGGTGGCGTCGGCGAGCGAGGTGATCGTCCCGGTCGGCTCGGCCAGCGCCTGGTGGTGCACGGAGAAGACCGAACCGGACGCCCCCAGCGAGACCACCGCGTCGCCGAGCCCGACGCCCAGCCCGAAGGCCGCGGCCATCGTCTCGCCCGTGCCGGCCGAGATCAGCAGTCCCTCCGGGGTGTGGCCGGCGGGCTCGGCCGGGCCGAGCACCTCCGGCAGCTTCACCCGGTGGCCCAGCGCCAGTTCGGCCAGGTCCGACCGCCAGGACTCGGTGGCGGCCGACCAGTAGCCGGTCCCCGAGGCGTCGCCGCGGTCGGTGGTGCGGCGCGGCGGGCGGCCCAGCAGTTGCCACACCAGCCAGTCGTGCGGCTGGAGCACCTCGGCCACGCGCCGCGCCGCCTCCGGCTCGTGCCGGGCCAGCCAGCGCAGCTTCGCCACCGGCTGCGCCGCCTGCGGCACGGCGCCCACCGCCTGGGCCCACGCCTCGCGTCCGCCGAGGGCGTCGACGAGGTCGGCCGCCGCGGTCTGCGCGCGCCGGTCGTTGCCGACCAGCGCGGGCCGTACGGGGCTGCCGGCCTCGTCGAGCGCGACCAGCCCGTTCTGCTGCGCCGAGACGCCGATCGCCTGGACGCCCTCCAGCACCCCGCCGGCCGCGGCCTCGCCGAGCGAGAGCAGCCACGCCTGCGGGTCGGTCTCGGTGCGCTTCCCCCCGGCCGGCGCGGCCCCGTCCTCCCCGCCGTCCGCGCCCTCCGGCACGGGATGCGGGGCGTGTCCCCGTCTGATGACGGCACCGGTGTCGGTGTCGCAGACGACGATGCGGGTGTACTCGGACGAACTGTCCAGGCCGGCGACTATCCCCATGCAGGAGATGATGCCTCACCGGCGGCCGGGGGGCTCCCCGGCCCTACGGCTTCGAGGGGGAGTCCGCGCGGGCCGCCGTGTCGGAGGGGGCCGCGGGCTCCTCCGGCAGCACGGCGGGCTTCCCGGACGCGCCGGAGGAGGACGGCACCAGCCGCGGCATCAGGGCCATGACCGCGGGCTCGGTCCAGCGGGCGGCCAGCGGGCCGATGATCACCATCAGCAGGACGTACGCGGTGGCCAGCGGCCGGATCTCGGCGGCGACCCCGGCCGCCAGCCCGGCGATGACGATGGAGAACTCGCCGCGCGCCACCAGCGCGCCGCCCGCGCGCAGCCGGCCCTTGGGGCTGATGCGCGCGCGCCGCGCCGCGTACCAGCCGGTGGCGACCTTGGTGACGACGGTCACCGCGGCCAGGATCAGCGCGGGCACCAGCACCGGCGGGATGTTCGACGGATCGGTGGACAGGCCGAAGAAGACGAAGAAGACCGCGGCGAACAGGTCGCGCAGCGGAGCGAACAGCCGGTGGGCGCTCTCGGCGACCTCCCCCGACAGCGCGATGCCGACGAGGAACGCGCCGACCGCCGCCGAGACGTGCAGCTGCTGGGCGATCCCGGCGATCAGGACGGTGAGCCCCAGCACCACCAGCAGCAGCAGTTCGGGGTTGTCGGAGGAGACGGCCTTGCTGATCAGCCGGCCGTGGCGCAGCGCGACGTAGAGGACGACCCCCACGGTGCCCAGGGCGACGGCCAGGCTGATGCTGCCGCCCATCAGGCCGACGCCGGCCAGCAGGGTCGTCAGGATCGGCAGGTAGACCGCCATCGCCAGGTCCTCCATGACGAGGACGCCCAGGACGACCGGTGTCTCGCGGTTGCCGAGCCGTCCCAGGTCGGTGAGGACCTTGGCGATGACGCCCGAGGAGGAGATCCAGGTGACGCCGGCCAGCGCCACGGCGGCCACCGGCCCCCAGCCCAGGGCGAGGGCGGCGACGGCTCCGGGAGTGGCGTTGAGCACGAAGTCGACCAGTCCGGACGGGTACTGGGTCTTGAGGTTGTCGACGAGCTCGGAGGCGCTGTACTCCAGGCCCAGCAGGAGCAGCAGCAGGATCACGCCGATCTCCGCGCCGATCGCGATGAACTCCTCGCTGGCGCTGAGCTCGAAGATGCCGCCGTGCCCGAAGGCGAGGCCCGCCAGCAGGTAGAGGGGGATGGCCGAGAGCCCGATCCGCCCGGCGAAGCGGCCGATGATCCCCAGGCCGAGGATGATGGCGCCCAGTTCGATGAGCAGCATGGTGGTGTCGTGCATGCTCAGCCCCCCGCGATGATCTGGGCGAGTTCCTCGACGCCCTCGCGGGTGCCCACGACCACGAGGACGTCACCCGCCTCCAGCCTGAAGTCCGGCCCCGGGGCCGGGTGCGGCGCGGTGCGCCGCAGCACCGCGACGATGGACGCGCCGGTGCGGGTCCGGGCGCGGGTGTCGCCCAGCGGCCGCCCCCGGTACGGGGACTTGGCGGCCACCGGGATCCGCACGGTGGCCAGGTCCAGCTCGCCCATGGCCAGGTCCGGGGTCTCCGGGGCGGGCGCGATCAGGGCGCCGAGGGAGGCGGCCTCGTCGGCGTCGAGCGGGAAGGACGCCTGGCACCTGTCGGGGTCCTCGGGATCGTAGAAGCCCAGGAAGCGCCGCCCGTCCTGGTGGACGACGACCGACAGGTGCCGCCCGGAGCGGGTGGTGACGTCGTACTGGACACCGACTCCCGGAAGCGATGTGCGTTTCATGGACATGGCTCTCTCCCCCTGGAACGGATCGGGCGGGGCCCCGGACCGGCGGCGTCGGCGGGAGAGCCCCTCGGGCGAAGCGAGGGCAAGTTTCGCACAGGGGGCTCTCCGCGGTCGGCGCGTGTGCGCGCACGACCTGCGCGGATCCGCCGCGCTCCCGCCACCGGGCCCGCCGCGGGGACGGCCGGGTGCCGGTCGTCGGCGAACTCGTCCGAGGTCTCCGGGGCGACGGTGGCGAGCCGTGCGCCCGTGCGCCGCTCCCCGTGCGGACGGGGGAGTCGGGCCGGTGCGGTTCCCGCGGCCGGCGCCGCGCGGTTCCGTGGCGCCGACCGGCTCCTGGGCACCGGCTTCGACGGGGACTTGCGGATCACTCCGCTCGGCGAGCGGATCGAGGATCTGATCGACCCGCTCGGCGGCCCGGCGCCCGGCGCCCGACTCCCCGGCGAACGCCGTCCCACCCGGCCGGCGGTGTACGGGCCGTTCCGGGTGACGGGACCGGACCAGAAGGGAGGGGAAGGGGGGGAGGGCGAGCGCGGCCACGGACGGCGCGGAAGCGTTCCGGCCGACGCCGGAACGTTCCCCCCGGCTCGGTGAGTGGGGCGGGTGGGACTCGAACCCACGGCCGACGGATTATGAGTCCGCTGCTCTAACCGGCTGAGCTACCGCCCCGGGACGGCGCGCCACGCACATCTGTGCGCGCCGTCTGCCGCAGCATAGCCGCTCATACGATCTCCCGCCCGTGCCGGGGGGAGGCGGGGGCCGGTGAGGGCCGTGATCACGGGCCGGAGGCCCGTCGCCGGAACGGAGCAGGCGTTCCGGCAGGCCACCGGGCACACGAAGAAGGGCCCCTCGCGGGGCCCTTCTCCTCCTGCTCCCCCGACTGGACTCGAACCAGTAACCTGCCGGTTAACAGCCGGCTGCTCTGCCAATTGAGCTACAGGGGACTGCTGCTTGGAGTCGCCCATTCCGGTTTCCCGGGGGCGCTCCCTGCTGGCGAGGAATACAGTAGCGCATGCCGGGGGGTGCTCTGAAATCGGTATTCGCGGCGCGCCTCGGGGGTACGCGGGGGATGTCCGCCGCAGACCGACAGGGCGCGCCCGCGGGCCGGGCCGCGCCGGGAGAGACCTGAGAAAGGGTGGAGCCATGCGCTACCGGCTCACGTTCGTCGTAGGAGTTGCCGTCGGGTACGTGTTCGGCACGCGGGCCGGGCGGGAGAAGTACGAGCAGCTGCGCAAGTCGGCCCGGCAGTTCGCCGAGAACCCCGCGGTGCGCAACGCCTACGAGTCCGCCACGCACAACGGGCGGGAGATGGCCACCAAGGCGCTGGGCACGGTGTCCGGGCGGGTGGGCGACCGTCTGCCCGGCTCGGTCTCCGACAAGGTGCGCACGCTGCGCGGCCGCCGCGTCGAGCAGCGCACGCCGTTCGACGACGGCTGGGGCACCGGCAACGCCTGACGCCCGCTCCGGCGGCCGTCAGCGGCCGTCCGGCAGCCGCCCCGCGCGGGAGGGGTCGAGGAGGGGGCCGAGCAGATCGCCGTGCCGGTCCAGCCGGGAGGCCAGGTCGCCGGCCGGGAAGACGAGGTCGCCGGGTTGTTCGCAACCGGCGACCTCGTCCCATGTCACCGGGGTGGAGACGGTCGGCCGGGGCCGTGCGCGCAGGGTGTACGGGGCGGCGGTGGTGCGCGTCCACAGGTTCTGGCTGTGGTCGACGAAGACCCGGCCCCCGCGCAGCCGCCGGGGCACCTGGTGCACGACGAGGTCCGGCAGCTCCCCGGCCGCCTCGCGGGCCAGCCGCTCCGCGTAACCGGCCACCGCCTCGGAGTCGGTGGGCCGCAGCGGGGCGAGCACGTGCAGCCCCTTGGAGCCGGAGGTCTTGGCGTACGAGGGCAGGCCGTCGCGCTCCAGCCGGTCGCGCAGCCACCGGGCGACCGCGCAGCACTCGACGACCGTGGCCGGGGCGCCCGGGTCGAGGTCGAACACCAGCCGGTCGGCCTTCCCCTCCGCCGGGAGCCGCCACTGGGGGGTGTGCAGTTCCAGGGCGGCGAGGTTGGCCGCCCACAGCAGGGTCGGCAGGTCCTGGACGACGACCTGCCGGTCGGTCTTCCCGTCGACGCGGTGCACCTCGCGCACGGTCACCCAGTCCGGTGTGCCGGGCGGCACGTGCTTGGCCATGAACGGCCTGGCCTCCACGCCGCGGGGGGCGCGGACGAAGGACGCCGGGCGGTCGCGGAGGTGGGGCAGGAGCGCGTCGGCGACGGAGGCGTAGTAGTCCACGACGTCGCCCTTGGTGAAGCCGGCGTCGGGGTAGAGGACCTTGTCCAGCCTGGTCAGGTCGATCGTCCGGCCTTCCACGACGGTGTTCGTCATGGAGTACGGGTCCCACGGACGGCGCCGTTCATGCGGGGCGCGGTGCGCCGGGGCCGACGACGGAACCGGTGACGGCGCCGACGAGTGGGACCGGTGACGGCGCCGGGCGCGGGCCGTTGCCGGGCGGTTCGGGGTGCGGCTAGCCTGTGTTCGTGATTCCGGTCATCCTTCGGAATCTCGAACGACAGGGGGTTCCGGTGGGGCCGGGGCCGCGGGGGAGAAGGGGAGGACGGCGATGGGGCGTCTCGTACCGGCCGTGACCAGGGCTCTCGACATACTGGAACTCTTCCTCGACGGGGACGGAGTCCTGTCGGCGCCGGAGATCACGCGGAAGCTGGGCCTCCCCCGCACCACCGTCCACGAGCTGGTGACCACCCTGGCCGCGCGCTCGTATCTGGTACCCGTGCCCGAACAGCCCGGACGTTACCGGCTCGGGGTGCGCACCTACCAGCTCGGGAGCCGCTACGCCGAGCAGCTCGACCTCGCGGCCGAGGGGCAGCAGGTGGCCCGGAGCGTCGCCGAGACCTGTGACGAGACGGTGCACGTGGCCATCCTGGAGGGCGCGGACGTCATCTACATCGCCAAGGTGGACAGCACCCACGCGGTCCGCATGGTCTCCGCCGCCGGACGCCGCCTGCCCGCGCACTGCACCTCGGTGGGGAAGATGCTGCTGGCCTCGCTGCCCCAGGACGAACTGGACGCGCGTCTGCCCGGTCCCGGTGACGAGCCGCTGCGGGGGATGACGGCGAACTCCATCACCTCGCCCGGGGAGTTGCGCGAGGCGCTGGCCGAGATCCGGGCGCGCGGAATCGCCGTCGAGCGGCGCGAGTCCAACCCCGACGTGAGCTGCGTGGCCGCGCCCGTGCGCGACGGCACGGGCAGGGTCGTCGCGGCGCTCAGCATCTCGGTGCCCATGATCCGCTGGAGCGAGGAGCGGCGCGCCGAACTGGAGACCCTGGCGGCCAGGGGCGCCGCCGAGCTGTCGTCGCGGCTGGGATACCGGGGCGCGGCGTAGGCGAGCGGACGCGGACGAGCGGACGCCGAGGCAGGAAGAAGGGGCGGGACGGCATGGGTGTGGCAGGGAGACGGGCGCGGCTCGACGTCGCGGTGCGGCAGGGCGCGCTGCTGGGCGAGGGCCCCACGTGGGACGCGGAGCGCGAGCGGCTGCTGTGGGTGGACATCCTGGCGGGCCGGGTGCACACCTACGCCCCGGCCGACGGCCGCCGCACGGTGCTGGCGACCGAGCAGCACGTGGGCGCGGCCAAGCCGCGGGCCGGGGGCGGACTGGTGGTCAACCTCCGCGACGGGGTGGGCCTGTACGACGAGGACGGCTCGTTCTCGTGGCTGCACCGCGAGCCCGTCCCGGGCCGCCGGGGCAACGACGCGGCCGTCGCCCCCGACGGCGCGCTGTGGGCGGGCACGATGGCGTACGACGAGCGCCCGGGCGGGGGAACGCTCAGCCGTGTCGCCCCGGACGGCTCGGCCGTCACGGTCCTGGCGGACGTGACGATCGGCAACGGCACGGGCTGGAGCCCGGACGGGCGGCTGATGTACTTCATCGACACCCCGACCCGCCGTATCGACGTCTTCGACGTCGACGGACCCGAGGTGCTGGGCCGCCGGACACTGGCGCGGATCGAGGAGGGCGCGGGCTTCCCCGACGGGCTGACGGTGGACGCGGACGGCTGCGTCTGGGTCGCCCTGTGGGGCGGCGGCGCGGTCCGGCGGTACACGCCCGACGGCAGGCTGGACCGCACGGTCGCCGTTCCGGCCTCCAACACGACGGCGTGCGCCTTCGGCGGCCCGGGACTGCGGGACCTCTACATCACCACGGCGCGGACGGGCGCCGACCCCGCGACGGAGCCGCTGGCCGGTTCGCTGCTGGTGCTGCCGGGCGCGGGGGAGGGACTGGCGCAGCCGCCCTTCGCCGGTTGACACCGGATCTTCACAGAGGGGCCTTCTCCTGCCCGCGCCCGGCCTCGTACCCTGCGGACTCCATGACCTACTGCGTCACATGCCGTCGGCATCTCAACGGCGCCCTCTCCTGCCCGGGTTGCGGCACACCCAGCCGCAACCTGGCGCCGGTGGACGACCCCGCCTCCGCGCCGTCCGGGCCGGCAGCCCCCGATCCGTACGGCCACGGGCCCGGACCGTACGGTCCGCACGAGGCGTACGGCGCGTACGGCGGTGGTGACGCGTACGGAGACCACGGCGTGCACGGCGGCGGGTACGCGCAGGACGGCGGATACGGCCACCAGGACGGTCATGCGGATATCCGGCAGGACTTCCGGCCGGGCGGGGGCGGCGGCCCCGGCGAGGAGCGCGGTTTCCCCGACGGCGACGCCGATCGCGGGGCCCGCCGGGACTCACCGGACCCGACGGCCCCAGTGGACCCGGAGGACCCGGTGGACGGCGACGCCCGTGGCGCGTACGGCGAGGAAGGCCACGACGCGTACGGCGGTCCGGACGACACTCCGGGCGGGGGGCGCGGGGCGGCCCGCACCGCGCGGCGCGGGCGCCGGGCCCGGTCGCGGACCGGCCGCCGCCGCCGTGCGGCCGTCGTGGGCCTGATGTTCGGCGCCGGGCTGGCCACCCTCGGCGTCACGGAGTTCACCACCGAGGGCGTGCTGAGGGAACTGCCCATCCCCGGTCTCCCCTCGGACGACGAGGCGGACGACGGACCCGGGGGCGGTGACGGCGCTGACGGCGGGAACGGCGGTGACGGCGGCGACGGAGGTGTGGCCGAGCGGTTGCCCGGAGCCGACCGGCCGGGCGCGGGCCCGTCGGGCTCGTCCTCCGCCTCCCCCTCCGCGTCCGGCTCCTCGTCGGCGGAGCCGTCGGAGTCCGCCGGCTCCTCGACGGACCCCTCCGCCACCGCCTCCGCGTCGGCCGACCCCTCCGCCACCGCGGTCGAGAGCGGCAGCGTCACCACGCCTCCCGAGCCCACCACCGGGCCCACCCAGGACCCGGAGCAGCCGCCCCCGACGACGCAGCCCGCCGATCCGCCGCCTCCGCCCCCCGCGGAGCCGGAGCCCGAACCGGAGCCGACGCCCACCTGCGAGCGCTTCCTGTGGTGGTGCGGCTAGACCCGTCCGGGCCGCCGTCCGAGGGGACGCCGGGGATGGCTCAGCCCCCGGAGGCGTCCGGGGAGCCGGAGCCCAGCATGCGCGTGAGCAGGTCGCGCAGGACCGCGCGCTCCACCGGCGTCAGTTCGGCCAGGGGCTCGCGGGCGAAGTCCAGTGACGCGCGCAGCCGTTCGGCCGTCTCGTGGCCCGCCTCGGTGGCGGCGGCGAGCTTGACGCGGCGGTCGGCCGGATCGGGACGCCGCTCGACCAGGCCGCGCGACTCCAGCCGGTCGACGATCCCCGTGACGTTCGACGGCTCGCACTTCAGCCGCCGGGCTATCTCCCGCATGGGCAGGCACTGGTGGTGGAGCAGGGCGAGCAGCCGCGCCTGCGCGCCGGTCAGGGCGTGCCGGGCGGCGGCCTCGTCGTACTCCTGGTGGTAGCGGTTGACGACGGAGCCGATCAGCTCGACGACCTCGAGGGTGAGGGGGTCGGCGGGTGCGGGACGGGTGGCCATGGCCTCAGGATACCGACTTGCTTGACAACATGAAACATCGAGGAGATGGTTGTTTCAGAGTCTGAAGCATCTGGAGGCCCTCCATGACGTCCACCACGCCCACGACGTCCACGAAGCCGCCCGCCACCGGACGCGAGTGGCACCTGGTCGCCCGCCCGAAGGGATGGCCGACGCCGGAGGACTTCGCCCTGCGCGAGGCCCCCGTGCGGGCTCCGGGCCCCGGCCGGATCCTGGTGCGCAACCTGCACCTCTCGGTCGACCCGTACATGCGCGGCAGGATGGACGACGTGAAGTCCTACGTGCCGCCGTTCGAGCTGGACCGTCCGATGGACGGCGGGGCGGTCGGCGTCGTCGTCGCCTCCGAGGCCGAGGGCTTCGCACCGGGCGACCACGTGCTGCACGGCCTGGGCTGGCGCGAGTACGCCACGCTGGACGCGGGGCGCGCGGCGAAGGTCTCCGCCGAACCGGCCCCGCTGACCGCCTACCTCGGGGTGCTCGGCATGCCCGGGCTGACCGCCTACGCCGGACTGCTGGAGGTCGCCTCCTTCAAGGAGGGCGACGCGGTCTTCGTCTCGGGCGCGGCGGGCGCGGTCGGCAGCCAGGTCGGCCAGATCGCCCGCCTCAAGGGCGCCTCGCGCGTCGTCGGCAGCGCCGGTTCGGAGGAGAAGGTCAGGCTCCTCACCGAGGAGTACGGCTTCGACGCCGCCTTCAACTACAAGGACGGGCCGGTGGCCCGGCAGTTGGAGGAGGCCGCGCCGGACGGCATCGACGTCTACTTCGACAACGTCGGCGGGGAGCACCTGGAGGCGGCGATCGGCTCGCTCAGGGTGCACGGCCGTGTCGCCGTCTGCGGGATGATCGCGCAGTACAACGCCACCGAGCCGCCCGCCGCCCCGCGCAACCTCGCGCTCGTCATCGGCAAGCGGCTGAGGATCCAGGGCATGCTCGTGGGCGACCACTCCGACCTGCGGCCGCGGTTCGTCGAGGAGGTCTCGGCCTGGATCCGCTCCGGAGAGCTGAAGTACCACGAGACGGTCGTCGAGGGCATCGAGAACGCGGCGGACGCCTTCCTCGGCATGCTCCGCGGCCGGAACACCGGGAAGATGGTCGTCAGCCTGGACGGCTGACGGACCGCCGCGGCGCGCGCGGTACGCACCGGAACGCAGACACGCACCGACACAGGAGGATCCGTATGCCCGTCCAGCCCATCGACGTGCTCTACACCGCCGTCGCCACCGCCGAGAACGGCCGCGACGGCCGGGTCGCCACCGACGACGGCAAGCTCGACGTCGTCGTCAACCCGCCCAGGGAGATGGGCGGAAGCGGCGACGGGACCAACCCCGAGCAGCTCTTCGCCGCCGGGTTCAGCGCCTGTTTCCAGAGCGCGCTCGGTGTCGTCGCCCGCCGGGAGAAGGCGGACATCTCCGGTTCGACCGTGACCGTGCGGGTCGGACTCGGCAGGACGCGGGACGGCGGCTTCGGGCTCACGGTCGCACTCACCGCCTCCCTGCCGGGCCAGGACCGCGAGACCGCCCTCCAGCTGGTGAAGGAGGCGCACCGGGTGTGCCCGTACTCCCGGGCCACCGAGGGGAACATCGAGGTCACGCTCGACGTCGTCTGACACACCGTCCGATACACCGCCCGACGCGCCGCCTGACGCACAGCCCGACACGGCGTCCGACGCACCTCCCGATACACCGCCCGACACGGCGTCCGACACACAGCCGAAGGCCGCCCCGGCACCGCCGGGGCGGCCTTCGCGTCCGCCCGGCGGACGCCGTCCCCGCGCGTTCCGCCCGGCCCCGTCCGCCGCGGCTGTTTCTGCGCAAAGCATTGACGCGGACGGTGTTCGATCCTACTTTCCCGTTCGGAGATCCGATCAGTATTCGATATTTCGAACATGAGGGTGGATCGTATGCGTCGAACCTCCGCGTCGGAACGCGCCCCCAGCCGCCGGCGGGTGCTCGGCGGCATGGCCGCCCTGGCCGGTCTGACGGCCGCCGGGGCCGCGGGCGCCGCGGGATGCGCCGCCCCCGCCGCCGTGGGCGCGGGCCGCACCCGGCTGCGCTTCTGGCACCTCTTCGGCGGCGGCGACGGGGTCAACATGCAGACGATGCTGGACGCCTACCGCGCGGCACACCCGGAGATCGCCCTCCAGGCCTCCACGCTCCAGTGGGGCGCCCCGTACTACACCAAGCTCGGCATGGCGGGCGCCGGCGGACGGGCCCCCGAGGTGGCCGCCCTGCACCTGGCGAGGCTGCCCGGCTTCGGGCCCGGCAGGCTGCTCGACCCCTTCGACCTCGACCTGCTGGCCGAACACGGCGTCACCGCCGGGGACTTCCCCGCCGACCTGTGGCGGCGCGGTCGGATCGGCGGAGCGCAGTACGCCGTCCCGCTCGACACCCACCCGATGGTCCTCTACTACAACACCGACATCTGCCGGAGGGCCGGACTGCTCGGCAGGGACGGAAAGCTGCGGCCGGTCCGCGGGACCGAGGAGTTCGCCGCCGCGCTGCGCGCCGCCGGAAAGGTCACCGGCAAGCCCGGGCTGGCCGTCGAGACCCTCGGCGCCGGAACCATCGGACCCTGGCGGGTGTTCTCCACCTTCTACTCCCAGACCGGCGGCACCCTGCTGGACGAGACCGCCACCCGCATCACCATCGACGACGGCAAGGCGCTGAAGGTGCTGCGCTTCATGCGGCGGCTCACCGAGGAGGGCCTGGCCCACCGCCGCCTCGACTACAACGGCACGGTCGGGGTCTTCGGCGGCGGGGAGACCGCGTTCCTCCTCAACGGCGAGTGGGAGGTCAGCACCTTCGCCAACCTGGACCTGCCGTTCTCCATGACCCGGGTGCCGAACCTGTTCGGCCGCCCCACCGCCCAGGCCGACTCCCACTGCTTCGTCCTCCCGCACCAGCGCGACCGCGGCGGCGCGGGCAACGAGGCGGCCCACGCCTTCGTCGCCTGGATGCTGAGGAACACCGTCGAGTGGGCCAAGGGCGGCCACGTCCCCGCCTACCTCCCCACCCTGGAGAAGCCCGGCTACCTCGACCTGGAACCCCAGTCCGAGTACCGGTCGGTGATCGACGACGTCGTCCTGGACCCGCCCGCCTGGTTCGCGGGGTCGGCGTCGGCGATGTGGATCGAACTCGGCGCGGTCCTCTCCGGGGTGCTCACCGGCTCCCGTACGCCCCAGGAGGCCCTCGACGAGGCCAGGTCCCGGCTCCAGGCCCTGCTCGACACCCCCAACCCGCTCGGAGGCGACGCATGACCGCGACCGCGCCCACCGCCCCGGCGCCGCCGGCCCGGGCAGCCGTCCGCGCCGGGACCCGGTCCCCGGCCGTACGCCGCCGCTGGACCGAGCACGGCCTGGTCTTCACCGCGCCCTTCCTGGTCCTGTACGCCCTCTTCCTCGTCTGGCCGGTGCTGCTGGGCCTGAAGATGAGCCTGGGCGACGACAACATCGCCGGCACCGACAGCCGGTTCGTCGGCCTGGACAACTACGCCGAGGCCCTGCGGGACCCCGAGGTGTGGTCGTCGCTGTGGCACACGGTGTGGTTCACGCTGCTGTCCACCGTGCCCCTGGTCGTCGCGGGCCTGGTCCTCGCCCTGCTCGCGCACCACCTGCGGGTGGTCCAGTGGCTGTGGCGGCTGAGCTGGTTCACGCCGTTCCTGCTGCCGTCGGGCGTCGTCGGCCTGCTGTGGCTGTGGATGATCTACCCCTCCGACTTCGGTCTGGCCGACCTGCTGCTGAAGTCCCTCGGCCTCGACCCGGGCATCGGCTGGCTGACCGACACCCGCTACGCGATGCTCTCGATCGTCCTGACCACCGTGTGGTGGACGGTCGGCTTCAACTTCCTGCTCTACCTCGCCGCGCTCCAGGCCATCCCGCAGCACCTGTACGAGGCCGCCGAACTGGACGGCGCCGGCGCCTGGCACCGGCTGAGGCACATCACCCTGCCGATGCTCAGCCGCACCACCGCGGTGGTGGTCGTCCTCCAGCTCCTCGCCTCGCTGAAGATCTTCGACCAGGTCTACATCATGACCGGCGGCGGGCCGGACGAGAGCACCCGCCCGATCCTGCAGTACGTCTACGACGCGGGGTTCACCGGCTACCGGATCGGCTACGCCTCGGCCGTCTCCTACGTCTTCTTCGCCCTGATCGTGATCGTCTCGCTGATCCACCTGCGGATGACCCGCCGCTCCCGTGAGGAGGCCGCCAAGTGAGCGCGACCGTGAAGGCCGTACCGGCCGTGACCCCGGACGCCGCGCCGGACACCGCACCGGCCGCGGGGCCGGGCGCCGGAGCCGGGCGCCGGCCGCGCTGGACCCCGGGCCGCGTCGGGATGCTCGCCGCCGCGCTCGTCCTGGCGGCGCTGTGGGTGCTGCCGCTCGCCTGGGCGGTGGCCACCTCGCTCAAGCCCGAGAACGAGACGACGCGCACCTCGCTGGAGTGGATCGGCTCGCGGATCACCTTCGACGCGTACGAGAAGGTGTGGGCCTCCGGGGACCTGGCGCGGTGGATGGTCAACTCCGCCTACATCTCGGCCGTGACGACCGCGCTGACCGTCCTGACCTGCGCCATGGCCGCCTACGGCTTCTCGCGCACCGAGTTCCGCGGCCGCAGGGCGCTCTACGGGCTCGTCCTGGCCGGGATCATGGTGCCGCCCCAGGTGCTCATCGCCCCGCTGTTCGCCGAGATGGTCTCCCTCGGGCTGGTCGACACCTACTGGGGGGTGATCCTCCCCCAGGTCGCCGTCCCGGCCATGGTGTTCATCCTGGTGAAGTTCTTCGAGGGGGTGCCCAGGGAACTGGAGGAGGCCGCCTTCGTCGACGGCGCGGGACGCTGGCGGGTGTTCTGGACGGTCGTCGTACCGCTGTCGCGGCCGGTCCTGGCGGCCGTCGCCATCTTCACCTTCATCCAGACCTGGAACAACTTCCTGTGGCCGTTCCTGGTGACCACCGACCCGAACGCGATGACGCTCCCGGTCGGCCTGGTCAACGTCCAGTCCACCTACGGCGCCCGCTACGCCCAGGTGATGGCTTCGCTGGTGATCGCCGGGCTGCCGCTGCTGCTGGTCTTCGCCTTCTTCCAGCGGCAGATCGTCCGCGGTGTCGCCCACACCGGGCTGGCGGGGCAGTGACGGCGCGCCGGCCCCGGGTCCGCGCGGCGGATCCGGGCCCCCCGGGGGCACGGACGCCACCGGCGGCGCCGCGGCGACCGCACCGAACACGGCGGCGTGTTCCACCCCGAGCACGGGGGCTCCCTCCCGCGGGCCGCCGAGGAGGTCCCGGGAGAACCCCGCGACCGGCGGCGAACCCGAGCACGGGTGGGACGGCCGTCGGTCCCCCTGGCAGCAGACACGCGAGGAGGTTCCGAAAGTCATGAGTCCGGGCCGGTTACCGAAAGACCTTCGAAGGAGTCCCATGGACAGTCGTTCGTACCGCCGCACCCCCGTCCGCCGACGCGCGACGGTGCTGGCCGCGGTCCTGCTGGGCATGCTCGTGGCCCTCGTCCCCGGCAGCGCCTCCGCCTACCCGGGCCCCGGCCGGGTGACCGGCGACGTCTCCGTCCACGACCCGTCGATGGTCCGCCTCGACGACGGGCGCTACATCCTCTACTCCACCCACAACGGGCCCCAGGCCCGGATCTCCACCGACCGGGTCCACTTCACCCACGCCGGGGCGGCCTTCCCCAACCCGCCCTCCTGGTGGACCCAGTACTCGCCCGAGCGCAGCCCCTGGGCCCCGGACGTCTCCAAGCACAACGGCCGGTACTGGCTGTACTACTCCCTCTCCACCTTCGGCTCCAACCACTCCGCCATCGGCCTGGCCACCAGCCCCAGCGGGCTGCCCGGCACCTGGACCGACCACGGCCGGGTGTACTCCACCACCTCCGGCTCGAACCACAACGCCATCGACCCCAACCTGTTCGTGGACAGCGACGGGACGTGGTGGATGACCTTCGGGTCCTGGTGGTCGGGGATCAAGATGATCCGGCTCGACCCGTCCACCGGCAAGCAGCACTCCGGCGACCGCACCCTGTACTCCCTCGCCGCCCGCAACCCCACCAGCAACGGCATCGAGGGACCGACCCTGGTCAAGCGCGGCGGTCACTACTACCTGTTCGCGTCCTTCGACAAGTGCTGCGCCGGCACCGACAGCACCTACAGCATCCGCGTCGGCCGCTCCACCAGCCCCACCGGGCCGTTCCGCGACCGCGGCGGAGCGGACATGCGCAACAACGGCGGCACGGTCGTCCTGGAGACCCACGGCCGGGTCGTCGGCCCCGGCGGCCAGTCCGTCCTCGCCGACGTCGACGGGGACCTGCTCGTCTACCACTACTACGACCGCGACAACAACGGCTCGCCCACCCTCGGCGTCAACCTGCTGGACTGGAGCGGCGGCTGGCCGGTGGCCTACTGAGCCGTCTTCCTGAAACCTTTCACCCCGGCGGGGCCCCTCGGGGCCCCGCCTCCCGGTCATCCCGGACACCCATCCCGGACAGTCCCCGACGGAAGGAATCCATGAGCACCGCCAAGCCCGCCCCCGCCCGGTTCACCCTCGACCCCGCCTTCACCGTCGGCGAGGTCGACCCCCGGCTGTTCGGCTCCTTCGTGGAGCACCTCGGCCGCTGCGTCTACACGGGCGTCTTCGAACCCGGGCACCCCTCCGCCGACGACCGGGGGCTCCGCACCGACGTCCTGGAACTGGTCCGCGAACTGGGCGTCACCGCCATCCGCTACCCCGGCGGGAACTTCGTCTCCGGCTACCGCTGGGAGGACAGCGTCGGCCCGGCCGAGCAGCGCCCCCGCCGCCTCGACGCCGCCTGGCGGTCGGTGGAGTCCAACCGCTTCGGCCTGGCCGAGTACGTCGACCTCGTCCGCAAGGTCGGCGGCGAGCCCATGATGGCCGTCAACCTCGGCACCCGCGGCGTCCAGGAGGCCCGGGAACTGCTGGAGTACGCCAACCACCCCGGCGGCACCGCCCTGTCCGACCTGCGCGCCGCCCACGGTGACAAGGAGCCCTACGGCATCCGGCTGTGGTGCCTGGGCAACGAGATGGACGGGCCCTGGCAGACCGGCCACAAGACCGCCGCCGAGTACGGCCGGCTGGCCGCCGAGACCGCCCGCGCCATGCGCCAGCTCGACGACTCCCTCGAACTGGTCGCCTGCGGCAGCTCCGGGCAGTCGATGGAGACCTTCGCCGCCTGGGAGGCCACCGTCCTGGCCGAGACCTACGACGTCGTGGACCACATCTCCCTGCACGCCTACTACGAGGAGGAGGACGGCGACCGCGACTCCTTCCTGGCCTCGGCCGTGGACATGGAGTCCTTCATCGAGAACGTCGTCGCCACCTGCGACCACGTCGGGGCCCGGCTGAAGTCCTCCAAGCGCATCAACCTCTCCTTCGACGAGTGGAACGTCTGGTACCAGCGGCGCTTCCAGGCCCAGCCCCTGCCCGACTGGGAGGAGGCCCCCCGGCTGCTGGAGGACAACTACTCCGTCACCGACGCCGTCGTCTTCGGCTCCCTGCTCATCGCCCTGCTGCGCCACGCCGACCGGGTGACCGTCGCCTGCCTGGCCCAGCTCGTCAACGTCATCGCCCCGATCATGACCGAGCCCGGCGGCCCGGCCTGGCGGCAGACCACCTTCTTCCCCTTCGCCCAGGCCTCCCGGTACGGCCGCGGGCGGGTGCTGGACGTACGGGTGCAGGCGCCGACGTACACCACCGCGAAGTACGGCGAGGTGCCGCTGCTGCACGCCACCGCCGTACGGGACGAGACCACCGGCGCCGTCACCGTCTTCGCCGTCAACCGGTCCCGGCACGGCGCCCTGCCGCTGGAGGCGGCCCTGCACGGGCTGGACCTGGAGCGGGTCGCCGAGCACAGCGTGCTGGCCGACGCCGACCCCGAGGCCCGCAACACCCTCGCCGACCCCGAGAGGGTCGTCCCCCACCGGGGCGAGGGCACCGAGCTGGCCGGCGGGGTGCTGCGCGCGACCCTGGAGCCGATGTCGTGGAACGTGATCCGGCTGGTGTGAGCCCCTGAGGGGCGCCGCGGGAAGCACCGCGGCGGGGGCGGCCCCCGTGGGACCGCCCCCGCCGCGCGCGTACCGCCCCCGCCTACTCCGCGGAGAAGGAGTGCACGGTGGTGGACCGGTAGGTGCGGCCCGGGCGCAGCACGGTGGTCGGGAACGACGGCTGGTTGGGGGAGTCGGGGAAGTGCTGGGTCTCCAGGCAGAACCCGTCGCCCTGCCGGTAGACCCGCCCCGAGGTGCCCTCCAGGGTGCCGTCGAGGAAGTTGCCGCTGTAGAACTGCACGCCCGGCTCGGTGGTGGCGATCCGCATCACCCGGCCCGAGACCGGCTCGGAGACGGTGGCGAAGTGCTCGGGCCCGGCCGTGATGCCCTTGTCCAGCACCAGGTTGTGGTCGTACCCCTGCCCGTGCAGGATCTGCCGGTGCGCCCGGCGGATGTCCGTCCCGATCGGCTTGGCCCGGCGGAAGTCGAACGGCGTGCCCGCGACCCGCTCCAGCTCCCCGGTGGGGATCAGCGTCTCGCCGACCGGCGTGTACCGGGAGGCGGCGATCTCCAGCTCGTGGTCCAGGACGCTGCCGCTGCCCTCGCCGGCGAGGTTGAAGTACGTGTGGTTGGTGAGGTTGACGACGGTGGGACGGTCGGTGGTGGCCTCGTAGTCGATCCGGAAGTCACCGCGCCGGTCCAGCGCGTACTCCACCCGGACCACCAGCGTCCCGGGGAAGCCCATCTCGCCGTCCTCGCTGGTCCGCGTCAGCACCAGCCCGGTCTCGCCGCGCCGGGTGAACGGCTCCACCGCCCACATCCGCTTGTCGAAGCCCCGGTCGCCGCCGTGCAGGGTGTTGCCGCCGTCGTTGCGCGGCAGCTCGTACGTCCTGCCGTCGAGGGTGAAGCGGCCCTGCGCGATGCGGTTGCCGTAGCGGCCGATCAGCGCGCCGAAGTAGGGCGAGCGCGCCTCGTAGGAGGCCGGGTCGGAGAAGCCGAGCGAGATGTTGGCGAGCCGGCCGTGCCGGTCGGGCACCTCCAGCGACTGCACGATGCCCCCGTAGGACAGCACCCGCAACCGGGTCCCGCCGTTGGCCAGCGTCCAGACGTCCACCGCCGTGCCGTCCGCCAGCTCGCCGAAACGGGCGCGGCGCGGCGCGGACGGGCCGCCGTGCCCGGCGTGCGCGGACCCCGCGCCCGGTCCCACGGCCGCCGCCGCTGCCAGCCCGGCCGTCGCGGCCGCGCCGATCACACTGCGTCTGCTGGTGCTCACGAGCCCACCTTCCTCTTGTTCCAGACGTCGAATCCCACCGCGGCCAGCAGGACCAGGCCCTTGATGACCTGCTGGTAGTCGGTGCCGATGCCCACCAGGGACATGCCGTTGTTGAGCACGCCGAGCACCAGGCCGCCGATGACGGCACCGAGCACGGTACCCACACCGCCGCTCATCGAGGCTCCGCCGATGAACGCCGCGGCGATCGCCTCCAGCTCGAAGTTGATGCCCGCCTGCGGGGTGCCCGCGTTGAGCCGGGCGGCGTACACGCAGCCCGCCAGCGCCGCCAGCACGCCCATGTTGACGAAGACCAGGAACGTGACGCGCCGGTCCTTCACGCCCGACAGCTTGGCCGCGGCCCGGTTGCCGCCGAGGGCGTACACGTGCCGGCCGACGACGGCGTTGCGCATCACGAAACCCAGCCCGATCAGGATGCCGCACATGACCAGCAGCACCACCGGGACGCCCCGGTAGCTGGCCAGCGTCAGGGTGAACGCCAGCACCGCCGCCACGATCGCCACGCACTTGAGGACGAACAGGTTCAGCGGCAGCACCTCCAGCTCGTACGCCTGCTGCCGCCGCCGGTCGCGCCACTCCTGGAGCAGGACGAACGCCACCACGACCACGCCGATCAGCACGGTCAGGTCGTGGTAGTTCGCCAGCGGGCCCCCCTCGGGCAGGAAGCCCTGGCTGAGGTCCTGGAAGCCGCGGGGGAAGGGCGCCAGGGACTGGCCCTCCAGCAGGATCTGGGTGCCGCCGCGGAACAGCAGCATCCCCGCCAGCGTCACGATGAACGACGGGATGCCCACATAGGCGATCCAGAAGCCCTGCCAGGCGCCGGCCACCGCGCCGATCAGCAGCGAGCAGGCCAGCGCCAGCGGCCAGGACATGTCGTGGTGGACCATCAGCACGGCCGCCGCGGCCCCGACGAAGGCGGCCAGCGAGCCGACGGACAGGTCGATGTGGCCCGCGATGATGACGATCATCATGCCCATGGCCAGGATCAGGATGTAGCTGTTCTGCTGGACGATGTTGGACACGTTGACGGGCTTGAGCAGGTTGCCGTCGGTCCAGATCTGGAACAGCACGACGATCAGCGCCAGCGCGACGAGCATCCCGTACTGCCGCATGTTCGCGCGCACGGTGCGCACCAGCAGCGCCCCGGCGCCACCGCCCCGGGCCTCCTTCGCCGGCCCGCCCGGGGAGCCCTTCGGGGCCTTCGGCGCAGCGGTCTCTTCGGTCCTCATCGGGTGCCTCGGCTTCCGTCCCGCGTCATGTGACGCATCAGCACTTCCTGGCTCGCGTCCTCGCGCGCCACCTCGCCGGTCAGCCGTCCGGCCGCCATGGTGTAGATCCGGTCGCACATCCCCAGCAGCTCCGGCAGCTCCGAGGAGATCAGCAGCACCGCCTTGCCCTGGGCGGCGAGCCGGTCGACGGCGGCGTAGATCTCGTACTTCGCCCCGACGTCGATGCCGCGCGTCGGCTCGTCGAGGATCAGCACCTCCGGATCGGCGTGCACCCACTTGCCGAGCACGACCTTCTGCTGGTTGCCGCCGCTGAGCCGGCCGACCTGCTCGAAGACGCTGGGGGTCTTGATGTTCATCGAGCCGCGGTAGCCCTCGGCCACCCGCCGCTCCCGGTGCTCGTCCACCACCCCGGCGCGGGCCAGCTTCGGCAGCGAGGCCAGGGAGATGTTGCGGCTGACGGTGTCGATCAGGTTCAGCCCGTAGGTCTTGCGGTCCTCGGTGACGTACGCGAGGCCGTGCGCGACCGCCCGCGGCACGGTGCGGGTGTCGGCCTCCCGGCCGTCGATCCGCACCGTGCCGCCCGCGTACAGGCCGTAGGAGCGCCCGAAGACGCTCATCGCCAGCTCGGTGCGGCCCGCGCCCATCAGCCCGGCGATGCCGGCGATCTCGCCGCGCCGCACCGTCAGCGACACGTCGTCCACCACCTTGCGCTGGTGGTCGATGGGGTGGCGGACCGTCCAGCCGGAGACCTCCAGCGCGACCCGCCCGGCGTCCGGGCCCTCGTAGCGGGTGCGCGGCGGGAAGCGGTGGTCCAGGTCGCGGCCGACCATGCCGCGGATGATCCGGTCCTCCGAGACGGCCGGCTCGGCCTCCGGGGACGCGCGGACGGCGAGCGTCTCGACCGTCCGCCCGTCGCGCAGGACGGTGACGGTGTCGGCCACCCGGCGGACCTCGCCCAGCTTGTGGGAGATGAGGATGGAGGCGATGCCCTGGGAGCGCAGTTCCAGGATGAGGTCCAGGAGCTTGGCGCTGTCCTCGTCGTTGAGCGCGGCGGTCGGCTCGTCCAGGATCAGCAGCCGCACCCTCTTCGCCAGCGCCTTGGCGATCTCCACGAGCTGCTGCTTGCCCACGCCGATGTCGGCGACCCGGGTCTGCGGGTTCTCGCGCAGCCCGACCCGCCGCATCAGCTCCGCGGCGCGGCGGACGGTCTCGTTCCAGCGGACGACGCCGCGGGAGGCGTGCTCGTTGCCCAGGAAGATGTTCTCGGCGATGGAGAGGTAGGGCACCAGCGCCAGTTCCTGGTGGATGATGACGATGCCGCGCCGCTCGCTGGCCCGGATGTCGCGGAACGCGCACGGCTCGCCCTCGAAGAGGATCTCCCCCTCGTAGCTGCCGTGCGGATGGACGCCGCTGAGGACCTTCATCAGCGTCGACTTGCCCGCCCCGTTCTCCCCGCAGACCGCGTGGATCTCGCCGGGGCGGACGGTGAGGTTGACCCCGGACAGCGCTCTGACCCCGGGGAAGGTCTTGGTGATCGAGCGCATTTCCAGAACGCTGCTCATGGCTGTTCCTCGGTGGTTTCCGGCGGGCTACGTGAGCTGGTCGGCGGTGTAGTAGCCCTCGTCCACGAGCAGTCGGGTGTTGGACTTGTCGATGCTGACCGGCTCCAGCAGGTAGGCCGGGACGGTCTTGACGCCGTTGTCGTAGGACTCGGTGTCGTTGACCTCGGGCTTCTCGCCCTTCAGCACGGCGTCGGTCATCCGGACGGCCTGCTGGGCGAGCTTGCGGGTGTCCTTGAAGACGGTCTGGGTCTGCTGGCCGGCGATGATCGACTTGATGGAGGCCAGCTCGGCGTCCTGGCCCGTGACGACGGGGTAGGGCTTGGCCCCCGTGCCGTAACCGGCGCTCTTGAGGGCCGAGATGACGCCGATGGAGATGCCGTCGTACGGGGAGAGGACCGCGTCCACGCGCTCGCTGCCGTAGTAGCGGCTGAGCAGGTCGTCCATGCGCTTCTGGGCGGTGCCGCCGTCCCAGCGCAGGGTGGTGACCTGGTTCATCCTCGTCTGGCCGCTGCGCACGACGAGCCGCTTGTCGTCGATGTACGGCTTCAGGACGCTCATCGCGCCCTCGAAGAAGAAGCCGGTGTTGTTGTCGTCGGGCGACCCGGCGAACAGCTCCAGGTTGGACTTCCCGTCCGCGCTCCCGCCGTCCCCCTCCAGCTTCAGGGCGTCGACGATGTACCGCGCCTGGAGTTCGCCGACCTTGAAGTTGTCGAAGGTGGCGTAGTAGTCGACGTTCTCCGTGCCGCGGATGAGGCGGTCGTAGGCGATGACGGGGATCCCGGCGTCCGCGGCGCGGCCGAGCACGTTGGTGAGCGAGGAGCCGTCGATGGCGGCGACCACCAGGGCCCTGTGCCCCTTGGAGATCATGTTCTCGATCTGCGCGACCTGGTTCTCGACCTTGTCGTCGCCGTACTGCAGATCGGTCTCGTAGCCCTTGGCCTCGAACTGCTTCACCATGTTCTCGCCGTCGGCTATCCACCGCTCGGAGGACTTGGTGGGCATGGCGATGCCGATGGTGCCGCCCTCGGCGTCGCCGCCGTCCTCGCCACCGCCCCCGGAGTTCTGGCCGCAGGCGGTGAGGGAGAGGGCGAGGGCGGCGCAGGCGCCGACGGCGGCTCTGGCGGTGCGGGCACGGGTGCGGGTGCGGTCGCGCATGGCGGTCAGTTCCCTTCGGGGGCGGCTGGGGCGGCGAGGGCGGCTGGGGTGGCGGGGACGGCTGGGACGGCGTCGGACTCGTCGGGGAAGCGGTTCAGGGGGCCGGGCAGCCGGGAGCCGAGCGGGGACATCCCGGTGTCGGCGCCGAGGCGGGCCAGCAGGTCCAGGGCGAGCCGTCCGCGGCGGACCCGCTCGCGGGCGGTGTCGAGGGTCGCGTCGCGCAGGTGCGCGCCGTAGGGGTAGATGGCGGGGGCCTTGCTGAGGCCGAACTTGAGGTAGATCGGCGCGCCGCGCCGGATCAGCTCGGCGGCGTCGTACATCCGCACGTACCCGCCGAGGTCGTCGGGGGCCTCCAGGTAGAAGTCCATCGGGGCGCGGCTGACCCGGCGGATCTCGGTCAGGTGCTCCAGGGTCAGGTCGGAGGGCACGTTGATCGAGTCGGCGCCCAGCCGCTCGAAGACGGCGTACGAGGCCGGGTTCACCGGACCGATCAGCGCCGAGACCTTGAAGGTGGTGTCGGCCGGCAGCAGGCCGCGCGTCCGCATCCGGTGCAGCACGCGCAGCACGCCCTCGTCGGCCACCAGCAGGCAGCGCACGCCGAGTCCGGTGGCGCGCACGGCGTCCTCGACGCACCCGGCGAGCGCGTCGTGGCCGCGGGCGCGCAGCCCCGCGCCGCCGGAGGGGGTGCGGGTCCCGGCGCCGGTGTCCCAGGTGCCGCGCGGCCCGGTGAACAGGCACAGCTCGACGTCCTTCTCGGCGCAGGCGCCGGCCATCTCGGCGATCTCGGCGTCGGTCAGCATCCACACGCCGCTGCCCTGGCTGATCCGGTGGACGGGGACGTCGAGGGCCTCGGCCTCCTTCAGCACGGTGGCCAGGGCCTCCGGGCCCTCGACGGAGGGGACCTCGGTGCGCCAGGTGCCGCCGTCGGGGAAGGCGTGCGGGGAGGTGCCGGAGGGGTCCGGGCCGGGACAGGGATGGCCGAGGGAGGCGAGGGCGGCCTCGCCGGGGCGGCGGGGGCCGGAAGGTGTGGTGGACGCGTCGGTCACGATGCTCCCTGGTTCGGTATCTCGTACAGCGTTCGCGGTTGAAGGTGTGGATCGGGGCGGGAGGAGCGGACGGGGGCCGGCCGGGCGGGCGGTCAGGGCCGCAGCAGGACCTTGCCGACCTCCGGGTCGCCGCCGACCAGTGCGACGGCCCCGGCGAAGTCCTCCAGCGGCAACTCGTGGGTGATCAGGGGCGCGGGCGCGAGCAGTCCCGCGCCGAAGGCCCGTACCGCATGGGCCCAGGCGGCGGGCGGGGCGCCGAAGACGGACCGGACGGTGAGCTGGCTGACGGACAGGTGGACGGGGTCGATGCCCAGCGCGCCCGGTCCGGGCAGTCCGGTCAGGACCACCCGGCCGCCGCGCCGGGC
The DNA here is from genome assembly GCF_029813835.1 of Streptomyces sp. DH37. Classification (GTDB taxonomy): domain Bacteria; phylum Actinomycetota; class Actinomycetes; order Streptomycetales; family Streptomycetaceae; genus Streptomyces. Next base: position 66,735 of record NZ_JARVKV010000023.1, read on the forward strand.
CAGCAGGCAGGAGTCGTGCGCGGTGGTGGGCGCGCCGGCGGTCTCCACCACCAGGTCGTAGCGGCCTCGCAGCTTCCCCGCGTCCGGCGGGGCGCACACCCCGGTGGCGCCCATGGACAGCGCCTGCTCGGCGCGCCGGACGCGGGGGTCGACGACCAGCAGCTCGGCGGGGGAGACGGCGGCCAGCAGCTGGACGGCGAGCAGGCCGAGCGTGCCCGCCCCGACCACGGCGACCCGCTCCCCGGACCGCGGCCCGCCCGCCAGCACCGCCGCCGCGACCACGGCGGCGGGCTCCAGCAGCGCGGCCGACCGCAGATCGGCGCCGTCGTCGAGGACGTGCAGCAGCCGGGCGGGCAGGACGAGGACGTCGGCGAAGGCGCCGGGCCGGGTGAAGCCGGTCTCGTCGTAGCCGCCGGAGCACAGGCTGGTGGCGCCCTCGCGGCAGCGGTCGCAGACCAGGCAGGCGCGGAACCCCTCGCCCACCACCTTCCGCCCCACCAGGGCGGGGTCGGCCCCGGGGCCGACCGCCTCCACCGTGCCGGACCACTCGTGGCCGGGCACGACGGGGTAGCGGACGTAGCCCTCGGCGCGCGTGCCCGCGTACACCTCGCGGTCGCTGGCGCACACCCCCGCCGCGTACACGGCCACCCGCGCCTCGCCGGGCCCGGGCTCGGCGAGGGGCACTTCGGCCAGCCGGTGGCTGCCGGGCCGCTCCACGACGACGGCGCGTCCGGCGCGGCGGGCGCCGTCCGGCGCCGGGGTGTGTGCCGGTGCGTTCACCACTGTCTCCTCCCCGCGCCGCACGGACCGCCGGCGCCCACTGCGCCCGCCGCCGGGCGGGCGACCACCCCCCTCGGTGGATTCTGCGCCGGACGCCCGGATGTGTCACCACCGCCGCCCGCTTCCGGGCGGCGGCGCCCGCCGTCCGTCACGACCGCGCCCCGCGCGGGTCCCGCTTCTCCCAGCCCTCGGCCCACAGGTCGAAACGGGCCTGCTGCTGGGGGAACTCCGCCGCCGCGTCGGTGTCCAGCTCCACCCCCAGACCGGGGGCGTCGGGGAGGGCGAAGTAGCCGTCCACGACCTCCGGGGCGCCCTTCACCACCTTCTTGATCTCGGCGTCCGCGAAGTCGTTGAAGTGCTCCAGGATCTTGAAGTTCGGTGTGCAGCCCGCCAGTTGGAGGGAGGCGGCGGTGAGCACCGAGCCGCCGACGTTGTGCGGCGCGACCAGCATGTAGTGGGTCTCGGCGGTGGCGGCCAGCTTGCGGGTCTCCAGGATGCCGCCGAGGTGGCCCAGATCCGGCTGGATGATGTCGACGGCCTGCGACTCGAACAGCTCGCGGAACTCGATCCGGTCGTGGATGCGCTCGCCGGTGGCGATGGGCAGGTCCACCTTCTCCGCGACCTTGGCCAGCGCCTTGAGGTTCTCCGGCGGCACCGGCTCCTCCAGCCAGCTCGGCCTGAACGGCTCGACCTCGCGGGCGACGCGGACCGCCGTGGACGGGCTGAAGCGGCCGTGCATCTCCAGCAGCAGCTCGCACTCCGGCCCGATCGCGTCCCGCACCGCCTCCACCAGGGAGACCGAGCGCAGCGTCTCGGCGTGGTCCAGCTCGAAGTGGCCGGTGCCGAACGGGTCGAGCTTGAGGGCCCGGTAGCCGCGCTCCACGACCCTCAGGGCCGCCTTGTGGAACGCCTCCGGCGTGCGCTCGACGGTGTACCAGCCGTTGGCGTACGCCTTGACCCTCTCGGTGACCCTCCCGCCCAGCAGCTGCCACACGGGCACGCCCAGCGCCTTGCCCTTGATGTCCCAGCAGGCCATCTCCACGCAGGCGATGCCGGACATCACGATCTCCCCGGCCCGCCCGTAGTCGCCGTACTTCATGCGCCGCACGAGGTCCTCGACGGCGAAGGGGTCGGAGCCGGCGATGTGGTTGACCTCGGCCTCGCGCAGGTAGCCGAGCAGCGCGTCGGTGTGACCGAGCATCCGGGTCTCGCCGACGCCGGTGAGTCCCTCGTCGGTGTGCACCTGGACGTAGGTCAGGTTGCGCCACGGAGTACCGACGACATGCGTGCTGATTCCGGTGATGCGCACAGCGGTTGCCCCTCTACGTCGTTCGATATTTCGTCACACGTTCGAAATGCTGGCGTGAATGTAGTGACGCGGATCGACCGGCGTCAATGGGGCGGGCGCGGATTCCCGCCGCTCAGGCGGGCGGGCGCTCGGCCGTGATCTGCCGGTGGGCGATCTCGGCGAGCCTGCGCTGGCCCTCCGGGCCGGGGTGGAACCAGTCCCAGGCGCTCAGTTCGCGCGCGGTGAAGCGGTAGCCGTGCACCGCCCCGTCGTCGTGCCGGCAGTGCGCGTCGCGCTCGCAGACCTCCCGCAGCGCGGCGTTGTACGCCCGCACCCGCGCGGCGACCTTCGCGCGGCGCTCGGTCGCCGCGGCGTCCGAGGCCTCGGCGCCGCCCAGCATCGACGGGCAGATGCCGAGCTTCCACACCTGCGCGGCCACCGGGTGGGAGCGTCCCAGGGACCACAGCCGCTCCAGGTCCGGCACGCCCGCCACGTACACCCGGGTCTCCGGCGAGGTCCGGCGCAGGGTGCGCAGCGCCTCGGCGAAGTCGGCGCGGAACTCGGCCACCGGCGTCATCCGCCCCACCGCCGGCCGGCAGGCGTCGTTCGCGCCGATCAGCACCGTCACCAGCTCCGGCCGGTGCGTCGCCGCCCTCCGGGCCTGGGCGGGCAGCTCGGCCATCAGGGCGCCGGAGCGCGCGAGGTTCCAGGTCGCGCCGGCCGGGATGCCCAGCCGGCGCGCCAGGCTGTCCACCTCCGGGGAGGTGCCGGTGGCCCAGGACGACTCCGGGCAGTCCTCCAGCAGCGAGCAGGCGTCGAAGGCGCGGGTGATGGAGTCGCCCAGCGCCGCCAGCGAGCCGGGGGCCGTGTCCCAGGAGGGGGAGGGCGTGGGGGTGGGGGAGGGGCGGGCGTCGGGTGACGCGCCCCGGGGACGCGGCGCGTCACCACCGCCGGGGCCGCCGCACGACACGGCGAACAGGATGACGGCCACGGTGGCGGCGGCCACGGCGTACGCGGCGCGCAGCAGCCCCCGGTGGCGGGTGCGCCCGGCCGGCGGACGGCCGGACGGCGCGTTCTCTCGCACGTGTGCTCCCCCCGTTCCTTCCTGGTTCCCGGTGGGGTGATGGTTCGGACGGGTGGGTTGACCGCCTCGGCCGACGGTACGTCACCCCTTGTGTGCCGCGGCACGGTAGCTTTTGCCATGACGGTCCGAAAATGGCCGCCGGACACGTTTGACAGATTACATCGCGTCACTTGATGTCCCTTTTAGGGAGAATCAGCACGGATAGTGTTTACTGTTCGTAACTTCGGGAGCCGGAGGACACGTGGCCGATGGGACAGGATGTCGACGGTGACCCGGCGCAAGGCCGACAGGGATTCGAGGCCGCCACGGAAGGTCGCACTCGAACCACACAGGAGGTCCCGGTGACGACACGTGGAGTTCTGTACGTGCACTCCGCGCCCCGCGCACTGTGCCCGCACGTCGAATGGGCCGTCGCGGGAGTGCTCGGCGCCCGCGTCAGCCTCGACTGGATCAAGCAGCCCGCGTCGCCGGGCACCTGGCGCGCGGAACTGTCCTGGCAGGGCGAGCCCGGCACCGCCTCCAAGCTCGCCTCCGCGCTGCGCGGCTGGCGCCTGCTCCGCTTCGAGGTGACCTCCGAGCCCTGCCCCACCGCCGAGGGCGAGCGCTACAGCTCCACCCCCGAGCTGGGCATCTTCCACGCGGTGACCGGCATGCACGGCGACATCCTCATCCCCGAGGACCGGCTGCGCGCCGCCCTGGCCCGCGCCGCGCGCGGCGAGACCGAGCTGGAGACCGAGATCGCCAAGCTCCTGGGCAAGCCCTGGGACGACGAGCTGGAACCCTTCCGCTACGCGGGCGAGGGCGCGCCGGTGCGCTGGCTGCACCAGGTCGTCTGAGACCCGTCCGGCACGCCGGCGTCCCCCTACGGCCCCACAGCCCCACAGCCCTACGGCCCCGCGGCCCCGTCACCGGGCTCCGGGCCCGCTCCAGGCCGTACGGTCCCCGGTATGACGCATCGGACGACAACCGTGGCGGTCCTCGGCACCGGCATCATGGGCGCGGCGATGGCCCGCAGCCTCCTGCGCGCCGGGCTGGACGTCGCCGCCTGGAACCGCACCCCCTCCCGGGCCGAACCGCTGGCCGCCGACGGCGCCCGCACCGCCGCCTCCGCCGCCGAGGCCGCCGACGTGGTGGTCACCATGGTCCACGACGCCTCCGCCGTCCTCGACGCCGTGCGGGCCGCCGCACCCGGACTGCGCCCCGGCGCCGTCTGGCTCCAGACCACCACCGTCGGCCCCGGCGACCTGCCCCGGCTGACCGCATCCGCCCGCGAGCACGGGCTCGTGTACGTCGACGCCCCCGTCCTGGGCACCCGCGGGCCCGCCGAGAACGGGGAGCTGACGGTGCTGGCCGCCGGGCCGCGCGACGTGCGGGACCGCCTCGCCCCGGTGCTGGAGGCCGTCGGCGCCCGCACCTCCTGGGTGGGCGAGGAACCGGGCGCGGCGACGCGGCTGAAGCTGGTCTGCAACTCCTGGGTCCTCACCGTCACCCACGGCGTCGCCGAGGCGCTCGCCCTCGCGAAGGGGCTGGACGTCGATCCGCAGGACTTCCTGGACGCGGTCGCCGGCGGCCCGCTCGACATGGGCTACCTGCGGGCCAAGGCCGCCCTCCTGCGTTCCGGCGAGCTGACCCCCGGCTTCGCCGTCCGCACCGCCGAGAAGGACGCCCGGCTGATCGTCGCGGCGGGCGAGGCGGCCGGGGTGCGCCTGGACGTGGCGGCGGCGGGCGCCGAGCGCCTCCGGCGCGCCGCCGGGCAGGGCCACGGCGACGAGGACATGGCCGCCTCGTACCACGCGAGTTTCGACGGCCCGGACGGTAGCTCCCCCGGGGCCTGATGCGGGACCGCCGCCCGCCCCCGGCGTCCCCGGCGTCCCTCCGGAAAAGGCCGGGGCCCGCCGGATCGTGTCCGGCGGGCCCCGGGGGGAACGCGCGCCCGCGGCCGTGCCCGCCGGGTGGGTGCGCGTCAGGTGATGCGCGTCAGACGGTGCGCGTCAGACGGTGCGGAAGGCCACGACGACGTTGTGGCCGCCGAAGCCGAAGGAGTTGTTGAGCGCCACCAGCGGGCCCTCGCCCAGCGAGCGCGGCCCGCCGGTCACGATGTCGGCGTCGATGTCCTCGTCGAGGTCGTCGACGTTGATGGTCGGGGGAGCCGTGCGGTGGTGCAGCGCGAGCACCGTCGCCACCGTCTCGATGCCGCCCGCGCCGCCCAGCAGGTGGCCGGTCATGGACTTGGTGGCGGAGACGGCGACGTGGTCCAGGTCGGAGCCCAGCACCTTGCGCAGCGCCTTGATCTCGGCGACGTCGCCCAGCGGGGTGGAGGTGGCGTGCGCGTTGATGTGCGCGATCTCCGAGGGCCTGAGGCCGGTGGACTCCAGCAGGCCCTGGAGGGCGTCGGAGATGCCCCGGCCGGTCGGCTCGGGCTGCGCGATGTGGTGGTTGTCCGCGGACAGGCCCTGGCCCAGCACCTCGCAGTAGACCTTCGCGCCGCGCCGGGCCGCGTGCTCGGCCGACTCCAGCACCACGACGCCCGCGCCCTCGCCGAGCACGAAGCCGTCGCGGGCCCTGTCGTAGGGACGCGAGACCTTCTCCGGGTCCCCCTCGTTCTTCGACAGCGCCATCATGTTGGCGAACGCCGCGATGGGCAGCGGGTGGATGGCCGCCTCCGTGCCGCCCGCGACGACCACGTCGGCGCGCCCGGTGCGGATCATCTCGACGGCGTAGCCCACCGCCTCGGCGCCCGAGGCGCAGGCGCTGACCGGAGTGTGCACGCCCGCCTGGGCGCCCACCTCCAGGCCGACGTTGGCCGCGGGGCTGTTGGGCATCAGCATCGGCACGGTGTGCGGGGAGACGCGGCGTACGCCCTTCTCCTTCAGCACGTCGTACTGGTCGAGCAGGGTGGTGACGCCGCCGATGCCGGAGGCGACGACGGTGCCGAGACGGCCCGGGTCCACCTGGCCGCTCTCCCCGGCCTTGCCCTCGTACCCGGCGTCCGCCCACGCCTCGCGGGCCGCGATCAGCGCGAACTGCGCCGAGCGGTCCAGCTTGCGGGCGAGCGGACGGGGCAGGACCTCGGACGGGTCGACCGCCACCTGCGCGGCGATCCTCACGGGCAGTTCGGCCGCCCACTCCCGCTCCAGGGCCCTGACCCCGGAGCGGCCGGCGAGCAGGCCCTCCCACGTCGATGCGCTGTCGCCACCCAGCGGTGTGGTTGCGCCGATACCGGTGACGACCACGGTGTGGTGGGTCGCGTTCACAGGAATTTCTCCACTGGTAGGGGAAGTGCGGTCATCCGCCACCGCGGACCGGGTGGCGACAAACGCGTCAACGGGCGTCGGACCGGATCAGTCCTGGTGGTTGAGGATGTAGTCCACGGCGTCGCCGACGGTCTTGAGGTTCTTGACGTCGTCGTCCGGGATCTTGACGCCGAAGCGCTCCTCGGCGGCGACGACGACCTCGACCATGGACAGCGAGTCGACGTCCAGGTCGTCGGTGAAGGACTTCTCCAGCTGGACGTCCTCGGTCGGGATGCCGGCGATCTCGTTGACGATCTCGGCGAGACCCTCGACGATCTCTTCCTTGGTGGCGGCCATGATGGCGCTCCTTCGTGTTGTGTTGCGGTCTGGTGTGCTGCGGTGCGGATGAACCGACTAGGGGAGGGTAACGACCGTCGCCGCGTAGACGAGACCCGCCCCGAAGCCGATGACGAGGGCGGTGTCGCCGCTCTTCGCCTGCCCGGTCGCCAGCAGCCGCTCCATGGCGAGCGGAATCGAGGCGGCCGAGGTGTTGCCGGTGGTCTCCACATCGCGGGCGACCGTGACGTGCTCCGGCAGTTTGAGGGTCTTCACCATCGAGTCGATGATCCGCATGTTGGCCTGGTGCGGGATGAAGACGTCCAGGTCGTCGGAGGTGATGCCGGCGGCCTCCAGCGCCTGCTGGGCGACCTTGGCCATCTCGAAGACGGCCCAGCGGAAGACCGTCTGGCCCTCCTGGCGGAGCGCCGGGAACTTCTCGACCCGGCCGTCGCGGTAGTCGTCCCACGGCACGGTCTGCGAGATGACGTCCGCCTTGTCGCCCTCCGAGCCCCACACCGTGGGGCCGATGGCGGGCTCCTGGGACGGGCCGACGATGACCGCCCCGGCGCCGTCGCCGAACAGGAAGGCGGTCGTACGGTCCGTCAGGTCCGTCAGGTCCGACAGCCGTTCGACGCCGACGACCAGCACGTACTCCGCGCTGCCCTCCACCACCAGGCCCTTGGCGATGGTCAGGCCGTAGCCGAAGCCCGCGCAGGCCGCGGAGATGTCGAAGGCGGCGGCCCTGCCGGTGCCGAGCCGGTGGGCGACCTCGGTGGCGATCGAGGGCGTCTGCTTGAAGTGGGAGACGGTCGAGATGACGACCGCGCCGATCTGCTCGGGGGCGATCCCGGCGTCCGCCACCGCCTTGCCCGCCGCGGCGAGGGTCATCTCGGCGACGGTCTCCTCCGGGCCGGCCCAGTGCCGGCTGGTGATGCCCGAGCGGGAGCGGATCCACTCGTCCGACGAGTCGATGTGCTTGAGGATCTCCTCGTTGGGCACCACGCGGGTCGGACGGTAGCCGCCGACACCGAGGATGCGCGCGTACGGTGCGCCCTGCGCGGGCCTGATCTTCGCGGTCATGCTCTCGGAGCTCCTATCGACTGCTGTCCGGCTGCCCGGCGGCCGTGGTGGAAGCGTGCTCGGCGATCAGCTCGCGGGCCGCGTCGAGGTGCTCGGGGGTCTTCAGGGCCAGCGTCCGCACGCCCGGCAGGGCGCGCCTGGCCAGTCCGGTGAGGGTGCCGCCGGGGCAGACCTCGATCAGCGCGGTGACCCCCATCTCCCGGAAGGTCTCCATGCACAGGTCCCAGCGGACGGGACCGGCGACCTGCCGCACCAGCCGCCGTACGACCTCGCCGCCGTCCGCGACCGCCCGGCCGTCCCGGTTGGAGACGTAGGGCACGCGCGGGTCCCCGGCCTCGACGCCCTCGACGGCCTCGGCCAGCGCGTCGACGGCCGGCGCCATGTGGTGGGTGTGGAAGGCGCCCGCGACGGACAGCGCCTTCACCATCCGGACCCCCTCGGGCTTCTCCTCGGCCAGGGCGGCGAGCTGCTCGAGGGTGCCGGCGGCGACGATCTGCCCGGCGCCGTTGACGTTGGCCGGGGTCAGGCCCAGCTTCTCCAGGTGCGCGGTCACCGCCTCCGGGTCCCCGCCGATGACGGCGGCCATGCCGGTCGGGGTGACGGCGGCGGCCTCGGCCATCGCCCGGCCGCGGATGCGCACCAGGGCCATCGCGGCCTCGGGGGTGAGGACTTCGCCGATCGCGGCGGCGGTCAGCTCGCCCACGCTGTGGCCCGCGACCGCGCCGAAGGAGTCCACGGGGACGCCGTCCAGCAGCGCCTGCGCGGAGACCAGTCCCGCGGCCACCAGCAGCGGCTGGGCCACGGCCGTGTCACGGATCCGCTCGGCGTCGGCCTCGGTGCCGTAGTGCACCAGGTCCAGGTCGATGGCGGCCGACCACTCACGCAGCCGGTCGGCGACGCCGGGGAGTTCGAGCCAGGGAGTCAGGAAGCCGGGCGTCTGGGCGCCCTGGCCGGGAGCGACGAGTACGAGCACTCTCACACTCTCTCTTGTCGACGGAGGTCCACGCCGGTGGGGACCAGCACGAAGAACGGTCAGGGGAATTGTGGGAGGGCGACAAAACCGTTGGGCATGACTATATCTGTCCGCCCCCGTCCGCCAGACGGCCCAGGATCAGCGCGACGCGCAGTGTGAACGCCGAACGGACGTCCGAGGGGGACCATCCGGTGACGTCCGTCACACGTCGCAGCCGGTAACGAACGGTGTTGGGGTGCACGAACAGCATCCGCGCGGCCCCCTCCAGACTGCTCGCCTGCTCCAGGTAGACGCTCAGGGTCTCCAGGAGAGCGGCCCCGGCCTCCTGGAGCGGTCTGTAGATCTCCTCCACCAACAGCGCGCGGGCGGTGGGGTCTCCGGCCATCGCGCGCTCGGGCAGGAGATCGTCCGCGAGCACCGGACGCGGCGCGTCCGGCCACGCGGCGCACGCCTTCAGGCCGGCGGCCGCGGCCCGCGCCGAACGCGTCGCCGACAGCAGGTCGCCCATCACGGGCCCGGCCACCACCGGACCCGGGGCGAACGGCCCGATCAGCGACTTGGCGACGTGCAGCGGATCGTCCGAGCCGCCCGCGACGACCACCAGGCGGCTGCCCAGCACCCCGGTGAGCACCTGGAGCTTGGCGTGCCGGGCGGCCCGCCGGATCGCCTCCACGGTCAACTCGCTGTCCCCGTCGGGCGCGGTGCCCAGTACGACGGCGACGTGCTCGGGGGAGTTCCAGCCCAGCGCGGCGGCACGGGAGACGGTCCCCTCGTCGGCCTCGCCGGAGAGCACGGCGTTGACCACCAGCGACTCCAGGCGCGCGTCCCACGCGCCGCGCGCCTCGGCGGCCTGCGCGTACACCTGGGCGGTGGCGAAGGCTATCTCGCGGGCGTAGACGAGCAGCGCCTCGCGCAGCACGTTCTCGTCGCCGGGCGCGGCCACCTCGTCGATCGCCGTCTCCACCACCTCGATGGTGGTGCGGACCATCTCCACGGTCTGCCGCAGCGTGATCGCCCGGGTCAGTTCGCGCGGCGCGGTGCCGAACACGTCCGTGCTGATCGCCTGCGGCGTCTCCGGATGCCGGAACCACTCGGTGAACGCCGCGATGCCCGCCTGCGCCACCAGCCCGATCCACGACCGGTTCTCCGGCGGCATCGCGCGGTACCACGGCAGTTGCTCCCCCATGCGCGTGATCGCGGCGGCGGCCAGCTTGCCGGAGGACTGCTCCAGCCGCCGCAGCGTCGCGGGGTGCGGGTGGGGACGCTGCTTGTCGGGTGCTGGTGTCTGAGTGGGTTCTGGCACGGGACAAGACTGCCCTATTGGTACGGCCGTATGGGTGGCGGGTGTCGGATCCGTACAAGGGGCCGCCGGGGGAGTGGCCGTGGAGGGGCCGTGGAGGGGAGGCGGCGGGGCCGCAGCGGGAGGCGGAGGGGAGGCGGCGGCGCCGTCAGGCCCAGGGGAGCCGGGACCGGCGGGCCCAGTACTCGCCCGGTTCCTCGGCGAGTTCGCCGAGCCGCGCGAGCACCTCCTCGTCCAGGCGTACGTCCGCCGCGCGCAGGTTGCCCGCGAGCTGCCCGGCGGTCGCCGCGCCGGACAGGACGGTGCCGGCCCACGGCTGGTGGAGGACCGCGGCCAGGGCGACGGCGTCGGGGGACGCGCCGGTTTCGCGGGCGACCGCCTCCAGGGCGGCGAGGGGGCGGGAACCGGGCTCCAGCAGGCGCCCGTTGGCCAGCCCCTCCTTGACGATGACCGTGCGGCCCGCCCCGTGCGCCTCGGCCAGGGCGGGCCCGGCGGAGGGCTCCAGGAGGTTCCAGGTGCTCTGCACGCTGCGGAAGAGGGGCCCGCCGTCCACGGTGACCTCCAGGGCGGCGCGGACGGCGTCCCCCTGGTCCGGCCCGCTGGTGCTCAGTCCCACGGTGACGCCCTCGGCGGCGAGGGCGGCCAGGCGCCGGTGCAGGACGGTGTCGGTGAGGGCGGTGCTGCCGGGGGTGACGGAGTGGATCTGGTACAGGTCCAGCCGGTCGCCGAGCAGGGCGCGGGTCTCGGCGAGCTGCCGGTCGTACGTGGCGACGCCGTGGTCCTTGACCTCGTGGACGGGGGCGTCGACGGACCAGCCGGCGGTGTAGGTGTAGCCCCACTTGCTGCCCACGGTCAGCCCCTCGCGCGGGTCGTCGCCCCGGCGCAGCCAGTCGGCGAGGAACTCCTCGGCGCGGCCGTAGGAGCGCGCGGTGTCGACGTGGCGGACGCCGAGGTCCCAGGCGAGGTCCAGCAGCTCGTGGGTGCGGCGGCGCATCTCCTCCACGGTCCGCCCGGCGGGCAGGTCGCGCCCGCGCCCGAGGTTGATGTAGCCGGGGCGGCCCACGGCGGCCAGCCCCAGTCCCATCCGCGCGGTCGGCGCGGGGTGCGGGCGGGCGGGGTCCACGGTCATGGTCGGCGGCCTTCCGGTGTGCGGCTGCGGGCCCGGCCAGGTTATGCGGCGGCCCTCCGGCTCCCGTCCGCGACCGGGCCGTACGGCGGCGAGACACGACGCGCGACCGTCCGGCAGGGGCACGTCCCCCGGCGTGCGGCCGGGGAACCGGCGCGCGGGCGGCGTCGGTTCGGGGCGTCAGTTCGGGGCGGCGGCCCGGTGGTCGCCGGCCGGGGCGCCGGATCCGGCCGACGGCTCCTCCGCCCGGCGCGGACGAGGCCGCAGGAGGCGGTGGAGCAGGGCGGCGGCGAGCTGGAGGGCCGCGATCCCCAGCAGCAGGACGTGCGGCGGGAGCCCGGCGGCGGCGCCGGCCAGGGCGGAGCCGCCGGAGGCCGCGGAGATCTTCAGCCCCGCCCCGATGGTGAAGACCTGCGCCCGCACCCCGGCCGGGGAGTGGTCGGCGCGGATGCGCAGCGTGGCGCTCAGCAGCGGCCCCTCGAAGATCCCCGCCGCGGCGAACAGCGCCGCCTGGGCGGCGAACGAGGGCGCGGCAGCGGCGGCGGCCAGGAGGAGGCCGGCGCCGGTCAGGCAGACGGGCACCAGGCGCTGGGCGGGGAAGGACCGCAGCCACCGGGCCGCCGCCAGGGAACCGGCCAGCGCCCCGAGCGCCAGCGCCGTCATCAGCACGCCCCCGGCGTCCGGGCGGCCCCGGCCGCCGGCGAGGAGCACCGCGGTGGTGGTCAGGCCGCCGACGCCGACGAAGGCCAGGGAGGTGGCGGCGGTGACCGCGCGCAGTTCCCGTACGCGCCACACCGCCGCCAGGCCGGCCCCGAGGTCGGCCCGCAGCGTCGTCGGGGCGGAGGCCGCCCGCCCGTCCCCGTCCGGCCGCGCGTGGGGGAGGACGGACGCCAGGGCGGCCGCTCCGGCCGCCGAGACGGCCAGCAGGACCACGGCCGGAGCGGGCGAGGCGAGCGCCGCGATCGCGCTCACCACGGCGGGGCCGGCCACCGACACGGCGTTGTACGTCGCCGCGTCCAGGGCGTACGCGCGGTCGCGGTCCGCCCCCTCAGGCACCAGGCGGGCCACCAGGCTGGACAGTCCGCCGGTGGCCACCGGCCCGCAGCTGCCGCCGAGCGCGGCGACGGCCAGCACCACGGGCAGGGGAGCGCGTCCGGTGACCGCCGCCAGCGCCGCGATGCCCGCCGCCAGGCCGCCCAGCGCGCACAGGTAGAAGAGGCGGGGGCTGCGGATCCGCTCGGCCAGCGCGCCCGTCAGCGGCGCGGCCAGCACGTGCGGCGCCGTCCAGGCGGTGAGCACGAAAGCGCCCTGGGCCACGCTGCCGGTGCGGTGCACCGCCAGCATCACCACGGCCACCGCCATGCCCTCCTCGGCGAGCCGCGCGAGGAAGGCGGTGGCCAGGTACGGCCTCAGCCCGGTGTGCGGACGCACGCGCACCTCCCGTATGTAACGCCATGTCGGAGAAAGACGTTACCCTGTGGGGGAGCGCTGAGGGAGGGCGACGTGGGCGAGAGAACGACCGGAGGCGGATTCCGGCCGGCCCGGCGGCTGGTCGACATCGCCAACGCCCTGCGCGCCGACCCGGAACTGCCCCGGGAGGAACTGGCCGGGCTGCTCGTCCGCCACGGGGAGAGGCCGGAGGACCTCACCGAGGAGGGGTTCTCGCCGGCCTGCGCGGCCGAACTGCGCGCCGCCGTCGCCCGCCTGGCTGCCGTCCTGGCCGAGACCGACACCGACCGGGCCGCCCACGCCCTCAACGGGATCCTCACCGAGTGCGGCGCCCGCCCCCGCCTGACCCGCCACGGCGGACGCCATCCCTGGCACCTCCACGTCGACCGGGGCGAGGACGCGGGCTGGGCCGACTGGTTCCTGGCGTCCGGCGCCCTGGCCCTGGCGCAGATCGTCACCGAGTACGGGCGCGCCGCCTGGGGCGAGTGCGCCGCCCCCGGCTGCTGCGCGTTCTACCTGGACACCGGGCCCGGCAGCGCCCGCCGCCACTGCTCGGCCACCTGCGCCTCCCGCGCCCGCGTCGCGGCCCACCGCCGCCGCAGGCGGGCCGCGTCGGGATCCTGACGGAGGGTCGGCCGCCGGGGCCCGCCGGGCCCCGGCGGCGCCTGCGTGGCCGTCCGCGCCGCGTCCCGTCGCCCACGGGGCGTCAGCCGTCCCCGCCGTCCGGTCGCGGTGCGGTGAGCGCCGACCGGCAGTCCCGCCAGGCCGGCTCGCTCAGCAGCGGGCGGATCCGGGCGAACAGGGAGAGCAGGGACGGCCCCCACTTCTCCCGGAAGGCGGGGTCGACGCGGACGACGTCCAGTTCGTTCGCGGCGGTCAGCTCGGCGAAGTCCCGCCGCAGTTCCGGGCTCGGCGTGTGGAGCCGGCCGGTGAACCGGTCGCGGAAGGCCGCTCCGGCGTCCGCGAGGACGGGATAGGAGGCGGCCCGGTCGCAGGCGGCGTAGAAGTACACGATGCCCTCCGCCTCGGCGCCGATCAGCTCCGCCAGCTCGCCGCGGCGGCCGTACGGCAGCAGGGCGCCGGCGAAGCCGTCGGTGCCGTAGAACGCGTGGCACAGGCCCGCCAGTTCGAGCGCGGGGCGGGCGCCCCACGCGGCCAGCAGCGCCCGTACGCGCTCCAGATGGGCGAGGAGGGTGCCGCCGGGGTGCGGGAGGTCCCCGGCGCCGAGATCGCGCAGGAGCGCGACGGCACGGGAGGCGGGATCGACCGGAGCGGACACGGAAGGCACCCCCCTCTCCTGCGGTTCCCTCGTGGAATCCCCTCGGATCCGGTGGGTCGGCACCCGTTCCGCGTTCCCGCCGCGATCCGGACC
>NZ_JARVKV010000217.1 GCF_029813835.1 Streptomyces sp. DH37
CCCAGCACCAGCCCGGCGGCCTGCGCCGCAGCGCCGAGCGCGACCAGTTCCTGCGCGCGCGGGACGACCACCGGGCGCCCCGACAGCCGCCGCACCGTCTCGCGCAGGCCGTGCCCGTCGCGCCGCCGCCGATCAGCAGGATCGGGGCGTCCGGCTCGGCGTCGGCGTCCAGGACCCGGTCGAGGGCGGCCAGCAGCGCGTAGACCGCGCCGTCGTAGGTCGCCTGGAGGATCTGGCCGGGGGTGGTGTCGTGCCGCAGACCGGTCAGGGTGCCGGAGGCGTAGGGCAGGGTGGGGGTGCGCTCGCCGTCCAGGAACGGCAGCACGGTCACGCCGCCGCCCGCCTCGACCGCCTCGCGGTCCAGGCCGAACAGGGCCGCGACGCGGTCCACGGCCAGGGTGCAGGTGAGGGTGCACG
>NZ_JARVKV010000218.1 GCF_029813835.1 Streptomyces sp. DH37
GACGAGGCCACCCGGGCGGCCGTCCGCAGGAACTCCGACCTGCGCCGGGACGGCATGACGCTGCTGCTGCGCGGCGGCCACGCCGCCCTCCAGCCCCGCGGGGTGTCGGTGGAGATCCTCAACCCCGACGCGGTGCTGCGCGCCGAGCGGGTGCCGGTCGGCCAGATGGGCGACGTCTTCTCCGGCGGCCAGCTCCTGACCGCCGCCATCGCCCTGTACTGCACGAGGGCCGCGCTGCGCAGCAACGACCGGGGCCGCGACAAGCACCGGCACGCGGGCACGCTCTTCCTCGACAACCCCATCGGCCGTGCCAACGCCACGTATCTGCTGGAGCTCCAGCGCGCGGGGGCCGACGCGCTGGGCGTCCAGCTCATCTACACCACCGGCCTGTTCGACACCACGGCGCTGGCGGAGTT
>NZ_JARVKV010000219.1 GCF_029813835.1 Streptomyces sp. DH37
CATAGCGAGCAAGCGGACGGTAGCGGTCCGACGGCACCGAGTCATCCAGCGGGACGGCCACGCACACCCGCCCCTCGGCCTGCGCGACGAACCCCGCGGGGTCGTCCGTGTCCGCCGGCCCCATCGCCTCGATGCCCAGCTGACCTGCTCCGCAGACCCATCCGTGGTCCCCGATCACCAGCCGCGGCAGCGCTCCCCCGGCCGCCGCCGCGGCGTCGAGCACGGTGCGCACGGGGAGGGGGGAATGGGAGTGTGCGCCCGGCGCACCGGGCGAAGGACGCGCTCCCGCTTCGTGGATCAGCGCGCCCCCCCGTACGTAGTGGAGGAGGTGGGGACGTACCCCGAACCGGGTCGTTATGTCGACACGTCTACCCTGCGCCGGGGTGAGGACGGGACATCCCGCCGCCGACAGCGC
>NZ_JARVKV010000220.1 GCF_029813835.1 Streptomyces sp. DH37
CCCTCGCACAGCTCGTCAACGTGATCGCCCCGATCATGACCGAGCCCGGCGGCCCGGCCTGGCGGCAGACGACCTTCCACCCGTTCTCGATCACGAGTCGGCACGCTACCGGCGAGGAGATCCGGCCCGTCAACGAGGCGCCGACGTACCACACGGCGCGCCACGGCGAGGCATCCGGCCTCGACGCCGTCGCGACCGTCGACGAGGACCGGGCCGCGGTCTTCCTCGACACCCGCGACCTGGCGGAGACCGCACAGGTCACGATCGACGTGCGCAGCCTCGGCTCGTCGCGCATCACCGAGGCGGTCACACTCGCCGACTCCGACGTGTACGCGAAGAACACGCTCGCCGAGCCGCACCGGGTGACCCCGGCCGCGAACCCGAGCGCGGCACTCGCCGACGGCCTGCTCACCG
>NZ_JARVKV010000221.1 GCF_029813835.1 Streptomyces sp. DH37
TTTACGGACATCAACAACAGCGCTCGGATCCGAAATAATCTCAAAGACCTCGCCCTCATCAACGATGTCCTCAGGCTCAGCATCGATGGTTGCCTCCATGAGCTGGTCCTCATCCACCTCACGGGTCTCTGTCTTGCGGCCCTCCTCAACCTCGTAGGTCTTCGAGACTGAGACAACACCCTTGCGCTGGAACAGACGCTGCACAGAACCACCGTCAGCCATGGTTCCGCCGTTGCGGGTAACGGCCACGCGGACGTCAGAAACGGCGCGATTGCGATTGTCAGTCAGGCACTCGATGAGGATGGCAACGCCAGCGGGGCCATAGGCCTCGTACATAATCGTCTCGTAATTGACGGCGTCAGCGCCCTCACCAGACCCACGCTTAACAGCACGGGTGATGTTGTCGTTAGGAAC
>NZ_JARVKV010000222.1 GCF_029813835.1 Streptomyces sp. DH37
TGGTTAGGCTCGATAGAAGTTAACTGCTTGGCACCCCGCGACAAGGCTTCAAAACCGAGCACCCCACTACCAGCACAGCAATCAAGTACCTTGGCATTGACTAAATCATCGGCAAGCCAGTTAAATACTGTCTCTCGGACACGGTCAGGGGTCGGCCGCAATCCATCGGCATCGATAAACGCCACCAAACGCCGCCGATACTCGCCGCCGATGATACGCACGTGAGAAATAGGGGGGGATTTGGTGGCTTTATTGGCTCGTTTGCTAATTTTGGACATCATAGTTTGAAAGTCATAGTTTGGACATCTACATTACGTTAGTCAGCGCCACCCACCGCAGGGAGTTTGGCGGTATTGGGTTTTGCGATAATAGGTTTACCTGACAAAACTAACGCTTCACGTTGTAATTT
>NZ_JARVKV010000223.1 GCF_029813835.1 Streptomyces sp. DH37
CCGGGCGCGAGGGCTTCGCCTGGGACTCCTACCGCCGCCTGATCCAGATGTTCGGCACCACGGTGCTGGGGATCGACGGGGCCCTGTTCTCCGAGGCGCTGGCCCGCCGCCCCGATCCGGGG
Source organism: Streptomyces sp. DH37 (assembly GCF_029813835.1). Classification (GTDB taxonomy): domain Bacteria; phylum Actinomycetota; class Actinomycetes; order Streptomycetales; family Streptomycetaceae; genus Streptomyces. Next base: position 123 of record NZ_JARVKV010000223.1, read on the forward strand.
CTCAGGCGGCTCCTGGTGGAGGACTTCAAGCGGATCGTGCGGGAGCGGGCGGGCGAGGAGTTCCCGCAGGACCCGGGCGAGCAGCTGCGGCGCTCGGTGCGGGCGGTGTTCTCCTCGTGGAACGGGGAGCGCGCCCGGGTCTACCGGCGCCGCGAGCACATCCCGGACGACCTGGGCACGGCCGTCAACGTCCAGGTGATGGTGTTCGGCAACACGGGCCCGGACTCGGGCACCGGTGTGGCCGTCACCCGCGACCCGGCCACCGGGCTGCAGGGCGTCTACGGCG
>NZ_JARVKV010000224.1 GCF_029813835.1 Streptomyces sp. DH37
TTCCACCCCATCCATGATGGGCATTTGATGATCCATCAAAATGATATGATATTTGCTAGGGTCAGCCTTATAAAAATTGACGGCCTCTAACCCATCTTTGGCTCGAGTAACTTCATAGCCATATTTTTTTAGGCTTTTGACCGCGACCATGGCATTTAGCTCATTGTCTTCTGCTAGCAGAACATGGGCAGGCAGACGTTCTAGCGGTTGTATTGTAGTTTCATCATGACTTTGGTGCCACTGCTGATAGCTGATTTCATCAGTTGCTATCATTGGTAGAGATAGGGTAAAGGTTGAGCCTTTATTTTTTCACTGATTACCTTAATCGTGCCGCCCATCCCTTCTGCCAACGCTTTGCACACAGATAGCCCTAGCCCTGTACCCCCATATAACCGATGAGTAAACTTA
>NZ_JARVKV010000024.1 GCF_029813835.1 Streptomyces sp. DH37
CGTGGTGGGCCGGGCCCAGCGGCCCCGGCCCACCACCGGTCAGTCGAGGTAGTCCCGCAGAACCTGCGAGCGGGAGGGGTGGCGCAGCTTCGACATCGTCTTGGACTCGATCTGGCGGATCCGCTCACGGGTCACGCCGTAGACCTTGCCGATCTCGTCCAGCGTCTTGGGCTGGCCGTCGGTGAGGCCGAAGCGCATCGAGACCACGCCGGCCTCGCGCTCGCTGAGCGTGTCGAGCACGGAGTGGAGCTGCTCCTGCAGGAGCGTGAAGCTGACCGCGTCGGCCGGGACGACGGCCTCGGAGTCCTCGATGAGGTCACCGAACTCGCTGTCGCCGTCCTCGCCCAGCGGGGTGTGCAGGGAGATCGGCTCGCGGCCGTACTTCTGGACCTCGACGACCTTCTCCGGGGTCATGTCGAGTTCCTTGGCCAGCTCCTCCGGAGTGGGCTCGCGGCCCAGGTCCTGGAGCATCTGACGCTGGACGCGCGCGAGCTTGTTGATCACCTCGACCATGTGCACCGGGATGCGGATGGTGCGGGCCTGGTCGGCCATGGCGCGGGTGATGGCCTGGCGGATCCACCAGGTCGCGTACGTCGAGAACTTGTAACCCTTGGTGTAGTCGAACTTCTCGACGGCGCGGATCAGGCCCAGGTTGCCCTCCTGGATCAGGTCCAGGAAGAGCATGCCGCGGCCGGTGTAGCGCTTGGCCAGCGAGACCACCAGACGGAGGTTGGCCTCCAGGAGGTGGTTCTTGGCGCGGCGGCCGTCCTCGGCGATGATCTCCAGCTCGCGCTTGAGCTTGGGGGCGATCTTGTCGCTGTTGGCGAGTTTGTCCTCGGCGAAGAGACCGGCCTCGATGCGCTTGGCCAGCTCGACCTCCTGCTCGGCGTTGAGCAGGGGGACCTTGCCGATCTGCTTGAGGTAGTCCTTGACCGGGTCGGCGGTGGCGCCTGCGGCGGCGACCTGCTGGGCGGGGGCGTCGTCCTCGTCCTCGTCGGACAGGACGAATCCCTCGTTCTCGCCCTTGACCTCGGCCGCGGGGTCGTCGGCGACCTTGCCGCCCTTCATCGGGGGCTCGTCGATGATGTCCTCGTCGCCCTCGAGCAGCTCGTCGACCTCCCCCTTCTTGGCGGTGGTCTTCTTGGCCGCGGTCTTCTTCGCCGCCACCTTCTTGGCGGTGGTCTTCTTGGCCGCGGTCTTCTTCGCCGCCGCCTTCTTGGCGGGCTTCGCCGCGGCGTCCTCGGCGACTCCCTCCGCGTCCTCGGCGGGGTCCTCCGCGCCGGCGACCGGGGCGGCCTTCCTGACGGCGGTCTTCTTGGCGGCGACCGTCTTGGTCGCGGTGCGCTTGGCCGGGGTCTTCGCTGCGACGCTCTTCCGGGTGCGCTTGGGGGCCTCAGCGGCACTCACCATCAGCGTCACACCCTCCTCGTCGAGGATCTGGTTGAGGCTGCGCAGGACGTTCTTCCACTGGGTCGGCGGAATCTGGTCAGCCTCGAAGGCCCGACGCACATCGTCGCCGGCGATCTGCCCCTCGGCCTTTCCCCGCTCAATGAGCGCCATCACAGACGCGGACTCGGCGATCTCCGCAGGGAGCGTACGGGATGTGCTGGCCGACACGAACAACCTCTCGGAACGATGGAAACGGCTTCGGCCCCGCCCACGAAGGGATCCGGAACCTGCAAGCCCCGGCGGGGATGACCGGCGGCTCGGGTGGAGCGACGGAGGAGTTACAGCGCCGGATACGGCGTCCGTATTCCCCCGCTGACTGCCACCTCTTGAGTCATCGCGCTGCCACGCGAAGCGTTACGCCCAATTAGAGTGTCCCGAGTCACAGGACATATACGGCCAGATCGCCTTATACGGTGATGGATCTCCGGTTCATGGGCCCGGAGGGGCCGGTGCGGCAGAAGGGGGACACGGGACCGGACGGATGTCGCCGGACCCCGCTTCGGGCGGGACCCGGCGACACCGTGCGGACCTGGCCGGCGCCGGCCGTCAGTGCTCGCGGGGCGCGGGCACCACGTGGTCGGAGGCGCCGCTCCCGGACGGCGGGGCCGCCGGGACCTGCGCCTCGGACGGCGCGGCGGAGGAGGTCCCGGGCGCGGGGGCCGCCGGAGCCGGCGCCCCGGATGTCGCGGGGACGGCCGCCTCGGTGGGCGCCATGAACAACTGGCGCACCGCGCTCTCGGCGGTGGCGGCCTCTCCGGCGGCGACGGCGTCGGCGATCCTGCGGTGGTGGGCCACCGACGCCTCGGTGGGGCGCTCGCACCCGGCGGCGGGTGCTCCGGAGACCTGGAGGGCCGCGCCGACGATGCCGGAGAGGTGCTCCAGCATCCGGTTGCCGGCGGCCTGCAGGAGCAGGGCGTGGAACTCGGCGTCGGCCCGGGAGAAGGTCAGGCCGTCCCCCTGGGCGAGCGTGTGCCCCATGATCTCGACCATGTCCGCGAGGCGCTGCTGGATCTCGTCGCGGCCGTGGTCCGCGGCGAGGCGGGCGGCCAGCGGTTCGATGGCCCAGCGCAGCTCGCACAGTTCACGGCGCTGGTCCTCGCGCTGCGGACCGAAGGCGCGCCACTCGATGATGTCGGGGTCCAGGAGATTCCAGTCGCTGACCGGGCGGACTCGCGTCCCGACGTTGGGGCGGGCGCTGACCAGGCCCTTGGCCTCCAGGACCCGGAGCGACTCGCGGACGACGGTGCGCGACACCTCGAAGCGCTGGCCGATCTCCTCGGGCACGAGGGGGCGGTCGGCGCCGAGGTCCCCGGAGACGATCATCTGACCCAGTTGCTGTACGAGTTGGCCGTGCAGCCCGCGCCCCCGGTTCCCGGCGGCGCGGCGTCCGGCCCGGGCCATGTCCGCTTCGCCGCCGTCCCAGGCGGAGACGCTGGTGGCACGGGCCGCGCCGGTCGACTCGGCGTAGGCGTAACGGTCCGGCTCGCCCGAACCCGTGAGGCCGGAGTCGGCGGAGCGAGCCGAGGTCATCATGGTGTGCGCAAGGGTAGTCACGCATCCTTTGTCGGCGGTGCTCCGGACGGCCTTGAGGGCTTTGGTGAAAAGCACACGAAAGGGTGATCGGCGACCTCCACGCAATTGACGCCTTATCGGAAAGGAAAGGTCTTCCGATCTGGCATATGCGGCAGTTGACGCGCGCCGGCGGCGGCTCCGGACCGCCGTGGGCCGCGAACCCGCTGGTGAGCGGCGCGCCGGGCGGGGACGCCCCGGGCTGCGGGCGAGGCGCCCGAGCGCGGCGGGAGGCGTGGCGCCGGCCCCCCTCCCCTCAGATCTCCGGGCGCAGCATCGGGGGGTTCAGCAGCGTCGCCCCGCCGGCCCGGAACAGTTGTGCGGGCCGCCCGCCCTGACGGGTCGTCGTACCGCCGGTCGGCACCAGGAAGCCGGGAGTGCCGGTGACCTTGCGGTGGAAGTTCCGCGGATCGAGGGCGACTCCCCACACCGCTTCGTAGACCCGCCGCAGCTCCCCCACCGTGAACTCCGGCGGGCAGAAGGCGGTGGCGAGCGAGGAGTACTCGATCTTCGAACGGGCGCGCTCCACCCCGTCCGCGAGGATCCGGGTGTGGTCGAAGGCGAGCGGGGCGGGCTCTCCGCCGCCCCGGTCCGGGCCGTCGCCGGGAGGCAGCAGGGTGTCCACCGGGGCCCAGCGGACGCTGTCCGCGTCGCCTCCGGCCGTGGGGGTGGGCAGGTCGGGGGCGAGTACCAGATGGGCGACGCTGACCACCCGCATCCTCGGGTCCCGCTCCGGATCACCGTAGGTGGCGAGCTGTTCGAGGTGGGCGCCGGCCTGCCGGTCGTCCGGTCCCTGGACGCGCAGCCCGGTCTCCTCGGTGAGTTCGCGGGCGGCCGCGGCCCCGAGGTCCTCGTCGATGCGTACGAACCCCCCGGGCAGCGCCCACCGTCCCTGGTACGGCGGCTCGCCCCGGCGTACGACCAGCGCGCACAGGGCGTGCCTGCGCACGGTGAGCACGACCAGGTCGACGGTGACGGCGAAGGGAGGGAAGGCCGACGGGTCGTAGGGCATGCCGTGATCATAGTCGTCTGCCTGACGATAAACAGGGGCCCGCGCCGTTCCGCCGTCAGCCGCGGGCCGCCGCGCTCCCGAGGCCGCGCGCGGCCCGCTGCCGGCGCAGACACTGCCTCAGCGGTTCGGGGTCGAGTCCGCTGTTGCAGGCGCCGTGGAGCAGCCGCGCGAAGACGTACCCGGGGTCCAGCTCCAGCGCGCGGCCCAGCGCCACGCGCGCGCCGGGCTCGTCCCCGCCGGACCAGGCGACCCACCCCGCGAGGGTGAGCGGGGCGGCGGCGTGTTCGGCGTAGGCCCCCACGCACCGCCGGGCCAGCGCCCGCCACAGCCGCAGGGCGGGGGCGGCGTCCGAGCCCTCCATCCACTCCGCGGCCCAGTCCCGGGTGATCCGGTCCTGGAGGCCGAGGATCACGGTGGCGGCCTCCTCGTGGGAGAGGAGGCGGTCGTCCCGGGCGTCGGCCCCGGCCCTCCCCTCCCGCCGGTCCGCGGCGGGTGCGGACCGGTAGCGTTCGAGCAGCCGCCGGGCGAGCGCGAGGGTCTCGGCGCGTACCGTCCCGCGGTCGGCGTCGCCCAGCATCCGGGGCACCAGGGCCGTGCCCGCGAGGTCGAGGGCCCGCTCCTGCGGTCCGGCGACCGGCGGGCCGAGCGGGGCGAGCCTGGCCGTCATCTCCTTCAGGGTGCCCTCCACCCGCAGCCCGGCGTACGCGGCGGCGGCCGCCATGGCCGAGGTGCCGGGGACGCCCAGCGGGGTGCCCTCGGCGGGACAGCACCGGGTGTCGGGGCAGCAGTAGGACCAGTACCGTCCGCCGGAGACGCACAGCGCCTCGTACACGGGCATCTCCAGCGCCCCGCAGGCGATCCGCAACCGCTGGGCGAGCGGCCTGAGGCGCTCCATGACGGCCTGGCCGCTCTCGCCGTCGGCCGGCTCCCGGCACAGGAAGACGAGGGCTCCGTCCGGGCTGTCGCCGCGCGGCACGCCGCTGCCGCGCAGGCAGTCGGCGAGCTGTTCGGCGAGGTCGGGCCACCCCTCCTCCTGCGCGGGGATGCCCACCCGGAGCCTGCCGCCGAAGCGGCCGTTCGGGCCGTGGAGGCCGACCAGGACGACGGAGTCGTCGGGGTGGTAGCCGAGCAGGTACGGGAGGGAGTCGATCAGCTCGGCCGGGCCGCGCAGGGTGACCCGGGCGGCGGCGGACGGCTGCTGGGCGGATTCGCTGTGCTGTGTCATGCCCCGACAGTGCCGCGCACGGGCGGGACGCCGCGCGGCGTTGTCCACAGGCGGCCTCAGCGGTCCGATGGTCGTATCGATCACAGAAACGGCGGGTCGTCCACAGGGCGTTCGCGCGGTGTCGGTGTCATCGGGTTGCATGGACGCATGAGCGAGGAGAACCTGCGCGTCGAGGCCGACGCCGTACTGTCCCGCCTCACCGGCGACGCCACCGGCACGGCGAGGCTGCGCACCGACCAGTGGCGCGCCGTCGAGGCCCTGGTGGTGGAGCGCCGGCGGACCCTGGTGGTCCAGCGCACCGGCTGGGGCAAGTCGGCGGTGTACTTCGTGGCGACCGCGCTGCTGCGCGAGCGCGGCGGGGGGCCGACCGTGATCGTCTCCCCGCTGCTGGCGCTGATGCGCAACCAGGTCGAGGCCGCGGAGCGGGCGGGCATCCGCGCCCGGACGATCAACTCCGCGAACACCGAGGAGTGGGAGGCGGTCCACACCGAGGTGGCCGCCGGCGAGGTCGACGTGCTGCTCGTCAGCCCGGAACGCCTGAACAACCCCGACTTCCGCGATCAGGTGCTGCCGAAGCTGGCCGCCACCACCGGACTGCTGGTGGTCGACGAGGCGCACTGCATCTCCGACTGGGGCCACGACTTCCGGCCCGACTACCGGCGGCTGCGGACGATGCTCGCCGAGCTCCCCCCGGGCGTCCCGGTGCTGGCCACCACCGCGACGGCCAACGCACGGGTGACGGCCGACGTGGCCGAGCAGCTGGGCACCGGCGGAGCGGGGACGGACGCGCTCGTGCTGCGCGGCCCGCTGGACCGGGAGAGCCTCAGCCTGGGGGTGCTGCGCCTGCCGGACGCGGCGCACCGGCTGGCCTGGCTCGACAGCCATCTCCACGAGCTGCCGGGCTCCGGCATCGTCTACACCCTGACGGTCTCGGCGGCCGAGGAGGTGGCGGCCTTCCTGCGGCAGCGGGGGCACACGGTGTCCTCCTACACCGGGCGGACGGAGAACGCCGACCGGGAGGCGGCCGAGGCGGACCTGCTGGGCAACAGGGTCAAGGCGCTGGTGGCCACCTCCGCGCTGGGCATGGGCTTCGACAAGCCGGACCTGGGCTTCGTCGTCCACCTGGGCTCCCCCTCCTCCCCCATCGCCTACTACCAGCAGGTGGGCCGGGCCGGGCGCGGCGTGGAGCACGCCGAGGTGCTACTGCTGCCCGGCGCGGAGGACGAGGCGATCTGGCGGTACTTCGCCTCCCTGGCCTTCCCCCCCGAGGAGCAGGTGCGCCGCACGCTGGAGGTGCTGGCCTCGGCCGACCGGCCGCTGTCGCTGCCGGCCCTGGAGCCCCTGGTGGAACTGCGCCGCTCGCGGCTGGAGACGATGCTCAAGGTGCTCGACGTGGACGGGGCGGTGCGGCGGGTGCGCGGCGGCTGGATCGCCACGGGCGAGCCGTGGTCCTACGACACCGAGCGGTACGCCTGGGTCGCGCGGCAGCGGGAGGCCGAGCAGCGGGCGATGCGGGAGTACGCCGCCGCGTCCGGATGCCGGATGGAGTTCCTGCGGCGGCAGTTGGACGACGAGGAGGCGGCGCCCTGCGGCCGGTGCGACAACTGCGCGGGCCCGCGGTTCGGCACCGAGGTCGACCCGGCGGCGCTGGAGGCCGCGCGGGGCGAACTGGGGCGTCCCGGTGTGGAGGTGGAGCCCCGCAGGATGTGGCCGACGGGACTGCCCGCGATCGGGCTGGACCTCAAGGGGCGCGTGCCGGCGGGCGAGCAGGCCTCCCCCGGCAGGGCCCTGGGCCGGCTGTCCGACATCGGCTGGGGCAACCGGCTGCGCCCGCTGCTGGAGTCCCCGTCGCAGGACGGGCCGGTGCCCGGCGACGTGGCCGACGCCGTCGTCACGGTGCTCGCCGACTGGGCGCGGGGCCCCGGCGGCTGGGCCTCCGGGGAGGAGGGCGCGCCGGCCCGTCCGGTGGGCGTGGTGACCATCGACTCGCGGACCCGGCCGCGGCTGATCAGGTCCCTCGGGGAAAGGATCGCGGCGGTCGGCCGGATGCCGCTGCTGGGCACCGTGGAGTACGCCGAGGGGGCGGCGGACACCCGCATTCCGCGCAGCAACAGCGCGCAGCGGCTCCGGGCCCTGCACGGCGCGCTGACCGTGCCCGGACCGCTGGCGGAGGCGGTCGCGGCCGCCGGTGGCCCGGTGCTGCTGGTGGACGACCTCACGGAGACCGGCTGGACCCTGGCCGTGGCCGCGCGGCTGCTGCGCCGGGCCGGGGCGGAAGGGGTGATGCCGCTGGTGCTGGCGGTGCGGGGATGACCCGCCAGCCGCCGTCGGGCGGCGGCCCGACGTGACCGGCGCGACCCGGTCCTCCATTGCCGCCACCGCGTTCGCCGGTGAGAATTGGTGCGGCGCCACGGACGAAGGACGGAGGGAGGACCATGACCTTCGGCTTCGCCTCGCCACCGCCCGCCGAGGCCCTGACCCGCACCGGCCGTGCTCTCGAACCCGCGGAGTGGGCCGCCGCCGGGATCCCCCTGCTGCGCAGCCCGCGCGAGACGGTCACCGGCCTGCACGCCCGCCACCGGCCCGGACCGGCCACCTCCGTCGTCGCGGTGCTCGGCCCGGACGAGCGGGTCGTCGCGAGTGCGTCGTTCACCCGGGTCGGCTCCGCCCCGGACGGCTGGGAGTGCCGCAACGTCCTGCTGTCCCAGCTGCGCCGGATCGTTCCGCACGATCTGCGCCGCCGCAGGCCCGCGCGCACCGCCGTCCTGCTGTGCTGCCGGGAGGACGGCCCGGGGTGGACGGAGCAGGACGGCGCGTGGATGTGGGGACTGCGCGACGCCTGCACCCTGCACGGCCTGCGGTGCGGCGCTTACCTCACGCTGACCCGTACCGGCTGGCAGGTGCTCGGCGAGGACCGCTGCGGGCGGCGGCCGTACCTCGGCGGCCCGGCCGTCCTCGACGGCCGGCCGGAGGACGAGGGCCCCCGGGTTCCCGGGGCGCGGCGGAGTACGGCGGCCCGCTGACCCGCCGGGCGGCGGACGGCGGGCCCGGGGCGCCGGTCAGAGCAGCGTGCGCAGCCGCTGCGGATCGCCGCAGACGATCAGCCGCGAGCCCGTCCTGGTGAGGGCCGCGGGCAGCGCCCGCGCGGCCTGCTCGTCCGTCCCGCCGTTGACGGCGAGCACGACGACCGGGCGGCCGGCGGTGCGGTCCGCGGCCGACGCGTGGGCGTAGAAGACGTCCTCGCCCTCGGTCTGCTGCCGCCAGTAGGCGTCCTCGCCGAAGGTGAGTTCGTGCTGCGCCCAGGGGTGCTGCTCCCCGGTGGTGAACACCAGGACGTCGGCGGGCGGGCAGCCCTCGTCGAGCAGTTCGTCGACGGTCCGGTCGGCGACCTCGACCGCGGTCGCGTCGGTGGCGTCGACGAGCCGGATCTGCGGTGCGGCACTCGGCGAGGCCGCCCCCGCCTCCGCCGCGGGCTGCTCCGCGGCCGGGTGCGGGGACGTCGCGGTGCGCGCCGGCACCGGCCTGCCGGGGGCGGGACGGCTGCGGTCGGCCCGCGGCGGTGTCGGCCGGGGACCGGGGACGGGTGCGGAGGGGCGGGGAACCTGTGGGGCCCGGGTGGTGCCCGCCGTGTTGCGGGGGCCGGGGACATTCGGGTGGATCTTGGGCTCCTCGGAGCTGTGCGGCATGGGGTGTTGTCTATCAAACGCCGGTGCGGGTTGCGCCAGCGGGTTCGGAAAAAGATTCGGTTTCGGCTCAGAAGAGACCGATCTGATCGGTTCGCTCGGCGCGCGCCCGCTTCAGGTGCCGCCAGCGCGGCAGCGCGTCCAGATACGACCACGACAGCCGGTGGTGGGGCGTGGGCCCCAGCTCCTCGAGGGCGGAGCGGTGCGCGGGCGAGGGGTAGCCGGCGTTGCGGTCGAAGCCGAACTCGGCGTGTTCGGCGCCCAGTTCGGCCATGAGGGCGTCCCGGTGCACCTTGGCGATCACGGACGCGGCGGCGACCGCGACGCAGGACCGGTCGCCCTTGACCACCGTACGGACCCGCCAGGGCGCTCCCAGGTAGTCGTGCCTGCCGTCGAGGATCACCGCGTCGGGGCGGACCGGAAGCGCCTCCAGAGCGCGTACGGCGGCGAGCCGGAGGGCGGCCGTCATGCCCAGCTCGTCGATCTCCCCGGGGGAGGCGTGCCCGAGCGCGTGGGTGGTGACCCAGCCGGCGAGCAGCCCGGCGAGTTCGGCGCGGCGCGCGGGGCTGATGAGCTTGGAGTCCGTCAGGCCCTCGGGCGGGCGGCGCAGTCCGGTGACCGCCGCGCAGACGGTCACGGGCCCGGCCCAGGCGCCCCGGCCGACCTCGTCGACTCCGGCGACGACCCTCGCCCCCGTGGTGGCCCGCAGGGAACGTTCGACGCGGTGGGTGGGAGGCTCGTACGGCATGGCGTCAGCCAGGGTACGCCCGGGGGCGGCCGGGCGAGCCGGGGGGTGCCCCGGGCCGGGACCGGAACCGGAGGCGGGACCGGGGACAGGCCCGGGACGGGCCGGAGACCAGGTCCGGGCGTGCGCCTCAGCCGGTGCGCGGACTGAGCAGCGGCATCATCACCTGGTCCACGACGTCGACGATGTCGGCCTCCTCCAGCGGGGCCCCGGCGGTCTTGTGCCGGTACATCATGATGGCGGGCACCACGTCCACGATCAGGTCGCCCGTGGCGTCGGGCCTGACCTCGCCGCGTTCGATGCCGCGCCGCACCACCTCGCCGATCATCCGCTTGCCGGGCTCCAGCACCCTGCCGACGATGAGACCGATGAAGCGCTCGGCCTCGGTCCGGTCGCACTCGTCCAGCACGGCCCGCAGCGCGCAGCCGCTCGGGGAGTACATCGCCTCCCGCATCCGCCCGCACAGCTGGACGAGGTCCTCGCGCAGACTGCCGCAGTCCGGCAGCTCCTGGGGACCGGGCAGCGCGGCCCGCAGGGCGTCGGCCACCAGCTCGCTCTTGGAGGGCCAGCGGCGGTAGACGGCCGCCTTGCCGGTGCGGGCCCGGGCCGCGACCCCCTCCATGGTCAGCCCCGTCCATCCGGCGCTGCCCAGCTGCTCGAGCGTCGCGTCGAGGATCGCCCGCTCCAGTTCGGGGCCCCGGCGGCGCGCCCCCGGTGCTCCCGTTTCCGCGTTGCGCGAAGTGGCCATGTCCGTCTCTCCGTCGGTCCTCGTCGTCCACGGGGGATCCGGCGGCCCGTCCGGCGCGCCACCGGCCGGCGGGTCCGCGAGCGCGATCCCTAGTGAACGCTTGCGTTCCCTAGTCGACTCTCACTAGGGTGATGGGAACAGTGAACGGCCGCGTTCACTGTTTCTCAAGTGGGGGAATCAGGGGGATTTCACACGTGGCGACCTCTCATCCGGCTGTCGATCGGAAAGAACCGCACGTCCGCGAGCGGCAGGCACGGCGCGGCGTCGCGCTGTTCGTGATCGCCGCCTGCCAGCTCATGGTGGTGCTCGACGCCACCATCGTGAACATCGCGCTTCCGCACATCAGGGAAGCGCTCGACTTCTCGACCGCGGGCCTGTCCTGGGTGGTCACGTCCTACACCCTCACCTTCGGCGGTCTGCTGCTGCTCGGCGGCAGGGCCGGCGACATCCTGGGGCGGCGCCGGGTCTTCACGGCCGGTGTCCTGCTCTTCGTCGTGGCCTCCCTGCTGGGCGGACTGGCGCAGGAGCCCTGGCAACTGCTCCTGGCGCGGGCGCTGCAGGGCGCGGGCGGCGCGATCGCCTCGCCCACCGCCCTGGCCCTGGTCGCGACCACCTTCCCCGAAGGACCCGAGCGCAACCGGGCGTTCGGCGTGTTCGCGGCCGTCTCGGCGGGCGGCGGCGCCATCGGGCTGCTCGCGGGCGGCATGCTCACCGAGTGGCTGAGCTGGCGCTGGGTGATGTTCGTCAACGTTCCCATCGGCATCCTGATCGCGGTGCTCGCCCCGCTGTACATCGCGGAGTCGCGGCGCCATCCGGGCCGTTTCGACATCACCGGCGCGCTGACCTCCACCACGGGTGTGGCCTCCCTCGTCTACGGGTTCGTCCGGGCCGCCGAGGAGGGATGGCGCGACGGGGTGACCCTCGGGGCCTTCGGCGCGGCCGTCGTGCTGCTGGCGGCGTTCGTCCTCAACGAGTCCCGCGTCGGCGACCCGATCACACCTCTGCGGATGTTCGCCGACCGCAACCGCTCCGGCACGTACCTGATCATGCTCAGCCTGGCCGCGGCGATGTTCGGGATGTTCTTCTTCATCGTGCTGTTCGTCCAGGACGTGCTGGGTTACTCCCCGATCACCGCGGGGCTCGCCTTCCTTCCTGTGACCGTCGCCATCGTGGCGGGAGCGGGCGTCTCGCAGCGGCTGCTGCCCACGGTCGGCCCCAAGCCGTTCATGGTGGCCGGCTCCCTCATCGCCGGCGTCGGCATGGCCTGGCTGACGTTCGTCGATCCGGACAGCGGCTACCTGGACGGCGTGCTGGGACCGATGCTGTTCTTCGGCTTCGGCATGGGGCTGAACTTCGTGACCCTGACGCTCACCGCCGTCTCCGGGGTCGCCCAGCACGAGGCCGGGGCGGCCTCCGGTCTGCTCAACGCCACCCAGCAGGTGGGCGGCTCGCTCGGTCTGTCCATCCTGATGACCGTCTTCGGCACCGCGAGCCGCGAGGAGGCCGAGAAGCGGATACCCGACTTCATGGCCGAGGCGTCACCGGAGCAGCGGGCCGAGTTCGCCAGGACGCACGAACTGCCCGACCCGTGGGGCGACGCGGTGCTGGCCCAGGGGATGTCCACCGCCTTCGCCGCGTCGGCCGCGCTGGTCGCGCTCGCCCTGCTCACCGCCGTGCTGGTGATACGGGTCCGCAGAAGTGACCTGGAGGCTCTCAACGGGGCGGCGGGCGCGGGAGGACCCGCCGCCTGACCGGGAGCCGGGGAGGGGGTCGGGTCCGCCGCTCAGTACGAGTCGCGGACCCGACCCTCCCGGTCCACCTGTCCGCAGGGACCGCCGCTCCGGTCGCCGCTCCGGTCGCCGGGGAGACCGACGGAGCGGTCGACGGGGCGGTCGGCGAGCACCGAACGGGCCCGCGCCTCCCCGTAACTGGTCGCGTACCAGGGCTCGTCACCGCCGAGGACGTCGTCGGCGATGTGGCGCAGGGCGCAGGAGCGCTGGGGTTCGGGCAGGCCGTCCAGGGCCGGCACGGCGTCGGCGGAGAGGTCCTGGAGGTACTCCAGATCGATCTTCCCGGTGCGCTCGAAGCGCCGGACGTTCTGCTCCGCGACCAGCGCGTCCGGTGAGACGAGCCCGAAGCACAGCACGGCGGCGCCGGCGCTCGCCACGACCGCGCGGGGCAGCAGGCGCGCGCCGAACACCCCGGCCGCCATGATCAGCACCACGACGAGGCCGAGCCACAGCTCGATCCCGGCCACGGACACCCTCAGCCTGGTCAGGCCGTACGCGTCGACGTACAGATCCATGCGGCGCAGCGCCGAGAGCACCACGACGAGGGTCAGTGCGCAGAGGGTGCCCAGCACGGCACGGACCAGCGTGCGGTCGCGGGCCGCGCCGCGCGGCGCCCAGCGCAGGGCCAGCGCGATCACGACGAGGGTCAGGAGGGTGGCGGTCAGCAGTTGCCAGAAGCCCTGGCGGGCGTACTCGGCGTAGGTCAGCCCCGTCTCGTCGAGCACCTTGTCGTAGCCGCCGAAGAGAACGGTGAGCTGGATGGCGATGAAGACGGCGAACAGCGCGTTCAGCACGATCAGGGGAAGCGCCCACTCCACGCGCCCCCGGGGCCGCCCCGGGCCGCCCTCGACGCGGTCCCAGCGCCAGGGGGCCGCGGCGGTGCGGGCCGCTCCCAGCGCGCCCGCCACTCCCAGGACGAACAGGACGGCGTGCAGCGGCCCGTCCGACACCGAGGTCTCGGGCACCAGCCCGGTCAGCAGGTCCGCGAAGGCCGCGTCCGCCCCCGCGAACAGCGCGCCGAAGACGACCAGCAGCACGACGGCGACGCCGCCCGTCCGGATGACGGGCCACCAGCGGTCGCGCGAGCCGTCCGCCCGCTCCCGCAGCCCGCGCCAGGCCCAGACGGCCCCGGGCAGGACCTCGCCGAGCACCCCGGCACAGCCGAGCAGCACGCCGCGCCAGGTGCGGGTTCCGTGCAGCGCCAGCGAGCCCGCCGCGAGCGCGGCCGTCAGCGCCAGGAAGGTCGGCCACCCCGCGTCCCGCAGCGCGGGCACCAGCAGCAGCGCCAGCCCGCCCACGGCCCACACCAGCGACCACAGGTGGATCCGGCGCCCCGCGGCCCGGCCGGCCAGGTACGCGGCGAGGGCCGCCGGCAGGGCGACCAGCAGCACGTTGATCCCCAGACCGTCGCCGAGCAGCAGCCCGGCCAGCGCCCCGGTGGCCAGCACCGCCCAGACGGTGGCCCAGCCGATCGGCGCGGGCTCCTCCGGCCGCGCCGCCGTCACCCAGGCGGGCGGAGGCGGAGGCTCGTACGCGGTCCAGGACGACGCGCCGTGCCGTGCCCTCGGGGACCGTTCGCCCGGGGCGGTCCGCCGCGCCGTGTGCGCGGGCGCCTCGGGCGGCCCGGCGTCCTTCGGCGCGGTGTCCTTCGGCGCGGCACCCTCCGGTGCGGTGTCCCCCGGCCCGGCTCCCTCCGACACGGTGTCCCCCGGCGCGGCGTCCTCCGACACGGCCTCCTTCGGCGTCGTGCCCTTCGTGCCCTTCGCCCCCTCCGCCGCGGGCGCGCCGAACGGCTGGTCGGACATGAGTCCCCCTCCCCCACCACGGCTTCCCCACCGCCTCGCGGTGATCAGCGCGATGACTCGGGCGCCACCGTAGTGCGCCCCCGGCGCGCACACGCACCCGAGGCGCCGCTCTGTGACACAGCGGTGACAGGGTCGGACCGGCGCACGCGGCCGGGCGCACGCCCGGAGCCGCCGGGGCCGGCCCGCCGCGGCCTCAACCCCTCACGAGCCCCTCACGGGACCCTGCCGGGACGCCCGCGGACCCCCGACATGCCGTACGTCTCCCCGGACTCCCCCGCGTACGGCCCGGCGTACGACTCGGGGGTGCACCAGCGTTCGAACGGCCGGTCCAGGTGGTAGCGCCCGTCCGACCCCAGCAGCAGGGCCCGCATCTCCCCGTTGCCCGGGTTCGACAGCGACTCGAACTCGGCGACCGTCCAGTGCAGCCACCGCATGCAGAACAGCCGCATGGTCAGCCCGTGCGTCACCAGCAGCACGTTCGGCGGGTGGTCGGGCGACTCGAAACTGCGCCACAGGCTCTCCAGGAAGGCCCCGACCCGGTCGTAGACGTCCGCGCCCGACTCCCCCTGCGCGAAGCGGTAGAAGAAGTGGCCGTACGCGTCGCGCGACGCCTTCTGCCGCCGTACGTCCTCGCGGTCCTGCCAGTTCCCCCAGTCCTGCTCGCGCAGCCTGGGCTCCTCGCGCACCCGCACCCGCGTCGGGTCCAGGCGCAGCGCGCGGAAGGTCTGGTGGGCGCGGCGGTACGGCGAGACGTAGGCCGAGACGTGCTCGTCGCCGAAGAGCGCCCGCAGCCGCTCCCCCACCGCCTCGGCCTGCCGGAATCCGCGCTCGGTGAGGCTCAGGGCGTGGTCGGGCACCCGCTCGTAGACCGAGTCGTCGAAGTTTCCCTCCGACTCGCCGTGCCGGACCAGGACGATGCGCCGGGGTCGTGCCATGTGCCCACCCTAGGCGTGCGCGGGCCCCGCGGCCCAACCAGCCCGGCGGCGGACCCGGCGGCGGGTCGCACCGGCGCCGTCCCGCACCGGTTTCAGGCCCTGCACCGGTCCCAGGCCCTGCGCCGGTCTCAGACGGTCCACCCCGGCTCGAGGTCGATCACGTCCCCGTCGACGGCCGCGACATCGGCCCCCAGCTGGGCGCGGAGCGCCAGTCGCTCGATCCGCTCCGTGCGGTACTTGCCGTGCTCCGCGGCCGAGTCCCACATCGACAGCACCAGGAACTCGTCCTCGGCCTGCGCCTGCGCGAAGACCCCCCGCAGCATCCCGGGCGATCCGGCCATGGCCGGGTTCCACACCTTCTCCTGCATCAGGGTGTAGTGCTCGATGCGCTCCCTCCGCACCCGGCAGTGGGCGACGCGCAGCAGGTCGGCGTCCGTGAACTGCGGCCGGAACCCCACCTTCACGTCGAAGCGGTACTCGAAGAGGCGGGTCTGGGCGCCCTTGTAGGTGCCGTTCTGCGAGGCCGCCAGCCGATCGTGGGAGCGTGCCATGAACGAGTCGTAGAAGGCGCGGCTCTCCCAGAAGCCGAAGAGGTGCGCCACACCCGGCCGGGAACGGCTCCAACCGCCGCCCTGAGCGCGGAAGCCCGGCTCGCCGAGCAGGCCCGCCCACTTCCGCTGCCCCCGCTCGAAGCCGCGTCGGTCGACCACCGTGCACCGCATCCACTTGACCAGCACCGCGCCATCGTACGGCCATATCGGTGGCTGATCGCATGGCTCGTCACGGACCGGATCCGACGGGAGTGAGGCGCCCGGCCCCCTGTTCGACCCCCGCCGGAGGCTGCCGTCGGCGCGGAGCCGGGGGGAGGCACGCGTCCTCACCTCCCGCACAGGGGCGGACGCGCCGCCGGCCGCCCCCCGGCCCGCCCGCGGCCGGCTCAGCGCCCCGCGCCGGTCCGGGCGGCCAGGTACTCGTCGTAGGTGACGCGCCCCACCTCGCGTCCCGGCGCCAGATGGCCGCCCGCGCGGTAGCCGCGGAAGATCTTCCCCGGCAGCCTCAGCGGCAGCACCGGACGGCGCCGGCCGCGCGCCCGCAGCGTCGTCCGCGTCAGCTCCGCGTGGTCGCGCACCTGCGGCCCGCCCATGTCGGGCACCCGGCCGGCGGGCTCCCCGGCCGCCAGCTCCACGAGGCGGTCGGCCACCTCCGCCGCGTCGACCGGCTGGAAGCGCACCCCGGCGAACGCCACGGCCACCGGCAGCCGGCGCTGCGCGTCGACGGTCCCGGCGATCAGGTCGTGGAACTGGGTGGCCCGCAGAACGGTCCAGGGCAGCCCCGACTCCTCCACGACCCGTTCGGCCTCCAGCTTGGCCCGGTAGTAGGGGAGCGGCACCCGGTCGACCCCGACGATGGAGACGTGGACCAGGTGCGGACGGCCCCCGGAGCGGCGCGCGGCGTCGGCCAGGCGGCGGGTCGCGGCCACGTCCCCGCGCCCGGCGGCCGTCGCGCAGTGCACGATCACCGCGGCGCCCGCGACCGCCTCCTCGATCCCGCTCCCCTTCTCCAGATCGCCGGTCGTCCACTCGTACGGCTCGCGGTCGTCGGCGGGGCGCGGGCGGCGGCTGAGCACGCGTACCGCGCGCCCGCGCTCCAGCAGCCGCCGCACGACCTGACGGCCCAGCGTGCCGGTGCCGCCGGTCACCAGGACGGGGGCGCCGACCTCTCCTCGGGACTCCACGGGTTCCACTGTTCGTCCGCCTTTCCGGTTCACGGTGTTCCTTCCACCCGTGGGACGGACGGGCCACCGGCGGATGTGACATCTCACCCGTCCGCCGTCCCGGCCGGCGAACGCGCCCCTGGCCGAAGGGCACCCGCGGCCCGTGCGCGCGTGATCGCCGCGGGCTCGCCGCGGGCTCGCCGCGGGCTCGCCGCTTCCGCCCGGCGCGGGGTGCCGCGCGTGGCACCATGGACGAACAGCGCCCGGTCCCGCGGCAGTTGGCCGCACCGGGCGCGGACGTGTCCCGCGGCGGCCCGGTTCCGAGGGAACCGAGGAAGGGGAGGGAGCCTGGTGAGCAGTCTCAACAAGGGGGTCGGCAAGGTCGAGGTGGCGCTGAGGTGGGATCCGAGTCCCTCCGGCGCGCCGTCCCACGACCTCGACATCGTCGCCGCGACCTACTCGGCGGACGACCCGTACGGCGAGCCGGTGTACCTCGTGCACTTCGACCGGCGCTCACCGGACGGCACCATCATCCTCAACAGGGACAGCAGGACCGGCCTGGGCTTCGGCAACGACGAGGTCATGACCGTGGAACTCGAACGCCTGGCCCCCTCGTTCGGCCGCGTGGTCGTGGGCGTGGCCATCCAGCAGAGCGGGGGGCGCAGGACGTTCGGCGACATAGCGAACACCGGAGTCCGGATCACCGAGGGGTACACCGAGCTGGCCCGGCACGACTTCTCCGCCGTCTCCGGCGCCACGGCCGCCACCGTCGCGGAGTTCACCCGCAACGGCTCGGGCGCCTGGGAGTTCCGCGAGGACGTCCGCGGATTCGACACCGACCCGGACTCCTTCGCCCGGCGGATGGGCGCCGTCCCCGCCTGACCCGCGCGTTCCCCGCCGCGGCGGGACTCCGTACGGCGGGTTTCCACCCGGCGGGTTTCCACGCGGCGGCTCGCCGCACCGGGCACGGCACCCGCGCACCGCATGCGCCGAGGGCGGTGGAACCGGAAGACCGGCCCCACCGCCCTCGGCGGCTGGTTCGCGCCCGCGCGGCGCCCGGGATCAGCTGCAGCCGCTGGTCGAGCCGCAGCCCTCGCACAGGTAGCAGCTGCCCGCGCGGCGCATCTTGGTGCCGCAGGAGAAGCAGAGCGGCGCGTCGGCGTTGAGGCCGAGCTGCATCTCCACCAGCTCGGTGGAGCTGTGCGCCTCCTTCGGCGCCGGCGCGGGGGCCTGCGGCTCGGAGGGGCCGCTCACCGCCTTGGGCGGCTCCACCTGGCGCGGGGCCGACTGGGCCAGGCCCTCGACGTCCAGCTCGTCGTCGGCGGGCTCGTAGGAGCCGGTCTCCAGGTGGCGCTGGCGCTCCTCGGCGGAGTGGATGCCGAGGGCCGAGCGGGTCTCGAAGGGCAGGAAGTCCAGCGCCAGGCGGCGGAAGATGTAGTCGACGATCGACTGCGCCATCCGCACGTCCGGGTCGTCCGTCATGCCGGCCGGCTCGAAGCGCATGTTGGTGAACTTCGAGACGTACGTCTCCAGCGGCACGCCGTACTGCAGGCCCACCGAGACGGCGATCGAGAAGGCGTCCATCATGCCCGCCAGGGTCGAGCCCTGCTTGGACATCTTCAGGAAGACCTCGCCGAGACCGTCGTCCGGGTAGGAGTTGGCGGTCATGTAGCCCTCGGCGCCGCCGACGGTGAAGGAAGTGGTGATGCCCGGACGGCCCTTGGGCAGGCGCTTGCGCACCGGGCGGTACTCGACGACCTTCTCGGCCTCGGGCTGCTGCCCCTCGGCCTTCTTCTCCTCCTTCTTCTTGGCGGAGAGCGGCTGGCCGACCTTGCAGTTGTCGCGGTAGATCGCCAGCGCCTTCAGGCCGAGCTTCCAGCCCTCGTAGTAGATCTCCTCGACCTCCTCGACGGTGGCCGTCTCGGGCATGTTGACCGTCTTGGAGATCGCGCCGGACAGGAACGGCTGGGCGGCGGCCATCATCCGCACGTGCCCCATGGGTGAGATGGAGCGCTCGCCCATGGCGCAGTCGAAGACCTCGTAGTGCTCGGGCCGCAGGCCCGGGGCGTCGATGACGTTGCCGTGCTCGGCGATGTGCTCGACGATCGCCTCGACCTGCTCGGGCTGGTAGCCGAGCCGCTTGAGGGCCTTGGGCACCGTGTTGTTGACGATCTGCATCGAACCGCCGCCGACCAGCTTCTTGAACTTGACCAGGGCCAGGTCGGGCTCGATGCCGGTGGTGTCGCAGTCCATCATCAGGCCGATGGTGCCGGTGGGGGCGAGGACGGACGCCTGGGCGTTGCGGAATCCGTTCTTCTTGCCCAGCCGGAGCACGTCCTGCCACGCCTCGGTGGCCGCGGCCCACACCGGGGTGTCCAGGTCGTCCATGCGCTTGGCCTCGGCGTTGGCGTCGGCGTGCTGCTTCATGACGCGCTGGTGGGCGTCGGCGTTGCGGGCGTAGCCCTCGTACGGACCGACGATCGAGGCCAGTTCGGCGGAGCGGCGGTAGGAGGTGCCGGTCATCAGGGAGGTGATCGCACCGGCCAGGGCGCGGCCGCCGTCGGAGTCGTAGGCGTGGCCGGTGGCCATCAGCAGGGCGCCGAGGTTGGCGTAGCCGATGCCCAGCTGGCGGAAGGCGCGGGTGGTCTCACCGATCTTCTCGGTGGGGAAGTCGGCGAAGCAGATGGAGATGTCCATCGCGGTGATGACCAGCTCGACGACCTTGGCGAAGCGCTCGGCGTCGAACGACTGGTTGCCGGCGCCGTCGTCGTGCAGGAACTTCATCAGGTTCAGCGAGGCCAGGTTGCACGAGGAGTTGTCCAGGTGCATGTACTCGCTGCAGGGGTTGGAGGCGGTGATGCGGCCGCTCTCCGGCGAGGTGTGCCAGCGGTTGATGGTGTCGTCGTACTGGATGCCGGGGTCGGCGCAGGCCCAGGCGGCCTCGGCCATCTTGCGGAACAGCGCCTTGGCGTCGACCTCCTCGATGGTCTCGCCGGTCATCCGGGCGCGCAGGCCGAACCTCTCGCCGTTCTCGACGGCCTTCATGAAGGCGTCGTTGACGCGGACGGAGTTGTTGGCGTTCTGGTACTGGACGGACGTGATGTCGTCGCCGCCCAGGTCCATGTCGAAGCCCGCGTCGCGCAGGGCGCGGATCTTCTCCTCCTCCTTGACCTTGGTCTCGATGAACGCCTCGACGTCGGGGTGGTCGACGTCGAGCACGACCATCTTGGCCGCGCGGCGGGTGGCGCCGCCGGACTTGATCGTGCCGGCCGACGCGTCGGCGCCGCGCATGAAGGAGACCGGGCCCGAGGCGTTGCCGCCGGAGGAGAGCAGCTCCTTGGAGGAGCGGATGCGCGAGAGGTTCAGGCCCGCGCCGGATCCGCCCTTGAAGATCATCCCCTCTTCCTTGTACCACTCCAGGATCGACTCCATGGAGTCGTCGACGGAGAGGATGAAGCAGGCCGAGACCTGCTGGGGCTGCTTGGTGCCGACGTTGAACCACACCGGGGAGTTGAACGAGAACACCTGGTGGAGCACGGCGTAGGCCAGCTCGTGCTCGAAGATCTCGGCATCGGCCGGGGAGGCGAAGTAGCCGTGGCTCTCGCCGGCGGCGCGGTAGGACTTCACCACGCGGTCGATGAGCTGCTTCAGGCTGGTCTCGCGCTGGGGCGTGCCGACGGCGCCGCGGAAGTACTTGCTGGTGACGATGTTGACCGCGTTCACCGACCAGAAGTCGGGGAACTCCACGCCGCGCTGCTCGAAGTTGACCGAGCCGTCGCGCCAGTTGGTCATGACGACGTCACGGCGCTCCCAGACCACCTCGTCGTACGGGTGCACCCCCGGGGTGGTGTGGATGCGCTCGATCCGCAGACCCTTGCCGGCCTTGGTCCCCTTGGACCGGGAGCCTCGTGCCGGGTCGCTCGTCGTCTCTGTCATTCCGCCTCCCTGTACAGGCATAACGCCCTGACACACCCCGTACTTCCCGGGGTGTGGTGTTCGTTTCGATGGCCGGGACGCGAGGGCGCCCCGGTCGGGTCCGTGTGGGCCGCTCAGTCCCCGGCGGCCAGCGGCACGGGCCGGGCGGGACCTCCGCCGCCCCCGCCGTCACGTCCGCCTCCGGTGTCCCCGGCGCCGCTGCCGTCACCCGCGCCACGGCTTCCGGCGTCCGCGGCCGTTCCCGCGGCTGCTCCCGTGGATCTGTCCGGGTCCTCGTCGCCCCCGCCGGCACGGTCGGCGCGCGCGGGGGCCCGTTCCCCGCGCAGCTCGGCGATCTCGGCCTCGAAGTCCTCCAGCGAGTCGAACGCCCGGTAGACGGAGGCGAAGCGCAGGTACGCCACGAGGTCCAGCTCGCGCAGCGGCCCGAGTATGGCCAGACCGACGTCGTGCGTGGACAGCTCGGCGCTCCCGGTGGCGCGTACCGCCTCCTCGACCCGCTGGCCCAGCTTGGCGAGCGCGTCCTCGGTGACCGGGCGGCCCTGGCACGCCTTGCGCACTCCGGCGATCACCTTGTCCCGGCTGAAGGGCTCGGTGACCCCGCTCCGCTTGATCACCATCAGCGACGCGTTCTCCACCGTGGTGAAGCGGCGGGAGCAGTGCGGGCACTGGCGGCGTCGGCGGATCGCGGTGCCGTCGTCGGTGGTGCGGCTGTCGACGACGCGGCTGTCGGGGTGCCGGCAGAAGGGGCAGTGCATCGCTTCCCACCCTCCTTCACCCTCGATGGCGCAGCATTGGACACGCATTCGAGTGCCCGGCGAACGGCCCTCGAAGCGGCCACCAGCATAGGCGATGCCCACCGCCCTCAAGAGCGGGGGGACCACAACTTCTGGGTGGCTGCCGAACATCTAACCACTACATCTGGTGGCTGATGGACGCACACGCCGGGCGTGTCGGAAGCGCCGGAGCGGCAAACGTACGAGAGGGTACCGTAGTGATCGGCGGCGATCTTCGGGCCATACACCGACCACATCGATCACGACAGCTAATCTGCGAAATTTCACTCGAACGTGTGTTTGGCGCAACCTTTCGAAAGCACCTACCGTTGTCCAACTAGGGAGAACCGCTTGAGAGGGGCCGTCGTGACCACCACCGCAGAGAGCGCCGCCATCGCCGCACGGGACCGTTCCCAGGGCCGCATCGACCCTGTGCGCGGAGCAAACGCCGCCCACGGCGCGCCCGACGACGCGGGCGGCGCGGAGGCTCCCAAGCCCGCCCGCTCGCTGCCCGGCCGTCCACCGGGGATCCGCGCCGACAGCTCCGGGCTGACGGACCGGCAGCGCCGGGTGATCGAGGTGATCCGCGACTCGGTGCAGCGCCGCGGCTACCCGCCGTCGATGCGGGAGATCGGCCAGGCCGTCGGCCTGTCCTCCACCTCCTCCGTGGCCCACCAGCTGATGGCGCTGGAGCGCAAGGGCTTCCTGCGGCGCGACCCGCACCGCCCCCGGGCCTACGAGGTGCGCGCCTCGGACGCGCCCACCAGCCAGACCACCGACACCACCGGCAAGCCCGCCGCCTCCTACGTTCCCCTGGTCGGCCGGATCGCCGCCGGCGGTCCGATCCTCGCCGAGGAGTCGGTCGAGGACGTCTTCCCCCTCCCCCGTCAGCTCGTCGGCGACGGCGAGCTGTTCGTGCTCAAGGTCGTCGGCGACTCCATGGTCGAGGCCGCGATCTGCGACGGCGACTGGGTCACGGTGCGCCGCCAGCCGGTCGCCGAGAACGGCGACATCGTCGCCGCCATGCTGGACGGCGAGGCGACCGTCAAGCGCTTCAAGCGTGAGGACGGGCATGTCTGGCTGCTCCCCCACAACTCCGCCTACCGGCCGATCCCCGGTGACGAGGCCACCATCCTCGGCAAGGTCGTCGCGGTGCTGCGGCGCGTCTGACGCGCCGACCGCACGACGGCCGAGAGAGACCGGCCCCGGGACCACTGCGCCGGTCCCGGGGCCTCCTTCGTGCCCGAGGACCTCCTTCGTGCCTGGGGGCGCCCGCGGGCGCCCCCAGGCTCCTCCCTGGCCTCCCCGGCCGCCCCGGCCCTACTCGGCCGCCCCGGCCGCCTTGGCCGCGGCGTCGATGGCGGCCAGCGAGCGGCGCACCTGGTTTCGGTCGGTGGTGTACCAGAAGTCGGGCATCGAGGCCCGCAGGAAACTCCCGTAGCGCGCCCGGGCCAGCCGCGGGTCCAGCACCGCGACCACCCCCCGGTCCCCCGTCGCCCGCACCAGACGGCCCGCGCCCTGCGCCATCAGCAGCGCCGCGTGGGTGGCCGCCACCGCCATGAAGCCGTTGCCGCCCGCCTCCTCGACCGCCTTCTGGCGGGCGCTCATCAGCGGGTCGTCGGGACGCGGGAACGGGATGCGGTCCATCACCACCAGCTGGCAGTTGGGGCCCGGCACGTCGACCCCCTGCCACAGCGACAGCGTTCCGAACAGACAGGTCTCGGCGTCCGCGGCGAAGCGGCGGATCAGCTCGCCCAGGGTCTCCTCGCCCTGGAGCAGCACGGGGACGTCCAGCCGTCCGCGCAGCGCCTCGGCCGCCGCCTGGGCCGCCCGCATCGAGGAGAACAGCCCGAGGGTACGCCCCCCGGCCGCCTGGACCAGCTCGGTCAGCTCGTCCAGCATGTCGCCGCGGCTGCCCTCCCGGCCGGGCGGGGACAGGTGCTGGGCGACGTACAGGATGCCCTGCCGGGGGTAGTCGAAGGGCGAGCCGACGTCCAGCCCCCGCCACCGCGGGACCTCGGCGCCGCCGTCCTTCCCGCCGTCCGCCCCCTCTCCGGATTCCCCCGGGCCCTCCGAGTCCCCGGATCCCCCGCCCGTGCCGCCGGGCTCCGTGACCCGGCCCTCGGCGCTCAGCCCCAGGGAGGCGCCCACCCCGTCGAAGTCCCCGCCGAGCTTGAGGGTGGCGGAGGCCAGGACCACCGTCCGGTCCTCGAACAGCTTCTCCCGCAGCAGCCCGGAGACCGCCAGCGGCGCGACCCGCAGCGAGGCGCCGTAGCGGTCGTGGCGCTCGTACCAGACGACGTCGTACTCCGAGCCCTGGACGATGCGCTCGGCGACCTCGTGGACGTTCTCCACGGACGCCAGGGCCTGCCTGCGGACGGCGTCCTCGTCCTGGACGGACCGGTCGCGGGTGTTGCCCAGCGCGGTGATCACCCCGCGGGCCGCGTCGCGCAGCGCCGTCAGGGCGTACCCCAGGTCCTCGGGGATCTCCTCCAGACGGCCCGGCAGGGCGAGCTCCATCAGTCGCTCGAAGCCCTCCGCGGCGGTCTGGAGCCGGTCGGCGTCCTTCTCGTCGACCAGCTTGGCCGCGCGGCGCACCGCCCGGTTCACCCCGCCCGGCGTCAGCTCGCCGGTGGCCACCCCGGTGACTCGGGAGACCAGTTCGTGCGCCTCGTCGACGATCAGGACCTCGTGGCCGGGGAGCACCGGCGCGCCCTCGATGGCGTCGATGGCCAGCAGCGCGTGGTTGGTGACGATCACCTCGGCGAGCTTGGCCCGCTCGCGCGCCGCCTCCGCGAAGCACTCGGCCCCGTAGGCGCACCGGGTGGCGCCCAGGCACTCCCGGGAGGAGACCGAGACCTGGGACCAGGCGCGGTCGGAGACGCCCGGGGTGAGGTCGTCGCGGTCGCCGGTCTCGGTCTCGTCCGCCCAGTCCCGCAGCCGCAGCAGGTCCTTGCCCAGTCTGCTGGTGGGGGCGGCGGCCTCGAAGGGGTCGAACAGGCCGTCCTCGTCGTCCTGCGGCACGCCCTCGTGGAGGCGGTGCAGGCACAGGTAGTTGGAACGGCCCTTGAGCATGGCGAACTCGGGGCGGCGGCGCAGCAGCGGATGGAGCGCCTCGACCGTGCGCGGCAGGTCGCGTTCGACCAGCTGCCGCTGCAGGGCGAGCGTCGCGGTCGCGATGACCGTGCGCTCGCCGTGGGCCAGGGCGGGCACCAGATAACCCAGCGACTTGCCGGTTCCGGTGCCCGCCTGGACCAGGAGGTGGACGGTGCTGTCGACGGCCTCGGCAACGGCTTCGGCCATGGCGACCTGGCCGGGTCGCTCGGTGCCTCCGACGGCGGTGACGGCGGCGTGGAGGAGGTCGGTGAGGGCGGGCTTGGTCATAGGACCGCCACCTTACGCGGCGTCGCCGACAGCCGTGCCCGATACGGTCCGGTACTCACCGCCGGGGGTCACAGGGCATGGCGCAGCACCCGGTCGCGGACCAGCAGGGCGGCGCGCTTGCCGGGGAGTTCGGCCTCGGCCGCCAGCCGGAAGCCCGCCCCCAGGAAGGCGGCGACGGACGGGAGGTTGCGCAGGTCGGGTTCGGCGATGACGCGGTTGCACATCGGCCTCCGGTCCAGGACCAGGTCCGAGACCGCCCGCAGCAGCGCCGTGCCGATGCCGCGCCCCCGGTCCGCCACGCCGCCGATCAGCAGGTGGAGCCCGGTGTCGTGCGGGCGGGCCGGATAGTGCCGGGCGAGCGGGTCGAGGTCGGCGCGGTAGACCTCCCAGTAGCTCATGGGGACGCCGGCGAGCACCCCCAGGCACGGCACGCTGCGCCCGTCGCCGCCCACCTGGGCGCGCAGATGGGCGGCGGTGACCTCGGCGGGACCGGCCAGGCGCCAGAAGGCCGCCACCGCCGGGTCGTTCATCCAGGCGGTGATCAGCCGTAGATCGCGCTCGAGGCGGACGGGGACGAGCTGGAAGACGCCGGCGGGCGTGGTGACCGGGCCCCACTCGGCGACGGCGTCCAGCAGGTCCGGCCGCGCCGGGGGCTCCGCCGCCCCGCCGTACGGCACGGCGGGCGGGTCCGCCGGCAGGTGCAGGTCGAGGGTGTCGTCCGTGCTGGACACCGGCGGTGCGGGAGGGATGGCCGGGGCGGTCGGGTCGGCCGGGGCGAGCGGGTCGGTCGGGGCACCCGGGGTACAGCCGGCGGGCGGTGCCGGGGTGACGGGCGGTACGGACGTGACGGGACGGGCCGGCGGAACACCGGTGGTCATGGCGGTGCCTCCCGTGCGGTTCCGGTTCAGGGCTTCACCAGGGGATTGGAGACGGTCACGTAGACGGACTGGGAGTCCACCGGCCCGACCAGTTCGTCCAGCCCGTGCAACCGGGTCAGGAGGTTGGCCTTGCACCGCAGGGTCGGGGAGTGCAGCAGCAGGGCGGGCAGCCGCGACCTGCCGCCGCCCTCGTGGGGGCGGTCGGCGCCGGTGAGGAAGCGGCGCAGCGCCGCCAGCAGCAGCCGCTCGTCGGCCAGGCCCTGGGAGCCGAACGCGCCGATCAGCCCCAGCATGTTGTTGACGCCCAGGTAGTAGGCGAAGCGCTCGTCGGCGACCTCGTCGGCCACGAAGGTGTCGCTGTCGGCGCCGATGCCCGGCAGGCTCCGCCGGAGCGCCTCGCGGTGGGACTCGCGGAAGTAGTAGCCCTGGTTGTCGCGGTGGCGGCCTCCCACCGGCCACCCGTCGCCGTCGAGCAGGACCACGGTGTTCTGCTGGTGGGCCTCCAGGGCGACGCCCGCCTCGGCGTCCAGCCACAGCACGGGACGCACGACGGTGTGGAGGTAGCGCAGGAACCACTCGGCCGCCACCGTGGCCACCGGCCGCCCCGTACGGACCGCGAGCCGGGTGACGGCGTCGGCGAGGCGGGAGCGGAGCGCGCCCCGGGGGTCGCCGGGCCAGGGCCGGGGCGAGGTGAGTGCGGCCAGGCACACGGCGTCGTCACCGGGCCCGAAGGGGTTGTGCCGGATGACGGCGTCCAGCCCCGCCACGGGCTCGCCGTCGGCGTCGTCGACGGCGAGCCAGGCGGGGTCGCGCACGATGTCGAAGCCGGGACGGCCCGGGAAGGCGGCCCGCCAGCGCGCGCCCAGGCCGGTGCGCAGCAGCCGGTGCACCTCCACGCCCCGGTGCAGTTCCTTGCGGAGGTTCTCGCGGCGGGAGTTGGTGATCCGCAGGCCGAGCGAGAGCTTGAGCATGGCGGGCACGCCGGGCCGGTGGACCGTGCGCACCGAGGAGGTCGGGTGCCAGGGGTCGCCGTGCGGGCCGAGGTCGTGCAGCAGGCCGGCCTCGAGCAGCGCGGCGACGGCGGGGCGGTGCCGTACCTCGCGGGCCTGCCAGGGGTGCAGCGGCAGGGGGACCGTCCCCTCGGGCAGGCTCAGCCCGGAACCGGCCAGCTCGGCGGCGATCCGCTCGGCCGGCACGGTCCGGCCGCGGTCGGTCCAGGCGGAGTCGGAGGCCAGGACGGTGCGGTCGACGGCCATCCAGTGCAGGGGGAAGGCTCCGCGCAGCTCCGGCGACCAGGCGCGCGCCTCCGCGTCGGTCAGCCCGTCCCGGCTCTTGGGCACCGGGTGCAGCGGATGCCCCAGGATCAGGGACTGCTCGCCCTCCAGGAACGGGGAGGCCGCGGACGGCGGCTCGGGCCGGGCCCGGCGGTCGGCGAGGAAGACGGCGGTACGGCGCACGGAGTCGGCGACCCGGCCGACCAGCTCCGCGCCCTCGCCCGCGCCGGCCCCGGGGGCAGCGGGTCCGCGGTGCGCGGCCTCCCGCGCCAGCAGGGCGGCGAGGGTCACCGCGTCGACGGGGGCGGCGCCGGGGGCGGCGCCCTCCAGGGCGGGCGGGCCGAAGCGGTGCCAGCCGGTGGCGGACCAGTGGTGCACCGGCACCCGCAGCGCCAGACCGCAGGAGGCCAGGGCGATACGCAGGACGGCGCTGCCGCCGGGGCCGCCGGGCCGGGGCAGGTCGTTCTCCCGCACCCAGCAGCGCAGCAGGTTCTCGGCCGCCGCGGCGTCGGCGGCCACGGCCGGGTCGGGGTGCTCCAGCGGGTCGCCCGCCTCCCGTCCGCCGGCGTGCGGCGGCGCCCCGTCGCGGTGCGGCTGCCGTGGTACGGCGGACCCGGTGGGGCGGGCGGGCCGCCCGCCGGCCGGGGCCGCCTCCTCCTGCGTCGTCCTCCCGTCCGGAGCGGGACATGCGTTCACGGAAGTCTCCCTGGGGGTGAGGGCACCGCACCGGTGCGTGGTCGTCCGGTTCCCGTGGCACGGCGGAGCGCGCCGCCGTGTCTCCGCCCGTACCAACGACGCCGTCCCCGCCGGATCACGGCCCCGGGCAAAATCCTTCGCGCCTCCGGGCGTTGGAACCGGGGACCCGCCGGGTGCCGTCCCCTGCAGCACCGGCATAGTGAGGGCCCGCCGCGCTCGGCGGGGTCCACCACAGGCCACCACGTGCAGAGTTCCGTTTCAGGGGGATTTTCAGTCCATGTCATCTACGAGCAGACGGCGCCCTGCGCTGGTCGCCGCGGCGCTGGCCGCCGCCCTGGCCGTCACCGCCACCGCATGCGGCCCGGCGGACGGCGAGGGCGACGCGAAGGCCCGCCCCAGCGCCTCCGCGCGGGACGGCGGCGACACCGGGGCCGGCATCGACGGCCTGCGCCTGCCGAAGGAACTGCCCGCCGCCCTCAAGGACTTCGACCCCGAGAAGTGGAGGGACGGGGAGTGGAGGAACTGGGACAGGGACGACTGGCTGCGTGAGGCCAAGGACTTCGTCAACCCGATCATCGAGGGCCTGTGGGACCCGGAGCGGATGAAGGACGCCGAGGAGAACGACCGCGAGGTCGACGACCCCGGCATCGGCGACGGCACCGGCGGCGAGGGGGACGAGGGCGTCACCGACCCCGACCCCGCGCCGAAGAAGGCGCAGCCGGCCGCGACGCCGTACCGGGAGAGCGCCCCGGCGGTGGGCAAGGTGTTCATGGACACCCCCAAGGGCTCCATGGTCTGCTCCGGCACGGTCGTCCAGGACCCCCGCAACCCGGGCAGGTCCGACCTGGTGGCCACCGCCGGGCACTGCGTGCACGCGGGTTCCGGCGGCGGCTGGTTCCGCAACATCGTCTTCGTGCCCGCGTACAACGACGCGGCCCTGGAGGCCGCCGAACTGGAGCGGGCGTCCCCCGCGGAGGTCGCGCCGCACGGCGTGTACTGGGCCACCTGGGCCCAGACCACCGACCACTGGATCTCCAGCGGCTCCGACACCGGCGGCCTGGGCGCCTCGCAGGACTTCGCCGTGCTGCGGGTGGAGGCCGAGGACGGGAGCGGGAAGTCCCTGGAGGAGACCGTCGGCGCCGCCGTGCCGGTCAACTTCGACAAGCCGTCGGTGGCGTCGATCCCCTCCGTACGGGCCTACGGCTACCCCGCGGCCCCGCCCTTCGACGGGCTCACCATGCACACCTGCGCCGACCGGCCGGGCCGGCTGACCCTGAGCGAGTCGGAGTCCACGATGTACCGCATCGGCTGCACGATGACCGGCGGCTCCTCCGGCGGCGGCTGGTTCGCCAGGGGGTCCTCCGGCCGGCAGGTGCTGGTCTCGGTCACCTCCATCGGCACGCTCGACCACACCTGGCTGGCCGGTCCGCGTCTGGGCGCCGAGGCCGAGGGCGTCTTCGAGGCGGTCAGCGGGAAGTCCGCGGGGCGGGGCTGACGACCCCGGCCCGGCGCGGGACGCACCGAGGGCCCCGCCGCTCCCGTGGGGGGAGCGGCGAGGCCCTCGCCGTGTACGCGCCCGGCCGGCCGTGCCGAGCCGGCCCGGGTCAGACCATCGCCATCGGGCTGCGCCGGGTGTCGCTGCCGGGCACCGGCTCGGACGGGTCGCTGCCCAGGTCCACGATGCGGTTGTCCGCGTCGACGTGCACCACCGCGGGCCGGTGGGCCCGGGCCTCGGCGTCGTCCATCTGCGCGTAGCTGATGAGGATCACCAGGTCCCCGGGGTGGACGAGATGCGCGGCGGCACCGTTGATCCCGATCACCCCGGAGCCGCGCCGCCCCTCGATGACGTACGTCTCCAGGCGGGCGCCGTTGGTGATGTCGACGATGTGGACCAATTCCCCGGGGAGCAGGTCCGCGGCGTCCATCAGGTCCGCGTCGATCGTGACGGACCCCACGTAGTGGAGGTCCGCCTCGGTGACCGTGGCACGGTGGATCTTCGACTTGAACATGGTGCGCAGCACGGTGCCGTCTCCTAGCGGTGAGAAGGGTCGCGCTCCCGGGCCGGGATGCGCGCCGTCCGGGCCATGCTACGGCCTACGCCCGGAGCTCCGCCGTGACGTACGCCCTGAGCTCGGCCGCCAGTTCCTCGTGAACGCGGGCCGCCAGCAGCGTGCCGCCCTCGGTGTGCTCCTCGGAGAGCACCTCGCCGTCGGCGTGGACCCGGGAGACCAGGTCGCCGCGGGTGTAGGGCACCAGCGCCGTCAGCTCCACGGCCGGGTGCGGCAGCTCCCGGTCGATCAGCTCCAGCAGCTCGTCGATGCCCTGCCCGGTGCGGGCGGAGACCGCGATGGCGTGCTTCTCGGCGCGCAGCAGCCGCTGGAGGACCAGCGGGTCGGCCGCGTCGGCCTTGTTGACCACCACGATCTCGGGCACCTCCGTCGCGCCGACGTCCCGGATCACCTCGCGCACGGCGGCGAGCTGCTCCTCCGGCACCGGGTGGGCGCCGTCGACCACGTGGAGGATCAGATCGGCGTCGCCGACCTCCTCCATCGTGGAGCGGAACGCCTCGACGAGGTGGTGCGGCAGGTGCCGTACGAAGCCGACGGTGTCGGCCAGGGTGTACGCCCGCCCGCTGGGGGTCTCGGCGCGGCGCACGGTCGGGTCGAGGGTGGCGAACAGCGCGTTCTCCACCAGGACGCCCGCGCCCGTGAGCCGGTTGAGCAGGGAGGACTTGCCGGCGTTGGTGTATCCGGCGATGGCGACCGACGGCACCTTGTTGCGGCGCCGCTCCTGCCGCTTGACGTCGCGGCCGGTCTTCATCTCCGCGATCTCCCGGCGCATCTTCGCCATCTTCTCGCGGATCCGCCGCCGGTCGGTCTCGATCTTGGTCTCACCGGGACCGCGGGTGGCCATGCCGCCGCCCGCCGAACCGGAGCCGCCGCCGCCCATCTGCCGGGAGAGCGACTGGCCCCAGCCCCGCAGCCTGGGCAGCATGTACTGCATCTGCGCGAGCGAGACCTGCGCCTTGCCCTCGCGGGACTTGGCGTGCTGGGCGAAGATGTCGAGGATCAGGGCGGTGCGGTCCACCACCTTGACCTTGACGACGTCCTCCAGGTGGATGAGCTGGCCGGGGCTGAGCTCACCGTCGCACACGACGGTGTCGGCCGCCGTCTCCACCACGATGTCGCGCAGCTCCTGCGCCTTGCCGGAGCCGATGTACGTCGCCGGGTCCGGCTTGTCCCGGCGCTGGATCACGCCGTCGAGGACGAGCGCGCCCGCGGTCTCGGCGAGGGCCGCGAGTTCGGCGAGGGAGTTCTCGGCGTCCTGCACGGTGCCGGAGGTCCACACGCCCACGAGCACCACGCGCTCCAGCCGCAGCCGGCGGTACTCGACCTCGGTGACGTCCTGGAGTTCGGTGGACAGGCCGGCGACACGGCGGAGGGCGGCGCGCTCGGAGCGGTCGTACTGGTCGCCGTCGCGCTCACCGTCGATCTCGTGGCTCCAAGCGACGTCCTCCTCCATCAGGGCGTCGGCTCGGCGGTACGTCTCGGCGAGGCGCTGGCCGTTCTGCGGAAGGGAGGAAGAGAAGGTCAACTGTGTCCTTACGTCGTCGGAGTGAAGACAACCGGGTCAACGCGTGCGGTACCCGGAACATTCCCGGGGACGCGTCCGGTCACGACGATGGTGACACGGCGCAGCCCGGCCGTCACCTGGTTTGGAGCGTGACCGTCGCCCGGCCGGGCGGACCGCCGCCTCAGGGCCGGCGGCGGGTGGCCCGTACGACGTCGTAGACGCCGGGCACCTCCCGCATGGCACGCATCAGCCGGGGCAGCTCGCCGGCGTCGTCCAGCCGCAGGGTGTACGTGTGCCGCACCCGGTGCTCCCTGGGCGGCTCGACCTCGGCGGAGACCACGGCGGCCCCCTCCGCGGCGATGGCCTCGGTGAGGTCGGCCAGGAGGTGCGGACGGCTCAGCGACTCGGCGTGCAGCGTCACCCGGCAGCCCGCGCCGGAGTCCTGCCACCGCACGGGTACGGTCTCGCGCCCGGCCGCGGTCATCCGGGCCACGGTGGGGCAGTTCTCCCGGTGGGCGGTCACCGCGCCGCCGCGCACCGCGAAGCCGACCACGGCGTCGGGCGGCACGGGCGTGCAGCAGCGGGCCAGCCGTACGGGCGCGCCGGGCAGCCCGGCCACGGCCGCGGACCTCTCGCGGGTCCGCACCGGCCCGGGCCCGGGGGCCGGGGCGGCGGGTTCCGGCACCGGGGGCGCCCCGCCCGCCCGGTCCGCCCCGCCCGCGCGCTCGCCGTCCTCCGGGTGCTCGCCGTCCTCCGGGTGCTCGCCGTCCTCCGGGCGGGCGTCGAGCCAGGTGCGGATGGCGATCCGCGCGGTGGGGGTGCGAACGTGCTCCAGCCACTGCGGGGAGGGGCCGGAGGCGCCCTCGGGTGCCATCAGCAGTTGCAGCGAGTCGCCGTCGCGCAGCACGGTGCCCAGCGCCGCGAGCCGTCCGTCCACCCGGGCGCCGACCAGGGCGTGCCCGGCCGCCCCGTAGCGGGCGTAGGCGGCGTCCACGCAGGTGGCGCCCGCGGGCAGGTGGAGGGTGGCGACCTGGGTGGCGCTGCCCGGATCGGTGCAGAAGACGGTGATCTCGCGGTCCTGGGCGAGGTCGTCGCGCAGCTCCGCCCAGAAGGTGTCCGGGTCGGGGGCGTGGCTCTGCCACTCCAGCAGCCGTTCCAGCCAGCCGGGGCGGGTGGGGTCGGCGCGCTCGCCGTCCGCGGCGGCCGTCTCGTCGTGGGAGGGGCCGGAGGTCCGGTGCGGGTCGCCCAGGGCGATCACCCCGGCCTCGGCCACCCGGTGCATCCGGCGGGTACGGACCAGGACCTCGGCCACCCGCCCCCCGGCGTCGGCGACGGCGGTGTGCAGCGACTGGTACAGGTTGAACTTCGGTACGGCGATGAAGTCCTTGAACTCCGACATCATCGGCGTGAAGCAGGTGTGCAGCTCGCCCAGGACCGCGTAGCAGTCCGCGTTCTCGGCGACCAGGATCAGCAGCCGCCCGAAGTCGCACGGCCCCAGCTCGCCGCGTTTGGCGCGGGCCCGGTGGACGGAGAGGAGGTGCCGCGGCCGGATCAGGACCTCGGCCGCGATG
Source organism: Streptomyces sp. DH37 (assembly GCF_029813835.1). Classification (GTDB taxonomy): domain Bacteria; phylum Actinomycetota; class Actinomycetes; order Streptomycetales; family Streptomycetaceae; genus Streptomyces. The sequence continues at coordinate 32,761 of NZ_JARVKV010000024.1, forward strand.
CCCGCCTCGCGCAGCACCGCCCGCACCGACTCGGCGATCTCGGCGAGCGGGTCGGACCCGGCGGCGTGCGCGCGGATCAGCTCCCGGGCGCGGGCGTACTCCTCGGGGTGGAGGACGGCGAAGACCAGGTCCTCCAGCTCGGTCTTGAGCGCCTGCACACCGAGCCGTTCGGCCAGCGGGATGAGCACGTCGCGGGTGACGCGGGCGATGCGCGCCTGCTTCTCGGGCCGCATCACGCCCAGGGTGCGCATGTTGTGCAGCCGGTCGGCGAGCTTGATGGACATCACCCGCACGTCGTTGCCGGTGGCCACCAGCATCTTGCGGAAGGTCTCCGGCTCGGCGGCGGCGCCGTAGTCCACCTTCTCCAGTTTGGTGACGCCGTCGACGAGGTAGCTCACCTCCTCGCCGAACTCCGCCCGTACCTGCTCCAGCGTCACGTCGGTGTCCTCGACGGTGTCGTGGAGCAGGGAGGCCGTCAACGTCGTGGTCTCGGCGCCGAGTTCGGCCAGGATCAGGGTGACGGCGAGCGGGTGCGTGATGTAGGGCTCGCCGCTCTTGCGCGTCTGGCCCCGGTGCGAGGACTCCGCCAGGACGTAGGCGCGGCGCAGGATGTCGAGGTCGGCGCCGGGGTGGTGGGCGCGGTGCGCCTTGGCCAGGTGCTCGATGGCGTGGGGGAGGGCGTGGCGGGACGACGGGCCCAGGAGGGCCGCACGACCGAGCTTGCGAAGGCTCCGTACTGCGCTCATGGCACCTCCCACGGCGTCGGGGTGCTTGATCCTATCGAGCCTCCCACGCGCCTCGCTCCGCCTCCTGTCCACAGTGGCCGGGATCACCCGTTCGAGCGGTCAGCCCTCAGGGAGCGGAGAGCAGGCCGGGATCGACGGTGCCCTCGGCGACGATCACGGCGGGGCCGGTCATCTCGACGCCGCCGTCCGGGTGCTCGGTGATCACCAGCCGTCCGCCGGGGACGTCGACGGTGTAGGTGACGGGGGTGCCGTCGGCGGCCGGGTCGGCGCCGTCGCGGCGGGCGGCGGCGACCATGACCGCGCAGGCGCCCGTACCGCAGGAGCGGGTCTCGCCGGAGCCGCGCTCGTGCACCCGCAGGGCCACGTGGCGCGGTCCCCGGTCGACGACGAACTCGACGTTGGCGCCCTCGGGGTAGGCGGCGGCCGGCGCCACGGCCGGGGCGGTGAGCAGGTCGCCGGCGTGGCCGAGGTCGTCGACGAAGGCGACGGCGTGCGGGTTGCCCATGTTGACGTTCAGCGCGGGCCAGGCGCGCTCCCCCACGGCGACGGTGACGCTCGCCTCCGTACCGCCGGGCAGCCTCGCCGCGCCCATGTGGACGGTGACGTCGCCGTCCTTGGCCAGGTGCACCCGGCGCACGCCGGCCCGGGTGGCGACGGCGAGGTCGCCGGCCGCGGCCAGCCCGGCGCGCTCCAGGTAGCGCGCGAAGACGCGCACCCCGTTGCCGCACATCTCGGCGACGCTGCCGTCGGCGTTGCGGTAGTCCATGAACCACTCGGCCCCGGCGGCCATCGCCCGCGCCTCGGGGTGGGCGGCGGAGCGCACCACGCGCAGCAGGCCGTCCCCGCCGATCCCGGCGCGCCGGTCGCACAGCCGGGCCACGGTCGCGGCGGGCAGGTCCAGCGTCCCGTCCGGGTCGGGGATGATCACGAAGTCGTTCTCGGTGCCGTGCCCCTTGAGGAACGGGACGGGCGTGCCCGCGGGCCCTGCTGAGCTGTTCACGGTGCCCATCGTACGGGGACGGGCGCCGACCGGGCGCCGGGCTAGCGGAGGCGGGCGACGCGCCAGATGGCCAGTGCCACGAGGGTGCCGACGACCATCGCGTACAGGGCGACCAGGCGCCAGTCGGGGCGTTCGCCGGAGCCGCGCGCGGGCAGACCGGGCCAGGCGAGGCCGACGCGGCGGGCGGCCATCATGCCCCAGCCGGCGGCGCAGCAGCTGAGCAGCAGGCCGAGCATGGCGACCACCGCCCCGCCCTCGCCGAGTCCGAAGGCGAGCGGGAAGGCGAACATCAGCGATCCGGCCGCACCCAGGCCCACGATCGGGGCGAGCTGCCACAGCCGCAGCTTCCGGGGCGGACGGAGTTCGCCGTAGGACTCGTCCCCGTCGGCGGCCGGGGTCTCCAGCGCCTCCAGCCCGCCCACGCCCGCCAGCCCGTCCAGGCTCCCCGGGCCGTCGTCCCCCCGGCCGTCGGCACGGAGCGGTCCGACGGCCGGCTCGTCGCCGTTGCGAGGGCCGGCCTCCATCGCCACGTGCCCTCCCAACTCCCGCTGTGCGGCTCATCGACGGTCGATGCTCATTGATGGTCGATGATGGCACGCCCGGACAACTGTCCAGGGCCCGCTGGACGTCCCGATGCCATCACGTGATCAGGCTGTGACCGCTCGTTCGAGGAGGGCCAGGGCGCGGTCGGTGAGTTCCCCGCGGCGGTCGGCCGCGCCGCTGAGCCAGTGGACGCGGGGGTCGCGGCGGAACCAGGAGTCCTGGCGGCGCGCGAAGCGCTTGGTGGCGCGTACGGTCTCGGCGCGCGCCTCGTCCTCGGTGCACTCCCCCGCCAGCGCGGCCAGCACCTGCTGGTAGCCCAGGGCCCGCGAGGCCGTGCGGCCCTCGCGCAGCCCGGCGCGCTCCAGCTCGCGCACCTCCTCGACCAGTCCGGCCTCCCACATGCGGTCCACCCGGCGGGCGATCCGCTCGTCGAGCTCCGGACGCCCGACGTCGACCCCGATCTGGAGGGTGTCGTAGACGGAGTCGGGGCCGGGGAGGTTGGCGGTGAAGGGGCGGCCGGTGATCTCGACGACCTCCAGGGCGCGGACGATCCGGCGGCCGTTGCCGGGCAGGATCGCCCGGGCGGCCTCGGGGTCGACGGCGGCGAGCCGGGCGTGCAGCGGCCCGGAGCCGGACTCGGCCAGCTCCGCCTCCAGCCGGGCGCGGACGGCCGGGTCGGTGCCGGGGAACTCCAGGGCGTCGATGGCGCCGCGCACGTACAGCCCCGAGCCGCCCACGAGCACCGGGGTGCGCCCCTGGGCGAGCAGGCGGTCGATCTCGGCGCGGGCCAGGCGCTGGTACTCGGCGACGCTGGCGGCGACCGTGACGTCCCAGACGTCCAGGAGGTGGTGCGGGACACCCCGGCGCTCCTCCTGCGTCAGCTTGGCGGTGCCGATGTCCATGCCGCGGTAGAGCTGCATGGAGTCGGCGTTGACCACCTCGCCGCCCAGGTGCCGGGCGAGGGCGACGCCCAGGTCGGACTTTCCGGCCGCGGTGGGGCCGACCACGGCGATGACACGGGGGGTGGGGGGTGCGCTGCTCACGGCCCAAGTCTCGCAAACACACGGGGAGGAATCCGAACGGGTTACGTGACGTCACACGTCCGGAGTCGTTGCCTGTTGCGAGGTTCCGCCCGCCGACCCACGGACCGGACGCCCGGGGCGACGTCATGTGTCGCTCCGCGGGGCGCGGAATTTCACCCGCACGAGTAAGGTCTGGAGTAGGTATGGGTGTGTTCGCCTGGTTTCGTCGTGGTTCGAAGGACGTGAAGGAGGATGTCTCCGCCGCACCGGTCGCGGAGGGCCCGGAGGGTTCCTCGGCCGGTTCTCCCGCCGCCGCCGCGGCCCCGTCGCCGGAGGCGGGAGGGCCCGCGGGACGCGACGGGACGGGGCGGGCCGACGGACCCGGGGAGCCCGGGGAGCCCAGAAAGGAGGCGGCGCGGACCGCGGCGGAGGACGCCGCGGGCGAGGCCGGGGAGAACGCGGCCGGCGGCACCGATGACACCGATGACGACGGCGCCGGACGGCTCGCCGGGATCCCGCGGCAGCAGTCCGCCGGGCACGCGGCGGACGGCACGGGCGGCGCGGACGGTACGGACGAGCAGGCCGGCCCGGTCGGCGCCGACGACGAGGGCGCCCGCCGGTAGCCGCGGCGGCCGTGCCGGGGCGCCCGCGAGAGCCACCACGGAGCCGAGGGAACGCCGAGGGAACGGAGTGACCGCCATGGGCTTCATGAACAGGGTCAAGGGCATGATGGGCCGGCACGGCGAGAGGACCGGAGAGGCCGGCGACGACCGGACCAGGGGCAGGCACCGGCGCCACACCGGAACCCGTGACGCGAAGATCCGGGAGGCGCGGGAGCGGATGACCCGCGAGAGGGACGAGAAGGGCGACACCGCCGGTCCCGCCGCCTGAGCGGCCCCCGCCGCGGCCGTGCGGTCCCCTTCCGGGCGGGCCGCACGGCCGCGGCGGTCTACGACCAGCTCGCGACCAGGTAGCCGACGCCGTACGGCGCCTGGTCGTACAGCAGCCGTCCCTCCAGACCCGCGCCCTCGGCCGCGCCGGCCAGCACGTGCCAGCAGGCCCGTCCGGACGCCTTCAGCTCGTAGGCCAGCTCCTCGTCGAGGGCCAGCAGTCCGGCCGGGTCGGCGGCGCCCAGGGCGCGGGCGGCCGCCTCGTCGAAGGCGGGGGCGCGCTCGTCGAAGTAGCCGGGGGCCTTGACCGTCCGGCAGGCGCTGCCGTCGCCCATCGCCAGCAGGGCGACGCGCCCGGCCGAGCCCGCCAGCTCCCGGCCGGCCTCCGCGCAGCGCTCCCTCGACAGCGGCTCCCCCACGCCGAGGCCCTCCACGGGCGCGGCGCTCCAGCCCGTGCGCTCCAGCAGCCAGGCTCCCACGGCCAGGGACGGCGGCAGCGGGTGCTCGGCGGGCGGGCCCTCGCCCAGCCGGACCTCCAGGTCGACGCCGAAGGGCCGGAAGGAGCCGGTGGCGCCCTGCGGGTGCCTGCCCCGGCCGGCCGGGTCGGCGGTGCCGACGACGACGAGCCGGTCGGGGCGCGCGGCGGCCAGGACGGCGATCGCGTCGTAGCAGGCGGCCCGGGCGTCGTCCATCTCGTGCGCGGCACCCCCCGCGACCTCGGGCACCAGCAGCGGCGGGCAAGGACATGCGGCGGCGGCGACAAGCATGGCGCGCAGCCTACCGCCGGGGAGTCACCCGCGGCCGGGCGCGTGAGGGGCTCGTGTACGCCTGACCAGCGCACGCCCGGCACACGCCCGGCGCGCACCGACGCGGGTGCGGGACGGGTGCGGCCGGTCGCGACCGGCCGCGGCTGGTCGTGTCCGGTCGTGTCCGGTCGTGTCAGTGGGCGGCGCAGCCGCCCGGCGCGGCGGGCAGCGGCTCGGGGATGCCGACGGTGGGCAGTCCGAGCATCACGCCCTGCGGCTTCGCCGCGGACGCGGCGGCGCGCCGCTCCCAGGCGTCGCCCGCGCGGGTGCGCCGCACCCCCAGCACCGCGCCCTCGGCCAGCAGGTGGTGCGGGGCGGCGTAGGTGATCTCGACGGTGGCCATGTCACCGGGGCGCGGGACGTCCTCGTCGGGACGCGTGAAGTGGACCAGACGGTTGTCGGGGGCGCGTCCGGACAGCCGCCGGGTGGCGCCGTCCTTGCGGCCCTCGCCCTCGGCGACCATGACCTCCAGGGTCCGCCCGGTCTGCTTCCTGTTCTCCTCCCAGGAGATCTCCTCCTGGAGGGCGACCAGGCGCTCGTACCGCTCCTGCACGACCTCCTTGGGGATCTGCCCGTCCATCTCGGCGGCCGGGGTCCCGGGGCGCTTGGAGTACTGGAAGGTGAACGCCTGCGCGAAGCGGGCCTCGCGGACGACGTGCAGGGTCTGCTCGAAGTCCTCCCCGGTCTCGCCGGGGAAGCCCACGATGATGTCGGTGGAGATCGCGGCGTCGGGGATCGCGGCCCGGACCTTCTCGATGATCCCCAGGTAGCGCTCCTGCCGGTAGGAGCGGCGCATCGCCTTGAGCACGCGGTCGGAACCGGACTGCAGCGGCATGTGCAGCTGCGGCATCACGTTCTCCGTCTCGGCCATGGCGGCGATGACGTCGTCGGTGAAGTCGCGCGGGTGCGGGGAGGTGAAGCGGACCCGCTCCAGGCCCTCGACCCGGCCGCAGGCGCGCAGCAGCTTGGAGAACGCCTCGCGGTCGCCGATGTCGGACCCGTAGGCGTTGACGTTCTGCCCGAGCAGCGTGATCTCGGTGACGCCCTCGGCGACCAGCGCCTCGACCTCGGCGAGGATGTCGCCGGGCCGGCGGTCCTTCTCCTTGCCGCGCAGCGCGGGGACGATGCAGAAGGTGCAGGTGTTGTTGCAGCCGACCGAGATGGAGACCCAGGCGGCGTACGCGCTCTCGCGCCGGGTCGGCAGCGTGGAGGGGAACGCCTCCAGCGACTCGGCGATCTCGACCTGCGCCTCCCGCTGGACACGGGCGCGCTCCAGCAGCACCGGCAGGCTGCCGATGTTGTGGGTGCCGAAGACCACGTCGACCCAGGGGGCCCGCCGCACGATGGTGTCGCGGTCCTTCTGCGCCAGGCAGCCGCCGACCGCGATCTGCATGCCCGGCCGGGACGCCTTCTTCGGGGCGAGGTGGCCGAGGTTGCCGTACAGCTTGTTGTCGGCGTTCTCCCGCACCGCGCAGGTGTTGAAGACGACCACGTCGGCGTCGTCGGCGTCCCCCGGGGCCCGGACATAGCCCGCGTCCTCCAGCAGGCCCGACAGACGCTCGGAGTCGTGGACGTTCATCTGGCACCCGTAGGTGCGCACCTGGTAAGTCTTCGCACTCATCTCAGACGACAGGGTACGTGCTCGCACCCCGCCCCCGCCTCTCCCTTCCGCGTACCGGTCCTGGCAGGATCGGAGCCATGGTCCCCCTGTCCGCACGCCGCCCGGGGCCGCGGCGGCTGCTGAAGGCCGCCGCGGCCGCGGCGGCCGTGCTCGCGCTGCTGCTGTGGTGGCTGCTGCCGGGCGGCGGGCCGGCGCCGAGCGGCCCGGTGTCCTTCACCACCGGGGCCCGGGGCGGGGTGTACGAGCGCTACGGGGAGCTGCTGAAGCAGCAGCTCGGCCGGGACCTGCCCGGGGTGGAGGTGGATCTCATGCCCAGCCAGGGCTCGGTGCAGAACATCGAGCGGCTGATCTCCGGCGAGGCGTCCTTCACCATCGCCGCGGCCGACGCGGTGGCGGCCTACGTCAACTCCGGGAGGGAGGGCGCCGACCGGCTGCGGGCCTGTGCGCGGCTGTACGACGACTACATCCAGCTCGTCGTCCCGGCCGGCTCGCCGGTGCGCTCCGCCGAGGACCTCGAGGGACTGCGGGTCGGGCTCGGGCAGCCGCGGTCCGGGGTGAACCTGATAGCCGGGAGGCTGCTGAAGGCGGCCGGGCTGGATCCGGACGAGGACGTCCGGCCGGTGCTCGAGGGCATCGACCGGATGCCGGAGCTGCTGGTCCGCGGCGAGCTGGACGCCTTCTTCTGGTCGGGCGGGCTGCCCACCGGCGCGATCCAGGAGCTGGCGGAGGCCACCGAGATACGCCTCGTGCCGCTCGGCGACCTGGTGCCGACGCTGCACGCGCAGGAGCCCCGGACCCGCTCCTACCGCGCGGCGCTGATGCCCTCCGACGCCTATCCCCCCGTCCAGGACGGCAAGGCCGTCGAGACGATAGCGGTGGCGAACCTGCTGGTCACCACGGACGACACGGACGCCGCGCTGACCGAGGGGATCACCCGCTCGGTGATCAACAGCCGGGACCGCATCGGCCGCGAGGTGCACGCCGCGCAGAAGGTCGACCTGCGCACGGCCATCTACACCCACCCGCTCCCGCTGCACCGGGGCGCCGAGCGCTACTACCGCTCCGCGAAGTCCTGAGGGTCCGGGGCCGGCTGCGGAGGGTTACCGCCGCTTCCGCGCGGTAATGCCCTCGGTGCGTCCATCGCCAGCGAAGCACCGGAGCCGCCGCCATGCACGATGACCGCACCACCGTCGAGGCCCGCCTGGACCGCGTCCTGCGCGAGCGGATCCGGCCCGCCGTCCACGGCGACTCCCGCCCCCTGACCGTCGAGCGGTGGGACGTGCCCGGCGAGCCGGTGCCGGTCGCCGAGGGGCTGGCCGCGCCGTACCGGCCCATCGCCGTGGGCCGGTCGTGGGGCCCGGCCTGGGGGACGACCTGGTTCCGCGTGACCGGGCGGGTGCCGCGGGAGTGGGCCGGGCGCACCGTCGAGGCCGTCCTCGACCTCGGTTTCGACCGCGGGACGACGGGCTTCCAGTGCGAGGGGCTGGTCCACCGCGCGGACGGCACGGAGGTCAAGGGCCTGCACCCGCACAACGACTGGGTACGGATCGGTGACGGGGTCGCGGGCGGCGAGGAGGTCGAGCTGTACGTCGAGGCCGCCGCCAACCCGGTCCTGACCGCCCAGCTCCCCACCCGCCAGGGGGACCGGCTGACCGCCCACGACCGGCCGCTGTACCGGCTGCGCCGCATGGACCTGGCCGTCTTCCGCGCCGGGGTGTGGGAGCTGGTGCGGGACCTGGAGGTGCTGGACGGGCTGATGCGCGAGCTGCCGGTGGACCAGGCCCGGCGGTGGGAGATCCTGCGGGCCGTCGAGCGCGCCCTGGACGCCCTCGACCTCGCCGACGTCCCCGGCACCGCCGGCCGCGCCCGCGCCCGTCTGGCCGGCGTCCTGTCCTCCCCCGCCCACGCCTCCGCCCACCGCGTCAGCGCGGTCGGCCACGCGCACATCGACTCCGCCTGGCTGTGGCCGCTGCGCGAGACCGTGCGCAAGGTGGCGCGGACGGTCGCCAACACCGTCCACCTCATGGACACCCACCCCGGGCACGTCCACGCGATGTCCCAGGCGCAGCAGTTCGCCTGGATCAAGGAACACCGGCCCGGGCTGTGGGCGAGGGTGCGGGAGAAGGTCGCCGAGGGCCGCTTCGTGCCGGTGGGCGGGATGTGGGTGGAGTCTGACACGAACATGGTCGGCGGCGAGGCGATGGCCCGGCAGTTCCTGTACGGGAAGCGGTTCTTCCTGGAGGAGTTCGGGATCGACACCCGCGAGGTGTGGCTGCCGGACTCCTTCGGCTACACCGCCGCGCTGCCGCAGATCGCGCGGCTGGCGGGAGCCGAGTGGTTCCTCACCCAGAAGATCTCCTGGAACCGCACCAACGCCTTCCCCCACCACACCTTCCGGTGGGAGGGCATCGACGGCACCCGGGTGTTCGCCCACTTCCCGCCGGTGGACACCTACAACTGCGACCTCGGCGGCGCGCAGCTGGCGCACGCCGCCCGCACCTACCGGGACAAGGGCGGCGGCAGCCGCTCCCTGGCCCCCTTCGGCTTCGGCGACGGCGGCGGGGGCGCCACCCGCGAGATGCTGGGGCGCGCGGAGCGGCTGCGGGACCTGGAGGGCTCGCCGCGGGTGAGCGTGGAGCCGCCGGCCGCCTTCTTCGAGGCGGCCCGGGCCGAGTACGGGGACGCGCCGGTGTGGGTGGGCGAGCTGTACCTGGAGCTCCACCGCGGCACCTACACCTCGCAGGCGGGGACCAAGCGGGGCAACCGGCGCGGCGAGTCGCTGCTGCGCGAGGCCGAGCTGTGGTCGGCGACGGCGGCGGTGCGGACCGGGCACCCGTACCCGTACGACGCGCTGGAGCGGCTGTGGAAGACGGTGCTGCTCCACCAGTTCCACGACATCCTGCCCGGTTCCTCGATCGCCTGGGTGCACCGCGAGGCGCGCGAGACCTACGCGCGGGTGCACCGGGAGCTGGAGGGGATCGTCTCCTCGGCGCAGCGCGCGCTGGCCGGCGAGGGCGGCGCGGAGGGGGAGGCGGTCGTCTTCAACGGCGCCCCGCACGCCCGGCACGGCATCCCCGCCGGGGGCGCGCTGCCGCTGCCGGGGCGCACGGGCGAGCCGGTGACCACCGAGGAGCGGCCGGACGGCGGACACGTCCTGGCCAACGGGCTGCTGCGGGTGGAGGTCGACGGGCGCGGGCTGCTGGTCTCGGTGTACGACCTCGCCGCGGACCGCGAGGCGGTCGCGCCGGGGGCGGCGGCGAACCTGCTCCAGATCCACCCGGACTTCCCCGCCCTGTGGGACGCCTGGGACCTGGACTCCTCCTACCGGCACGGCGTCACGGACCTGACCGGCGTCGACGAGCTGCGGCCGGAACCGCCGGCCGCGGACGAGGCGGCGGTGACGGTGCGGCGCTCCTTCGGCGCCTCCTCGGTGGTGCAGCGCATCGCCCTGCGCTCGGGGAGCCGGACGGTGGACATCGACACGGAGGTGGACTGGCACGAGAGCGAGAGGATCCTCAAGGCCGCGTTCCCGCTGGACGTGAAGGCGGACTTCTCGGCCGCCGAGATCCAGTTCGGTCACGTCCTGCGCCCGACCCACACCAACACCTCCTGGGAGGCGGCGAAGTTCGAGATCTGCGCGCACCGCTGGCTGCACGTGGGCGAGCCGGGCTGGGGCGCGGCCGTCGTCAACGACGCCACCTACGGCCACGACGTCACCCGGGACGTGCGCGAGGACGGCGGGCAGACCACGACGGTGCGACTGTCCCTGCTGCGCGCGCCGCGCTACCCGGACCCGGAGACCGACCAGGGCGTGCACCGGATGCGCTACGCGCTCGCGCCGGGCGCGACGATCGCCGACGCGGTGCGCGAGGGCCACTGGATCAACCTGCCCGAGCGCTCGGTCGCCGGCGGCTCGCCGGTGGCGCCGCTGGTGACGGTGGACAGCGACCAGGTGGTCGTGGAGGCGGTGAAGCTGGCGGAGGACCGCGGCGGGGACGTGGTGGTGCGGCTGTACGAGGCGCACGGCGGGCGGGCGCGGGCCGCGCTCACCACCGGCTTCCCCGTCGCCTCCGTCACCGCCGTCGACCTGCTGGAGCGCCCGCTGGACGCCGCGCCGGAGCGGGGGGCGTACGAGGTGGTGGACGGCGGCACGGTGGCGCTGCGGCTGCGGCCGTTCCAGATCCTCACCCTGCGTCTGGCGCGTTCCGCGGCAGGCTGATCACCACGCGCAGGCCCCGCGGCTCGTTGCGGGCGAAGGAGATCTCCGCCCCTCCCGCGGCGAGCAGCGCCCGGGAGATGGACAGTCCCAGGCCCGAACCGGAGACGTTCTGGTGGCGGTTGCTGCGCCAGAAGCGGTCCCCGATCCGGTTCAGCTCGTCCTCGGTGAGACCGGGCCCGTGGTCGGCGACCTCGACGGTCACCCGGTCGCCGCCCGCGGTGACGGCGACCGTGACCGACTCCCCGGCGGGGGTGAACTTCACCGCGTTGTCCACGACCGCGTCCAGCGCGCTGGAGAGCGCGATCGGGTCCGCCCAGCCCGTCACCGCTCCCTGCCCGGCCGTGCGCAGCTCCACGCCCTCGCGGTCGGCGACCGGGCGCCAGGCGGCGACGCGTTCGGCGGCGAGCGCCGCGACATCGGTCAGCCGCAGGTCGGCGGGGGTGTGCTCGGCCAGTGCGAGGTCGAGGAGGTCGTCGAGCACCCGGGCCAGGCGCTTGCCCTCGGCCCGCACCGAGGCGATCTCCTCGTTGCCCTCGGGCAGTTCCAGGGCCAGCAGGTCGATGCGGAGCAGCAGGGCGGCCAGCGGGTTGCGCAGCTGGTGGGAGGCGTCGGCGACGAAGGCGCGCTGCTGCTCCAGGACGGTCTCGACGTGGTCGGCCATCTCGTTGAAGGACCGCGCCAGGCGCTGGAGCTCCGGCGGCCCGCTCAGGGCGGCCACCCGGGAGGCCAGCCGTCCGGTGGCGATGTCGTGGCTGGCCCTGTCCAGTACGCGCACCGGCTTGAGCACCCAGCCGGTCAGCCGGAAGGCCAGGGCCACGGCCACGAGCATGGCGGCCGCCTCCCCGGCGGCCAGCGGCAGCCAGCCGTGCAGGATGCGCGAGCGCATCGGACCGGTGGGCGAGTCGGTGAGGACGACGGCGACGACGTCGCCGTCGCGGACGACCGGCGAGGCGACGGCGATCCGGCCGTCCTGCCAGGGCCACACCTGGGCCGGGTCGTGGCTGCGGCGCCCGACCAGGGCCTCGGCGAAGGCGGCGGCGCCCTCCCCCTCCCCGGGGGGCCGCCAGGTCGCCGGGGCCGCGGCCATCGCGCTGCCGTCGCGGTAGAAGACGCCGGCCCTGATGCCGTACAGGTCGTGGTAGCGGCTGAGCTCGTCGCGCAGCGTGGCCAGCCGCTCGTCCTGCTGGCGCGCCTCGGCCGCGGTGGGACTGCGGGCCGGGGGGCGGGTGGTGACGTACTGGGCCAGGGAGGCGAAGCGCGCGGTGTCGTCGATGCGGTCGACGACGACGTCCTGCTGCTCGGCGGCGGCCATGCTCGCGGCGAGCGGGAAGCCGAGGGCGAGCAGGACGCCGGCCATCAGGGCGATGAGGAGGGCGAGGAGGCGTGTGCGCACGGCGGGGGTCCGCTTTCGTCCCGGTTCCCGGCCTCAGCCGGCCGGGGCGACGAGCCGGTAGCCGACGCCGCGCACCGTCTCGATCAGGGCGGGCAGCCCCAGCTTGGAGCGGAGCGAGGCGATGTGCACCTCCAGGGTGCGGCCGGTCCCCTCCCAGCTGGTGCGCCAGACCTCGCTGATGATCTGCTCGCGGCGGAAGACGACGCCGGGGCGCTGGGCGAGCAGCGCGAGCAGGTCGAACTCCTTGCGGGTGAGGGGGACCGCCTCGCCGTGCACCGTGACCCGCCGGGTGTCGGTCTCGATGGTCAGCGGCCCCAGGCGCAGTTCCGGGGCGTCCGCGCCCCGGGCGCGCCCGGTGTCCCCGCCCGCGCCGGGATCGCCGGCGCCGCCGGCGCCGACACCGGCACCGCCGCCGGCCGTGGTGGCGGTGGCGGTGCGCCGGCTGACGGCGTGGATCCGGGCGAGGAGTTCGGCGGTGTCGTACGGCTTGACCACGTAGTCGTCGGCGCCGAGGTTGAGGCCGTGGACCCGGGAGCGCACGTCGGCCCGCGCCGTGACCATGATCACCGGGGTGCTGGTCAGACGGCGGATGCGGCCGCACACCTCGAAGCCGTCGATGTCGGGCAGGCCGAGGTCGAGCAGCACCACGCCGAAGGGCGGCGCGGCGCCGTCCGGCAGCAGGCACCGCAGGGCCTCCTCGCCGCCGCGGGCGTGCACCACGTCGAAGCCGTGCCGGGCGAGCACGGCGGACAGCGCCGCGGCCACGCGGTCGTCGTCCTCGACCAGCAGCAGTCTCATGGCCCCTCTTCTCCCCCGGAACTCCCCCGTGCGCCTGACCGTGCTCTCCCCGGCGCGGCAGTCATCCACTCCGATCCGGCCCGGCGCGTCAAGACCCGCCGGGCCGCGGCCCGCGCGCATCCCTACGGTAGGCAGCCGGTACGCCGACCGGTGCACCCTTCGAGGGATATGCCCCTTTGCGGCTGAATCGTTATGCTCAAGTTCAGCTCAGATGTGATGACGCTGCTCAACGGTGGTCACTAAGGTCCCCTCAACCGACGAGGACGGAGCGAATGACGCCGATGAGCAACGTATCGGTGACCAAGGACGCCGCACCGACGGCGGAGAACCTGGTCGTCCTGGACAACGTCAACAAGCACTTCGGTGCCCTGCACGTCCTCCAGGACATCGACCTGACCATTGCGCGTGGCGAGGTCGTCGTCGTCATCGGGCCCTCGGGGTCCGGGAAGTCCACGCTGTGCCGCACCATCAACCGCCTGGAGACGATCGACTCCGGGACGATCCTGATCGACGGCAAGCCCCTGCCCGCCGAGGGCAGGGAGCTGGCCAGGCTGCGCGCCGACGTCGGCATGGTCTTCCAGTCGTTCAACCTCTTCGCGCACAAGACGGTGCTGGAGAACGTCATGCTGGGCCAGCTCAAGGTCCGCCGCGCCGACAAGAGGGCGGCGGAGGAGAAGGCCCGCGGTCTGCTCGACCGGGTCGGTGTGGCCAACCAGGCCGACAAGTACCCCGCCCAGCTCTCCGGCGGCCAGCAGCAGCGCGTGGCCATCGCCCGCGCGCTGGCGATGGACCCGAAGGTGATGCTCTTCGACGAGCCGACCTCCGCGCTCGACCCCGAGATGATCAACGAGGTCCTGGAGGTCATGCAGCAGCTCGCGCAGGGCGGCATGACGATGGTCGTCGTCACCCACGAGATGGGGTTCGCCCGTTCCGCCGCGAACCGCGTCGTCTTCATGGCCGACGGCCGCATCGTCGAGGAGGCGACTCCCGACCAGTTCTTCAGCAACCCGCGCAGCGACCGCGCCAAGGACTTCCTGTCGAAGATCCTCCACCACTGAGCCCGGCCGGCTCAGCGGACCCTTGCACGCTACGACTCCAGGGATGTTCACCATGACCCTCCGCAAGTCCGGCCTCGTGGCCGCCACCGCTCTCGTCCTCTCCCTGACCGCCACCGCGTGCGGCGGCGGCGGTGACAGCGGCTCCGACGGCGACAAGATCACCATCGGCATCAAGTTCGACCAGCCGGGTCTGGGCCTGAAGACCCAGGACGGCGAGTACACGGGCTTCGACGTGGACGTGGCCAAGTACGTCGCCAAGGAGCTGGGTTACGAGGAGAAGGACATCACCTGGAAGGAGGCCCCCAGCGCCGAGCGGGAGAACATGATCTCCAACGGTGACGTGAAGTTCATCGTCGCCACCTACTCGATCACCGACGAGCGCAAGGAGCGGGTCGACTTCGCCGGTCCGTACTTCCTCGCCCACCAGGACTTCCTGGTCCGCGCCGACGACGACTCCACGTGGAACAAGGACGAGCTGAACACCAAGGAGCTCAAGCTCTGCTCGGTCACCGGCTCCACCTCCGCGCAGAACGTCAAGAACAAGTTCGCGCCGAAGGCCGACCTGCAGGAGTACGGCGGCTACTCGGAGTGCCTGACCGGCCTGGAGAACAAGGCCGTCGACGCCCTGACCACCGATGACTCCATCCTGGCCGGCTACGCGGCGCAGAAGGAGCACCAGGGCAAGTTCAAGCTCGCCGGCCTCAGCCTCAGCGACGAGTCCTACGGCATCGGCCTGAAGAAGGGCGACACCGAGCTGCAGCAGCAGATCAACGACGCCCTCACCAAGATGGTCGAGGACGGCTCCTGGGAGAAGGCCGCCGACAAGCACTTCGGCCCGGCCAACTACGACTACGAGTCGGCCCCGGAGATCACCGAGAAGAGCTGACGGGGGCAGGATGGCGCGCCGCCCGTCCGGGGCGGCGCGCCGCGCCTTCCGACGCCGTCCGACGAGACGCCATCCGACGAGGCGAGAGCGCGGGAGAACGTGTTCGACTTTCTTGATTCCGGGCAGTACGACGTGCTCGGAGCCTTCTGGGTGACGGTGCAGCTCACCTTCTACTCGGCGATCGGCTCCCTGATCTGGGGGACGATCCTGGCCGGCATGCGGGTCGGTCCCACACCACTGATGCGGACCTTCGGCACCGTCTACGTCAACGCCGTGCGGAACACCCCGCTGACGGTGATCATCGTGGCCACGTCCCTGGGCCTGTACTCGACGCTGGGGATCACCCTGGCCGGCGGCGACTCCAAGGAGATCGGTTTCCGGCTGGCGGTGCTCGGCCTGATCGCCTACCACGCCACCTTCGTGTGCGAGGCGCTGCGCTCGGGCATCAACACGGTGCCCGTCGGCCAGGCGGAGGCGGCGCGCGCGCTGGGGCTCGGCTTCTTCCAGGTGCTGACCCTGATCGTCCTCCCGCAGGCGTTCCGTTCGGTCGTGGCGCCCCTGGCGAACGTGCTGATCGCCCTGACCAAGAACACGACCGTGGCGGCGGCCATCGGGGTGTCGGAAGCCGCACTGCTGATGAAGGAGATGGTGGAGGTCGAGAGCGACGCCATCTTCCTGGTCTTCGCGGTGTTCGCCTTCGGGTTCGTTGTCCTGACCCTCCCGACCGGCATGCTGCTGGGCTGGGTGAGCAAGCGCGTGGCGGTGAAGCGATGAGTGACCTGTCCGTTCTCTACGACGCGCCGGGACCGCGCGCCAGGGCCCGCAACCTGGTCTACTCGGCGGTCTTCCTCGTCCTCCTCGGGCTCGTCCTGTGGTGGGTGCTGGACACGATGGCCGACAAGAACCAGCTCGCCGCGGAGAAGTGGAGCCCGTTCGCCACCGACTCCCGGGTGTGGACGACGTATCTGATCCCCGGGCTGCTGAACACCCTCAAGGCCGCGGCGCTGTCCATCGCCATCGCCCTTCCGCTGGGCGCCCTGTTCGGCATCGGGCGGCTGTCGGAGCACCGGTGGATCAGCCGGCCGGTCGGCACGGTGGTGGAGTTCTTCCGCGCCATCCCGGTGCTGCTGATGATGGTCTTCGCCAACCAGGCGTACGCGCAGTTCACCGACATCGACTCCGAGGTGCGCCCGCTGTACGCCGTGGTGACCGGCCTGGTGCTCTACAACTCCTCGGTCATCGCCGAGATCGTGCGGGCGGGCATCCTGTCGCTGCCCTCGGGCCAGACGGACGCGGCCAAGGCCATCGGCATGCGCAAGAGCCAGATCATGCTCTACGTGCTGCTGCCGCAGGCGGTCACGGCGATGCTGCCGGCACTGGTCAGCCAGCTCGTGGTGATCGTGAAGGACACCGCCCTGGGCGGCGCGGTGCTCGGCTACTCCGAACTGCTGAGCCAGGTGCGGGTGATCACGGCCAACTACGGCGCCAACACCATCGCCGCCTTCACCGTGGTCGCGCTGATCTTCATCCTGCTGAACTTCCTGCTCACCAGCTTCGCGAGCTGGCTCGAGGGCCGGCTCCGGCGCGGCAAGCGGACGACCGGCGCCGTCCTGCACGGCGGCGCCGACACGGAGATGGAGTTCGACGAGCCCCATGTCGAGCCCCCCGCCCGGAAGTAGCCGCACACCGCTCCCGCCTTCCGCGCGCGCCCGCCGTGCCCCCTGTGTGCCCACTGCCTGTGCCCCCGTCGCTTGACGGGGGCACAGGCAGTGGGTTGGCATACGATGTGTGATCGTGCACCGGGTTCCATCGGCTCCATCGGCTCCAACCCCCCTTCCCTCCCCGGACCGTGAGAACTGCGAGGGCCGCCCGTCGTGGACCCGGTGATCGTCGTCGGCGCGGGACCGGTCGGTCTCGCGCTGGCGCTGGCGCTCGCGCGCCACGACGTCCCGTCGGTGGTGCTCGACGGCGGTGACGGCGAGGTCGAGCAGCGCACGGCGCGCACCTGCGTCCTGCGGCCGGACACGGCGGCGTACGCGGCGACGCTGGGCGGCTCCCGGTGGGCGGCGTGGCGCACCGAGCGGCGGCACCAGCCGGTGCGGCGGGTGGAGTTGGACTCCCGGACCTCGCCGGTGCACATACAGCAGTACGCGCTGGAGCGGAGCATGCGCGCCGCGCTGGAGCGGGAACCGCTGGCCGAGGTCGTCACCGGGGCCCGCCTGGACGAACTGGAGCAGGACGGCCGGGGGGTGTCGGCGCACACCCGCGGCGTCCCCGGTTCCGCCGGCACCTGGTGGCGCGGCAGTCATCTGGTGGGCTGCGACGGCGCCCGCTCCACGGTGCGCAAGCTGCTGGGGATCCGCTTCCCCGGGCGCACCTCCGTCGAGCGGCACGCGGTGGCGGCCCTGCGCGTGGAACTGCCCTGGGACGGCGAGGCGCTGCTGCACCGCGACGTTCCCGGCGGCGAGGACGAGGTGGTGGCGCGCCCGCTGCCGAACGGGGTGTGGCGGCTGGACTGGCTGCTGCCGCCGCGCGGCGACCTGGTCACCCCCGACGCGCTGCTCGCCCGGATACGCGACACGCTGTCCGCGTGGTGCGAGGAGGTCCCGCCCTACGAACTGCTGGACACCGGCGTGCACATCTCCCACCAGCGGCTGGCCCGGCACTGGCGCTCGGGCCGGGCCTTCCTGGCCGGGGACGCGGCGCACCTGCTGGGGGCGCTGGGCACCCAGCCGGTCGACGAGGGACTGCGGGACGCGGCCAACCTGGCCTGGAAGCTGGCGCTGTGCCGGAACGGCCGGGCTCCGGAGGAACTGCTCGACAGCTACGAGGCCGAGCGCCGCGGTGCGGTGGGGGCCCGGCTGCGCGCCCTCGACCAGGCGCTGCCGCTGGTACGCGGGGGCGGGGGGCTGCGCACCCTGCTGCCCGGCGCCTCGCGGGGGCACCTGGAACTGCTGACGGACGGGCATCTGGGGCGGGGGCCGCTGGGCGCGCCCCCCTGCTACGGGCGTTCGCCGCTGGCACCGGGGCGGGACGCGGTGCCCGGCGCGCTCGCGGTCGGGACCGAGCCGGGCTCGCCCGTGCGGGACGTACCGGTGACGGCCCTGGACGGGACGCGGGGCCGGCTGTGGGAGCGGCTGGGACGCGATCTGCTGGTGCTGCTGGTCGCGCCCGGCACCCATGTGTGGGACAGCCGCCACTGGCTGTCGGCCGGGCTGATGCCGGAACTGGCCTCCGTGGTGGAGCGGCTGCCGGTGCCCGCCGAACTGCTGGTGACCGAGGGCTATCCGGGCGCGGTCGCCCACACCGCTCTGGTGATCCGCCCGGACGGGCATCTGGTGACCGCGCTGCCGGGCGCCGGGACCGGCGAACTGCGTGCCTGTGTCGAGGCGGTGCGCGGCGCCCCGGCCGGGGAGACGGCCGCGACGGGCCCCTGACCTCCGGGCGCGGGGCCTCGGCTGCGTGGAACGGACGGCGCCGGCCTGCGGCGGTCCGGCCGGCCCTCCCGCCCCCGTCTCCGGCACCCGGCGCCGCACGCGGTGCGGTGCCGGGTGCCGGGTGCCGGAGACGGGGAACGAGCGGCGGCCGAGGCGGCGGCCGTACGCGCTCCCGGAGGACGGCAGGCGACACAGCCCCGCGTCCCGGGAGCCGCGCTCGCGGACTTCCGGCCCGGCGGCCCGCCGTCGGCGGAAACAGTCTGACCCTCTGAACTCCGGTGGGCCGCGCTGCTCCCGGCGCGGCGTGGCGCAGCGTCCCGCCGTGGTTCTCCGGCACGGTCCGTCCGGTTACGGCGGTGCGTTCGCTCCCCGCCGCACGGATTCAGTCCGTGCCGTACAGGGGGTAGTCCTCCGTGTCCTCCCCCTCCGCCTCCAGGGCTTCACGGACCACCCGCAGGGCCAGCCCCTCGGAGTACCCCTTGCGTGCGAGCATCCCGGCGAGCCGGCGCAGCCGCCTGTCGCGCTCCAGTCCCCGGGTGGCGCGCAGTTTGCGTTCCACCAGAGCGCGGGCGGTCCGCTCCTCCTGCTCCGGTTCCAGTTGCTCCACCGCGTTGTCGATGAGGGTGGAGTCCACGCCCTTGTTCCGCAGTTCGCGGGCGAGGGCCCGGCGGGCGAGCCCCCGGCCGTGGTGCCGGGACTCCACCCAGGCGTCGGCGAACGCCGCGTCGTCGATCAGCCCGGCGTCCTCCAGCCGGGACAGCACCGACTCGGCCACGTCCTCGGGAATCTCCCGTTTGCGCAGTGCTTCGGCGAGCTGCCCGCGGGTGCGCGGCGTCCCGGTGAGCAGGCGCAGGCAGATCGCCCGCGCCCGCTCCTCCGGATCGGCCGGTGGCTCCCCCTGACGTCCCGCCACGGCTCAGCTCTTGGCCGCTGCGGTGCTCTTGACCGCCTTGGCGCGCGTCGCCGGCGCGGGCACCGTCTTCGCCGCCGCGGCCGGGGCCTCCTCGGCGCCGGCCGCGTCCGCGCCCGGCTCGCTCTCGGGGGCCTCGGTCTTCGGTCCGATGCCGAGCTTCTCCTTGATCTTCTTCTCGATCTCGTTGGCCAGGTCGGGGTTGTCGCGCAGGAAGTTGCGGGCGTTCTCCTTGCCCTGCCCCAGCTGGTCGCCCTCGTAGGTGTACCAGGCCCCCGACTTGCGGATGAAGCCGTGCTCCACCCCCATGTCGATCAGCCCGCCCTCCCGGCTGATGCCGATGCCGTACAGGATGTCGAACTCCGCCTGCTTGAACGGCGGCGCCACCTTGTTCTTGACCACCTTCACCCGGGTGCGGTTGCCCACCGCCTCGGTCCCGTCCTTGAGCGTCTCGATCCGGCGGATGTCCAGCCGCACCGAGGCGTAGAACTTCAGCGCCCGGCCACCGGTGGTCGTCTCCGGCGACCCGAACATCACGCCGACCTTCTCGCGGAGCTGGTTGATGAAGATCGCGGTGGTCTTGGACTGGCTGAGCGCGCCGGTGATCTTCCGCAGCGCCTGGCTCATCAGCCGGGCCTGCAGACCGACGTGGGAGTCGCCCATCTCGCCCTCGATCTCGGCGCGCGGCACCAGCGCCGCCACCGAGTCGATCACGATCAGGTCCAGGGCGCCGGAGCGGATCAGCATGTCGGTGATCTCCAGCGCCTGCTCGCCGTTGTCGGGCTGGGACAGGATCAGGGAGTCCACGTCCACGCCCAGCCGCTTGGCGTACTCCGGGTCCAGCGCGTGCTCGGCGTCCACGAAGGCGACCGTGCCGCCCATCCGCTGGGCGTTGGCCACCGCGTGCAGGGTCAGGGTGGTCTTGCCGGAGGACTCCGGGCCGTAGACCTCCACCACCCGGCCGCGCGGCAGGCCGCCCACGCCGAGGGCGACGTCCAGAGCGGTCGACCCGGTCGGGATGACCTCGACGGGCTCGTTCGGCCGCTCGCCGAGGCGCATCACGGCGCCCTTGCCGAACTGCCGTTCAATCTGTGCGAGCGCGGCGTCGAGCGCCTTCTCGCGGTCGTTTCCTGCCATGGGTGCCACCCGGTTTGCTTGAGTCGATCGCTTCACATCTGAAGACGCTAGCGCCTGCCACTGACAATCGGCCCGGATGCCGTTCCCGGCAGCCCGGCCCCTCCATGAGAATGGCTGTTCGATTTTTGTGTCAAGTCGCCCCGAAGCCCTGTGGAAAACCGGAGAAACCGCAGCTCAGAGGCTATTTCAGCGGATCATCGCCGGTCGGCGCGCACCCGCTTCGGGGCTCACCTGAGCTCGGCGGGCACGTCCACGGCCACGCAGACCGCGCGCCAGACCTCCTTCGCCCCCCACCCAGCCTCCAGGGCCTCGTGGACCGTCCGGCCGCCCAGCTCGGACATCACGTGATCACGTGCGAAGGAGTCGGCGTACGCCTCACCGAAGTGGGCCGCCATCCGCTCCCAGAAGACCGTCAACCGCATCCCCCCAGTATCCGTCCCTCCGGCCGGACGGGGGAAACGCCTACCCCAGGGCCCTCAGCCCCGCGGTGACCAGGACGGCGGCGGCCACCACCACCAGGAAGGGCGCGCGCAGCACCAGCGCGACCGCCGCCGCCGCGAGACCTCCCGCGCGGGCGTCGGCCACCAGCGCACCGCCGTCGCCGCCGAAGGTCTGCTGCGCGGTGAGCGCCGCCAGCAGCGCGACCGGCAGCAGGGCCGCCAGGCGCCGCACCAGCGGGCGCTCCAGCGCACCGGCCGGCACCGACAGCCCGAGCAGCTTGACGAGGTAGCAGCCGACGGCCGTCACCCCGATGGCGATCCACACTCCCACCGGATTCACCGGGCCTCCCCTTCGTCTCCCTCGTCCCCCTCATCCTCTTTGCCCCCTTCGCCCCGCCGTCCCCGGGCCAGCAGCACCAGGGGCGCGGCGAGGGCTGCCACCAGCACCGGGACGCCGGCCGGGAGGATCGGCAGGAGTCCCAGGCCCAGTAGTACCGCGAGCCCCGCGGTGGCGCGCTCGGCCGCCGTCCGCAGCATGGGGGCGAGCAGCGCCAGGAAGACGGCCGGGCCGGCCGCGTCCAGCCCCCAGGCGTCGGTGTCGCCGAGCGCGGCGGCGCCCAGCGCGCCGAGCAGCGTGGTGAGGTTCCACAGCAGGTAGAGGGTGACGCCGGTGACGGTGAAGCCGATCCGGGCCGCGCGCCGGTCGCGCTGGGCGAGGGCCACCAGGGAGGTCTCGTCGATGACCAGCTGGGCGGCCAGCGGCCGCACCGCGCGCGGCAGCCGCAGCAGCGTGGAGAGCCGCAGCCCGTAGAAGGCGTTGCGGGTGCCGAGGAAGAAGGCCCCGGCCGCGGCGGTGAGCGGGTTGCCGCCCGCGGCGAGCGCTCCCACCAGGGCGAACTGCGACGCTCCGGTGAAGACGAGCAGGCTGAGCGCGCAGGTCTGCGCGAGGCCCAGTCCGGCGCCGGCGGAGGTGACCCCGAAGGCGAAGCCGGACAGGCCCACGGCGACGCCGACGCCGAGGGCGTCGCGGACCACGGCCCTGTCATCGGTGCCGCCGGTGCCGCCGGTGCCGCCCGTGCCGCCACCCCCTCCGGCGCTGCGACCTCCGTCGCTGCGACCGCCGTCGGCGGGCGGTGGCGCGGCGGGCGCGCCCTCCTCTGTCGGGTGGGTCCGGACGGTCTGGTTCCTCTGTGGCACGACACGACCCTAGGCGCGGTCCCGCTGCCCCGTCTTGTACGTTCTTGCGCGTTCGCGCTGGTAGGCGCCGGGCGGGACGCCGACGATCCGTCGGAAGTGGCGCCCCAGGTGCGGCTGGTCGGTGAAGCCGACGGCGACGGCCGCCTCGGCCGGCGGCGTCCCCTCCTCCAGCAGGCGGCGGGCGCGGCGGACCCTGGCGTTGGTCAGCCAGGCGTGCGGCGGCATGCCGTACCGCTCCCGGAAGGCGCGCAGCAGTGAGAACGGGCTGGCCCCCAGTTCCGCGGCGAGCCCCTCCAGGGTGGGCGGGTCCGTCATCCGCTCCAGGAGGATTTCGCGGGCGCGCGCCGCTTTGCGCGCGCCCGCGGTGCGGACCGTACGCGCGGGGAGCGCGCCGCCGTGCAGGCGCAGCAGCCGGGTGACGGCGACCCGCAGCAGGGTGTCGGCGGCCAGGGCGTTGCCCTGCTCGGCGGCCCGGTGCACCTCGGTGATCAGGCGTGCGGCCTCCGGATCGTGCACGACCGGCTCGGCGAACCCCACCGTGCCCCGGATGGCCGTGCTCTCGGCGGCGATGGCAGCGACCGTGCCGGCCGCGGGGTAGAGCGTGGCGTACGCCCAGCCCTCGGGGGCCCCGGCACGCGCGGTGTGCGCCACCTCCGGGTTGATCATGACGACGGACCCGGCCCCGACCCGCTCCGCGCCCTGCGGCAGGCCGACCTCCTCGACACCGCCGGTGATGGCCCCGAACACGTAGCCGTCGTGGGCGTGCAGGGGGAAGGTGTGCCGTATGTAGCGGGCGCGCAGCAGGTCCATGTCCGGCAGGCGGTCGTACCGCCAGTGCCGCGCCCACTCCTCCGTGCCCATGCGCTCCATTGTGCGGGGCCGTGCGCGGCGCTCCCGCCGGGGCCCGGCGGAAGCACCGGTGCCGCGGTGTGGCAGTGCCGCGGTGTGGCGGTGTCGGTACCGCGGTGTCAGTGCCGGGGTGCACGATGGAGGCCATGGACCGGGCACCGGCTCTCGACACCTTCTCCCCCGCGACCCGCTCGTGGTTCGCGGGGGCGTTCCACGCTCCCACCGCCGCCCAGGAGGGAGCCTGGCGGGCGATCGCCGAGGAGCGCGACGTCCTGGTCGTCGCGCCGACCGGCTCCGGCAAGACGCTGGCCGCCTTCCTCGCCTCCCTGGACCGGCTGGCGTCCGCGCCTCCGCCCGCCGACCCGGTCCGCCGCTGCCGGGTGCTGTACGTGTCGCCGCTGAAGGCGCTGGCGGTGGACGTCGAGCGGAACCTGCGCAGCCCGCTGACCGGCATCCGCCAGGAGTCGGTGCGGCTGGGGCTGCCCGAGCCCGACATCCGGGTCGGCGTCCGCTCCGGGGACACCCCGGCGGCCGAGCGCCGCGCGCTGGTCCGGCGCCCGCCGGACATCCTGATCACCACGCCCGAGTCCCTCTTCCTGATGCTCACCTCCGCGGCCCGCGAGGCCCTGCGCGGCGTCGAGACGGTGATCCTGGACGAGGTGCACGCCGTGGCGGGCACGAAGCGCGGCGCCCACCTGGCGCTCTCCCTGGAGCGGCTGGACGAGCTGCTGGACCGCCCGGCCCGCCGCATCGGGCTGTCGGCGACGGTGCGGCCGGTGGACGAGGTGGCGCGCTTCCTCTCCCCCCGGCGCGGCGCCCACGTCGTCCAGCCTCCCTCGGGCAAGGAGTTCGACCTGTCGGTCGTGGTGCCCGTGCCCGACATGGGCGAACTGGGCGGTTCGCCGGTGCGGGACGCGGGCGGCGAGGGGCCCGGCGGCCAGGGGGACCGGCCGTCGATCTGGCCGTCGGTGGAGGAGCGGATCGCCGACCTCGTCCAGGCCCATCGCTCCACGATCGTCTTCGCCAACTCCCGCCGCCTGGCCGAGCGGCTGTGCAACCGGCTGAACGAGATCGCCTACGAGCGGACCACCGGCGAGTCCCTGCCCGAGCACCACTCCCCCGCCGAGCTGATGGGGGGCTCCGGGGCCGCCGGGGGTGCGCCGCCGGTGCTGGCCCGCGCCCACCACGGCTCGGTCTCCAAGGAGCAGCGGGCCCAGGTCGAGGAGGACCTCAAGGCGGGGCGCCTGCCGGCCGTGGTGGCCACCTCCAGCCTGGAGCTGGGCATCGACATGGGCGCGGTGGACCTGGTGGTCCAGGTCGAGTCCCCGCCCTCGGTCGCCTCCGGGCTCCAGCGGGTGGGCCGCGCCGGGCACCAGGTGGGCGCGGTCTCGTCCGGGGTGGTCTTCCCCAAGTACCGGGGCGACCTGGTGCAGGCCGCGGTGGTCACCGAGCGGATGCGCGAGGGCGCCATCGAGGCCCTGCGCGTCCCCTCCAACCCGCTGGACGTGCTGGCGCAGCAGCTCGTGGCCATGACCGCGATGGACACCTGGGACGTCGACGAGCTGCTCGCGGTCGTACGGCGCGCCGCGCCCTTCGCGTCGCTGCCGGAGTCGGCGTACACCGCCGTGCTGGACATGCTCGCCGGGCGCTATCCGTCCGACGCCTTCGCCGAGCTGCGCCCCCGCCTGGTGTGGGACCGCGTCGCCCACACCGTCGGCGGGCGCCCGGGGGCGCAGCGGCTGGCGGTCACCTCGGGCGGGACGATCCCCGACCGCGGGCTGTTCGGCGTCTTCCTCGCCGGCTCCGACCCGAAGAAGGGCGGCGGCCGGGTCGGCGAGCTGGACGAGGAGATGGTCTACGAGTCGCGCGTGGGCGACGTGTTCACCCTCGGCACCACCAGCTGGCGCATCGAGGACATCACCCGCGACCGCGTCCTGGTCACCCCAGCCCCCGGGGTCCCCGGGCGGCTGCCGTTCTGGAAGGGCGACCAGCTCGGCCGGCCGCTGGAGCTGGGCCGCGCGCTGGGCGCCTTCCTGCGCGAGGTCGGCGGCCTGTCGCCGGAGGCCGCCCGGGAGCGGCTGGCGGCGGCCGGGCTGGACGGGTGGGCCGTGGACAACGTCCTGGCCTACCTGGACGAGCAGCGGCAGGCCTGCGGTCACGTCCCCGACGACCGCACGATCGTCGTGGAGCGCTTCCGCGACGAGCTGGGCGACTGGCGGATCGTCGTCCACTCCCCCTTCGGGGCCCAGGTGCACGCGCCCTGGGCGCTGGCGCTGGGAGCGCGGCTGAACGAGCGGTTCGGCATGGACGCGCAGGTGATGCACGCCGACGACGGCATCGTGCTGCGTCTGCCCGACACCGACCTGATGGACTTCGGTCCCGGCGGGGGCTTCGACGGGGACTTCGGCACGGACCCCGCCGCGGCTCCGGGCGCCGGCGGCCTCCCCGCCGCCCCGGGCCACGACCCCGACCAGCCCCCGGTCGGCGCCGCCGACGTCCTGTTCGACCGGGACGAGGTGGAGCGGGTCGTCACCGACCAGGTCGGCGGCTCGGCCCTGTTCGCCTCCCGCTTCCGCGAGTGCGCCGCCCGCGCCCTGCTGCTCCCCCGCCGCGATCCCGGCCGGCGCACCCCCCTGTGGCAGCAGCGCCAGCGCGCCGCCCAGCTCCTCCAGGTGGCCGGCGAGTTCGGATCGTTCCCGATCGTCCTGGAGGCGGTGCGCGAGTGCCTCCAGGACGTCTTCGACGTGCCCGGGCTGGCCGAGCTCATGGGCGACGTCGAGTCGCGCCGGGTGCGCCTGGTGGAGGTCACCACGCCCGAGCCGTCCCCGTTCGCCCGCTCCCTGCTGTTCGGGTACGTCGCGCAGTACCTGTACGAGGGCGACTCCCCGCTCGCCGAGCGCCGCGCCGCCGCGTTGTCGCTGGACTCCCGGCTGCTGGCCGAGCTGCTGGGCCGGGCCGAGCTGCGCGAGCTGCTCGATCCGGAGGTGCTGGCCGAGCTGGAGCGCGAGCTGCAGTGGCTGCCCGGCGGAGGCACCGGCGACGGGGTCCCCCGGATCAAGGACGCCGAGGGCGTGGCCGACGTGCTGCGCCTGCTGGGTCCGCTCACCGACGACGAGCTGGCCGAGCGGGGCGCCGAGCCGGAGTGGGCGCGGGAGCTGGAACACGCCCGCCGCGCCATCCGCGTCCGCGTCGCGGGCCGGGAGCACTGGGCGGCGATCGAGGACGCCGGGCGGCTGCGCGACGCGCTGGGCGCGGCGCTCCCCGTCGGCGTGCCCGAGGCGTTCACCGAGCCCGTGGCCGACCCGCTGGGCGACCTGCTGTCCCGGTTCGCCCGCACCCACGGCCCGTTCACCACGGCCCGGGCCGCCGAGCGCTTCGGCCTGGGCACGGCGGTGGCCGACGGCGCGCTGCACCGGCTGGCGGCGGCCGGCCGCGTGGCCCGGGGCGAGTTCCACCCCTCGGGAACCGAGCAGGAGTGGTGCGACACGGGCGTGCTGCGGCGGCTGCGCCGCCGGTCCCTGGCCGCGCTGCGCCAGGAGCTGGAGCCGGTGCCGCCCGCCTCGCTCGCCGCGTTCCTGCCCCAGTGGCAGCACCTGGGAACCGGGGCCGGCGGCCTGCGCGGCATCGACGGGCTGCTGCGCGCCGTCGAGCAGTTGCAGGGCGCCCCCGTACCCGCCTCCGCCCTGGAGAGGCTGGTCCTGCCCTCCCGGGTCGCCGACTACCACCCGGCCATGCTGGACGAGCTGACCGCCACCGGGGAGGTGCTCTGGGCGGGCGCGGGCGCGCTGCCCGGCAAGGACGGATGGATCCGCCTCCACCTCGCCGACAGCGCCCCCCTGCTGTTGCCCGAGGCCCTCCCCCTGGAGCCCACCCCGCTGCACCGGGCGGTCCTGGACGCGCTCTCGGGCGGGTACGGCCTGTTCTTCCGGCAGATCGCCGAACGGGTGCGCGCCGCCGGGCACGAGGTGCCCGATCCCCAGCTGGCCGAGGCCGTCTGGGACCTGGCCTGGTCCGGCCGGCTCACGGGCGACACCCTCGCCCCGCTGCGCGCCCTGCTGGGCTCCGGCCGCACCGCGGGGGCCACGGCGCACCGCGCCCGGCGGAGCACCCCCCGCGGCCGGTACGGCTCCCTGGCGGCCCTGTCCCCGGGAGCGTCCCCGGGAGCGTCCCCCGCAGCGTTCCCCGCCGTGTCCCCCGGCGCCTCCCGCCGCCCGGCCGCCTTCCGGAGCGGGCCGCCGACGGTCGCAGGCCGCTGGTCGCTGCTGCCCGAGCGGGAGACCGACCCCACCCACCGCGCCCACGCCCTGGCCCGCACCCTCCTCGACCGGCACGGCGTGGTCACCCGGGGCGCGGTCGCCGCCGAGGGGGTCGAGGGCGGCTTCTCGGCCGCCTACCGCGTGCTCTCGGTCTTCGAGGAGAGCGGCCAGGCCCGCCGCGGCTACGTGGTGGAGGGGCTGGGCGCCGCGCAGTTCGCCGTGGACGGCGCGGTGGACCGGCTGCGCGCGATCAGCACGGCCCGCGAGAAGCCCGAGGGCGCCCGTCCGCGCACCGCCGTCCTCGCCGCCGCCGACCCCGCCAACGCCTACGGCGCCGCCCTGCCCTGGCCCGAACCGCCGTCCGCCCCCGCTCCGGGAGCCTCCGACGGCGGCGGCAGCGGCGGCAGGACGGCCGCCGCCCACAAGCCGGGCCGCAAGGCGGGCTCCCTGGTCGTCCTGGTCGACGGCGAACTGGTCCTCTACGTCGAGCGCGGCGGCAGGTCGCTCCTGGCCTGGCGGACCGAGGGGCCCTCGCTGAACGCCGCGGTCGAGGCGCTGGCCGACGCCGCGCGCCGCGGAATGCTGGGCACCGTCACCGTGGAGCGCGTCAACGGCTCCCCGGCCCTGACCTCCCCCGTGGGGGGCGCCCTGGAGGCGGCGGGCTTCCACGCCACCCCGCGCGGGCTGCGGCTGCGCGCGTGACGGCGCGGCGGTGTGACGGCGCGGGGAGGCCGGGGAGGCGTGTCACAGCGGGAGCGGCGGGAAGCGGTCGAAGAGCGGACGTGAGGCGCGACGGGTGAGGGAGGGCCGGCCGGATGCCCGAGGGAGACACGATCTGGCGCACCGCCCGGCAGTTGCACCGGGCGCTGTCGGGAGCGCCGCTCGTCCGCTGCGACCTGCGCGTGCCCCGGCTCGCCACCGTCGACCTCACCGGTCGGGAGGTGCTGGAGACCACCGCGCGCGGCAAACACCTCCTCACCCGCTTCGAGGGCGGCCTGACGCTCCACTCCCACCTGCGGATGGACGGCGCCTGGCGGATCTACGATTCCGGCCGGCGGTGGAGCGGCGGCCCCGGCCACCAGATCCGTGCCGTCCTCGCCACCGCCGCCCGCTCCGCCGTGGGCTACCGCCTCCCCGTCCTGGAGCTGCTGCGCACCTCCGAGGAGGACAGGGCCGTCGGCCACCTCGGCCCGGACCTCCTCGGCCCCGACTGGGACGGGGCGGAGGCCCTGCGGCGCCTGCTGGCCGACCCCGCCCGCCCGGTCGGGGAGGCCCTGCTCGACCAGCGCAACCTGGCCGGGATCGGCAACATCTACGCGGCGGAGCTCTGCTTCCTGGGCAGGGTCACCCCCTGGCTGCCGATCGGCGAGGTCCCCTCCCCCGAGCGCCTGACGGCTCTGGCCAGGAAGCTGCTGGAGGTCAACAAAGCGCGCAGCCTGCGCGTCACCACCGGCGACGTACGCGCCGGCCGGAACCTGTGGGTGTACGGCCGGGCGGGCAGGCCGTGCATGCGCTGCGGCACGGCGATCCGCACATGGGTGCCCGGCCCCTCCGACGGACAGCGGGTGGCCTACTGGTGTCCCGGCTGCCAGACGGGGCCGTCGTCGCCCCCGGGGGCCCGAACGGCCCCGTCGGCCTGAACGCTCCGCCCCGCGCCGTCGCGCGGCACGTCACGGGCCCGGCCCGGTCGCGCTTCCGCGTACCGGGCCGGGCCCGTGACGACTCTCGCAGCGTGTGCCTCGGGCTGCGCCGATCAGGCGGCGACCACGTCCACGGCTTCCGTCGGCGCCTTGATGGTCACCCGCTCCCCCGAGCGTTCCGTGACGGACGTCACGGTCACCGGGTTGAGAACGGGACGGCGCATCGGCGCGGGAACCGTGTCGCTCGCCGCGGACTGCGCCAGCTCCGCGAGCGCCAGCTCGTCGCTGACCTCCCGCATCAGCTCGGACATCCGCACGTCCAACGCCTCGCAGATCGAGGCGAGCAGTTCGGAGGAAGCCTCCTTCTGCCCCCGCTCGACCTCGGAGAGGTAGCCGAGCGACACCCGGGCGGACGAGGAGACTTCGCGCAGGGTCCGGCCCTGGCGCTGGCGCTGCCGACGCAGCACGTCACCCAGCAGGCGACGGAGCAGAATCATCGGTGGCTCCCTCCTAGGACCGCTGACCCGGATCCTTCTTGCCCCACCGTACCGCCTACGACCGCGGCCGTGCGGGGAGCGATGCTGTGTTCACTCAGGGCTGCAAACATCCCTTCCCCCCACCGTGTTCCGTATCCTTTGTCGGCGCATTTTCCATGAGTTCGCTCAAGAGCAACTGGATGACGGCACGTACGCTTCCGTCGCGGATCTCGGTCCGGTCGCCGTCGAGGCTCAGCCGCAGCGCCACGGGGCGGGTCCCCCGGCCGGCCTCCTCCGGTCCGGCGACCGCCACGTAGACCATGCCCACCGGCTTGCCGTCCTGCGTCTCCGGGCCGGCCACCCCGGTCGTCGCCACGCCCCAGTCCGTGCCCAGCACGCGTCTGACACCCGCCGCCATCTGACGGGCCACCTCGGCGTCGATCGCGCCCCGTTCCCGCAGCAGCTCCCCGTCCACCCCGAGGACCTCGTGCTTGACCTCGGTGGCGTAGGCCGTCACCGAGCCCCGCACGGTCGCCGAGGCGCCGGGAGCGGCGGTCAGTTCGGCCGCGACGAGCCCTCCGGTCAGCGACTCGGCGGCGGCGACGGTCTGACCGCGGTCCGCCAGCAGCTTCAGCGCCTGTGCGGTGATCTCCCTGGTCCCGGTGGTGCCGCCGTCCGGAGCGGCTCCGGGCTCGCTCTCCGTCTCAGTGCTCACGGGCACGCTCCGCCGCCAGTCCGGCGCGCCGCAGGACCAGCGCCTGCCGTACGTAGTCCAGACCGGTGCCGACCGTCAGCGCCACCGCCGCGGCCATCACCCACCAGCGCAGCGTGGCCAGCGGGCCGGTCAGGGCCAGGATGTACATCCCCACGGCGATCCCCTGGGCGAGGGTCTTCATCTTCCCGCCGCGGCTGGCCGGGATGACGCCGTGTCGGATCACCCAGAAGCGCATCACGGTGATGCCGATCTCCCGGAAGAGGATCACTCCCGTGACCCACCACGGCAGGTCGGAGAGGGCCGACAGGCAGATCAGCGCCGCGCCCATGATCGCCTTGTCCGCGATCGGGTCGGCGATCTTGCCGAAGTCCGTGACCAGGTTGTACCGCCGCGCCAGCTCGCCGTCGAAGAGATCGGTGATCATCGCGATGGAGAAGGCCGCCCAGGCGAAGGAGCGCCAGGCCGGGTCGTGCCCCCCGTCGGCGAGCATCAGGAGCACGAAGGCCGGCACCAGGAGCAGCCGCACCATGGTGAGGATGTTCGCGATGTTCCACAGGCTCACCGTACGGACGGCGGCGGTCTTCGGTTTCGCCATGGGTCCACCACTCGCGGCGGAGGCCGGGATGTCCGTCATGTTCCCGCCTCCTCACTCTCGGGGCACCCCCAGACGGCGTCTGGGGGCGGCTCGGCAATGAGATCCACACCCTCGGTCGCCACCACCTTCGCCTCGACCATCTGTCCCGCGGAGAGCTGCGAGGAGCCGGTGAGGCCGGTGAGGAACGTCTGCCCGTCGGTCTCGGGGGCCTGGTGCGCCCCCCGCCCGACCGGACCGTCCTCCTCGTCCACCGACTCGACCAGTACCCGTACGGTCTCGCCGACGCGCTCCTCCGCGCGCTGCGCGGTCAGCTCCTCGGCGAGCCGCGAGACGTGGGCCAGCCGTTCGGCCACCACCTCGGGGTCGGTCTTGTGCTCGTAGGTCGCCGCTTCGGTACCTTCCTCGTCCGAGTACCCGAAGACTCCGATCGCATCCAGCCTCGCCGCGACCAGAAAACGCTCCAGCTCCGCGAGGTCCGCCTCGCTCTCGCCGGGGAAGCCCACGATGAAGTTCGACCGGACGCCCGCCTGCGGGGCCTTGGAGCGGATGGTGTCCAGCAGTTCGAGGAAGCGGTCGGTGTCGCCGAAGCGCCGCATGGCGCGCAGCACGCCGGGGGCCGAGTGCTGGAAGGAGAGGTCGAAGTAGGGGGCGACCTTCTCCGTGCCGGTCAGGACGTCGATCAGCCCGGGCCGCATCTCGGCGGGCTGCAGGTAGCTCACCCGGATCCGCTCGATGCCGTCCACGGCGGCCAGCTCGGGCAGCAGCGTCTCCAGCAGGCGGATGTCGCCGAGGTCCTTGCCGTAGGAGGTGTTGTTCTCGGAGACCAGCATGATCTCCTTCACCCCCTGCTCGGCCAGCCAGCGGGTCTCGCCCAGCACGTCCGAGGGGCGCCGGGAGACGAAGGCGCCGCGGAAGGAGGGGATGGCGCAGAACGAGCACCGCCGGTCGCAGCCGGAGGCCAGCTTCACCGAGGCGACCGGGCTGCTGTCCAGCCGTCTGCGCAGCGGCGCCCGCGGGCCCGAGGCGGGGGCCACCCCGGCGGGCAGGTCGGCGGGGGCCGCATCGGCCGCGGCGGCGTCCCCGTGGCCGGGCAGCGCGACGGCGGCGCCCTGCCGCTCCGCCGGGCTGATCGGCAGCAGTTTGCGGCGGTCCCTCGGGACGTGGGGGACGTGGGCGCCGCCGGAGAGGATCGTCCGGAGCCGGTCGGAGATGTCGGTGTAGTCGTCGAAGCCGAGCACCCCGTCGGCCTCCGGCAGCGCCTCGGCCAGCTCCTTGCCGTAGCGCTCGGCCATGCAGCCGACCGCGACCACGGCCCGGGTGCGGCCGTGGTCCTTGAGGTCGTTGGCCTCCAGCAGGGCGTCTACGGAGTCCTTCTTGGCGGCCTCGACGAAGCCGCAGGTGTTGACGACGGCGACGTCCGCGTCGGCGGCTTCCTCGACGAGCTCCCAGCCGTCCGCCGCCAGACGGCCTGCGAGCTCCTCCGAGTCCACCTCGTTGCGGGCGCATCCAAGGGTGACGAGAGCGACGGTACGGCGTTCGGGCATGGGCTCAGCCTACTTCGTCCCGGCCGGCCCGCCCGCCGCCAGGGTTGCGTCACCCCTGCTCCGGATCTCCCTTGGTGTAGCTGACGCGCTGCACCTGGCCGACCTCGCCGACCTTGTCGACCTCCTTGCCGTTGACGAAGAGGGTGACCGCGCCGGCGTTGCCGAGCACCAGGTCGATCCGCTTGTCGTCGGTGAAGGTCCTGGAGTCGCCGTCCCTGAGGACGCCCTCCTCCAGCAGCCGCCCGTTGTGGGCCTCGGCCGAGAACCAGCTCTGGCCGCCCTCGGCGACCAGCTTGACCGTCACCTTGTCGGCGGGCGCGGCGGCGATGGCGCTCTCGGAGACGGACGGGTCCGGGTCGGGCTTGGGATCGGCGGGCTTGGCCGGATTCGGTTCGCCGGTGGGCCCCGACGAGGGACCGTCCTGGGCCACCGGGGTGCGCGCCGGCTCGTCGCCGCCGCTGAAGAGGGTGAAGCCGACGAAGCCCACCACCGCCACGATCGCGGCGACCATGGCGGCGGTCCAGTTGGGGCGGCTCGGCTCGGGGCGGATGCGCTCGGCCTCGAAGAGGGCCGCCGCGGGGGTGGGCGCCGGACGCCCGCCATGCTCGGCGTCGTACTGCGCCACCAGCTCGTCCGGATCGAGACCGACGGCCTTGGCGAGGGTGCGGACGTGGCCGCGGGCGTAGACGTCGCCTCCGCAACGGGAGAAGTCGTCCTGTTCGATGGCGTGCACGATCGGGACGCGCACACGGGTGGTCGCACTGACCTCGTCCACCGTCAGTCGCGCGTCGATACGGGCCTTTTGGATCGCCTGACCGACGGAAGGCCGGTCTTCTGGGGGAGAGTTGCCGATGGACACGAGGGCGCCTTTCGAGCGTGTAGCCACCTGCTGGATGTTCAGTCTAGAGGGGTCGCGGAAGGGTGGGGCAAGCGGGCGGAGGGAGTCTGTCCGCCATAGGGATGGCCGTGACGCCCATCGGTGAACACGGACCGCGCCCTCCTCCACGTTGACGTTTTGCCAGGGGGAACGGTTGCCTAGCTCATTCCTACGAGTGAGTTTCCCCGCGGATCGTCGCGAGTACGTCGTCCAGCTCATCGGGCTTGACCAGAACGTCCCGCGCCTTGGACCCCTCGCTCGGTCCGACCACCCCGCGCGACTCCATCAGGTCCATCAGCCTGCCCGCCTTGGCGAACCCCACCCGCAGCTTGCGCTGGAGCATTGAGGTGGAGCCGAACTGCGTGTTGACCACCAGCTCGGCCGCCTGGCACAGCAGGTCGAGGTCGTCGCCGACCTCCTCGTCGACCTCCTTCTTCCTGCCCTGCCCGACCGTGACGTCGTCGCGGAAGACCGGGGCCATCTGCTTCTTGCAGTGCCCCACGACGGCGGCGACCTCGTCCTCCGTCACGAAGGCGCCCTGCATTCGGGTGGGCTTGCCGGCCCCCATCGGCAGGAAGAGGCCGTCTCCCTTGCCGATCAGCTTCTCGGCGCCGGCCTGGTCGAGGATGACCCGGCTGTCGGAGAGCGAGGAGGTGGCGAAGGCCAGGCGCGAGGGCACGTTCGCCTTGATCAGCCCGGTGACGACGTCGACGGAGGGACGCTGGGTGGCGAGCACCAGGTGGATCCCCGCGGCCCGCGCGAGCTGGGTGATCCGCACGATCGCGTCCTCCACGTCGCGGGGGGCGACCATCATCAGGTCGGCCAGCTCGTCCACGATGACCAGCAGGTACGGGTACGGGGCCGGCTCGCGCTCGCTGCCCTCGGGCGCCTTGACCCTGCCGGCGCGCACCGCCGCGTTGAAGTCGTCGATGTGGCGGAAGCCGTAGGCGGCGAGGTCGTCGTAGCGCAGGTCCATCTCGCGCACGACCCACTGCAGCGCCTCGGCGGCCTTCTTGGGGTTGGTGATGATCGGGGTGATCAGGTGCGGGATGCCCTCGTACGCCGTCAGCTCCACCCGCTTGGGGTCCACCAGCACCATCCGGACCTCCTCGGGGGTGGCCCGCAGCATCACCGAGGTGATCAGGCAGTTGATGCAGGAGGACTTTCCGGAGCCGGTCGCGCCGGCCACCAGGATGTGCGGCATCTTCGCCAGGTTGGCCGTGACGTAGCCGCCCTCGACGTCCTTGCCGAGCCCGACCAGCAGCGGGTGGTCGTCGCCGGCCGCCTCCGCCAGCCGGAGCACGTCGCCGAGGTTGACCATCTCCCGGTCGGTGTTGGGGATCTCGATGCCGACCGCCGACTTGCCGGGGATCGGGCTGATGATCCGCACGTCCGGGCTGGCCACGGCGTAGGCGATGTTCTTGGCCAGGGCGGTGATCTTCTCGACCTTCACCGCCGGGCCCAGCTCCACCTCGTAGCGCGTGACCGTCGGACCGCGGGTGAAGCCGGTGACGACGGCGTCCACCTTGAACTCGGAGAAGACGGTCGTCAGCGACTCGACGACCGCGTCGTTGGCGGCGCTGCGGGTACGGCCCGGGCCGCCGCGCTCCAGCAGGTCCAGCGACGGCAGCGCGTAGGTGACGTCCCCGGCGAGCCGGAGCTGCTCGGCGCGCGGCGGCAGGCTGCCGGCGGGCGGCTCGGCCGGGGCCTTGGTCAGGTCCGGTACGGAGGTCAGGTCCGCCGCCGGGGCGGTCCGCCCGTCGCGTGCCGCGCGGCGGCCGGGGACGGGGACCGGGGCGCCGGACGGCTCGTACCCGTCCTGCTCGCCGCGCTCCCGCTCGTCCCGCTCGGCCCGGACCGAGCTGGTGAGGTCGGCGACCAGCGGCGAGGGCTGCACGCCGTGCAGGACGGCGCCCTCCAGCTGGGCCGCCGCGGCGGCGGCCACGTCCACCGCGCCGGGCGAGCCGTCCGCGGCGCGCGGGGAGCGGCGGGCGCGGCGGCGGCCGTCCAGCGCCTCCTTCTCGGCCCGGAACGCGTCGTCGTCGTCCTTGCGGAGCCTCGCCCGCCGCGGCCGGGGCTCCTCCTCTGCGTACTCGCCGTACCCGCCGTACCCGCCGTGCTCGCCGTACGCCTCCCGTCCGCCGCGGGTCCCGGCGTCCTCCGCCACCAGGCCGAGCCGTACGCCCAGTTGGCGCAGCCGCTGGGGGATGGCGTTGACGGGGGTGGCGGTGACGACGAGCAGGCCGAAGACGGTCACCAGCAGCAGCAGCGGTACGGCCAGGGCCGCGCTGACGGTGAGGATCAGCGGCTGGGAGACGGCCCAGCCGATCATGCCGCCCGCGTCGCGCACCGCCTCGTGGCCCTCGCCGCGCCCGGGCGAGCCGCAGGCGATGTGCACCAGCCCGAGCACGCCGACGGCCAGCGCGGAGAGCCCGATGACGATGCGTCCGTTGGCCTCCGGCTTCTCCGGATGCCGCATCAGCCGCACGGCGACGGTGCCCAGCAGCACCGGCACCACCAGGTCCATCCGGCCGAAGGCTCCGGTCACCAGCATCCCGACCAGCTCGCCGACCGGGCCCTGCAGACTGGACCAGGTGCCGGCCGCGACCACCAGGGCGATGCCGAGCAGCAGCAGCGCGACCCCGTCCTTGCGGTGCGCCGGGTCCAGCCCCCTGGCGCCGCGGCCCACCCCGCGGAACAGCGCGCCGACGGTGTGCGCGACGCCGAGCCAGACGGCGCGCACCAGACGGAAGACGGCGTTCGTGGGTGACGGCGCGGGTCTCGGCGGCGCCTTCGCCGCCGTCTTCTTCACCGCCCTCCCCGCCGCCGGTTTCCTGGGCGCGGCAGACCTCGACGCCGGGGCCTTCCTGGCGGGAGCCTTCTTCGCGGGCGCCTTCTTGGCGGCCTTGCCGGACGTACGTGAGGCCATGGTGCCGAGATTACCCGCGACAGGCCCGCAAGACACGGACGCCCGTGCGGCCGGTGGGACGGGTGTGCGGCCGGCGCGCGGGCGCGGTGGGGTGCCGCCTCGTCGGGCCGCCTCGCTCCGGCCCGGCTGCCGGTGCGTCAGTTCTGCGACGGAAGCGAGGCCGGCCGTCCGCCGTTGCCCGGCTCGAGGGCGTCGAGCGCCCGCCGCAGGCCGGTGAGTTTGCGCTCCAGGTGGGCGGCCGTGGCGACGGCCGCGGCGTCCGAGGACTCGTCCAGGTGCTTGGAGAGCGCCTCGGCCTGTTCCTCCACCGCCGCCAGCCGCGCGGAGAGTTCGGCCAGCAGCCCCGTGGAGCCCGGACCCTTGGCGCCGTCCTCGTCGGAGCGCCGGCCCTCCACCTGGAGCCGCAACAGGGCGGCCTGCTCGCGCAGCTGAACGTTCTTCATGTACAGGTCGACGAAGACCGACACCTTCGCCCGCAGCACCCACGGGTCGAACGGCTTGGAGATGTAGTCCACCGCGCCGGCCGCGTAGCCGCGGAAGGTGTGGTGCGGGCCGTGGTTGATGGCCGTGAGGAAGATGATCGGGATGTCCCGGGTGCGCTCGCGCCGCTTGATGTGGGCGGCGGTCTCGAAACCGTCCATGCCCGGCATCTGCACGTCCAGCAGGATGACCGCGAAGTCGTCCGTGAGCAGCGCCTTGAGCGCCTCCTCCCCTGACGATGCCCGCACCAGCGTCTGGTCCAGCGCGGAGAGGATGGCCTCCAGCGCCAGCAGATTCTCCGGCCGGTCATCGACCAGGAGGATCTTGGCCTTCTGCACCATGGCCCGTCCTCCTCGCCCCGGCAGCGCTCTGGACGCCGCCACTGGCAACGACTCCTTTGCGCCGCCCGTCCTTGTGCCGGTCATGGTAGCCCCACCTCGCGGCCCACCACACCCTGTCACCGTGATGTCACTGTGCACGTACCTGAAACGCTGTGAGAGACCCGAAGGTTCCCCGATTGCAGCATTTCCACACCTAATGCGTCGCACTCCGTCGGCGCATCACCGACCACGGAACCATCGCACATCACTCCCCGCGCATCCACCGCGCCATGACGGACAGCAGGTGATCGGTGTCCACCGGCTTGGTGACGTAGTCGGACGCCCCGGACTCGATGCTCTTCTCCCGGTCGCCCTTCATGGCCTTCGCCGTCAGCGCGATGATCGGCAGCCCGGCGAACTGCGGCATCCGCCGGATCGCCGCGGTCGTGGCGTACCCGTCCATCTCCGGCATCATGATGTCCATCAGGACGACCGCCGCGTCGTCGTGCTGCTCCAGCACCTCGATGCCCTCGCGCCCGTTCTCGGCGTAGAGCACCTGCAGGCCGTGCTGCTCCAGCACGCTGGTGAGCGCGAAGACGTTGCGGATGTCGTCGTCGACGATGAGCACCTTCTCGCCGTTGAAGGCGCCCCGCGGGCGTCCCCCGGTCCTCCGGCCGGCCTCCTGCCACGTCTCCTCCACGCGGTCCGCCTCCCGCCGCGGCGGCTGGTTCCGCGGCATGGGGGGAACCTGGCGGCGGCGGGACGCGAGCGCCGCCGCGGCGCGCTCGGCGGCGGGCACGTCCAGCACGCCGCCCGTCTCCCGGGCCGGCTCCTCCTCGGCGCCGGACGTGCCGGACGCACCGGA
The DNA here is from genome assembly GCF_029813835.1 of Streptomyces sp. DH37. Lineage (GTDB taxonomy): Bacteria > Actinomycetota > Actinomycetes > Streptomycetales > Streptomycetaceae > Streptomyces. The sequence continues at coordinate 70,410 of NZ_JARVKV010000024.1, forward strand.
CGCACCGGACGTGCCGGACGTGCCGGACGCACCGGGCGCGGGGCCCGGCTCCCCTCCGGCCCCCCGGTCGGCCTCCGGGGCTCCGCCGCCCGGCTGCGGGTAGCCCTGGGGCGGCAGCTCGCCGGGGGCCAGGGGCAGGTAGAGGGTGAAGGTCGAGCCCCGGCCCGGCTCGCTGACCGCGTGGATCTCGCCGCCGAGCAGCCGCGCGATCTCCCGGCTGATGGACAGCCCCAGCCCGGTGCCGCCGTACTTGCGGCTGGTCGTGCCGTCGGCCTGCTTGAACGCCTCGAAGATCACGCGCATCTTGCTCTGCGCGATCCCGATGCCGGTGTCGGTCACCGAGAACGCGATCAGGTCGGAGTCGGGGTCGCGCAGCGAGCCGTGCTCCAGCATCTGCTCGCGGATCGTCTCCGGCACGTCCGACCTGGCCGAGCGGATCACCAGCTCCACCGCGCCGCTGTCGGTGAACTTCACCGCGTTCGACAGCAGGTTGCGCAGCACCTGCAGCAGCCGCTGCTCGTCGGTGTGGAGGGTGGGGGGCAGCTCCGGGGAGACCCGCACCGAGAAGTCGAGGCCCTTCTCGGCGGTGAGCGGCCGGAAGGTCGCCTCCACGTAGTCCACCAGCTGGACCAGCGCGATGCGGGTCGGGCTGACGTCCATCTTGCCCGCCTCGACCTTCGACAGGTCGAGGATGTCGTTGATCAGCTGGAGCAGGTCCGAGCCGGCGCCGTGGATCGTCTCGGCGAACTCCACCTGCTTGGGCGACAGGTTCCCCTCGGCGTTGTCGGCCAGCAGCTTGGCGAGGATCAGCAGCGAGTTGAGCGGGGTGCGCAGCTCGTGCGACATGTTCGCCAGGAACTCGGACTTGTAGCGCATCGAGACGGCGAGCTGCTCGGCACGCTCCTCCAGGACCTGCCGGGCGTCCTCGATCTCGGAGTTCTTGATCTCGATGTCGCGGTTGGTCTTGGCGAGCAGCTCCGCCTTCTCCTCCAGCTCCTCGTTCGAGGCCTGCAGGGCCCGCTGGCGGCTCTCCAGCTCGATGGAGCGCTCCTGGAGCTGCTCGGCCAGCTCCTGCGACTGCTTGAGCAGCAGCTCGGTCTTGGTGTTGACGCTGATGGTGTTGACGCTCGTGGCGATCATCTCGGCGATCTGGTTCAGGAAGTCCTTCTGGATCTGGGCGAAGGGCTGGAAGGAGGCCAGCTCGATGACGCCGAGCACCCTGCCCTCGAAGAGCAGCGGCAGCACGATCACGTGGGCGGGCGGCGCCTCGCCGAGCCCGGAGGCGATCTTCAGGTAGCCGGGCGGGGCGTGCTCGACCAGGATCGTGCGCTTCTCCTCGGCCGCGGTGCCCACCAGGGACTCGCCCGGCCGGAAGGTGGTGGGCATGGTGCCCGGGGAGTAGCCGTAGGTGCCGATCATCCGCAGCTCGTACGAGCCGTCCTCGCTCGCCCCCACCCCGAGCTCCGGGCCGCCGCCGGTCGGGGCGGCCACGAAGAAGGCCCCGTGCTGGGCGGAGACCACCGGGGTCAGCTCGCTCATGATCAGCCGCGCCACGTCCTCCAGGTCGCGGCGGCCCTGCATCAGACCGGAGATGCGGGCGAGGTTGCCCTTGAGCCAGTCCTGCTCCTGGTTGGCGAGCGTGGTCTCGCGCAGGGTGGCGATCATGGTGTTGACGTTGTCCTGGAGCGCCAGGATCTCGCCCGCGGCGTCCACGTCGATCTTCACGTTGTGGTCGCCGCGGGTCACCGCGGCGGCGACCGCGGCGATGGCGCGCACCTGGCGGGTCAGGTTGCCCGCCATCTCGTTCACCGACTCGGTGAGGTCCTTCCACGTGCCCGAGACGCCGTCGACGCGGGCCTGGCCGCCGAGCTGCCCCTCGGTGCCCACCTCGCGCGCCACCCGGGTGACCTGCTCGGCGAAGGACGACAGCTGGTCGACCATCGTGTTGATGGTGGTCTTGAGCTCCAGGATCTCGCCGCGCGCGTCGATGTCGATCTTCTTGGTGAGATCGCCCTTGGCGATCGCGGTGGTGACCATCGCGATGTTGCGCACCTGGCCGGTCAGGTTGGACGCCATGGAGTTCACGGACTCCGTCAGGTCCTTCCAGGTGCCCGACACCCCGGGCACCCTCGCCTGGCCGCCCAGGATGCCCTCGGTGCCCACCTCGCGCGCGACGCGCGTCACCTCGTCGGCGAACGACGACAGCGTCGTCACCATGGTGTTGACGGTGTCGGCGAGCTGGGCGACCTCGCCGCTGGCCTCGACGGTGACCTTCTTGGTCAGGTCGCCGTTGGCGACCGCCGTGGCGACCTGGGAGATGTTGCGGACCTGACCCGTCAGGTTGGACGCCATCAGGTTGACGTTCTCGCTCAGGTCCTTCCAGATGCCGGTGACGCCCGGCACGTGGGCCTGGCCGCCGAGCATGCCCTCGGTGCCCACCTCGCGCGCCACCCGCGTGACCTGCTCGGCGAACGACGAGAGCTGGTCCACCATCGTGTTCACGGTCGTCACCAGGGCGAGGATCTCGCCCTTGGCGTCGACGGTGATCTTCTTGGACAGGTCGCCCCGCGCGACCGCGGTGGTGACCTCGGCGATGTTGCGCACCTGCGAGGTGAGGTTGTTCGCCATGCCGTTGACGGACTGGGTGAGGTCCTTCCAGGTGCCGGAGACCCCCTCCACCTCGGCCTGGCCGCCCAGGATGCCCTCGGTGCCCACCTCCCGGGCCACCCGCGTGACCTGCTCGGCGAACGACGACAGCTGGTCGACCATCGTGTTGAGGGTGTTCTTCAGCTCCAGGATCTCCCCGCGCGCGTCCACGTCGATCTTCTGCGACAGGTCGCCGCGCGCCACCGCCGTCGCGACCTGGGCGATGTTGCGGACCTGGGCCGTGAGGTTGCCCGCCATGCCGTTGACCGAGTCGGTCAGGTCACGCCACACCCCGGCGACCCCGGGCACCTGCGCCTGGCCGCCCAGGCGCCCCTCGGTGCCCACCTCGCGCGCCACCCGGGTCACCTGGTCCGCGAAGGCGGAGAGCTGGTCGACCATCGTGTTGATGGTGTTCTTCAGCTCCAGGATCTCCCCGCGCGCGTCGACCTCGATCTTCTGCGACAGGTCGCCGCGCGCCACCGCCGTCGTCACCTGGGCGATGTTGCGAACCTGGGAGGTGAGGTTGCCCGCCATGAAGTTGACGGAGTCGGTCAGGTCCTTCCAGGTGCCCGAGACGCCGTCCACGCGGGCCTGGCCGCCCAGGCGCCCCTCGGTGCCCACGTCCCGGGCCATCCGGGTCACCTGCTCGGCGAAGGACGACAGCTGGTCGACCATGGTGTTGACGGTGTTCTTCAGCTGGAGCATCTCGCCGGAGACGTCCACCGTGACCTTCTGCGACAGGTCGCCGTTGGCGACCGCCGTCGTCACCTGGGCGATGTTGCGGACCTGGCCGGTGAGGTTGCGGAACGCGGTGTTCACCGAGTCGGTGAGGTCCTTCCACGTACCCGCCGCGCCCGGCACCTGCGCCTGACCGCCCAGCTCGCCCTCGACGCCGACCTCCCGGGCGACCCGGGTGACCTCGGAGCCGAAGGCGGAGAGCTGGTCGACCATGGTGTTCACGGTGTTCTTCAGCTCCAGCATCTCGCCGGAGACGTCCACCGTGACCTTCTGCGACAGATCGCCGTTGGCCACCGCCGTCGTCACCTGCGCGATGTCCCGCACCTGCGCCGTGAGGTTGCGGAACGCGGTGTTCACCGAGTCGGTGAGGTCCTTCCACGTACCCGCCGCGCCCGGCACCTGCGCCTGACCGCCCAGGACGCCCTCGGTGCCCACCTCGCTGGCCGCCCGCGTCACCTCGTCGGCGAACGTCCGCAGCGTCTCGGTCATCGTGTTGATGGTGTCGGCGAGCTGCGCGACCTCGCCGCGCGCGTTCACCGTGACCTTCTGCGACAGGTCGCCGTTGGCGACCGCCGTGGTCACCCGTGCGATCTCCCGCACCTGGGAGGTGAGGTTGCCCGCCATCGTGTTGACGGAGTCGGTGAGGTCCTTCCACACGCCCCCGGCGCCCGGCACCCGGGCCTGGCCGCCCAGCTGGCCCTCGGTGCCCACCTCGCGCGCGACGCGCGTCACCTCGGACTGGAAGGCGGAGAGCTGGTCGACCATCGTGTTGACGGTGTTCTTCAGCTCCAGCATCTCGCCGGCCACGTGCACGGTGACCTTGCGGGACAGGTCGCCCTTGGCGACCGCCGTCGTGACCAGCGCGATGTCGCGGACCTGGGCGGTCAGCCGGGACGCCATCGTGTTGACGGAGTCGGTGAGGTCCTTCCAGGAGCCGGACATGCCGCGCACCCGCGCCTGACCGCCCAGCTTGCCCTCGGTGCCGACCTCGCTGGCGACCCGCGTCACCTCGTCGGTGAACGTCGAGAGCTGGTCGACCAGCCCGTTGACGGTGCGCCCCACCTTCAGGAACTCGCCCCGCAGCGGATGCGTCGTCCCGTCCGGCCCCTGGACCCGCAGGTCCATCCGCTGCTCCAGGTCGCCCTCGGCCACCGCCGACAGCACCCGGCCGACCTCGGACACGGGCCGTGCCAGATCGTCCACCAGCGCGTTCGACGCGTCGACGGCCGCGGCCCAGGCCCCCTCGCAGGCCCCGGTCTCCAGTCGTTCGGTCAGCTTGCCGTCCCTGCCGACCACCCTGCGCACCCGGGCCAGCTCACTGGTCAGGTGGAGGTTGCGGTCGGCGACCTCGTTGAAGACGGCGGCGATCTCGGCCATCGGGCCGTCGCCGGTGACCGTGAGACGCCTGCGGAAGTTGCCGTCCCGCATCGCCTCCAGGGCGGTCAGCAGCCGGTTGACCGCGGCCGCCTCAACCTCGATCACCCCGTTTGCCCGAGACCGTCCGCTTTTCGTGCGCGTGCTGGCGCCTCGCGCCGCTCCGCCAGACTGCACCGTGTCCCTCCCGCTGGGTCGAACGTTCCGCCCGGGCATTCACTTCGAGCCTTCCCAGTGTTTCACCATGGTGGAACCAGGCGATAACAGTTCGGCAGCATCGCACACCGCCGACCGAACGCCTCAAGGGGGAAACACCCGCATCCGGGGCCCGCCGGTACTGCGAACGTAAGTAACCTGGCATCCGGCTGTCCATCCGCCCCGGTCCGCCGGGGGCGCGACGGCAACGTGATCACGACGGGTATTCGGAGGGGCGCTGCGGTGGACGAGGCGAGTGCCGGGCAGCGGCTGGCCGCGGCGGTGGGCGCCCAGCGGGCACCCCTGCCGCCCGCGCGGACGGACGGCGACGACGGATCCATGGGGAGAACAGTGATCACGGCGCGAGCTGCGGCTACCTTCGAGCCGGTCGGACGCTCGGTCGCGAGTGCCCGCGCCTTCGTGCGCGACACCCTCCAGGGCTGGGGTCTGGCCGACATCGTCGACGACGCCGTCGTCCTCACCAGCGAGCTGGTCACCAACGCGGTCGTCCACGCCGGCACCGCCGCCGACGTCCTGTGCCTGCGCGACGGCGACGGCAGCGTACGCGTGGAGGTCGCCGACCACTACCCCGACCGCGGGCTGCCCGTCCAGGACCTGGGCCGCCACTTCGGCGACCCCGACCGTGAGGGGGGCCGCGGCCTGCTGCTGTGCGCCTCGCTCGCCGACCGCTGGGGCGTGGAGTACACCGCCGTCGACAAGCGCGTCTGGTTCCGCCTCGACCTCCCCGAGCGCCCGGTCGGCACCCGCAGCGCCGGCCCCGCGCTCCCCGACAGCGCCCTGCCCGCCACCGACACCCGGGTCCGCGTCGCGGTCCTGCAGGTCGACCGCGGGGGCTCCGTCTCCGCCTGGAACGACGACGCCCGTGAGCTGTTCGGCTACACCGCCGAGCAGGTCACCGGCAAGCCCCTGACCGACCTGGCCGCCTGGCCCCACACCCCCGGCATCGGCACCGGCATCGCCGAGGCCCTGGCCCTCTCCCGCTGGGAGGGCTCGTACGGCATCCGCGGCGCCGACGGCCGCACCGTCCCGGTCTACGCCTCCCACCTGCGCGTGCGCGACGCCGACGGCGAGCCCTCCACCGTCTGCCTGCTGGTGCGCGACCACGAGCGGGCGGTGCTGCAGTCCCCGACGCGCGGCGCGTCCGCCGACGGCGGGGGCGCGTCCGAGGGCCGCGACCGCCCCGGCGCCGACCCCTTCGAGGTCTTCATCGGCTCGCCCCCTCCCGACGACCTCGACGGCCTCCTCCAGCGCACCGTCGAGCGCGCCCGCGACATGCTCGACGGCGACGCCGCCTTCCTGCTGCTGGCCACGGACGACGAGACCGAGCTGGAGGTCCGCGCCACCACCGGTCTGCCCTCCGCCCGCCAGCGCTTCGCCCGCGTCCCCGTCGAGGCGGGCAGCGGGCGCTACGGATCGGCCCGGATGCCCTCGGTCCACGAGGACCTGACCGCCGTGCCCGGCGCGGTCCCCCTCCTGGAGGGAACGGGCATGCGCTCGGTCGTCACCGTCCCGCTGAAGGTCGAGGGGCGGCTGACCGGCTCCCTGGGCGTCTCCGCCGAGGGACCGGGCCGCTACACCAACGAGGAGGCCCTGCGGCTGCAGTTCGCCGCCGACCGGATCGCGCTCGCGGTGGAGTCCGCGCGCCTGACCGAGCTGGAGAGGCTGCGCCGCGGCTCGCTGTCCTTCCTCGTCGAGGCGTCCGACCTGCTCGCGGGGACCCTCGACCGCGACCAGACGCTCGCCCTGATGGCCCAGATGACGGTCCCCACCCTGGCCACCTGGTGCGCCGTCTACACCATCGCCGACCAGTCCTCCGAGCCCGAGCTCTCCTACGTCCTGCACGAGGACGAGGACCGCATCGACGGCCTCAAGGCGCTGCTGGCCAAAGTCCCGCCGCCCGACCCGGTGCCCACCCCCGGCGCCCGGGTGTGGACCGCCCCGGGCGACGCGGCGCACTCCGCCGCGCTGCGCACCTCCCTGCGCAGCCTGGGCCTGGACCAGAGCGGCCTCTCCCACGACCGCCTCCCCTCCTCCATCTCCTCGAACGTCGCCGGCACCACCCTCGCCACCGCCGCCGCGGTCGGCGGGGAGACGGTGGTGCTGCCGCTGGTGGCCCGCAACCGCGTCATCGGCATGCTGACGCTGGGCAAGCCCACCGAGGAGCGCTTCCGCCAGGAGATCCTGGAGCTGGCCGAGGACCTCTCGCGCCGGGCCGCCCTCGCCCTGGACAACGCCAGGCTCTACAGCGAGCGCACGGCCATCAGCCAGTCCCTCCAGCGCAGCCTGCTGCCGCCCGAGCTCCCCGACGTCCCCGGCGTCGAGGTCGAGGTCATCTACCGCGCCGCGGGCGAGGGCAACGAGGTCGGCGGCGACTTCTACGACCTGTTCACCATCCGCGACGGCGCGTACGGATTCGCCATCGGCGACGTCTGCGGCACCGGCCCCGAGGCGGCCGCGGTCACCGGCCTGGCCCGCCACGCGCTGCGCCTGCTGGCCCGCGAGGGCTTCGGCGGTCCGGCCGTCCTGGAGCGGCTCAACGCCGCGATCCTCGACGAGGGCGCCCGCAGCCGCTTCCTGACCCTGCTCTACGGCGAGCTGTGGCCGCAGCCCGGAGGCGGAGCCGTCCTCAAGGTCGTCTGCGCGGGCCATCCGCTGCCGCTGCGCCTGCGCCAGGACGGCACCGTCGAGCCGGCCGCCGAACCGCAGCCGCTGCTCGGTGTGATGGACGACCTGGAACTCCACGAGGAGACCGTCACCCTCGATCCCGGTGACGTCCTGCTGTGCGTCACCGACGGCGTGACCGAGCGCCGCGAGGGGGACCGCATGCTGGGGGACGACGGCCTCGCGGACGTCCTCACCACCTGCACGGGACTGACGGCGGGCGCGGTGGCCGCGCGGATCATGCGCGCGGTGGAGCGTTTCGCCGCCGACGCCCCCTCCGACGACATGGCGATCCTCGCGATGCGCGTCCCCGAGTGACGGCGGGCGCCGTCGGGCGCCCTGTACACGACGAGGCCCCCGCCTGGTGGCGGGGGCCTCGTCGTGTCTCTGAGCCCCAATACGGAATCGAACCGTAGACCTTCTCCTTACCATGGAGACGCTCTGCCGACTGAGCTATTGGGGCGAGCCAGCGGGATAGATCATACCTGAATCCCGGAGCCTCTCCGACCACTCGGCCCGCCGGCTCCTCCAAGGCCCGTCCGGCCGCTCAGCAGGCGGGTTCCATCAGCAGCCCGCCCAGCGCGTTGCAGGCCGAGACGATCCGCTGCAGCTCGCGGCGGGTCATCGACGCGTCCAGGGGCAGCGCCAGGCACTCCCCCGCCGCCCGCTCGGTCTCGGGCAGCCGTACGTCCGTCCGGAACTCCGGCAGACGGTGCACCGGCGTCTTCACCGGCACGTGGCACGGCACCCCCCGCGCCCTCAGCGCGTGCTTGAAGGCGTCCCGGTCGGGCCGCCCGTTCCCCGGTACCCGCACCACGTACTGCTCGTACGCGTGCCGCACTCCGGCCGCGACGCGCGGAACGCCCACACCGGTCAGCCGGGCGCTCAGGAACTCGGCGTGCTGCCGGCGGCGAGCGGCCTCCACCGAGGAGACGGATGCCGTTTCCTCGGCCTCGATCACCCTCATCCCGTGGCGCTGCGCCAGGGCGTGCAGGCAGACCATGTCGGCCGGGTGACCGAAGAGATGGACGGGGATCACCGCGGCGGTCCGCTCGTTCACCACCGCGGCGACGGAGGCGGGATCGAGGCACAGGCTCCCGGGATCGATGTCGGCGAAGACCGGCTGGGCACCGGTCTCCCGTACCGCGGCCGCCACGTCACTGCCGCAGTACGCGGGCACGACCACCTCGTCCCCGATGCCTATGTGCCACTCCTCGAGCCTGGTCCGCAGCGTACCGCTCAGCGTCGTCGTCCCCATGCCCGCGATGCTGGCGGTGCCACGTGAACTCCCGGTGACGTAACGCAAAAAGGCCGTGGTCCCCGGAGCCAACTCCGGGGACCACGGCCCCTTCAATAATTGTTCGGCGGCGTCCTACTCTCCCACACGGTCCCCCATGCAGTACCATCGGCGCTGAAAGGCTTAGCTTCCGGGTTCGGAATGTAACCGGGCGTTTCCCTCTCGCCATGACCACC
>NZ_JARVKV010000225.1 GCF_029813835.1 Streptomyces sp. DH37
GTGCTAACCATGGTTAATATGATGGGCTCAGGTATTATCCTGTTGCCTACTAAGTTGGCACAAGTGGGCACAATTTCAATCTTTTCTTGGATCGTTACTGCAGTTGGTTCTATGGCTCTTGCCTACGCTTTTGCCCAATGTGGTCGTTATACTAAAAACCATGTTGGGGGTATGGGAGCGTATGCCGAATATTCTTTTGGCAAATCGGGTAGTTTTATGACCAACTATACTTATGCACTATCACTTGTCATTGCTAATGTCGCTATCGCCGTTACAGCAGTTGGCTATTTTAGCACCTTGATGGGGTGGACATTAGCGCCTGTGCAGGTTGCTATGTGGACGATTGGTTTTGTATGGCTGACCACCATCCCCAATTTTTTTGGCCCAACTATCACGGGACGTCTT
>NZ_JARVKV010000226.1 GCF_029813835.1 Streptomyces sp. DH37
ATCCTGCGGCGTGAGATGAGCATGCGAATGAGCATTGGCAGCGCGAGTATGACGAGAATGACGAGGACTGCACTGAGAGGTGCCCAATTGAAGCCTTCATGGTCGGCGGTACTGATAGGTGCGGGGCTGCTGGTGGGTGTCGAAGTATGTGCAGCTGCCGGGGATGGCTCAGGCGATGAGGTGGAGGTCTGTGTCGAAGGAGTCGGGGATGACGATGGGGTGGAGGAGGGGGAAGGAATAGTGGTTTCCTTGTCGGTCCAGGCGGGAGCTGGTGCCACCGCTGCGGTCGGCTCGAACCTAACCCATCCGTAGTCCTGGAAGTACAACTCGGGCCAAGCGTGCATCTGGTTGGCGCGTATCTTCCAGGTGCCTCTTGCATGATCGCCGGGAAGGAACCCCACGGAT
>NZ_JARVKV010000227.1 GCF_029813835.1 Streptomyces sp. DH37
CTCGAGAGGCCGGTGGAGGAGGCCGCGTCGTTCGTCGAGCACGGGCTGGACTCCGTGGCCGCGCTCAGCCTCTACGGCGACATCGAGGAGGCGTTCGGCCCGCTGATCGACCCCACCGACAGCTGGGCGTACCCGACCGTGCGCGCCCTGGCCCGGTACCTCGCGCTGCGGGATCCCCGGCCCGGCGGGGACGGCCGGGGGACCGCGGCGTTCGGGTTCACCGGGCAGGGCTCGCAGCACCCGGGCATGACCTCCGGCCTGTACCTGCACTCCACGGGCTACCGCACCCACCTGGACGAGGCGGCCGACGCCCTGCTGCCCTACACCGGGCGGTCGGTCGTCGACCTGATCCTCAGCGGGGACCGGCGCATCCACCAGACGGCGTTCACCCAGCCCGCGCTGTT
>NZ_JARVKV010000228.1 GCF_029813835.1 Streptomyces sp. DH37
CTTGGTCTCCGCCGCGGCGGCGGCCTGCGACCGGCGGCGCGAGCCCGGCTTGCCCCCAGGCCCGTCCGGCGTGGTCACGGCCTTCGGCTTCTCCGCCGCGGAGCGCGTGGCGGTCTCACCCCGGCGGCCGCGGGCGTCGAGCTCCACGGCGCGGCCCTCCTCGATCAGCTTGCGGGCCTGCTCGTCGTCGTCGAGGTAGTACTCGTGGTGCGCGTCCAGAACGACGCGGGTGCGCGGCGCCACCTTGATGACGGTGGGCTTGAGGACCAGGACCCTGGTGGTCATCTGCCTCTCCTTTCCGGTCCGGGCCCCGGCCCCCGGGCGCAGGGGCGCTCGCGGGCCGGGACGGGTGAGCGAGGGATCAGAGCCTGTACCAGGCGCACGCCTTGGGGCGGCTGACGGCG
>NZ_JARVKV010000229.1 GCF_029813835.1 Streptomyces sp. DH37
GCGCCCCCAGAGCAACCCAGGCCACCTCGCTGCCGTAGGAGAGCAGGTGGGGCGGCCCGGGCGCCCTAGCGTGGCGCGGCTCCCGGGCCTTCTCATGGGCGGTGCGTCCTGGGGTGTTGCTTCCAGAGTCGGCGGCGCGTCCTCAGCGGGGGCAGGGATTTGCCCCCGCGTCTGTGCCGGGGATGAGCCCGGGTGCTCTGAGCTGGCGGAGCTACCCCGCTGAGGACGCGCAGATGCCCGTGTGGCAGGCGGACCTGTCAGGGCCGCCATTCGGGCCGGCAGTCGGGGTGGCCGGCGTACGGCAGCGCGAGGAGGCGGAGGCTCGTCATTCCGCGGCCGAAGACGCCATCAACGTCGCTGTTCCACACGCTCTCTGCCTCTGCGATGATGGCCCGCTTCGCCAC
>NZ_JARVKV010000230.1 GCF_029813835.1 Streptomyces sp. DH37
CGCCGCGGCCCCCGAGACGGCGGCGCACAGCGGGCGCGCGCCTCTGCCTCAGGGTCGAACAGGGCGGCGTCCAGTTCGTCGTCGTTCGCGGTCGGCCCGTCGAGCGGCGGGGTAGTCGGCTGCTGGTCGTCCAGCAGCGGTCACCCCCGCGGCGGCCCGGGGTGCCCGTGGCCGCGTACATGGACCGGGCCGCGGCCTCCAGCGCGGCGGACAGAACCGGGACCGGCAAGTCGGCGACGCGGGCCATGCCCACGCTGGCCGACGTCGGCACCAACTGGCCGTCCACGTACACGGGCTCGGCCAACGCGGCGCGCAGCTGCGGCCCGGTGCCGCGCGGCGAGGTGGCCACCGCGGCGAACTCGACTCCGCCCAGGCGCCCGGCCGCTCCGGTGTCGCCGCACC
>NZ_JARVKV010000231.1 GCF_029813835.1 Streptomyces sp. DH37
CCCCTGGGAGCGCGAGGTCGCGGGCGCGGACTACCTGGCCGACGCCTCCCCCGAGGTGATCACCGCGTTCGCCCAGACCAACGCCGGCGACATGTCCCCCAACCACGACCTGCGGCCCCCGACCACACCGGAGGACTTCGAGCGCACCCGGGCCTGCGGCCTGCGCCAGTACGAGGCCGCCGCACGGCAGCTGGAGCGCCCCGGCACCCCCCGGACCGGGGGCGTGGACTCCCGGCTGGTGTACGTGGACCTCTCCGACGTCACCGTGGCGCCGGAGTTCACCGGCGACGGACGCGCCCACCGGACCGCCCGGCCCGCGGTCGGCGCGTCCATGGCCGCGGGCAGCATGGAGGACGGACCGGCGTTCCCCGGCTTCACCGAGGGCGAGAACCCCTTCTGGGA
>NZ_JARVKV010000232.1 GCF_029813835.1 Streptomyces sp. DH37
GCGCCCCCCAAGCTGCGCCAGCACCTTGTCCGCGACCAACCGCTTGAGCAGCGGCCAGGCCAGCCGGTCACGCAGCGACAACGCGCCATGTCCCTGCCGCGCGTCAAAGCGCCGGCCGCCAATGGCGAGCGTGAGATCGAGCAGCGCGCGCTCGACGGCGCCTGCCGTTGCGCGATGCTGCATGATCAGCGCGTAGATGCGCTCATAGATTCGCGGCACAGAGATCAAGACCGTGGGCCGCACCTGCCTCAGGTCCTCCGACAACAGCGGCACCGATCGCGCATAGGCGACGCAGGCGCCGGCCGCGATCGGATAGTAATAGCCGCCGGTGCGCTCGAACGTGTGCGAGAGCGGCAGGAAGGACAGGAAGACATCCTCCGTCGACGCCGCGATGCGATGCG
>NZ_JARVKV010000025.1 GCF_029813835.1 Streptomyces sp. DH37
ACCCCGAACCACGGGGTTCCGGCCCTCCGGCGTGCGCGGACGTGTGCGGGGGACCGCCGGGATGCGGATGTCGCCCGCATGGCCCACCCTGGGATGGGAACGGGGACGGCCGTACGGTCAGGGAGCCTCCATGTGCCCGTTTCGCCGGCGCGCGGGGGTGTCCGTGCGCCCGGAGCCCACCTCCGTCCGCCCCCGCCGCCACGGCAAACGGGCGGCCACCCCGGGAAGGGGTGACCGCCCGTGCGTCCGGCCCTGGGCCGGTCCGAGCTCGTCGGATGGGGACGCGTCGTTTGCCGCCGGTCGGCAGGTCAGCCGTCAGTGCTCACCCTCACCCGCCGCTGCGGGGGAGGCGTTGAGCCGCTCGGTCTCGTCCTGTATCTCCGCGGCGATCTTCTTGAGTTCGGGCTCGAACTTCCGGCCGTGGTGGGCGCAGAACAGCAGCTCTCCACCGCTGACGAGCACAACACGCAGGTATGCCTGGGCGCCACAGCGATCGCAGCGGTCAGCGGCCGTCAGCGGGCTCGCGGGGGTCAGAACAGTAGTCACGTCGCCTCTTCTCTAGCTCGACGAGCTGTCGTACCAGGGTCAACATCCAACCAGGCCGAAAACGTTCCCGCTCGTGGCTTTTCCTCGAAAATCTCTGTGTGAGGTGGCTGACATGTTGCCGGGTTGGCGGCGAATGAGCCGTCTACAGAGATGTGTTGATCTTTGTCGTCTTCACGTTGTCTGTTCGGTTGTCTCCTCCGGAGCCGGTCTCCCGGTCTGTTCCTGAGGACGTGCCCGGAGCCTAGATGGTTCATGCCCGGAAGGGAACGTGATGTACACGTCACCCGGACGAGTTATCGAACGCGTGGTCGATGCTGGTTTAGCATGGGCCTTCTCCTGGGTGGCTTCACCTTGGCTCTCCATGGCCTCGGTACCCTCTGACCCGCAAGACAGCCATCCCCAGCGAAATTCAGCGAGGAGCGAACCGCGTGACCGCCGAGACTCCCCTGGCCTCCGGCAGGGGGAACCCCATGCCGTCCACCGCCCTGCTCACGGGTGCGGACCGTGACGGCTCCAACTACACCGCGCGGCACCTGCTCGTCCTCGAAGGGCTGGAGGCGGTGCGCAAGCGGCCCGGCATGTACATCGGCTCCACCGACAGCCGCGGGCTCATGCACTGCCTCTGGGAGATCATCGACAACTCCGTCGACGAGGCCCTCGGGGGGCACTGCGACCACATCGAGGTGATCCTCCACGAGGACGGCTCGGTCGAGGTGCAGGACAACGGCCGCGGCATCCCCGTCGACGTCGAGCCCAAGACGGGACTGTCGGGCGTCGAGGTCGTGATGACCAAGCTGCACGCCGGCGGCAAGTTCGGAGGCGGGTCGTACGCGGCCTCCGGCGGTCTGCACGGCGTCGGCGCGTCCGTCGTCAACGCCCTGTCCGCCCGTCTCGACGTCGAGGTCGACCGCGACGGCCGCACCCACTCCATCAGCTTCCGGCGCGGCGTCCCGGGCATCTACACCGAGTCCGGCCCGGACGCCCCCTTCGACCCGGCGAGCGGTCTGCGCAAGGGCAAGAAGATCCCCAAGACCCGCACCGGCACCCGCGTGCGGTACTGGGCGGACCGGCAGATCTTCCTCAAGGACGCCCGGCTCTCCCTGGAGAACCTGCACGCCCGCGCCCGCCAGACCGCCTTCCTGGTGCCCGGCCTGACGATCGTCGTCCGCGACGAGCGCGGGCTCGACGGCGCCCCGCCCGAGCGGGAGGTCTTCCGCTACGACGGCGGCATCAGCGAGTTCTGCGAGTACCTCGCCCAGGACAGGCCGCTGTGCGACGTGCTGCGCCTGACGGGCCAGGGCACCTTCAAGGAGACCGTCCCCGTCCTGGACGAGCGCGGCCACATGATCCCCACCGAGGTCACCCGCGAACTGGGCGTGGACGTCGCGCTCCGCTGGGGGACGGGGTACGACACCACGGTCAGGTCGTTCGTCAACATCATCGCCACCCCCAAGGGCGGCACCCACGTCGCCGGTTTCGAGCGCGCGGTCACCCGCACCGTGAACGAGGTGCTGCGCTCCGCCAAGCTGCTGCGCGTCGCCGAGGACGACATCGTCAAGGACGACGCCCTGGAGGGCATGACGGCGGTCGTCACCGTACGGCTGGCCGAGCCGCAGTTCGAGGGGCAGACCAAGGAGGTGCTGGGCACCTCGGCGGCCTCCCGGATCGTGGCCCAGGTCGTCTCCAGGGAGCTGAAGGCGTTCCTGACCTCCACCAAGCGCGACGCCAAGCAGCAGGCCCGCTCGGTGCTGGAGAAGACCGTCGCCGCGGCCCGCACCCGCATCGCCGCCCGCCAGCACAAGGAGGCCCAGCGCCGCAAGACGGCCCTGGAGTCCTCCGCCCTCCCGGCCAAGCTCGCCGATTGCCGCAGCGACGACGTGGACCGCAGCGAGCTGTTCATCGTCGAGGGCGACTCGGCGCTCGGCACCGCGAAACTCGCCCGGAACTCCGAGTTCCAGGCGCTGCTGCCCATCCGCGGCAAGATCCTCAACGTCCAGAAGTCGTCCGTCTCCGACATGCTGAAGAACGCCGAGTGCGGCGCGATCATCCAGGTCATAGGAGCGGGCTCCGGCCGGACCTTCGACATCGACCAGGCGCGCTACGGCAAGGTCATCTTCCTGGCCGACGCCGACGTCGACGGCGCGCACATCCGCTGCCTGCTGCTGACGCTCTTCCAGCGCTACATGCGGCCGATGGTCGAGCAGGGCCGCGTCTTCTCGGCCGTGCCCCCGCTGCACCGGATCGAGCTGACCAACCCCAGGCGCGGCCAGGGCAAGTACATCTACACCTACTCCGACAACGAGCTGCGCCAGACCCTGCTGGAGCTGCAGAGCAAGGGGATCCGCTTCAAGGACTCCATCCAGCGCTACAAGGGCCTGGGCGAGATGGACGCCGACCAGCTCGCGGAGACGACGATGGACCCGCGCCACCGCACCCTGCGGCGCATCAACATCAGCGACCTGGAGGCCGCCGAGAAGACCTTCGACCTGCTGATGGGCAACGAGGTCGCGCCGCGCAAGGAGTTCATCACCACCTCCGCGGCGACGCTGGACCGCTCCCGGATCGACGTCTGACCGGCGCGTACCGCTCCGCGCCTCCCGCAGCCCCCTCCACCGCCTCCGCCCCCGCCCCGGCCCGCCCGGGACGGGGGCGGTGCTCTCCGGGCCCCGCCCGCCCCTCCTCCCGGCTTGCGGGACGCCCTGTGAATCATCCCCTGAAAGGGTGAAGAGTCCGCATTGGTCCGCCTCGGGGCCGGGGGTCTGCCCATCCTGGGGCATGCGGATCGACGACCCCTGGTACGACACCCTCGCCTCCGGCTGGGGGGAGGAGCACGACGGCCCCGCGGCGCCCGCCCCCCGGCCGCCCGCCCCCGGTGCGGGGGCCCCCGCCGACACGCGTACCGCCGCCTTCCTCGCCGTCCACCGCAGCGCGGCCTTCCAGGAGGCGCGCCGCCGCCACCGCCGCTTCGTCCTGCCCGCCTGCGCGGCCTTCCTCGCCTGCCAGCTGGCGTACGCGGTCGCCGTCGGGGCCGCGCCCGGTCTGCTGGACCGCCCGCTGGGCGGCGGGCCGTTCACGGTGGGGACGGCCGCCTTCCTCGCGCAGCTCGCCGCCGTCTCCCTGCCGGCCTGGGCGTACGCCCGGCACGCGCGGCTGTACCGGGACGGGACGGCCCTGGAGCTGCGCTGGCACACCCAGGACCTGGCCCGTACGGCGGACGGCCCGGCCCCGGACCGGAGAAGCCCGGCCCGGTGACCGGCGGCCACCCGACCCTGACCCCGCTGCTGCTCTGCGCCGTCGCCGTCACCGTCGCCGTCGCAGCCACTCCGGCGATCACGCGCCGGGCGGGCCGCGGTCGTCACGGCCCGCCGGAGGAGTTCCACACGGGCGGCCGACTGTTCTCGCCGATGGCCAACGGTTTCGCCCTCGCGGGCGGCCACCTGCCCGCCGCCGCCCTCCTCGGCGCCGCCGGGACGATCGCCCTCCGCGGCGACGGCGGCCTGCCGTTCTGCGCCGGACTCCTCGCCGCCTGGCCGCTGGCCCTCCTCCTCGCCGAGTCCGTCCGCAACTGCGGCCGCCTCACCCTCGCCGACGTGGTCGCCGTCCGGATGCGCGAGCGCCCGGTCCGGATCGCCGTGGGCGTCTCGTCGGTCACCGTCTCGCTCCTCTGCCTCGTCGCCCAGACGGCCGGCGCGGGCGGTGCGGTCGCGCTGCTCCTGGGCGGCGGGCCCACGGTCCGGGCCTGCGCCGTCCTCGGGGTCGGCGTGCTGGTGGCGGTCCACGTCTCGTGCGGGGGCATGCGCGCGACCACCTGGCTCCAGACCGCCGCGGCAGGTCTGCTCCTCGCGTGCGCCGCCGTGCTCGCGGTGCTCGTGCTGCTGCGCCACGGCGGCGATCCGGCCGCCCTGGCGGCCGCCGCGGCCGAGCGCGGCGGTTCCGGTTCCGGTTCCGGTTCCGGCTCCGGCCTCCTCGCGCCCGAGCGCGGCCACGGCTGGACCGCGCGGCTGGACCTCGTCAGCCTCGCTCTGGCGCTCGTCCTGGGCACCGCCGGGATGCCGCACGTCCTGGCCCGCTTCCTGACCGTTCCCACCGCCCGCGCCGCCCGGCGCTCGGCGCTCTGGGCGACCGGGCTGACCGGCGGCCTCTGCCTGACGGCGGTCGTGCTGGGCCTCGGCGCCACGGCCCTGGTGGGCCCGGAGGCCGTACGCGCCGCGGACGCCTCGGGGAACGCCGCCGTCCCGCTGCTCGCCCTCGAACTGGGCGGCGGGGCCGGTTCGGCCGGGGGAGCGGTGCTGTTCGCGGTGGTCGCCGCGGTCGCCCTCACCACCGCCCTGGCGGTGGCCGCGGGCCTCACCCTCGCCTCCTCGGCGTCCGTCGTCCACGACCTGCGCGCCTCGCCCGGCCGCCGCCGGCGCCGGCCGCCCCGCGGCGGGACCGCGGCGGCGAGGTGCGCGGCGGTCGCCGTCGGCGCGGTCGCCACGGCCCTGGCCCTGGCCGTCCGCGAGGCGAACGCCGCCCTCCTCGTCGGGCTCGCCCTCGCGGTCGCCGCCTCGGCCAACGTGCCGGTGCTGCTGTACGCGCTCTTCCGAAGGCGCTTCACCGCCCGCGGCGCCCTGTGGTCGGTCTACGGGGGTCTCGTCTCCGCCGTCGCCCTGGCCGCGCTCTCCCCGGCCGTCTCCGGCGGTCCGGGGGCCCTGCTGCCGCAGTGGGACTTCGCCGTCTTCCCGCTGCACAATCCGGCCCTGGTCTCCGTCCCGCTCGGCTTCCTGGCGGGCCGGCTGGGCACGCTCCTCTCCCCGGAGCCCGCGGACGGGGCCGGGTACGCGGAGACGGAGGTACGGGCGCTGACGGGGGCGGGCGCCGTCTGAGCGCCCCTCGCGCGGGGCCGCCGGTCCGGGCGGGGCCGGGGCTGCGGATCAGCGGATCAGCGGAGCGGCGGGTCAGAGCGGAGCCACGGCCGTGGCCGTCACCCGGGACCGGGGAGCGGGAGCGGCGCCGCAGCTGGCGGGCGCGGGCGGTACGTCGGTGTTCTCGGCGACCGTGACGCGCCAGGCGCGGCCGTCGGCGTGGGCCACCGTGACGCTCCACCCGGGAGCGGCGCCCGCGATCTCCGCGACCGTCAGGGCGTCGGCGCCCGTCTCGCCCGTCAGCTCGCGGACCGCCAGGTCGGCGGCCTGGCCCGGCCGGTCCCAGGCCGAGCGGCCCCGGCAGCCGTCGGTGACGATCCGGCCGCGCCGCAGCCCGTCCAGCACACCCTTGACGGCGTGGCCCGCCAGCCTGCCGTACGCGTAGCCGTAGGGCAGGGCCAGCAGAGTGGGCGCGAAGCGGTGGCCGCCGAGGTGGGTGGTCTCCCACACCTCGCCGGCGCCGGAGGCGGCCAGCTCGGCGGCGAGCGGGCGGCCGAGGACGGCGCAGCAGCGGTCGCGCCTGCCGTTGGTGCACACCAGGGCCAGGGGGTCGCCGTCGTACGGCTCCCACAGCCCGCCGTGGTCGCCCGCGCCGAGCGAGGCCATGGCGTCCGCGTCGAGGTCGCGCAGCTCCCCGGGGCCGGCGAGCAGGGCGGTGCGCACCCAGGAGCGGCCGGGGAGGGTGTGGGCGAGGAAGACCCGGCGTTCGGAACCGTGGAGGTCCGGGTGGCGGCCGGGGCGGCGGATCAGCGCGACGCGTACGCCGGTGCCGCCGGCGGCCCGCTCCAGCGCACGGCCGAGGTCCCGGTCGAGACGGCTGTCGGTGAGGGCCCTGGCCCCCCACGGTCCGGGCTGCTCGACCAGCAGCCACGTCCGGGCCGCCGCGGCGGTGGCCGCGAGCGGTTCGGCCAGCGCCCGGGAGGCGGTCGAGCAGGTACTCACACGGGCGAGCCTAACCCCTCCCGCCGGGGGAGTCCTTCCGGTGGATCCGGGCGGACCCGGCACGGCGGAGGCCGTCGGCTACGATCGGCAGCCGTCCCGGTACGGCTGCCACCCGCACGATGGAGGCGCGAGCTTGGTCAGGAAGCGGATCCCGGTCGTCGTCCTCGCCGGTTTCCTGGGATCGGGGAAGACCACCCTGCTCAACCACCTCCTCGCCCACAGCGGCGGCACCCGGATCGGTGTGGTCGTCAACGACTTCGGCAGCATCGAGATCGACGCCATGACGGTGGCCGGGCAGGTCGACTCGATGATCTCCCTGGGCAACGGCTGCCTGTGCTGCGCCGTCGACACCGGTGACCTGGACGCGATGCTGGAGCGGCTCGCGCGTCCCTCGGCGCGCATCGACGTCATCGTCGTGGAGGCCAGCGGCCTGGCCGAGCCGGAGACCCTGATCCGGATGATCCTCTCCAGCGCCGAGGAGAACATCGCCTACGGCGGGCTGGTCGAGGTCGTCGACGCGGCGGAGTTCGAGGCGACCCGGACCAGGCATCCGGAACTGGAGCGGCATGTGGCGATGGCCGACCTGGTGGTGCTCAACAAGGCGGACCGGGTCGGGGAGGACGAGCTGTCGGACCTGACCGCGCAGGTGCGCAGGCTCGGCCGGGGCGTGCCCGTCGTCCGCGCCTCGCACGGGCGCGTCGACCCGGAGCTGCTCTTCGACTCCCGGCCCCGCGAGGACGGCGCGCAGGGCGTGCGCCAGCTCTCCTTCGAGGACGTGTGGGCCGAGATCCGCGACGGCGGGCGCGGGTGCGGCGAGGGGCACGACGGGCACCTCCACGCCGCCTACCAGAGCGTGGAGTTCACCACCGGCGAGCCGGTGGACCCGCGCCGGCTCATGGAGTTCCTCGACGGCAGGCCCGACGGCCTGTACCGGATCAAGGGCTTCGTCCACTTCGGCGTGCCCGGGCACCGGCAGAAGTACGGGCTGCACACGGTCGGCCGCTTCCTGCGCTTCGACCCCGGGCCGTGGGGGAGCGGTGAGCCGCGTCTGACGCAGCTCGTGCTGATCGGCTCCGGCATCGACGCCGACGCCGTGCGCGGGGAACTGGCGGCCTGCCGGGCCACCGGATCCCCGCAGGAGGCGAGCCCGGACAGCATGTGGGGCGTCCTGCGCTACGTACGGCCCTGAGCGCGGGACGCGGACCCGGCGGCCCCGTGCCCCCGTGTCCCGGCCGGCGCGAGCCGGCCGGCCTCCCCGGCGCCCCTGGCACCGGGGAGGCGCCGTGCGGGGGAGGGGGCACGGGGCCGCCGGCGCCGTGCGCGGCCCCCTGACTGAGCCGCCGCCCGGCTTCCGGCCGGAACGGACCGCCTCCGGACGACCCGGCGGTGCGGGCGGTACGCGCCGGGCGGCCGCACCGGGCCCTCACACCGGGCCGGCGACCGCCGAGACCGCCTTGGCCAGCGGGGTGCCCGAGCCGTCGCGGCGCGGATCCGGCTCCGGCAGCTCCACCGGCGAGCCCTTGGCGTCCGCCGCGCGGGCGGGAGAGGTGCCGGCCCAGGCGAAGGACAGGCAGTCCTCGCCCTTGAGGAAGCGGTGGCAGCGCACCCCTCCCGTGGCCCGGCCCTTGCGCGGGTACTGGTCGAACGGCGTCAGCTTGGCCGTGCCCACCCCGTCGACCAGCGTGCCGTGCGAGCCCGCGACCGTGAAGACCACCGCGTCGGCGGCCGGGTCGATGGCGGTGAAGGAGATCACCTTCGCGTTCTGGCCGAGCTTGACGCCCGCCACACCGCCCGCGGGACGGCCCTGCGGCCTCACCTGCCCGGCCGGGAAGCGCAGCAGCTGCGCCTCGTCGGTGATGAAGACCAGGTCCTCGTCACCGGTGTGCAGCTCCACCGCGCCGACGATCCGGTCGCCCTCCCTGAGGGTGATGACCTCCAACTCGTCCTTGTTGGCCGGATAGTCGGGCACCACCCGCTTGACCACGCCCTGCTCGGTGCCCAGCGCCAGGCCAGGCGAGGACTCGTCCAGCGTGGTGAGGCACACCAGCTCCTCGCCCTCCCGCAGGGAGAGGAACTCCGTGAACTGGGCGCCGCCCGCCAGGTTCGGCGCGGAGTTCTCCGGGAGCTGGGGCAGGTCGACGACCGAGATCCGCAGCAGGCGCCCGGTGGAGGTCACCGCGCCCACCTCGCCCCGGGCCGTCGCGGGGACGGCCGAGACGATCACGTCGTGCTTGCGGCGCCGGGCGGAGGCGTCGGGGGCCGGCTCGCCGCCCGCGGTGCGGGCCAGCAGCCCGGTGGAGGACAGCAGCACCCGGCACGGGTCGTCGGCGACCTGGAGCGGGACGGCCGCGACCGGGACGTCCGCCGAGGACAGCAGCTCGGTGCGGCGCGGGGTGCCGTACTTCCGGGCGACCGCGCCCAGTTCCGAGGAGACCAGCTTCCGCAGCTCCGCGTCGGAGTCCAGGATGCGGGTCAGCTCCTCGATCTCGGCGTTCAGCCGGTCGCGCTCGGCCTCCAGCTCGATCCGGTCGAACTTCGTCAGACGGCGCAGCGGGGTGTCGAGGATGTACTGCGTCTGGACCTCGGACAGGCCGAACCGGGCGATCAGCGCCTCCTTGGCCCGCGCGGCGTTCTCGCTGGAGCGGATGATCCGGATGACCTCGTCGATGTCGACCAGCGCCACCAGCAGGCCCTCGACCAGGTGCAGCCGGTCCCGCCGCTTGCCGCGCCGGAACTCGCTGCGCCGCCGCACCACGGTGAAGCGGTGGTCGACGTAGACCTCCAGCAGCTCCTTCAGGCCCAGCGTCAGCGGCTGGCCGTCGACCAGGGCCACGTTGTTGATGCCGAAGGACTCCTCCATCGGCGTCAGCTTGTAGAGCTGCTCCAGGACGGCCTCGGGGTTGAAGCCGTTCTTGATCTCGACGACCAGCCGCAGCCCGTGCTCGCGGTCGGTGAGGTCCTTGACGTCGGCGATGCCCTGGATCTTCTTGCCGTTGACCAGGTCCTTGATCTTGGAGATGACCTTCTCCGGGCCGACGTTGAAGGGCAGTTCGGTGACGACCAGGCCCTTGCGCCGCGCGGTCACGTTCTCCACGGAGACCGTGGCGCGGATCTTGAAGGTGCCGCGCCCCCTGGCGTACGCGTCCCTGATGCCGTCCAGCCCGACGATCCGGCCGCCGGTGGGCAGGTCCGGACCCGGCACGAAGCGCATCAGCGTCTCCAGGTCCGCGCCGGGGTGCTTGATCAGGTGCCGGGCGGCGGCGATCACCTCGCCCAGGTTGTGCGGGGGCATGTTGGTGGCCATGCCGACCGCGATGCCCGACGCGCCGTTGACCAGCAGGTTCGGGTAGGCCGACGGCAGGACGGCCGGCTCCTGCTCGCTGCCGTCGTAGTTGGGCGCGAAGTCGACGGTGTCCTCGTCGATCGACTCGACCATCAGCCCGGCCGCCGGGGTGGCCCGGCACTCGGTGTACCGCATCGCGGCGGGCGGGTCGTCGTTGCCCAGCGAGCCGAAGTTGCCGTGGCCGTCCACCAGCGGCAGCCGCATGGAGAAGGGCTGCGCCAGGCGCACCAGCGCGTCGTAGATGGCGCTGTCGCCGTGCGGGTGGAGCTTGCCCATCACCTCGCCGACGACGCGCGCGCACTTGACGTACGGCCGTTCGGGCCGCAGGCCCATCTCGTGCATCTGGTACAGGATCCGCCGGTGCACCGGCTTGAGGCCGTCGCGCGCGTCGGGCAGGGCGCGCGAGTAGATGACCGAGTAGGCGTACTCCAGGAAGGAGCCCTGCATCTCGTCGACGACGTCGATGTCGAGGATGCGCTCCTCGAACTCTCCCCCGGACGGCGGGGTCTTCGTGCTGCGGCGGGCCATCGCGGCTGCGACTCCTTCTTGCGTACTGCGGACTGTGTGTCCCCGCGCGGGGGCAGGGGACGGACGGTGACCATTGTGGACCTCGGCACTGACAGCCGGGTCCCCGCCCCGAACCGTACGGGAACTTCGCGCTTTGTCCGGCCGCTTGCATACAGTGACCACACACGCGTTGTGAGGACGCTGTCCGCGATCGCGATCGAAGGGACTCCCTGCCCATGGCTCACACGGCCTCCCCTCCGCCCACCGCCGGCGGTCTGACGGCGACCGAGCACCGGCTCTCCAACGGGCTGCGCGTGGTGCTCTCCGAGGACCACCAGACGCCGGTCGCCGCGGTCTGCCTCTGGTACGACGTCGGCTCGCGCCACGAGGTCGAGGGACGAACCGGTCTGGCGCACCTCTTCGAGCACCTGATGTTCCAGGGATCGGCACAGGTGAAGGGGAACGGCCACTTCGAACTGGTGCAGGGGGCGGGCGGCTCGCTCAACGGCACCACCAGCTTCGAGCGCACCAACTACTTCGAGACCATGCCCGCGCACCAGCTGGAGCTGGCGCTGTGGCTGGAGGCCGACCGCATGGGGTCGCTGCTGGCCGCCCTGGACGAGGAGTCCATGGAGAACCAGCGCGACGTGGTGAAGAACGAGCGCCGCCAGCGGTACGACAACGTGCCCTACGGCACCGCGTTCGAGAGGCTGACGGCGATGGTCTACCCCGAGGGCCACCCGTACCACCACACCCCCATCGGGTCGATGGCCGACCTGGACGCCGCGTCCCTGGAGGACGCGCGGGACTTCTTCCGCACCTACTACGCGCCGAACAACGCCGTGCTGGCGGTCGTCGGCGACATCGACCCGGAGCGGACGCTCGCCTGGGTCGAGAAGTACTTCGGGTCCATCCCCTCCCACGACGGCAAGCGCCCGCCGCGCGACGGCGCCCTGCCGGACGTCATCGGCGAGGAGGTCAAGCAGATCCTCCACGAGGAGGTGCCCTCCCGGGCGCTGATGGCCGCCTACCGGCTGCCGCACGACGGCACCCGCGAGGCGGACGCCGCCGACGTGGCGCTGACCGTGCTGGGCGGCGGCGAGTCCTCCCGCCTCCACAACCGCCTGGTCCGCCGCGACCGCACCGCCGTCACCGCCGGCTTCGGCATGCTGCGGCTGGCGGGCGCGCCCTCGATGGGGTGGCTGGACGTGAAGGCCTCCGGCGACGCCGAGACCGCCGACATCGAGGCGGCCGTCGACGAGGAGCTGGCCCGCTTCGCCGAGGAGGGCCCGACCCCGGCGGAGATGGAGCGCGCCCAGGCCCTGCTGGAGCGCGAGTGGCTGGACCGGCTGGCCACGGTCGGCGGCCGCGCCGACGAGCTGTGCCGCTACGCGGTGCTGTTCGGCGACCCCCAGCTCGCCCTGACCGCGGTGGAGCGCGTGCTCCGGGTCACCGCCGAGGAGGTGCGCGCGGTGGCCGCGGCCCGGCTGCGCCCCGACAACCGCGCGGTGCTGGTCTACGAACCCACCCAGGCGACCGCCCCCGACACCGCGGCCGACGTCTCCGAGGGCGCCACCGTCTCCGAGGCCGGTGCCGCCGCCGACACCCACGACCAGGAGGCCGCTCAGTGAGCGACGCCACGGCCCAGAACGGAATGTCGATGGAGTTCCACCCCCAGCCCCGCGGCGGCGAGCCCAGGCCGTGGGCGTTCCCGGCCCCCGAGCGCGGCGAGCTGCCCAACGGGCTGACCGTGCTGCGCTGCCACCGCCCCGGCCAGAAGGTCGTCGCCGTCGAGGTCAACCTCGTCGCGCCGCTGGACGCCGAGCCGCGGGAGCGGGAGGGCGTGGCCGCGATCATGGCCCGGGCGCTGAGCGAGGGGACCGACAAGCACAGCGCCGAGGAGTTCGCCGCGGAGCTGGAGCGCTGCGGAGCCACCCTGGACGCCCACGCCGACCACCCCGGCCTGCGGGTCTCCCTGGAGGTCCCGGCCTCCCGGCTGACCAAGGCCCTCGGCCTGCTCGCCGACGCGCTGCGGGCGCCCGCCTTCCCGGAGGGGGAGGTCGAGCGGCTGGTGCGCAACCGCCTGGACGAGATCCCGCACGAGCTGGCCAACCCCGCCCGCCGGGCCGCCATCGCGCTGTCCAAGGAGCTGTTCCCGGCCGACTCCCGGCTCTCGCGCCCCCGCCAGGGCGCCGAGGAGACCATCAGGAACATCGACGCCGCGGCGGTGCGCGCCTTCTACGAGGAGCACGTACGGCCCTCGACGGCCACGGCCGTGGTGGTCGGCGACTTCACCGGGGTGGACCTGGACAAGGCCCTGGCCGACACCCTCGGCGACTGGACGGGTCCGGCCGCCGGGCCCCGCCCGGTCCCGCCGATCACCGCGGACGACACCGGCCGGGTGGTCATCGTGGACCGGCCCGGCGCGGTGCAGACCCAGCTCCTCATCGGCCGGGTCGGCCCCGACCGGCACGACCGCGTCTGGCCCGCCCAGGTGCTCGGCACGTACTGCCTGGGCGGCACGCTGACCTCCCGGCTGGACCGGGTGCTGCGCGAGGAGAAGGGCTACACCTACGGCGTGCGGGCCTTCGCCCAGGTGCTGCGCTCGTCACCCGAGGGCACCGGCGCCTCACTCCTGGCGATCAACGGCTCGGTGGCCACCGATGTGACCGGGCCCGCGCTGGACGACCTGTGGCGGGTGCTGCGCACCCTGGCGGAGGAGGGCCTCACCGACGCCGAGCGCGACACGGCCGTGCAGAACCTGGTGGGCGTCGCCCCGCTGCGCTACGAGACGGCGGCGGCCGTGGCCGGCACCCTCGCCGACCAGGTGGAGCAGCACCTCCCCGACGACTACCAGGCGCGGCTGTACGCCCGCCTCGCCGAGACCGGCACCGTGGAGGCGACGGCGGCGGCCGTGGCCGCCTTCCCGGCGGACCGCCTGGTGACGGTGCTGGTGGGAGACGCGTCACAGATCGCCGACACGGTGCGGGACCTGGGCATCGGAGAGGTGACGGTCGTCACGGACCAGTGACCGCCGGCCGCCCCCGGGCGGCCCCGACGACGAAGGCCCTTGGTGTGGTTGTCACACCAAGGGCCTTCGCTATGTCCGAGTTTGGGGCTTTCCGGGGGAGGTCTCATGTGGCATGGCCTACAAAAGCCCCTATTTGCTTGCTCGCTCAAATTTGTCCGTTTAGCGTCGATCTCGCTGCTCGTCAGAAGTGACCGCGACCGTGGCCGACGGCAGCGATCGCCGAGTCCCCCACGAGGGGAGCCGGGGACCCACCCTCCCGCCGTTCCGCGCTGGAGGAGGCCCTCTTCCGAGGCACCTGGGGTGAATCGAGCCGCGCGCTCGTAGGAGACCTTCCTGCTCCGAACCCGACAGCTAACCCGGTAGGCGAGAAGGAAGGAAAGGAGCACGCCGTTCATGGCGTTCACCCGTACCACCGCGCAGCTCGCCGAGAAGCTGACCGAGAAGCTCACCGGGCTCACCGACAACCTCACCGGGCTCACCGAGAACCTCACCGAGAAGCACCACCTCTCCAGCCGCTCCGTGCGCACCCGCGCCGGTCTGGTGGGGGCCGCCGCCCTGGCCGTCACCGGTGTGGTCGGCGCCGCCGCCACCCCCGCGATCGCCGCGCCGGACGGGGACTCCAGGACCTACGCCCTGGGCTTCGTCCAGGCCATGGCCGTGGGCGACACGATCGCCGACGACGTCCGGGCCCAGGCGCAGGCCCAGCAGCGCGCCGCCGACGCCGCGAAGAAGGTCGCCGCCGAGCAGGCCGCCGCGGAGCGGGCCGACGCCGCGGAGCAGGCCGCGAAGCAGCGTGCCGCCGCCGCGGAGAAGGCCGCGAAGGAGCGCGCCGCCGCGAAGGCGGCCGAGGAGCGCGAGGCCGCCCGGAAGGAGCGCGCGGTCGCCGCCGAGCGCGCCGAGCGCTCCGCCGAGCGCCGTGCCGCTTCCGGCTACACCGACCCGGTCGCGGGCGTGGACACCACCACCACGTACAAGCAGGCCGGCGCCTCCTGGTCCTCCGGCAAGCACAGCGGCATCGACTTCCCCGCCAACACCGGCACCGCCGTGCGGTCCGTCGGACCGGGCACCGTGGTGACGGTCGGCTGGGGCGGCGCGTACGGCAACCAGATCGTCATCCGCCACGCCGACGGCAAGTACACCCAGTACGCCCACCTGTCCGCCACGAACGTCTCGCCCGGCCAGAAGGTCGGCGGCGGCCAGCGGATCGGCGCGGTCGGCTCCACCGGCAACAGCACGGGCCCGCACCTGCACTTCGAGGCCCGCAACGGCGCCTACTACGGCTCGGACATCAACCCGATCACCTACCTGGCCGCCAAGGGCGTCGACGTCTGACGGACTCCCCGGCCCGGGAGGCGCCCGGCCCGGAAAGCGCCCGGAAACCCCCGCCGGCATCCGCCGCGCGACCCGCGAGGTCGCGCGGCGGATGTTTTGCGTCTGTTTTCCGGTGGGGATCGGAAAACGCGTGGCGGTGGAATACAGTGCGACTCTGCGGCACTTCGGGAAACGTGGAGACGACAGCGGAGGTCCGACCATGCGCATTTCCGCGCACATGGTGTGCACTGCGGTCCGCGACGACATCGTCTCCGGCGCGTTCCCGCCCGGGGCGCGGCTCACCGAGGAACTCCTCGCCAGGCGCTACGGCGTCTCGCGGGTGCCGGTGCGCGAGGCCCTGCGGACGCTGGAGTCGGAGGGCTTCGTCACCTCCCGCCGCCACGCGGGCGCCTGCGTCGCCGAGCCCACCGAGCAGGAGGCCGCCGACCTGCTGGACATCCGCGCCCTGCTGGAGCCGCTGGGCACCGCCCGGGCCGCCCAGCGCCGCACCGAGGCGCAGCTGAGGGTGCTGCGCGGGCTGGTCCGCCTGGGCCGGCAGCGCGCGGAGCAGGGCCAGTTGTCCGACCTGAAGGCACTGGGGGACTGGTACCACGAGACGCTCGCCCAGGCCTCCGGCAGCCCCAGCCTGGCCTCGCTGCTCACCCAGCTGCGACGCAAGATCACCTGGGTGTACGCCGCGGAGCCGCCGCTGCGCGCGAGCGCCGTCTGGCAGGAGCGCGGCGCCATCGTGGACGCCGTCGCGCGCGGCGACGCCGAGCGGGCGCGCGCCCTGGCGAGCGCCCATGTGGAGCGCTCCGTCGCGGTGCGCCGCGAGCAGCGGCCGGTGGCCGTGCGCGGGGGCCGCCCCAGGGGCGCGGTGAGAAGAACGAAACACACCGTAAACACGTCGGGCGACAATGCGTAACAGGGTTCGTATACACAGGACGGGAATACGCGGGGAATACGCGCCGGGAACGCTCCGGATACGGAAAAGGCGGTGGGGGAGCACCCTCCACCGCCTTTGCCGGTGATTTTCCGCGGTTTTCGACGCCGGGTCCGTATCCAGTGCCGTGTACGGGCCCGGCCCGGCGCCCGGCGCCGCCCTCAGCCCGCCCCGGGCAGCTCGTCGAGCCCCTCGGAGACCAGCTTCGCCAGCCGGTCCAGGGCGGCCTCGGCGTCCCCGGCGCCGGAGGCCAGCACGATCTCCTGGCCGCCCTCCACCCCCAGGCCCAGCACCGAGAGCATCGACGCGGCGTTGACCGGCTCGCCGCCCGGCCTGGCCACGGTGACGGGGACCCCCGAGGAGGTCACGGCGCGGACGAAGACCGCGGCGGGGCGGGCGTGCAGGCCCTCGGGCCAGCCGACGGTGACACGGCGCTCAGCCATGGTGGTGCCCTTCGGATCGAAACGGATCAGATCGGATCGAGTCGTATCAGGTCCGGCGTGATCTGGTCGAGTCGGGTCGGATCGGGTCGAGTCGGACGGTGCGTCCGGGGTCCGGCCCAGCTTCGCACAGACGAGCGCCCGGGGAGGCCGGGGAAACCGGCAGGGGAGACCGGCGGGGGAGACCGAGGAGGCCGGCCGGGGAGGTCGACGAGCGCGCGGGCGGCCGGGCGGCCGGACAGGGGACCGACACCTCCGCGATCCCGCGCACCGGTGACTAGGCTGACCCCCATGCGGACGCCGAGCGAGCCTGCCTACCCCGCCCACTGGGAAGCCGACGTGGTGCTGCGCGACGGCGGTACGGCCCGGGTCCGCCCCATCACCCCCGATGACGCCGAACGCCTGGTCAGGTTCTACGAGCAGGTCTCCGACCAGTCCAAGTACTACCGCTTCTTCGCCCCCTACCCCCGGCTCTCCGACCGCGACGTGCGCCGCTTCACCCACCACGACTACGTCGACCGGGTCGGCCTGGCCGCCATCGTCGGCGGCGAGTTCATCGCCACCGTCCGCTACGACCGCATCGACCCCACCGGCCGCCCCGCCTCCTTCCCCGCCGACGAGGCCGAGGTCGCCTTCCTCGTCCGCGACGACCACCAGGGCCGCGGCGTCGGCTCCGCCCTGCTCGAGCACATCGCCGCCTGCGCCCGCGAACGCGGGGTGCGGCGCTTCGTCGCCGAGGTGCTGCCCGCCAACACCAAGATGGTCAAGGTCTTCACCGACGCCGGCTACTCCCAGAAGCGCAGCTTCGAGGACGGCGCGGTCCACCTCACCTTCGGCATCACCCCGACCGAGCAGTCCCTGGCGGTCATGCGGGCCCGCGAGCAGCGCGCCGAGGCCCGCTCCGTCCACCGGCTGCTGGCCCCCGGCGTGGTCGCCGTCATCGGCGCCAGCCGCAGCCCGGGCGGGGCCGGGCGCTCGGTCCTGGGGAGCCTGCGCGCGGCGGGCTTCACCGGCCGCGTCTACGCCGTCAACCACGCGCTCGAGGAGGGCCGGACCGAGATCGACTCGGTGCCCGCCCACCGCTCGGTGCGCGAGATCCCCGAGCCCGTCGACCTCGCCGTCGTCGCCGTCCCCGCCGAGAGGGTGCCCGGCGTGGTCGCCGAGTGCGGCGAGCGGGGCGTGCAGGGGCTGGTCGTCCTCTCCGCCGACTTCGGCCGCGACGCACAGCGCGAACTGGTGCGGCAGGCCCGCTCGTACGGGATGCGCATCATCGGGCCCAACGCCTTCGGGCTGATCAACACCGCCCCGGACGTCCGGCTCAACGCCACCCTGTCGCCCGAGACGCCCGAGCGCGGGCGCATCGGCCTGTTCACCCAGTCCGGCGCCATCGGCATCGCCGTGCTCGCCGGGCTGCACCGCCGCGGCCACGGGATCGGCGGCGTCTCCAGCTTCGTCTCCGCCGGGAACCGCGCCGACGTCTCCGGCAACGACGTGCTCCAGTACTGGGACGACGACCCCGACACCGACGTGGTCCTGATGTACCTGGAGTCCTTCGGCAACCCCAGGAAGTTCAACCGCCTGGCCCGGCGCACCGCCGCCCGCAAGCCGATCGTCGTGGTCAAGGGCGCCCGGCACAACGCCAGCGCCCCGCCCCCCGGCCACGCCGTCCCCGCCGGCCGCACCCCCGACGCCACGGTCTCCTCGCTGCTGCGGCAGGCCGGGGTCATCCGCGTCGACACCGTCACCGAGCTCATCGACGCCGGCGTGCTGCTGGCCACCCAGCCGCTGCCCGCGGGCCCGCGCGTGGGCATCCTCGGCAACGCCGAGTCGCTGTGCCTGCTCACCTACGACGCCTGCCTGGCCCGGGGCCTGCGCCCGCAGCCCGTCACCGACCTGACCACCGAGGCCGCCCCCGGGGACTTCCGGCGGGCCCTGGCCGCCACCCTCGCCGACCCGGCCACCGACGCCGTCGTGGTCACCGCCATCCCCTGGGTGGACGGCACCCGCGGCGCCCGGAGCGCCCACGACGCGGTCGAGCTGGCCGAGGCGCTGCGCGAGGCCGCGGCCGGCGGGGGAGGCGAGGGCGCGCCGGCCAAGCCGGTGGTCGTCGTCCACCTGGCCATCGAGGGCCTGGACGCCGCCCTGGCCGAGCGCCGCCTGCCCGCCTACCCCGCCCCCGAACGCGCCGTGGACGCCCTGTCGGAGGCGGTCCGCTACGCGCAGTGGCGGCGCGACGCCGAGGAGCCAGGCCGGGTGCCCGAGTACGACGACATCGACGAGGCGGCGGCCGCGGCCCTGCTGGCCCGCGTCCGCGAGCCGGACCGCGGCGCGCGCCGCAGCACGCCGCTGAGCGGTGAGGAGACGGCCGAGCTGCTGAGGTGCTACGGAGTGGCGGTGCAGCCCGTCCTGCCGGCCCCCGACGCCCGGGCCGCCCGCGCCGCGGCGAAGCGGCTGGGCTACCCCGTGGCCCTGAAGACCACCGCCCCCCACCTGCGCCACCGCCCCGACCTCGGCGGCGTACGGCTGGACATCGGCAGCGAGGCCGGGCTGCGGCGCGCCTACGACAGGCTGACCGAGAACCTGGGCAAGCCCGCCGAGCTGCGGCCCGTCGTCCAGGCCATGGCCCCCCGCGGCGTGGACACCGTGGTGAAGGCCACCGTGGACCCGGCCATCGGCGCGGTGCTCTCCTTCGGGCTGGCCGGCCCGCCCTCGGAGCTGCTGGGCGACACCGCGCACCGGCTCGTCCCCGTCACCGACCGGGACGCCGCCGAACTGGTCCGCTCCATCCGCTCCGCGCCCGTGCTGTTCGGCTGGCGCGGCGCCCGGCCGGTGGACACCGCCGCGCTGGAGGAGCTGCTGCTGCGCGTCTCCCGGCTGGTCGAGGACCACCCCGAGGTCGTCTCCGTCGACCTGGAGCCGGTGGTCGTCGCCGCCCGCGGGCTGACCGTCCTGGACGCCGCCGTCCGCGTCGCCGATCCGCCCGCCCCCTCCGGCGCGGCCCACCCCGCCTGGGCCGACCTCGGGCCCCGCCGCCTGCCCGCGTACTGATCCGCCCGATCCCCGTAGGATGGGCCGCATGGCGAAGACCGGTACGACCACCCAGGGGCTGCGCGAGGCCATCGAGCGCAGCGGCTACTACCCGGCTCTCGTGGCCGAGGCGGTCGAGTCCGCCGTGGGCGGCGAGCCCGTCTCCTCGTACGTGGTCCACCAGGAGACGACCTTCGACTCCAACGAGGTCCGCCGCCACGTCACGGTGCTGGTGCTCACCGACACCCGGTTCATCGTCAGCCACACCGACGAGCAGCCCGCCGACGGCACCTCCCCCTCGCCGTACGCCACGACCTCCACCGAGTCGGTGAAGCTGGAGCGCATCTCGTCGGTCGTCCTCAGCCGCGTCGTCGCCAACCCCGAGTCGTACACCCCCGGCACCCTGCCGCGCGAGGTCGTCCTCACCATCGGCTGGGGCGCCGTCTCCCGGCTGGACATGGAGCCCGCCAACTGCGGCGACCCCAACTGCGAGGCGGACCACGGCTACACGGGCTCTCTCACCGCCGACGACCTCTCGCTGCGCGTCAGCGAGGCGGGCGACGGCCCCGACACCGTCCGCCAGGCGCTCACCTTCGCGCAGGCGCTGTCCGAGGCCACCGCGGCGACCTCCGGCACCCGCTGATGGTCCAGTCCCTCCCGCACGGCCCGGCCGCGCACGATCCGGCCCCCCTGGACCCCCGCACCGCCCCCGTGCCGCGCTACGGCGAGGCGTCGCTGGCCGACCTGCTGCCCGCGGTCGCCGCCGGGCAGGGCGTGCCCGGGCTGTCCTCGGGCCTGGAGCTCAAGCCCGCCGACCGCGCGTGCGTCTTCCTCGTGGACGGCATGGGCTGGGAGCTGCTGGCCGCCCACCCCGACGAGGCCCCCTTCCTGACCTCCCTGCTGCCCACCTCCCGGAGCGGCACCGGGCAGCCCATCACCGCGGGCTTCCCCTCCACCACCGCCACCTCGCTCGCCTCCGTGGGCACCGGCCGGGTCCCCGGCGCCCACGGGCTGCCCGGCTACACCGTGCTCGACCCGGCGACCGGCGAGCTGATGAACCAGCTGCGCTGGCAGCCGTGGACCGACCCGTACCTGTGGCAGCCGTACCCCACCGTCTTCCAGCTCGCCGACGCCGCCGGGGTCGCCACCTGCCAGGTCACCGCGCCGCACTTCGAGCACACCCCGCTCACCCGCATCGCGCTCTCCGGCGGCTCCTTCCACGGCAGGCTGTCCGCCGAGGACCGGATGGACTTCGCCGCCGAGCGGCTGGCCGCGGCCGACCGCGCCCTGGTCTACACGTACTACGCCGAACTCGACGGCAACGGCCACCGCCACGGCGTGGACTCCGACGCCTGGCGCGGCCAGCTGATGTACGTCGACCGCCTCGCCCAGCGTCTGGCCGAGCAGCTCCCGCCGCGCTCGGCGCTCTACATCACCGCCGACCACGGCATGGTGGACATCCCGCGGGACCCCGACGCGCGCTACGACTTCGACGAGGACTGGGAGCTGCGCGCGGGCGTCGCGCGGCTCGGCGGCGAGGGCCGCGCGCGCCATCTGTACGCCGTGCCGGGCGCGGCCGGGGACGTCCACGCCGTCTGGCGCGAGGTCCTGGCGGACCGGGCGTGGGTGGTCACCCGCGACGAGGCGATCGAACTGGGCTGGTTCGGCCCGCGCGTCGACGACCGGGTGCGCGCCCGGATCGGCGACGTGGTGGCCGCGATGAGCGACGGCGTCGCGGTCGTGGCCACCGAGGCCGAGCCCAACGAGTCCGAACTCGTCGGCATGCACGGCTCGATGACCCCCGCCGAGCAACTGGTCCCCCTGCTGGAAGTCCGCACGTAGCGCGTCCGGGCCCCACGGCCCGCACCGGACCCGTGCGCCGCCGCGCGCGCCGGTCCGCCCACCGAACGCCGCCCACCGACCGCCGAAAGGTCCCGCCTCCCCATGCCCGAACTGGTCTTCTTCGCCGGAACGATGGACTGCGGGAAGAGCACCCTCGCCCTCCAGATCCAGCACAACCGCTCGGCGAGGGGCCTGTCAGGGATGATCTTCACCCGCAACGACCGGGCGGGGGAGGGACGTCTCTCCTCACGGCTCGGCCTGGTCACCGAGGCCGTCGAGGCGGGCGAGGGCTTCGACTTCCACGCCCACGTGGTGCGGCACCTGACGGCGGGCGGCCGCGCGGACTACGTGATCGCGGACGAGGCGCAGTTCCTCGAGCCGGAGCAGGTCGACCAACTCGCCCGCGTCGTCGACGACCTGGGCATCGACGTCTTCGCCTTCGGCATCACCACCGACTTCCGCACCAGGCTCTTCCCCGGCTCCCGGCGGCTGATCGAACTGGCCGACCGGCTCGAGTCCCTCCAGGTGGAGGCGTTGTGCTGGTGCGGGGCCCGCGCCACGCACAACGCCCGCACGGTCGGCGGGCGGATGGTCGTCGAGGGCGCGCAGGTCGTCGTCGGGGACGTCGGGGGCCCGGGGGGCGCGCCCGGGGAGGAGGTCGGCTACGAGGTGCTGTGCCGGCGCCACCACCGGCGCCGGCTGACCGCGGCCGCGGCCGGGGCGGGGGCGCTGTCCCCGGACGTCCTGCCCGTGGACGGCGCGGAGACCCCCGCCCTGCCCCGTACCTGAGCCGCCCTCACCGCGGGCGTGCCCCGCGAGGTCCCGGCGGGCTCAGCGGCCCGTGCGGACCACCGCGAAGGGCGCGCCCTCGCGGTCGGCGACGTGCGCCGTCCGCCCGTGCGGCGTCTCGTGCGGCGGGAGCAGGACGCGCCCGCCCAGCTCGGTCACCCGCCGCGCCGCCGCGTCGGTGTCCGCCACCTCCACGTACATCAGCCAGTGGGAGCCGCGGTCGCGCGGCAGCGCGTCCCCCACGCCGTGGATGCCGCCGACGATCCGGCCGTGCGCGGTCACGGTGAGGTGCTCCGGCTCCCCGCCCGCGCCGTCCGTCCCGGCCCCCTCCCGCTCGGACTCGGTCTCCAGGCCGAACACCATCCGGTAGAACTTCTCGACGGCGGACGCCCGGTGGGTGATCAGCTCGTTCCACACCACCGTGCCCGGGCCGCCGTCCATGCACGCTCCGGGCCGGGTGTCGGTCTGCCGTATTCCGAAGGAGGCCCCGGCCGGGTCCGCCGCGATCGCCACGCGCATCGTCCCCTCCATGTCCAGCGGCCCCACACCGACCGTTCCGCCGCACAGCCGGACCAGTTCGGCCGCCTTGTCGGCGTCGTCGGCCGACAGGTAGGGCAGCCAGGCGGGCAGGCACTGCCGGCCCCGCGGCATCTGGCCGATGCAGGCGACCTCGCTCCCGTCGAGCAGGGCGCGGAAGTGCGGACCGGACGACCCCGGCCCCGGGCCCGGCCGGTACTCCCAGCCGAACAACTCGTGGTAGAACTCCTGGCTCGCGGCCGGGTCGTGGGCCAGCAGGCTCAGCCAGGAGGGGGTGCCCGGAGCGCGTCGGGCCGCTGCCTCGGTCATCTCTTCACTTCTCTCCTCGGGACCGTCGTCGATGCGGTCGTTCGGTGATCTTCCGTGCACTGTCGGTGTCCATGGTCTCATTCGGCGCCCATGCCGCGCACGGGGCCGTTCGGCCCGTAACGGGAGAGGCGGCCCTCCGGGGAGAACGCCGGACATGTCCCCCTCGGTCCCCCTCCGTGCGCCGACGCGTGCGGGCCGCGCCGGGGAAGGACGAGGACGTACGGGAACGGCCGCGCGAAGATACGGCCATGGCAGTCATCGTCTCCCCTACCCAACTCGCGCGCGAACTCACCGGATCACCTGGTTCGCCGCCTACCCCGCCCACGCTGCTCGATGTCCGCTGGGAGCTGACCGGTCCGTCCCGGCGCCCGGACTACGAGGCGGCGCACCTGCCCGGAGCCGTGTACGTCGACCTGGAGACCGAACTGGCCGGGCCGGCGGACGAGGCGACGGGCCGTCACCCGCTCCCCGATCCCGAGGTCTTCGGGGCGGCCATGCGCCGGGCCGGAGTCCGCCACGGGCACCCGGTCGTGGTCTACGACGGCGGCCTCGGCTGGGCCGCGGCCCGCGCCTGGTGGCTGCTGCGCTGGGCAGGCCACGAGGACGTCCGGGTGCTGGACGGCGGCCTGGCGGCCTGGGAGGGCCCGCTGAGCAGCGAGGTGCCCCGGCCGCCCGAGGGCGACTTCACGCCCCGGCCGGGGGCGCTCCCCGTGCTCGACGCCGACGGCGCGGCGGCCCTGGCCCGCACCGGGGTGCTGCTCGACGCCCGCGCGGGCGAGCGCTACCGCGGCGAGGTCGAGCCGATCGACCGCGTCGCCGGGCACATCCCGGGCGCGGTCTCGGCGCCCACCGGCGAGAACACCGCCGGCGGCGCCTTCCGGCCCGCCGCCGAACTGGCCGCCCGCTTCGCCGGCCTGGGCATCGACGCGGACACCGAGGTCGGCGTCTACTGCGGTTCGGGCGTCTCCGCGGCCCACGAGATCCTGGCGCTGGCGGTCGCGGGCATCGACGCGGCGCTGTACCCGGGCTCCTGGTCGCAGTGGTCCGCCGACCCCTCCCGTCCGGTGGCGACGGGCCCGGAACCGGGCTGAGGCGCACGCCGGAGCGGACGCGGGGGTGGGACGGCCGCACGGCCGCCCCGCCCCCGGGGCCCGGTCGCTCCCGCCGCCGCCCCTACTCCTGCTTCTTGCGGCGCGTGCCGAAGACGATCTCGTCCCAGCTGGGGACCGCCGCCCGGCGGCCCGGACGGACGCCGTCCGCCTCGGCCTGGCGGTCGGTGCTGCCCGTGAGCCGGTCGCGGTGGCCCGCCACCGAGCGCGGCATGAGCACGTCGGCGTACGCCGAGCCCGCGCTCGCCGCGGGCGCCGGGGGCTCCACCGCCTCCGGCTCCTCGGCCGCCTCGTCCGGCGTGCCGCCGGGCGGGGCGGCCTGGTCCGGAACCACCAGGTCGCCCCGGAAGCTGGGCACCGCCTCCAGCAGGCTGGTCAGCGAGTCCCGTTCGCCGATCCCGTCCAGGTCGGCGGCGTCCGGCGGTTCGGGCGCGGAGTCGGAGCGGTCCGTCCGGTCGAAGCGGTCGCGCGGCAGCCGGGCGATGCGCGGCACGAACGGGAAGCTCGGCTCGGGTGTGTCGTCGCTCTCGCCGATGAGCGCCCGCGCCTCGTCGTCCACGGCCTGCACCAGCCGCCGCGGCGGGTCGTACGTCCAGCTCGCCGAGTGCGGCTCGCCGGCCACCCGGTAGACGAGCAGCACCTCCCAGGTGCCGTCGTCCCGCCGCCAGGAGTCCCACTGCACGGTCTCCTTGTCGGCGCCGCGCAGCACCAGCCGCTCGGCCACGGCCTCGCCGAGCTGCGGACCGGTGCTCTCGCCGGGGCGGCGCACCGGCGTCTTGCGGGCCCGCTCGGCCATGAACGCGCGCTCGGCGAGCACCGGCCCCTCGAACCGCCGCACGCGGTCCACGGGGATGCCGGCGAGCTGGGCGACCTCCTCGGCGGTGGCCCCGGCTCGTATCCGGGCCTGGATGTCGCGGGGCCGCAGATGGCTCTCGACCTCGATCTCGATCTGGCCGAGCCGGGCGCGGTCGTTGCGGACGGCGGCGCGCAGCCGCTCGTCGATCGGGAGTGTGTACTCCGTGTTGTCGGCAGCCTTGAGCACCAGCCGTGTGCCGTCGTTGCTGACGGCCACGACACGCAGTTCGGGCATGGGAACCTCCCGGGTGGTGCCTGCCGACGTCACGTGCGTCGCTGCTCCCGCTAGACGAGTGTGGCGTGCCCGGGTGCAGCCTGCCACAACCTTGCCGACTTGCCCGGCGTGTCGGGCCCGCGCCCTGATCCGCCACTGTGGCACGGTTGCCGGTTGGCCACGGACGGTGACCGGATCGGTGACTGTCCGTGGTACCGGCTGACCGGGGCCGAGGTCAGGGCTCGCAACACTACTCCATTGGGACCACGCCGGTGGATCGGCACGCCGCCCAAGTTCTCACAGGCGCGGGGAGTTGAACACCACGCGGGTCGTAAAAAGAGGGCGCCGGACGGGTGGATCTTCACGGAATCCGCCGAAACGGAACCACTGTCCCGGCCGGGGGCCGCTCCGCGGGAGCGGAGAGGAAGATATGTGCGACCCGGCCCGGTAGGGGGACGGACGGGGCGGCAGGGTGACGGCGGCCGGGTGGAACCCCTCCGGGCGGGCTGCCGGGCGGCGAGCGGGCGGCGAGCGGGCGGCGACCGGGTGACTCAGTCCCCCAGTACGCGCCGCAGGTGGTCGTTGCCGAACGTCCGCCCCGGGTCGAGGCGGTCGCGCAGCGCGGTGAACTCCGCGAAGCGCGGATAGACCCCCGCCAGGTACTCCGCGTCGCGGCTGTGCAGCTTCCCCCAGTGCGGGCGCCCGTCGTGCGCGACCATGATCTGCTCGGCCGCGGTGAAGTACCGCTCGTGCGGGGTGCCCCGGTAGGCGTGCACCGCGATGTAGGCGGTGTCGCGGCCCGACGCCGTGGAGAGCGCGATGTCGTCGGCGGGCGCGACGCGCACCTCGACGGGGAAGTTCACCCGCAGGTCCGATCCGTCGACCGCCGCCCGCAGCGCGCGCAGCGCCTCCACCGCGGCCGCCCGCGGCAGGGCGTACTCCATCTCCACGAAGCGGACCCGGCGCGGCGAGGTGAACACCTTGTGGGGGATGTCGGTGTAGGTGCGGGCCGACAGGGCGCGGCCGGCGATCCGCGCGATGCCCGGAACGGCGGCGGGGACGGCCCGTCCCACCGAACAGGCCGCCTGGAACACGCCGTTGGAGAGGAGCTCGTCCTCCAGCCAGGCGCCCAGGCGCGGCAGCGGGGCGGCCGGCCCGCCGGTGCGGTTGTTGCGCTTGGTGACGCAGCGGTCGGTGTGCGGGAACCAGTAGAACTCGAAGTGCTCGTTGTCGCGCACCAGATGGTCGAAGTCCTCCAGCACCGCGTCCAGGCGCATGGGCTCCTCGCGCGCGGTCAGCAGGAACAGCGGTTCCACGGCGAAGGTGACCTCGCTGATCACGCCGAGCGCCCCGAGACCGATCCGGGCCGCGGCGAAGACGTCCGGATTCTCGCCGGCCCCCTCCGCCGAGCACCGCAGGACCGACCCGTCGGCCAGGACCATCTCCAGTCCGCGTACCTGGGCGGCGAGCGAGCCGGAGTCGCGGCCGGTGCCGTGGGTGCCGGTGCTGACCGCGCCGGAGACCGTCTGCTCCATGATGTCGCCCATGTTGGCCAGGGACAGGCCCTGGGCCGCCAGCTCCTCGTTGAGCCGCCTCAGCGGCGTCCCGGCGGCCACCGTCACCGTCCCCGCCTCGCGGTCGATCCGGCGGATGCCGGTGAGGCGGTCGGGGCGTATCAGCACCCCCTCGGTGACGGCCACGGCCGTGAACGAGTGCCCGGTGCCGACGGCCTTGACCGTCAGCCCGTCCTCGGCGGCGCGGCGCACCACCTCGGCGAGCGCCTCGGTGGTGGAGGGGGCCGAGGTCCGCAGCGGGCGGGCGGTGGCGTTGCCCGCCCAGTTGCGCCACGTCGGCGGCGCGGGCCGCCCCGTCCGCCGTGCTGTGTGCGTGGTCATCGCTGACGGCCCTCCCCATGGCTGGCGTACCGCGCGGGCGGTGGGCCCGGCCGGTGGAGGGGGATCATACTCACGGCGGCCGTCCCGGTCCCGGCCGCGGGTCCGGGCGGTGGACCCGGGGGCCGGATGGCAGGATCGAGACATGTCCGACGCAACTGACGCCCGTCCCTACGACGCCCTGCTGCTGCTGTCCTTCGGAGGACCGGAGGGACCCGGCGACGTGGTCCCGTTCCTGGAGAACGTCACCCGCGGAAGGGGAATCCCGCGGGAGAGGCTGGAGGAGGTCGGGCAGCACTACTACCTGTTCGGCGGCGTCAGCCCGATCAACGCGCAGAACCGCGAACTGCTGGCCGCCCTGCGCGAGGACTTCGCCGCCAACGGCCTGGACCTGCCCGTCCACTGGGGCAACCGGAACTGGGCGCCGTACCTGACCGACACCCTGCGCGAGATGGTCCGCGACGGCCGGCGCCGGATCCTGGTGCTGGCCACCAGCGCCTACGCCTCCTACTCCGGCTGCCGCCAGTACCGGGAGAACCTCGCCGAGGCCCTCGCCGCGCTCGAGTCCGAGGGGCTGGAGGTGCCGCGCGTGGACAAGCTGCGGCACTACTTCAACCACCCCGGCTTCGTCCGCCCCATGACCGACGGGGTGCTGGCCTCCCTCGCCGAGCTGCCCGAGGACGTCCGCGCGGGAGCGCACCTGGCCTTCACCACCCACTCCATCCCCACCTCCCAGGCCGAGACCTCCGGGCCCGACGGCGGCGCGTACGTCGCCCAGCACCTGGACGTGGCGCGGGTGATCGCCGACGCGGTGCGCGAGGAGACCGGGGTGGACCGGCCCTGGGAGCTGGTCTACCAGTCCCGCAGCGGCGCCCCGCACATCCCCTGGCTGGAACCGGACATCTGCGACCACCTGGAGGCGCTGCACGGGCGGGGCGCGCCGGCGGTGGTGATGGTGCCGATCGGGTTCGTCTCGGACCACATGGAGGTCCTGTACGACCTCGACACCGAGGCGATGGCCAAGGCCGGGGAACTGGGCCTGCCGGCGGTGCGGTCGGCCACCGTCGGCGCGGACCCGCGCTTCGTCGCGGCCGTGCGCGACCTGGTGGCCGAGCGCGCCGCCGTCGAGCGCGGCGAGCGCCCCGAGCGCTGCGCGCTGGGCGCGCTGGGCCCCAGCCACGACGTGTGCCCGGTGGGGTGCTGCCCGGCCCGTACGCCCAAGCCCGCCGCCGCGGGCGCCGACAGCCCGTACGCCTGATCCGACCGACGACCTACGGAGAGCCGTGACCGACGCCCGCACCGATCCCGAGACCGGTCCCGAGACCGACGCCGTGGCCGACACCGCGACCGACACCGTGGCCGACACCGTGGCCGACCCGTTCAGGAGGGAGCTCCTCGGCCTCGCGCTGGAGGCCGCCCGCCGGGCGGGCGCGCTGCTGAGCGAGGGACGCCCCGCCGACCTGGGGGTGGCCGCGACCAAGAGCAGCCCCGTGGACGTGGTCACCGAGATGGACCTCGCCTCCGAGAGGCTGATCACCGGCTTCCTCTCCGACCACCGTCCCGAGGACGGCTTCCTGGGGGAGGAGGGGGCGTCCGCCGAGGGCAGCAGCGGGGTGCGCTGGGTGATCGACCCGATCGACGGGACCGTGAACTACCTCTACGGGCAGCCCGCCTGGGCCGTCTCGATCGCCGCCGAGCACCGGGGCGAGACGGTCGTCGGCGTGGTCCACGTCCCGCCGCGCGGCGAGACGTACCACGCGGTGCTGGGGGAGGGCGCCTGGCGGAACGGGGAGCGCGTGCGCTGCCGTCCCTCGCCGCCGCTGGAGCAGGCGCTGATCGGCACCGGCTTCAACTACGTGGCCGAGCGCCGCACCGCCCAGGCCGAGGTGGCCCGGCGGCTGCTGCCGAGGGTCCGCGACATCCGCCGCTCCGGCTCGGCGGCCATCGACCTGTGCGACGTGGGCGGCGGGCGGCTGGACGGCTTCTACGAGCGCGGGCTGCACCCCTGGGACGTCGCCGCGGGCGACCTGGTCGCCCGCGAGGCGGGCGCGCTCACCGGCGGGCGGCCCGGCTCCCCGCCGGACGGCGAGCTGACGGTGGCCGCCTCGCCCGGGGTCTTCGGCGTCCTCCGGCCGCTGCTGGAGGAGCTGGGCGCCTGGCACGACGGGCACGGCCGGCGCGACTGAACGGCGCGGGGGCGCGGGTCCGGGCACGGCAGCGCCCCGGGAGCGGTCACTCCCGGGGCGCCGCCGTGCGGTCTCTCGGGTCAGGCGCTGGTGACGCCGACCTCCACTCCGTACTCGGCGGCCAGACGGCGCAGATCCTCGAGCTCGGCCTGCTCGACGTCCGCCAGGAAGTCGTCGCCCGACTCACGAGCGCGGATCAGGTCGGACTCCGTGTTCCGTATGCGCTGCAGAATGCCTGCGGTGAACGCGTCCATGGTGCGCCCCCTCGTCGTGGGTCGTTGGCACGGGGGTGTGCCGGGGGTGGGACGATCACGGTGTGCCCCCCGAGCGGTCGGCCGACGGATCTCCCGGGGCTGGGAAGAGGGGTCGTGACATGCCGTCTACAGGGCGTGATCGCGGATGTACTGCCGTCCTCCCCACCTCAAACCTCAGAGAAACCTCAAGCCGGACGAAAATTCGGTGAACCGCCGCGACGGAAGTCCCTTACGGCCCGTTTACGGAGGCCGCGGGCACGATGGAGCAGGATGGGAGGCGCTCCGGCCCGCCCGGAGCGGGGCGCGGATCCCTTCCCGTCCCCTCCCGCTCCTCCCGATCCCTCGTCCGTCCCGTCCCACAAGCCCCAGGAAGGACACCGTCCGTGCGCGTACTCGTCGTCGAGGACGAGCAGCTGCTCGCCGATGCCGTGGCCACCGGACTGCGCCGGGAGGCCATGGCGGTCGACGTGGTCTACGACGGCGCCGCGGCCCTCGAGCGCGTCGAGGTCAACGACTACGACGTGGTGGTGCTCGACCGCGACCTGCCGCTGGTCCACGGCGACGACGTCTGCCGCAGGGTCATCGAGCTGGGCCTGCCCACCCGGGTGCTGATGCTCACCGCCTCCGGCGACGTCAGCGACCGGGTGGAGGGCCTGGAGCTGGGCGCGGACGACTACCTGCCCAAGCCCTTCGCCTTCAGCGAGCTGACCGCCCGGGTGCGGGCGCTGGGACGCCGCAGCACCGCGCCCCTGCCGCCGGTGCTGGAGCGCGCCGGCATCCGGCTGGACCCCAACCGCCGCGAGGTGTTCCGCGACGGACGGCAGGTGCAGCTGGCGCCCAAGGAGTTCGCGGTGCTGGAGGTGCTCCTGCGCGGCGAGGGGTCGGTGGTCTCCGCCGAGCAGCTCCTGGAGAAGGCCTGGGACGAGAACACCGACCCGTTCACCAACGTCGTGCGGGTCACCGTGATGACCCTGCGCCGCAAGCTCGGCGAGCCGCCGGTGATCGTCACCGTGCCCGGCTCCGGATACCGCATCTGAGCCCCTCATGACACCCAGTACGCCCGGCACCCCCGGCCCCCCGTCCCAGCCCCTCACGGCGCCCCCCAAGCCCACCTGGGACCCCTTCCAGCCCGGCCGCTCCCACCCCTGGCTGCGGCCCACCATCCGCATACGCCTGACCCTGCTGTACGGCGGGATGTTCCTCATCGCCGGGATGGTGCTGCTGGCGATCATCTACCTGCTGGCGGCCCAGGCCCTGAAGGACGGCAGCCACCTGCCCTTCCAGATCATCGGCGTGCGGGACCAGACCACCGACGCCGTCTGCCGGCTGCCCAGCCGGGCGGACGGCGGGGAGCTGACCGCGACGGAGCTGACCGCCGCCGTCCAGCAGTGCATGGAGAACCAGCGGCGGGTCGCCCTGGAGGCCCTGCTCAACCGCTCCCTGCTGGCACTGCTGGGCCTGGCGGTGGCCGCCTTCGCCTTCGGCTACGTCATGGCGGGCCGGGTGCTCTCGCCGCTGGAGCGCATCACGCGCACCGCGCAGCGGGTGGCCGGCTCCGACCTGCACCGCCGCATCGAGCTGGACGGGCCGGACGACGAGCTCAAGGAGCTGGCCGACACCTTCGACCAGATGCTGGACCGGCTGGACCGGGCCTTCACCGCCCAGCAGCGGTTCGTCGCCAACGCCTCGCACGAGCTGCGCACCCCCCTGGCCATCAACCGCACCCTGCTGGAGGTCCAGCTCTCCGATCCCGGCGCGTCGCCGGAGGTGGTCCAGCTCGGCAAGACCCTGCTGGCCACCAACGAGCGCAGCGAGCAGCTGGTGGAGGGACTGCTGCTGCTCGCCCGCAGCGAGAACGAGATCGTCGACCGCAAGCCCGTGGACCTGGCCGAGGTCGCCTCCCGGGCGGTCGAGCAGGCGCGCGGCGAGGCCCAGGAGCGGGGCGTGGAGCTGCGGGGCGTGCACCGGCCCGCGTACGTGCAGGGCAACGGGGTGCTCCTGGAGCGCGTCGCGCTCAACCTGGTGCAGAACGCGGTGCGCTACAACGTGCCCCGCGACGGCTGGGTCTCGGTGGGCACCCGGGCCCAGCCGGGGCAGGCGGTGCTGGTGGTGGAGAACACCGGCCCGGCGGTCCCGGCGTACGAGGTCGACAACCTCTTCGAGCCCTTCCGGCGGCTGCGCACCGAGCGCACCGGCAGCGACCGGGGGGTCGGCCTCGGCCTGTCGATCGTGCGCTCGGTGGTGCGCGCGCACGGCGGGACGGTCACGGCCAGGCCGCGGGAGGAGGGCGGTCTGGTGGTGCGGGTCACGCTGCCCGTCTGACCGCCCCGGAAGCGGAAGGGGCGATCACGGAATACCTCCGCGGCGCATGGCGTTATCGGGCGAAATCCGGGAATTCATCCACGGCCCGATCCTGTTGTGATCGATCACACACGCGAATTTTTGGCCATGTGCGATCACCGGTCGCGACCCTGCCGGAAAATGCCGGAAAATCCATGTTTTCGCAGGTCGTGATCGTGGAAAAGAGGGGAGACGGTAGGCGCAAAGTGGACATGAGGGCCGTCCCGGGCCCTCGGTCGGCGGCCGACTCGATCACCCCATCAGGGGCGCGGTTGGGTGTCGATTGAGTAACAGGGCTTGATGTGAGGCAAAATCTCCGCCTCAGGTCGGGCACAAGTCCGGCCTCTCGCGCGTTACGTGCGCTGGAGACACCACAGACACCCAGAGGGGGAGAGCGACATGGCGACCGACTACGACACTCCACGCAAGACCGACGACGACGTCAACGAGGACAGCATCGAGGAGCTGAAGGCCCGGCGGAACGACAAGTCCGCCTCGACCGTCGACGTCGACGAGTTCGAGCAGGCCGAAGGACTGGAGCTGCCCGGGGCGGACCTCTCCAACGAGGAGCTGTCCGTGCGGGTGCTGCCCCGCCAGGCGGACGAGTTCACCTGCATGAGCTGCTTCCTGGTCCACCACCGCTCGCAGCTCGCGGCGGAGAAGAACGGCCACCCCATCTGCCGCGACTGCGCGGCCTGAGCCGGGGCCGGCTGATGACGGCCGAAGAAGCACGTGACGCCGAGCGGGGCCACGACCGGGAGGCCTCGCTCGCGCCCGTACCCGCACCCAGATCCGCGCCCGCAGCCGGCCTCGGCCGCGGGCTGCG
Source organism: Streptomyces sp. DH37 (assembly GCF_029813835.1). Taxonomy (GTDB): domain Bacteria; phylum Actinomycetota; class Actinomycetes; order Streptomycetales; family Streptomycetaceae; genus Streptomyces. Next base: position 32,148 of record NZ_JARVKV010000025.1, read on the forward strand.
GCGCCTGCGTGCGCGGCGGGCGGACGGCACTGGCGGCGGCAGCGGGCAGGAGCAGCGGGAGCCCGGCACGGTCAGAGCGTTCCTGGGCGTGGTGGCCGACCGCATCGTCGACGTCGCGCCCAGGATCCCCGTCAGGGACCTGGACACGCTCCGCCGGCAGTTCCCGGGCCTGGGGCCCGAGGAGATGGCCGACAGGCTGATATCCGGCGCGATGAAGGGCAGCGCGACCGTCGGCGCCGGAGTGGGCGCCTCGGCGATGCTGCCGGTACCGCCGGCGATGCCCGCCGAACTGGCCGCCGAGGTGGTCGGGGTGGCCGCGGTGGAGCTCAAGCTCATCGCCGAGCTGCACGAGGTCTACGGACTGCGCCCGCCCGGCGGCGCCCGGGAGCGGGCCGCCGCCTACCTCTCCGCCTGGACCCAGGAGCGCGGGATAGAGCTGGCCGCCCCCGCGACGTTCGGCGCCGCGTTCGGCAGCCACATGAAGCGCCAGTTGCGCCAGACCCTCCTCAAACGCACCATGCGCAACCTGCCCAACCTCACGCCGTTCATGATCGGAGCGGTGGTGGGCGCCGCGATGAACCGGCGCGACACCAGGAAGCTGGCGGAGAAGATCCGCGGCGACCTGAGGAGCCGGCGCATCCCCTGGGACGCCGTCCCCCTGGAGGACCGGCCCGGGAAGGTCATCCCCTCCCAGACCAGGAGCGAACCCGAGGGCGGCGGCTGAGGGCCCGCCGTCCCTCCCCGGACCCCTCGGTCCCCTCGCCCGCCACCCGCCCGGACCGGGGCGGCCGCTACCCGCGCGCCGCCTCCAGGGCCTCGGCCAGGGCCCTGGGACGCCGGGTGGACAGGTACAGGTACGGGGTGGGGTCCCCGGGATCGGTGACCTCGACGCGGACGGCCGTGGGCACGTAGCCGCGCAGCAGCATGTAGGCGCGGGGGTCGGCGCGGTGGGTGCGCCAGGCGCGGGCCTCCTCCTCGTCCAGGACGTGCGCCTCGCCCAGCGCCGACACCGGCACCCGGGCGTCCCCCGCGACCAGGGAGTCCGCGACCACGCGGATGCGGGCCGACCCGTAGGCGCTGACCGCCGCCGCGCCCAGCGCGGCGCCCACCACCAGACCGCCCAGCAGGGGCAGCGGGCCCAGGGGGAACAGGATCAGGCCGAGGCAGACCCCGGCCAGGGCGGCGATCAGCCACCAGGAGCGAGGTGCGGTCAGCCGCTCGTCGTACAGCACGCCCGGAGAAAGCATGGCCCCAGCTTGGCACGCCCGCGACCGGGTCCCTGACCCGGCGGTAAGGTCTGCACCCGTGAGTGCCACCAAGACATCCCTGACCCCGCCGGAGGACGCCGTCCCCCCGGTGCGTCACCCCGAAGCCCCCGCACCCGGCGAACCGCTGGGCGCCCACTACGCCCAGTGCTTCGGCTGCGGCTCCGAGCAGCCGCACGGACTGCACCTGGAGGCGCGGGCGGGCGAGGGGGTCAGCGTCACCGCCGAGTTCACCGTCCGGCCCGAGCACCAGGGCGCTCCCGGGCTCGCCCACGGCGGACTGCTGGCCGCCGCCCTGGACGAGACCCTGGGCTCTCTCAACTGGCTGATGCACACCATCTCCGTCACCGGGCGGCTGGAGACCGACTACGTGCGGCCCGTGCCCGTGGACTCCGTGCTCCACCTGACGGCGCGGGCCACCGCCCGGCACGGGCGGAAGATCTACTGCACCGCCACCGGCCGCGTCGGCGGCCCCGACGGGCCGGTCGCGGTCCGCGCCGACGCCCTCTTCATCGAGGTGAAGGTCGAGCACTTCGTCGACCACGGCCGCAAGGACGAGATCGAGGCCGCGATGGCCGACCCCGACACCGTCCGCCGCGCCCGCGCCTTCGAGGTGAACCCGTGAGCCCCGCGGGCCCGACGGGGCGCGGCCCCGTCGAGGTGCTGATCCGCCGGCTCGACCCCGAGGTGCCGCTGCCCGCCTACGCCCACCCCGGCGACGCGGGCTGCGACCTGGTCACCACCGAGGCGGCCGACCTGGCCCCCGGGGAGCGGGCCGTGCTGCCCACGGGGATCTCCATCGCGCTGCCGGACGGATACGCCGCCTTCGTGCACCCGCGCTCGGGCCTGGCGGCCCGCTGCGGGGTCTGCCTCGTGAATGCCCCCGGAACCATCGATGCCGGGTACCGTGGGGAGATCAGGGTGATCGTGGCCAACCTGGACCCGCGCGAGAGCGTGCGGTTCGAGCGGTTCGACCGCATCGCCCAGCTCGTCGTCCAACAAGTCGAGAAGGTGCGCTTCCACGAGGTGGAGGAACTGCCGGGATCGGCGCGAGCGGCGGGGGGCTTCGGCTCCACGGGCGGCCACGCCGCACAGGACGGCACCGCACAGGACCACGCTGCACAGCACAACCATTACGCTGCGGTCGCGGCCGACGAGGCTGCCGACCTGAAGGGACAGTGACGTGTTCGGACGTCGTCGCAAGAAGGAAGCAGGGCCCGAGGGCGCCTCGGACGAGTTCGAGACGGAACGATCCGACGAGGGCGCCGACGCGTCGGACGGGTCCGGCGACAGCACCGGTGATGGGCAGGCCCGGGTCAAGCTCCCCCCGGCCCCCCGGCCGGACGGCCCCTGGGACGTGAGCGAGCTGCGCGCGCCGGGCGAGGGCCGCGTCGACCTGGGAGGCCTGTTCGTGCCCGGCGTGCCGGGCATGGAGCTGCGGGTGGAGGTCGCCGGCGACGCCATCGTCGCCGCGACGATCGTGCTCAAGGACAGCGCCGTCCAGCTCCAGGCGTTCGCCGCGCCCAAGCGCGAGGGCATCTGGGACGAGGTGCGCGAGGAGATCGCCTCGGGCATCACCCAGAAGGGCGGGATCATCGACGAGGTCGAGGGCCCGCTGGGCTGGGAGCTGCGCGCCCAGGTGCCGGTCCAGCTCCCCGACGGCAACAGCGGCATGCAGGTCGTGCGCTTCGTCGGCGTGGACGGTCCCCGCTGGTTCCTGCGCGGTGTCATCTCCGGCCAGGGCGCGGTGCAGCCGCAGGCCGCGGGGCTGCTGGAGCAGATCTTCCGCGACACGGTCGTGGTGCGCGGCGACTCCCCGATGGCCCCCCGCGACCCGATCGTCCTGAAGCTGCCCGACGACGCGCAGATGGTGCCCGACGGCGTCCAGCAGGAGCAGTCCGAGGAGGGCTCCCGCTTCGCCGGCGGCATCGACAAGCTCCAGCGCGGCCCGGAGATCACCGAGGTCCGCTGACCGGGACCGGAAAGGGCCCTGCCGCCGCGGGAAGCGGCAGGGCCGCACCACCCGTCCCGTCCGCCGCTCCCGCCCCCGGCCGGCCGCCCTCGTCACCCGTGACCAGTGGCGGCCGACCGGGGGCGGGGACGGCGGACGGGCGCTAGGCTCGGCACCGTCCGGAGCCGTCCGGAAGGGGAGGCCGTATGGGTGCCGTGGTCGAGGTCGAGGATCTGCACCACTCCTACGGTCACGGACCCGCCGCGGCCCGTGTGCTGTGCGGCCTGTCGCTCACCATCGGGCGCGGGGAGCTCGTCGCGGTCACCGGACGCCCCGGCGCCGGCCGGACCACCCTCCTCGGCCTCGTCGGCGGGCTCGACACCCCCGTCTCCGGCCGGATCACCGTCGACGGCGTGCGGCTGGACGGACTGGGGGAGCGGGAGCGGCTGAGACTGCGCCGCGACCGCATCGGCATCGTCTTCCCCTCCCCGGGACTGCTGCCGGTCCTCACCGTCGCCGAGAACGTCGGCGTGCCGCTGCGGCTGCGCAACGTCCCCCCGCACGAGCGCGACGAGCGCGTCTCCCGGCTGCTGTACGAGGTCGGCCTGGCCGAGCTGGCCGGGCGGCGGCCCGACGAGCTCCGCAGCGACCAGCGCCAGCACGTCGCCGTCGCCCGCGCCCTGGCCATCCGCCCCGCGCTGCTGGTGGCCGACGAACCCGCCGCGCTGCTCGGCCCCGACGAGGGCGCCGGCGTCCTGGAACTGCTGCACACCGTGATCCGCGCCCGGCGGACCACCGCCCTGGTCGCCACCCGCGACCCCTGGCTGCTCTCCCGCGCCGACCGCGTCCTGGAACTGCGCGACGGGCGGCTGCGCGAGGTCGGCCCGGAACTGCGTCCGCTGCCGACGCGGCCCTGACGCGCGCCGCGGAGCGCCGGGGGAGCGCCTTCGGTCACATCCGGCCCCGGAGCCCTCCGGGGCATTACGGGCGGTGACGGGCGCGGGTAGGCTGGCCGCATGAGTGGCGTTACCCGACCCGAGAGGCAGGGCGGCCGGCTGCGGCGCCTCCTCGGGCGTCTGTCCTCCTCCCAGGAGGACCTGCTCTCCGCCGAGCTCCGGCAGGACACCGAGGAGAGGGGCTGCACCCGCATCTGCGACTGCGGCGACCGGCAGATCGTCAAGGTGACCGGTACGCTGCGCACCGTGACGCAGCGCCCCCGGGCCGGTGTGCCCGCGCTGGAGGCGGAGCTGTTCGACGGATCCGCCCCCCTGGACGTCGTGTGGCTCGGCCGCCGGTCCATCGCGGGCATAGAACCGGGCCGCAAGCTGATCGCCTCCGGGCGGATCGCGATGAACCGCGGCCGTCCGGTGCTGTTCAACCCCAAGTACGAGCTGCGACCCATCGGACAGGACAGCGGACAGGAGTAGCGGGTGACCTCTCTCGAGAAGCCGGCCGCGGGCACGGACGGGGCCGGCGCCGCGGCATCCGGTCCGACGGTGACGGACAAGGCGCTGATGGAGGCGTTCGGCGGGGTGCGGGGCATGGTGGACACCACCGTGCCCGGCCTGGTCTTCGTGCTGGTCTACACGGTCAAGCGGGACATCCACCTCGCGGCCGTCGCGGCCCTGGGCCTGAGCGTCCTGCTCGCGCTGGTCCGCCTGGCCCGGCGCGAGACCCTCAAGCACGCCTTCAGCGGTGTCTTCGGGGTCGGGATCGGCGCGGTCTTCGCGATGATGTCGGGCGACGCCAAGAACTTCTACCTGCCGGGCATGCTCTACACCCTGGGCCTGGCGGTCGCGTACTGCGTCTCGGCGATGGTGCGCTTCCCGCTGATCGGGGTGCTGCTCGGGCCGCTGATGCGCGAGAACCTCTCCTGGCGCACCCGCAACCCCGGCCGCCTGGCGGCGTACACCAAGGCCACCTGGGCCTGGGGGATCGTGCTGCTGGCCAAGTCGGCCATCCTCTTCCCGATCTACTTCTGGGGCGACGCCACCCAGCTCGGCTGGGTGAAGGTGGCGCTGGGCATTCCGCCGCTGCTGCTGTGCGTCTACCTGACCTACGTCTTCCTGGCCAAGGCCCCGCCGCCTCTCCGCGTACCCGCTGTACCGGCCCCATCGGCCGTACCGGCCCGCGGTCAGTCCCGGGGCTCGTCCGGCTCGCGCCGCACCGACAGCAGCTCCTCCAGCTGCTCCTCGCGCGACTGCGCGGCGACGAACAGCAGCTCGTCGCCCGGCTCCAGGGAGTCCTCGGCGCCCGGCGTCAGCACCCTGCTGCCGCGGATTATCGTCACCAGCGAGGTGTCCTCGGGCCACTCCACGTCGCCCACCCGCGTGCCGGCCAGCGCCGACTCCGGGGGCAGGGTCAGCTCGACCAGGTTGGCGTCGCCCTGGCTGAAGCGCAGCAGCCGCACCAGATCGCCGACGCTGACGGCCTCCTCGACCAGCGCGGACATCAGCCGCGGGGTCGAGACGGCCACGTCGACGCCCCAGGACTCGTTGAACAGCCACTCGTTCTTGGGGTTGTTCACCCGTGCCACGACCCGCGGCACCCCGTACTCGGTCTTGGCGAGCAGGGAGACCACGAGGTTGACCTTGTCGTCGCCCGTCGCGGCGATCACGACGTGGCAGCGCTGGAGCGCCGCCTCGTCCAGCGAGGTGATCTCGCAGGCGTCGGCCAGCAGCCACTCGGCCTGCGGCACCTGCTCCACCGAGATGGCGCCGGGCGACTTGTCGATCAGCAGTACCTCGTGGCCGTTCTCCAGCAGTTCGCCGGCGATGGAACGGCCCACCGCGCCGGCTCCGGCGATCGCGACCCTCACGGCGCCTCCTCGCGGTTCCCCCGGGCCCCCGGCCCGAGGACGTCTCCGTCTCCGTCCCCGTCTCCGCGGACGCGGCGCGGAGGCGCGTTCCTCATGGCCGTCCGCGGCCCGGTGGCCGCACGTGCGTCGCTCACGGTGCCTTCCGTGTTCGCTTCTCCGCCCGTGCGGCGTGTCGGTGCGGGTTGCGTGGTCGTCTGCGGGCCGGTGGCCGCACGTGCGTCGCTCACGGTGCCTTCCGTGTTCGCTTCTCCGCCCGTGCGGCGTGCCGGTGCGGGTTGCGTGGTCGTCCGCGGCCCGGTGGCCGCACGTGCGCCGCTCACCGAAGCTCCCCTTCCGGTCCCCGGGAGAACGCCGCCTCGACGTCGCCGACCCGGTCGCAGCGCATCATCACGTGCACCAGATCGCCCTCCTGGATCACGGTGTCGGACGTGGGCAGCATCGCCTCGCCCAGCCTGGTGATGAAGGCGACCCGGGTGCCCGTCTCCTGCTGGAGGCGGCTCACCCGGTGCCCGACCCAGGCGGTGGAGGCGTGCACCTCGGCGAGCTGGACGCCGCCGGTCGGATCCAGCCACAGCGGCTCCGCCCCCGAGGGCAGGAGCCGCCGCAGCATCTGGTCGGCCGTCCAGCGGACCGTGGCGACGGTCGGGATGCCCAGCCGCTGGTAGACCTCGGCGCGGCGGGGGTCGTAGATGCGGGCCGCCACGTTCTCCACCCCGAACATCTCGCGCGCCACGCGGGCCGCGATGATGTTGGAGTTGTCGCCGCTGCTGACCGCCGCGAACGCCCCGGCCTCCTCTATCCCCGCCTCGCGCAGGGTGTCGCGGTCGAAGCCGACACCCTCCACACGGCGTCCGCCGAAGGACGAGCCCAGGCGGCGGAAGGCCGCCGGGTCCCGGTCGATGATCGCGACCGTGTGACCCCGCTGCTCCAGGGTCCGGGCGAGCGCGGCGCCGACGCGTCCGCACCCCATGATGACGATGTGCATGAGGCCGCTACCCCGTACCTTCCCCTGCTGTGACGACCCGGGCCGACATCGCGCATCATCCTTTCCGCCCCCGTCGGGGCACCTGCCGGGGCTGCTGTCCGGCCGTAACGCTACCCGGCATCCGGTCCGGCGGAGCCCCCGCGGTCCCGCGCGGCGTCCCCGGGTCGCCCGCCGGAGTGCTCCTCCGGGCGCGTTCCGCCGTCGCGGCGGCTCAGCGCGCTGGGCCACCACACGGCCGGGCCGATGTCCCTCACCAGGGCGGGGACCAGCAGGGACCGTACGACGATGGTGTCCAGCAGGACGCCGAACGCGACGATGAAGGCGATCTGCACCAGGAACGCCAGCGGGATCACCACCAGCGCCGCGAAGGTGGCCGCCAGCACCACACCGGCCGAGGTGATCACCCCGCCGGTGGCGGTCAGCCCCTTGAGCACGCCGAAGCGGGTGCCGTGGCGGAGCGACTCCTCGCGGACCCGGGTCATCAGGAAGATGTTGTAGTCCACCCCGAGCGCGACGAGGAACACGAAGCCGTACAGGGGGATGGAGGCGTCCGTGCCGCTGAAGCCGAGGAGGTTGTCGAAGACCAGCGAGGCGACGCCGAGGGTGGCCAGGAAGTTGAGGGCCACGGTCGCCACCAGCAGCACCGGCCCCACCAGCGAGCGCAGCAGCCCGATCAGGATGACCAGGATGATCACCAGGACGACGGGGATGATGAGCGCGCGGTCCTCCCGCGCGGTCTCCTGGGCGTCGAGCTGCTGGGCGGTGTAACCGCCGACCAGGGCGTCGGCGCCGTCGACCGCGTGCACCTCCTCCCGCAGCCGCTCGACCGTCCGCCGGGCCTCCTCGGAGTCGGAGCCGGCCGACAGGGTCGCCTCGACGGCGGCCCGCCCCCCGACGACCACCGGTTCGCCCTCGCCGGGGCCGCGCGTCCCCACCACCGGCCGGACCGACTCCACGCCCTCGGTGCCCTGCGCGGCGGCGGTGACCTCCCGCAGCCGCTCCGCGTCCGCGATGATCACCGCGGGGTTGCCGGAGCCGCCGGGGAAGTGTTCGTTCAGCCTCTCCTGGGCGGTGACGGACTGCGCCCCGCCGACGAAGATCTCGCTCAGCGGCATGCCCCTGGAGGTCAGGGTCGGGAAGAACGCGGCGGCGGCCGCCAGGAACACCAGCGAGATCGCCCACACCCGGCGCGGGGAGCGGTCCACCAGGGAGGCGACGCGCCCCCACACACCGCGGTCGGCGCCGGTCTCGGAGGGGGCCACGGGGGGCTTGGGGCGGCTGGGCCAGTACGCGGCGCGGCCGAGCAGGGCGAGGGCGGCGGGCAGGAAGGTCAGGGCGCTGAGCACCGAGCAGGCGATGCCGATGGCGCCGACGGGGCCCAGGGCCTGGTTGTTGCGCAGATCGCTCAGGAGCAGCGCCAGCAGGGCCAGGGCGACGGTGGCCGCGCTGGCCACGATCGCGCCCGCGGAGCGGCGCACCGCGGCGCGCACGGCGGTGAAGCGGTCGCCGCGCAGGGCGAGTTCCTCGCGGTAGCGGGCGGACAGCAGCAGTCCGTAGTCGGTGGCGGCGCCGATGACGAGGATGAACAGGATGCCCTGGACCTGGCCGTCGACGCGTACGACGTCCCGCTCGGCCAGGGAGTAGACGATGGCGGTGGCCAGGGAGAGGGCGAAGACGGAGCCCATGATGATGGCCAGCGGCAGCAGCACGCTGCGGTAGACCAGCAGCAGGATCAGCAGCACCACGCCGAGCGCGACGCCGAGCAGCAGTCCGTCGATCCCGGCGAACGCCTCGGAGAGGTCGGCCTGGGTGGCCGCCGGGCCGGCGATGTGGACCGCGGTGCCCTCCACCCCCGCGGCCGCCTCGCGCAGGGAGCCGAGGACGTCGCCGAGCTCCTCGTCGAGGTCGGCGGCGAGCGGCACCACCCCCTGCAGCGCCTGGCCGTCCTCGGACGGCACGACGGGGGAGGGGCGGCCGGCGACGCCGGGCGCCTCGGACAGCTCGGCCAGGACGCGGCCGGCCTGCTCGCGCTGCCCGGCGTCGACGCTCCCGTCCTCCGCCTCCCAGACGACGATCGCGGGCAGGGTCTCGGTGGGGCGGAAGTCCTGGTAGGCCTCCGTCACCCTGGTCGACTCGGCGTTCTCGGGCAGGAAGGAGGACTGGTCGTTGGTGGAGACCTCGCCGATCTTCCCGGCGTACGGGCCGAAGGCGCCCCCGACGGCCAGCCAGACGACGAGCAGCGCTGCGGGCACCAGCCACCGGAGGCTGGGCGATGTGGGTTTCATGGGCTCCCTGACCTGAAGGATGCGGGCTCCGCCCCGGCGGGCAGAAGTCTTTATGAGTGAGAAACTTGATGAGTGAGATTGTATATCGTGGGGGGGTGCGCGAATCAGACGAGCCCGCCAGCGGCGATCCCACCGGCCTCCAGGCCTTCGCCGTGCTGCTGCGCCGCATGAACGGGGAGTTCGGCCGGATGGCGCACGACTTCGCCCAGTCCCAGGGCCTCCACCCCACCGACGTGCAGGCCCTGGTGGAGATCCTGGACGCGGGGGAGGACGCGCCCGTCACCCCCGGTCTGCTGCGCGAGCGGCTCCAGCTCACCTCCGGCGCGGTCACCGCGTGCCTGGACCGCCTGGAGCGCGCCGGCCACATCCGGCGCACCCGGGACTCGGCCGACCGCAGGATCGTCCACCTCCACTACGCCCCCCGGGGCCGGAAGGTGGCCCGCGAGTACTTCGCTCCCCTCGCGCGTGCCACCGACGCCGTGCGGCAGCGCTTCAGCGACGCGGAACTCCGCGCCGTCGTGCGCTTCCTGGCAGCCATGAACGAGGAGCTGGCCGCGCTGCGCCACCCGGACGGGAACCCTCCCGGGCGCTGACCGCCCGCTCCCGGCCCGCGCGGGCGGCACCCGCCTCGGCGGCCGAGGCGATGTTGCGCGCCATCCCGCCGAATACCACCGCGTGGAACGGCGAAACGCCCCACCAGTACGCCTGCCCCAGCAGGCCGTGCGGATGGAACAGCGCCCGCTGCCGGTAGACGGTCTCCCCCGACGGGCCGCGGCCCACCGCCAGCTCCAGCCAGGCCAGGCCCGGCAGCCGCATCTCCGCCCGCAGCCGCAGCAGCCGCCCCGGCTCGATCTCCTCCACCCGCCAGAAGTCCAGCGAGTCACCGGCCCGCAGCCGCGCCGCGTCCCGCCGCCCCCGGGCCAGCCCCACCCCGCCCACCAGCCGGTCCAGCCAGCCCCGCGCCGCCCAGGCCAGCGGGAAGGAGTACCAGCCGTTCTCGCCGCCGATGCCCTCGATCACCCGCCACAGGGCGTCGGGCGAGGCGCCGACGGCGCGCTCGCGCACGTCGGTGTAGAGGCTGCCGCCCGCCCAGTTCGGGTCGGTGGGCAGCGGGTCGCCGGGCGCGCCGGGCACCGAAGCGGAGGACCAGCGGGTGGCCACCTCGGCGCTCTTGATCCGCCGGAGGGCCGAGTGCAGCGCCTGGTCCAGGCCCATCAGCCCGCCGGGCGGGTCGGGCACGTACCGGGCGATGTCGTGCTCGGCGCAGACCACCTCGTGCCGCAGCGACTCCGCCAGCGGCCGGGCCACCGCGCGGGGCACCGGGGTGATCAGCCCGATCCAGTGGCTGGACAGGCCGGGGGAGAGCACCGGCACCGGGACGATGACCCGCCTCGGCAGCCCGGCCACGGCGGCGTAGCGCCGCATCATCGCGAGGTACGTCAGCACCTCCGGGCCGCCGATGTCGAAGGTCCGGTTCACGTCCGCCGGCAGCTCCGCGCAGCCGACCAGGTAGCGCAGCACGTCGCGGACGGCGATCGGCTGGAGCCGGGTGCGCACCCAGCGCGGGGTGACCATCACCGGCAGCCGCTCGGTCAGGTAGCGCAGGATCTCGAACGACGCCGAGCCCGAACCGATGATCACCGCGGCCCGGAGCACGGCCGTCGGCACGCCCGAGGCCAGCAGCAGCCGCCCCACCTCGGCGCGGGAGCGCAGATGGGCCGACAGCTCCTCCTCGGGAACGCCCCGGGGGGTCAGGCCGCCCAGGTAGACGATCCGGCCCACCCCCGCGGCCCGCGCCTGCTCGCCGAAGATCCTCGCGGCCTCGCGGTCGGTGTCCTCGAAGCGGGAGCCGCCGCCCATGGAGTGCACCAGGTAGTAGGCGACGTCCACCCCCTCCATCGCCCCGCGCACCGACGCGGCGTCCGTCACGTCGCCCCGCACGACCTCCGCCCGCCCGGCCCAGGGGTGGTCGCGCAGCTTGGCCGGGGTGCGGGCCAGGCAGCGCACCGTGTGGCCCGCCGCCAGCAGCTCGGGCACCAGCCGGCCGCCGATGTAGCCGGTGGCCCCGGTGACCAGGCAGCGCAGCGGCCGGGCGCCCCGCCCGCCGCCGTCCCCGCCGCCGTCCGTGTCCCTGCCCGTGTCCCTGCCCGCGTCCCCGTTCGTGTTCCTGTCCGTGCCCCCGCTTGTGCCCCTGTTCATGTCCCGGCCCGTCCTCTCAGCCATACGGCCATGCTTGGCCCCGCCCCCACCCCTCGCAACTCGCGCCGGACCCGCCCCGCGCCTTCCCGCCGTGACCTGCCGCACTCCGCCCGGCGGCGTTTGGGCGGGCGGGGCGGGGGAGGCTTACGATCCTCTGCGTGTCCAAGCTGACCGACGTGTCCAAACGGATCCTGATCGGCAGTGCGCTGCGGAGCGACCGGCTCGCCGAGACGCTCCTGCCCAAGCGCATCGCCCTCCCCGTGTTCGCCTCCGATCCCCTGTCGTCGGTCGCCTACGCGCCGGGCGAAGTCCTGATGGTGCTCTCGATCGCGGGGTTCTCGGCGTTCCACTTCGGTCCGTGGATCACGGTCGCGATTGTCGTGCTCATGTTCACCGTGGTGGCGTCCTACCGGCAGAACGTCCGCGCCTACCCCTCCGGCGGCGGCGACTACGAGGTCGCCACCGTCAACCTCGGCCCCCGCGCCGGACGCACCGTCGCCAGCGCCCTGCTCGTGGACTACGTGCTGACGGTCGCGGTGTCGGTCGCCGCGGGCGTGGACAACCTCGGCTCGGCCGTCCCCTTCGTCTCCGAGAACAAGACCGGGGTGGCGCTGGCGATCATCGCGCTGCTGACCGTGATGAACCTGCGCGGCGTCCGGGAGTCCGGCGCGATATTCGCCGTCCCCACCTACCTCTTCGTCGCCGGCGTCCTCGGCATGATCGCCTGGGGCGCCGTCCGCTGGTTCGCCCTGGGCGACACCATGCGGGCCCCCAGCGCCGACTACGAGGTGCTGGCCGAGCAGAGCGACCTGGCCGGGCTCGCGCTGGTCTTCCTGCTGCTGCGCGCCTTCTCCTCCGGCTGCGCCGCCCTCACCGGCGTCGAGGCCATCAGCAACGGCGTCCCCGCCTTCCGCAAGCCCAAGAGCCGCAACGCCGCCACCACCCTGGCCCTCATGGGCGGCCTGGCCGTCACCATGTTCTGCGGCATCATCGCCCTGGCCCTGGCCACCGACGTGAAGATGTCCGAGACCCCGGCCAAGGACATCCTCATCGACGGCCGCCCCGCCGGGGAGGGCTACCACCAGGACCCGGTCATCGCCCAGGTCTCCGCCGCCGTCTTCGGCGACGGCTCCGCGCCGTTCCTCTTCCTGGCCGCCGTCACCGCGCTGGTGCTCTTCCTGGCCGCCAACACCGCCTACAACGGCTTCCCCGTCCTCGGCTCGATCCTCGCCCAGGACCGCTACCTGCCGCGCCAGCTCCACACCCGCGGCGACCGGCTGGCGTTCTCCAACGGCATCGTGCTGCTGGCGCTCTTCGCGGGCGCGCTGGTCTACGCGTACGACTCGGACTCCACCCGGCTGATCCAGCTCTACATCGTCGGCGTCTTCGTCTCCTTCACCCTCAGCCAGACCGGCATGGTCCGGCACTGGAACCGCCACCTCGCCGAGGAGGCCGACCCCGCCGTCCGCCGCCGGATGATGCGCTCGCGCGCCATCAACGCCTTCGGCGCCTTCTTCACCGGCCTGGTCCTGGTCGTGGTGCTGGTCACCAAGTTCAGCCACGGCGCCTACGTCGCCCTCATCGGCATGGCCCTCTTCTACGCGATGATGACCGCCATCCGCCGCCACTACGACCGGGTCGCCGAGGAGCTGGCGATGCCCCGGGACGCGGAGCGCGAGGAGATGGCCAAGCCCTCGCGGGTGCACTCCATCGTCCTGGTCTCCAAGGTCCACCGGCCGACGCTGCGGGCGCTGGCGTACGCCAAGCTGATGCGCTCCGACGTCCTGGAGGCCCTCAGCGTCAACGTCGACCCCGAGGAGACCCGCGCCCTGCGCGAGGAGTGGAACCGGCGCGGCATCGGCATCCCCCTCAAGACCCTGGACTCCCCCTACCGGGAGGTCACCCGGCCGGTCGTGGAGTACGTCAAGGGCCTGCGCCGCAGCAGCCCGCGCGCCGTGGTCAGCGTCTACATCCCCGAGTACGTCGTCGGCCACTGGTACGAGCAGCTGCTGCACAACCAGAGCGCCCTGCGGCTGAAGGGGCGCCTGCTGTTCACCCCCGGCGTGATGGTGACCTCCGTGCCCTACCAGCTGGAGTCCTCCGAGCGCGCCCGGCTGCGGGCGCGCCGGCGCGCCGAGTGGAGCGCGCCCGGCGCGGTGCGCCGCGGCTCCGTCGGGCCCGTCGGCCCCGCCGCCCGCGGTGAGGGCGACGGGCGCGAGGAGTGACCCGGGCGGACCGGTAGGCTGGAGGACTGCCGTCCATGCGCCCCGCCGTCCGTTGGAGCCGCTCCCCATGCCCCGCGCAACACCCCCCGCCGCCTCCCCCGAAACCGCACCGTCGCTGGTGGGCCGGGAGTACGAGGTCGAGATCGGTCCCGTCGCGCACGGCGGCCACTGCATCGCCCGCACCGAGGAGGGGCGGGTGCTGTTCGTGCGGCACGCCCTGCCCGGCGAGCGGGTCGTCGCGAAGGTGACCGAGGGCCGGGAGGACTCCCGTTTCCTGCGCGCCGACGCCGTCGAGATCCTGGAGCCCTCCAAGGACCGCGTCGAGCAGCCGTGCCCGTTCGCGGGCCCCGGCCTGTGCGGCGGCTGCGACTGGCAGCACGCCGCCCCCGGAGCGCAGCGCCGCCTGAAGGCGTCCGTCGTCGCCGAGCAGCTCCAGCGGCTGGCCGGGCTGACGGCCGAGGACGTCGGCTGGGACGGCACCGTCGAGCCCGCCCCCGGCGACAAGGTGCCCAAGGGCGAGGTCCCGGCCTGGCGCACCCGGGTGCACTACAGCGTGGACGACGAGGGCCGCGCCGGCCTGCTCCGCCACCGCTCCCACGAGGTGCAGCCGATCGACCGCTGCCTGATCGCCGCGCCCGGCGTGAGCGAGCTGGGCGTCGAGAAGCGGGAGTGGCCGCAGATCGCCACCGTCGACGCCGTCGCCGCCACCGGCTCCGGCGACCGGCAGGTCGTGCTCACCCCGCGTCCCGGCGGACGCCTGCCCCTGGTGGAGCTGGACCGCCCGGTGTCCGTGCTGCGGGCCGAGGAGTCCCGCGGCGCACGCGGCGGCGAGCGGACCGTGCACCGGGTGCACGGCCGTCCCTTCGTCCGCGAGCGCGCCGTCGGCCGCACCTGGCGCATCAGCGCGGGCGGCTTCTGGCAGGTCCACCCCAAGGCCGCCGACCTGCTGGTGGAGGCCGTGATGACCGGCCTGACGCCGCGCAAGGGCGAGATGGCCCTCGACCTGTACTGCGGCGCCGGGCTGTTCGCGGGGGCCCTGGCCGAGCGGGTCGGCGAGAAGGGCGCGGTGCTCGGCATCGAGTCGTCCGGGCGCGCGGTGGAGGACGCCCGGCACAACCTCGCCGACCTGGACCGCGTCCGCGTCGAGCGCGGCAACGTCGAGCAGGTCCTGCCGCGCACCGGCATCACCGAGGCCGACATCGTCGTCCTGGACCCGCCGCGCTCGGGCGCCGGCCGGAAGACGGTGCGGCAGGTGGCCGGCCTCGGCCCGCGCCGTATCGCCTACGTCGCCTGCGACCCGGCGGCGCTCGCCCGCGACCTGGCGTACTTCCGCGAGGAGGGCTACGTCCCGCACTTCCTGCGGGCGTTCGACCTGTTCCCGATGACCCACCACGTGGAGTGCGTCGCCGTCCTCAAGCCCGCGGAGAAGCGTTCCTGACCTGCGGTTCCGTGCGTGCGCACGATGTGCGGTGCGGGCGTCGCGGGCGATGTCCCGACGCCGAGACGCCCCTGTCGCGCTCCCTGCCGGCCCTCCACGGAGCCGGCTGAGGACCGTTCCGCGGCCCGTTGCCGCACGATGCCCGGCCTCTGGCAGGAACCCCCCGTTCGGGTTCGGCCAGGGGCCGGTCCCCGTCTCCCCTCCACCGACGCGCGCCGTTTCACGCGCAGGCCCCGGGAGGCGTTCCGGCGTCGGCGGCGGCGCACGCGGGGGGATTGACGTCGCCCGCCGGTTCCTTATCATTCAGGTTGCTCGACACTCCGACTGTTGTTCGATATCGCGAACGGGTGGGACCGCTCCACCGCACAGCAGGGCATCTCCGGGTCGCACCCCCCACGAACGCCGAGCCGCAAGGAGCCTGCCGCATGCGCATGCCATGGCCTCACGCGTCCTTGTCCCGTCGTCGTGCGCCGGCGTCCGCCGCCGGCCTCGCCGGCGGTGCGGCCCTCCCGCCGGCAGGAGCCTCCCGCGCCGCAGCCGCTCCCGTACGGGGACCGGCCCGCGTCACCGCAGGGGAGTACGCGAACCCGGCGTTCTGGCAGGACTTCGCGGGCATCGACGTCGCCCGCGTCGCAGACACCCGCTGCGCCCCGGCCCCGACCACGCACTGCTCGCCGGGCGCGCCCGTCCTGCGCCCGTGCGACCCGGTGCACTGGGAGATCGCCGGCCGCGCGGTGCCGGTGCCGGACTTCGGCGCTAAGCACGACCCGACCTGAATGCCCGCAGCGGGCCTGGTGCCCCGTCACGGAGCGGGCGGTCGACCGCCACCGCGCGGGCCCGGCAGTCCGTTCGGGCCCGGGCCCGCGCTCAAGCGCTGTGTCGTGTGCCGCCTGCCGGTGGCCGGGAAGAAGCTCGTCCTCACCACGGGCGGCCGGCCGGTGCACCGCGCCTGCCAGTCGGCCACGGGCCGCTCGGCGACTTGTTCGGCGGCTTCGTCCGGTGCCGTCCGAGCACCGGAGGACGTCGGCCGCGCCGAACTCCTCAGGAGCATCGAAGCGTTGCGGAAGTGCGGCGCGGGGACGAAGCCGGGCGCCGCGAAGGCGCGGCCGCCGACCGCCCCAAGCCGCCGACAGCGTCGCACCGCGGCAAGCGGCCGGTCCCTCCGCACCAGCCGTACCACGGCGTGGAGACGAAGTTCACCGGCGGCCGGTGGGTGCGGATGCACCCCGACTCCGGATGGCGGCCGCCTGCCGTGCCGACTCGGTCCGGGACGCGTCCGCGGTGAGCGGACGTCCGGGGGGAACGAGGGTTCTCGCCGTGTCGTCCGGCCGATGCGCCGCGTGCGAGGATGGCGTTCGTGACCGAGCCGCCTTCCTCGCCCGCCGCCCAGGGCACGCCTCGCGACCACGGCCTGGGCTCCCGTACCGCCGCCGTGCTCGTGTTCGGGTCCTCGGCCGCGGTCCTGGTGGTCGAGATCGTCGCTCTGCGGCTGCTGGCCCCCTACCTCGGCCTCACCCTCGAGACCAGCACCATGGTGATCGGCATCGCCCTCACCGCGATCGCCTTCGGCTCCTGGCTGGGCGGGCGCGTCGCCGACCGGATCGATCCACGCCGGCTTCTGGGCCCCTCGCTCGGGCTGTCGGGAGCGGTCGTGGCGCTGACCCCCGCCCTGCTGCGCACCACCGCGGAGTGGGCGACGGCGGTGCTCCTGCCGATCGCGTCACTGACCATCCTCGTGCCGGGCGCGCTGCTCTCCGCGGTGACGCCGATCGTGACCAAGCTGCGGCTCACCAGCCTCGCCGAGACGGGGACGGTCGTCGGCCGGCTGTCCGGCGTCGGCACCGTCGGCGCCATCGTCGGTACGGTCCTGACCGGCTTCGTCCTCGTGTCGCGGCTGCCGGTCAGCGGCATCCTGATCGGCCTCGGAACGCTGCTGGTGGTCGGCTCGGCGCTGGTCGAGTGGCGAACGCGCGGGTGGAGCGGCGCCCCTGCCCTGGCCCTCGCGGTCGTCGCCGGCGGTCTGGCCGCCGTGGTCGTGCCCGGTGGCTGCGACGTGGAGACCAGGTACCACTGCGCACGGGTCGTCGCCGACCCCGACCGGGACGGCGGCCGCACACTCGTTCTGGACGGCCTGCGGCACTCCTACGTCGACATCGAGGACCCGACCTTCCTGGAGTTCACGTACGTGCGCGCCATCGCGTCGGTGGTCGACGCCGCCTTTCCCGAAGGCGAGCCGCTCGCCGCCCACCACCTGGGCGGCGGCGGACTCACCTTCCCCCGCTACCTCGCGGCCACGCGGCCCGGGACGCGCAGCGTCGTGTCCGAGATCGACGGCGGGGTCGTGCGCATCGACCGCGACCGGCTCGGCCTGAGGCCCGGAGCCGGTGTCGACGTACGCGTCGAGGACGGCAGGCTCGGCCTGCGGCGGCTGGACACCGGTAGTCGGGACCTCGTCGTCGGCGATGCCTTCGGGGGCGTCAGCGTGCCGTGGCACCTCACCACGGTGGAGGCGATGACCGACGTACGGCGGGTGCTCGACGAGGACGGCGTGTACGTCGCCAACCTCATCGATCACGGTGAGCTGGCCTTCGCACGCGCCGAGGCGGCCACCCTCGGCGAGACCTTCGAGCACGTCGCCCTCCTCGGCAGACCCGCCGACATCGGCCTCGACCCGGCCGCCACCCCGGAGGGCGGCAATCTGGTGGTGCTCGCCTCCGACCGGCCGGTCGACCCGCGCGCGATCCAGGAAGCGCTGGACGCCCGGCGGACCGGCTGGAGGGTCGCCGCCGGCGACGACCTCACCTCCTGGATCGGCGACGCCCGACCGCTCACCGACGACCACGCACCCGTCGACCAACTCCTCCAGCCCTACGGCTCACGGAGCGGCCGGTGACGGGACGCGCGCCCAGGCCCCGCCGACGCACCTGAACGAGCCGCCCCGCGCCTGCGCCCCGGTCCGGGCCCGGTGCTCCCGTACGGCGATCACGTCCGGGTAGGCGCGGCCGCGTACGGCGCGGCCGCCGGACCCAGCAGTACCCGTCGGGGTACCCGGCACCGCCGATCACCGTTGCGTCGCCGTCGCGGGCGACGGGGCCGCCGCCGGTCGTGGCCGCGAGGAGGCGGGCTCTCACGTGACCCGCCCCGGCGAGTCGTCCCGGTGCCCGGGGCGGGTCGCCGCCAGCGAGCCGAGCAGGCGGAGCGCGTCCGCGGTCCGGGTGCCCTCCTGGGCGTGGTAGACGACCAGTTGCTGCCCCGGGGCGGAGCGTACGTCGAAGGTCTGCATGCGCAGGGTGAGTTCGCCGACATCGGGATGCCGCAGGACCTTCGCGGCGTCGCTCTTGCCCCGTGCGTCCCGCCTCTGCCAGAGGTCGGCGAACGCGCGGCTGTTCTCCGTGGCCGTTCGCAGCACCTCGTGGATCCGCGGGTCGTCCGGCCGGGCGCCCTCCAGGAAGCGGAATCCCGCGACCGCGTTGGCCGCGGCCGTCTCCCAGTCCGCGTGGAACGAGCGGACCGACGGATCGAGGAACATCGTGAGCAGCAGGTTCGCGCCGGGCTGGAGGTGGGGGAAGACCGCGCGCCCCAGCGTGTTCGCGGCCAGGACGTCGTAGGCCCTCCCCAGGAGCAGGGCCGGCGTGCGGTCCCACAGCTCGGCCAGTGCCAGCAACCGGGGATCCGCGCGCTCGGCGCTGCCCTCGTGCCGTGGGAGCGGGGTCATACCCGCGATCCGGTACAGGTGCAGCCGGCCGTCGTCGTCCAGCAGCAGCGCGTCGCTCAGGGCGTCCAGGACCTGCGGCGACGGGCGCCGCTCACGGCCCTGCTCCAGCCGCAGGTAGTAGTCGACGCTGATGCGGGCCAGCAGCGCGACTTCTTCGCGGCGCAGGCCGGGGACGCGCCGCCGTCCGTCCAGGGGCAGACCGACGTCGGGCGGCGTCACCTGTGCGCGCCGGCTCCGCAGGTAGTCGCCCAGTCTCGAGGTCGTCATGCCGGTCAGGCTAGGCTCCCCGGCGGCCGGGAGCCTGGTCCCGGTGCTCCCAGGACGGGGCGCGGTCCGCTCCCGCGCCCGTCGAGGGCGAGGACGGGGACGGGGGACGGGGACGTGACCGGTGTCCCCGCCGCCTTCGCGCTCCTGATGGCCGGCGGGAGCGCGGACGGTCGCCGCGCCGATGCGGGGACCGGCGTCGGAGCCGAAGGCCCCCGGCGCCTCCTCCCGCGGGGAGCCGGCAGCCCGGACGGACTCGGCCGGCTGCCGCGGCACCTCGGCCGTGGACCACCGCCCTCGGTCCCTCCGCCGCGCCGGACCGCGCCGCCGTTCCCCGGCGCCGTACGCCCGGGCGCGGGACGTGCCCCCGGCGCGCGATTCCGGGGCCGCGCGAGGGATCAGTCCCGGCGCATGACGTAGCCGGCGCGGTGCGGTTCGTCACCGCGGAAGTACCCCACGGCCCAGAAACCGAGGTCGTCCGGGTAGTCGATCCGGTCGCCGTCGATCCAGTACCGGCCCCGGCAGGCGTGCGGCCGGCCGCCCCGTGTCTCGTCGTAGCGGCCGTCGGCGGTGGGTTCGTCGGGCACCACCAGCAGGCCGCCGGTGTTGCCCGGGGTCAGCGTCGCGACGTGCTCCGAGCGCTCGCCGCGGCCGGCGGCCGGCGCGACGGTGTCCACGACGGGTGTCCACGACGGCGGGGACGATGGTCGTGCCGCTGGAGTCGACGTGGATGGCGTCGTCGTCCTCCGCCGCGGTGAACAGGGACGGGCCGACCGCCACGATCAGGGAGCCGACGAACAGGATATCGGCGCCGGTCACGGTCCCGATCAGCGGGTCCATCGTCAGGATGCGGGCGTTGGTGAACGGGACGGGGCGTCCCGCGTCGCGTTCGAGAGGGTCTCGTCGAGGGCCCTGGAGTTCCAGCCCGCGACGTGCGTGTCGGTGGCGCTCATCGCCTGCTCCTCGGGTGAGTTCGCGTCCACCGGTGTGTGCGGTGTGGGGAGTGCGCTGCTGCGGGCCGGGCGGGCGCCGGGTGGCGCCGGGCGGCTTCCGCACCGTCGGCTTCGGCGGCTGTCTTCCCGCCGCCACCGGACGCGTCCGCCCGCCGCGCCGCCGCCGTACGAGCCCGCCGTCCGCGACGGTGGGTGCGCGGCACCCAGGAGGACGGCGGCCTGGTCGCCTCCCGCCGCGGGGCCGAGGGTGGAGTCATGACCAGCGACGACACGCCCCGCGACGCACACCCGTACGTCGGGATGTGGGTGACCGCGGACGGCTTCATCCGCCAGGAACTGCTGCCGGACGGCCGCTACGACGAGGCCCGGGGCAACCGCCGGAGCGCCTACACCGGCCGTTACACCGTCACCGGCAGCCACCTCGACTACGTCGACGACACCGGCTTCACCGCCACCGGCGACGTCCGCGACGGCGTTCTCTTCCACGAGCACCTCGTGCTCTACCGCGAGGGCGACCCGCGCGCCCGGCAGGGAGCCCGGCCATGACCGGGATCCGGCCGCGGACGACCTGAGCCGCCACCCCCGGGCCCGCGAACGCCCGCCGCCCGCCGCGGCCGTGGTCACCGGGATCCCGCCGGCCGGGCCCGCCGGCCTCGAACGGTCCACCGAGCGGCGACGCATCGCCGCTCCGCCCCGTGCGGCCGACGCGGTTCGGGAACGCCCCGCCACGTCGGCCGCTCCACCCCGAAGGAGTTCTCCGTCCATGACCCCCTCCACCAGCCGGAAGATCGTCCTCGTCACCGGCGCCAGCAGCGGCATCGGCGAGGCGACCGCCAGGCTGCTCGCCGAACGAGGCCACCACGTCGTTCTCGGAGCCCGCCGTACCGAGCGGCTCGCAGCGCTCACCGAGGACATCCGGGCGGCCGGCGGCAGCGCCGAACACCACCCCCTGGACGTGACCGACGCCGACCAGGTGCGGGCCTTCGTCGACGCGGCCCGCAGCGGGCACGGCCGCGTCGACGTCCTGGTCAACAACGCCGGTGTGATGCCGCTGTCCAAGCTGGAGGCACTCCGGCTCGACGAGTGGAACCGCATGATCGACGTGAACGTCCGCGGCGTCCTGCACGGCATCGCGGCCGCACTGCCGGTCATGCAGGCCCAGCGCCACGGCCAGTTCGTCAACGTCGCCTCCATCGGCGCCCACCAGGTCTCCCCGACCGCGGCCGTCTACTGCGCCACCAAGTACGCCGTGTGGGCCATCTCGGAGGGTCTGCGGCAGGAGGTCGGCGGCGACATCCGCGTCACCACCATCTGCCCGGGCGTCACCGAGTCCGAGCTGGCGGAGTCCATCTCGGACCCGGTGGGCCGCGAGGAGATGCGCACCTACCGCAGCGTCGCCATCCCGGCCTCGTCCGTCGGCGCGGCCATCGCGTTCGCCGTCGACCAGCCCGCCGAGGTCGACGTCAGCGAGATCATCGTCCGCCCCACCGCGAGCCACGCCTGAGCCGGCCACCCGCCCGCCCCCACCGCACACGGTGGGGGCGGAGGGGGACGGACGGGACGGAGGGGGGCGGAGAAGGAGCCGCCTGCCGGTGAAGGCTTCGGTGCCGCCGTTCCGCGGCCCGGTGCCGTCGGCGGATTTCCGGAAGAACTTGACTGCTGGCGGCTCAAGTTTTATGCAGGAAACATAGGCAGACGATGCCCGGTTCCCACATCCGCGCGACAGCGAAGGAGGAACCCGAGATGGCACGTGCGGTCGGTATCGACCTGGGTACGACCAACTCCGTGGTGTGCGTCCTGGAGGGCGGCGAGCCCACCGTCGTCGCCAACGCCGAGGGCGCCAGGACCACCCCCTCGGTGGTGGCGTTCGCCAGGAACGGCGAGGTGCTGGTGGGCGAGGTCGCCAAACGGCAGGCGGTGACGAACGTCGACCGCACCGTCCGCTCGGTCAAGCGGCACATGGGCGAGGCGGGCTGGCGCTTCCCGGGGACGGGGGACGTGGACGGCAGGCGGTACGCCGCCCAGGAGATCTCCGCCCGGGTGTTGCAGAAGCTGAAGCGGGACGCCGAGGCGTACCTGGGCGAGAAGGTCACCGACGCGGTGATCACCGTGCCCGCCTACTTCAACGACGCGCAGCGCACGGCGACGAAGGAGGCCGGTGAGATCGCGGGCCTCAACGTCCTGCGGATCATCAACGAGCCGACGGCCGCCGCGCTGGCCTACGGGCTGGAGAAGGAGGACCAGACGGTCCTGGTCTTCGACCTGGGCGGCGGCACCTTCGACGTCTCGCTGCTGGAGATCGGCGAGGGCGTCGTGGAGGTGAAGGCCACCAACGGCGACACGCGGCTCGGCGGCGACGACTGGGACCAGCGGGTCGTCGACTACCTGGTCAAGCGGTTCGGGAACGCGTACGGCGTGGACCTGTCCAAGGACAAGATGGCCGTCCAGCGGCTGCGCGAGGCGGCGGAGAAGGCGAAGATCGAACTGTCCTCCGCGACGGAGACCACCATCAACCTGCCCTACATCACGGCGTCGGCCGAGGGTCCGCTGCACCTGGACGAGAAGCTCACCCGGGCCCAGTTCCAGGAACTGACCGCCGACCTGCTGGAGCGCTGCAAGGGGCCCTTCCACCAGGCCGTGAAGGATGCCGGAGTCCGTGTCTCCGAGATCGACCACGTCGTTCTGGTGGGTGGTTCGACGCGTATGCCGGCGGTCGCCGAGCTGGTCAAGGAGCTGACCGGCGGCAAGGAGGCGAACAAGGGCGTCAACCCCGACGAGGTCGTCGCCATCGGCGCCTCCCTGCAGGCCGGTGTCCTCAAGGGCGAGGTCAAGGACGTCCTGCTGCTGGACGTCACCCCGCTGTCCCTGGGCATCGAGACCAAGGGCGGCATCATGACCAAGCTGATCGAGCGCAACACCACGATCCCGACCAAGCGCTCGGAGATCTTCACCACCGCCGAGGACAACCAGCCCAGCGTGCAGATCCAGGTCTACCAGGGCGAGCGCGAGATCGCGGCGTACAACAAGAAGCTGGGCATGTTCGAGCTGACCGGGCTGCCGCCGGCGCCGCGCGGGGTGCCGCAGATCGAGGTCACCTTCGACATCGACGCCAACGGCATCATGCACGTCTCCGCCAAGGACCTGGGTACCGGCAAGGAGCAGCGGATGACCGTCACCGGCGGTTCGGCGCTGCCCAAGGACGACATCGAGCGGATGATGCGCGAGGCCGAGCAGTACGCGGAGGAGGACCACCGCCGCCGCGAGGCCGCCGAGACCCGCAACCAGGCCGAGCAGCTGGTGTACACCACCGAGAAGTTCCTCAAGGACAACGAGGACAAGGTGCCCGGTGAGGTGAAGAGCGAGGTCGAGACCGCGGTCGCCGACCTGAAGGAGAAGCTCAAGGGCGCGTCCGCCGAGGGCGGGGATACGGCGGCGATCCGGGAGGCTTCGGAGAAGGTCGCCTCCACCAGCCAGAAGCTGGGCCAGGCGCTCTACGCCGACGCCCAGGGCCAGCAGGCCGCGGGCGGCGCCGCCGACGCCGGGGCAGGAGCCGGGGCCGGCGCCGGGACCGGCGGCTCGGACGACGACGTGGTGGACGCCGAGATCGTCGACGACGACGGGGACGAGAAGGGCAGGGCCGCCTAGGGGGAGCGGCGGGATTGCGGCAGACCGTCCGGGAAACCCCGGGAGCAGGTACCGGCACCCGAGAAGGGGAGAGGGAAGGAGGCGCCTGATGAGGTACGACGAGTTCCTCGCCCGGGTCCGCGAGCTCGGGGAGTACGCCGACCAGAAGGAGGCCGAGGCCGTCGCCACGGCGGTGCTGGAGGTGCTCGCCTCCCGGATCACCCCCAAGGAGACCGAGGACCTGGCCGCGCAGATGCCCGGCGCCCTGGGCGACGTCCTCAGGGAGAGCCGGGCGGAGAAGGCCGAGACGTTCGGCGTGGAGGAGTTCTGCCGCCGGGTGGCCGAGCGGACCGGGGCCCGGCCCAGGACCGCGGAGTGGGACGCCAGCGCCGTGCTCTCCACCCTGGCCCGGGCGGTCTCCGGGGGCGAGCTCAACCAGATCCTCAGCCAGCTGCCCTCCGGGTACGCCGTCCTCTTCGGCAAGCCGGAACTGAGCGGGTAGGGAGCCCGGCCCGCCCGGACCGGGGCGGGCGCGTGAGGCTGCGCACGGCGCGGGCGGCCGGAAGCCGGCCGCCCGTGCCACGGGCCGGACGGCCGCCTGATCGCGGCGGCCGTCTCCACCGGCTGCCTCCACCTGCCGTCTCCACCCCGCGCCGCCGCCGCGAGTTCCCTGCCCGCCGGGGGAATTGAGGGGGCCGGGGCACCGGTTGGACGGACCGTGCCGCGCCGCACCGGGGCGCGGCCGTTCCGTCGACCGAAGGTGGATACCTCCATGTCCAGCAGTACGTCCGCACGCGCCCGGAACACGCTCGGCCGGCCCTTCTCCGTGGGAGGCCTCACCCTCCGCAACCGCATCGTGATGGCGCCGATGACCCGCCAGTTCTCGCCCGGCGGTGTACCGGGCCCGGACGTGGCGGAGTACTACGCCCGCCGGGCCGCCGCCGAGGTGGGCCTGATCGTCACCGAGGGCACGTACATCGACCACGACTCGGCCGGCACCAGCGACCGCGTGCCCCGCTTCCACGGCGAGGACGCGCTCGCGGGGTGGGCGAGGGTGGCCGACGCGGTCCACCGCGCGGGCGGGGCGATCATGCCGCAGCTGTGGCACGTGGGCATGGCGCGCGCCGCCGGGGCCCCGCCGGTTCCGGAGGCCCCCAGAACGGGCCCCTCGGGCATCCCCCTGGAGGGCACGGAGACCGGCCACGCGATGACGAGGGCGGACATCGACGACGTGATCGGGGCGTTCGCCGCCGGGGCCGCCGCGGCCGAGGCCCGCGGCTTCGACGGCGTCGAGATCCACGGGGCCCACGGCTACCTGGTCGACCAGTTCCTCTGGTCGCACACCAACCGGCGCACCGACGCCTACGGGGGCGACCTCGCCTCCCGCGTCCGCTTCGCCGCGGAGATCGTGGCCGCCTGCCGCGAGGCCGTCTCCCCGCACTTCCCGATCAGCTTCCGGATGTCCCAGTGGAAGATGGGCCACTACCGGGCCCGCCTCGCCGAGACGCCCGAGGAACTGGAGGCCGTCCTGACCCCGCTGGCCGAGGCGGGGGCGGACGTCTTCCACTGCTCCACGCGCCGCTACTGGCTCCCGGAGTTCGAGGGTTCCGACCTCAACCTGGCGGGCTGGGCGAAGAAGCTCACCGGCCGTCCCACCATCACCGTCGGCTCGGTCGGCCTGGACAACGAGTTCTTCGCCGCGTTCCAGGGGGCTGACGGCGGCGTCACGGACATCGAGGCCCTGCTGGAGCGGCTGGAGCGCGACGAGTTCGACCTGGTGGCGGTCGGCCGCTCCCTGCTGGGCGACCCGGAGTGGGCGGCGAAGGTCCTGAGCGGACGCGACGGCGAACTCCGGCCCTTCGACGCGGCCGGGCTCGCCACGCTCCACTGAGGCGGCCGGGGCCGGGTGCGTCCGGGTGAGTCCGGGCGGGGGCTCCCCTCCGCCCGGACGGCACGCCGCGGCGGCCTCACTCCTGCTGCGGCAGCGCGTACCCGGGGACGGACGGCCAGCGGACCGTCAGCAGCGTCGAGTCCTCCTCCGCGACCCACGAGTGGTCCACGCCCCGGCCCCACACGACGTAGTCGCCCTGCCGGGCCAGGACGACGCTGCGGCCGGGGAACTCCACGCGGAAACGGCCGCTGACCAGGACCTGGAAGGTCGTGCGCTCCTCGCCCCGCACCCACTGCCGCCGCTTCTCGCCGCGCGGGTGGACACCCCACTTGATCTCCAGCGCCTCGCTGTGCCGGAGGTCGCCCGCGTCCTTGAAGTGCCCCAGCAGCCAGCCCCGGTCCAGCGGCGAGTCCGCTCCGGCGTTCCCCGTGTACACGTTGTCGTCCATGTGCTCGGACGCTAACACCCGGCGCCGGCCGGGCCGGGGACGCGGTCCCGGGGCGGCGGCGGAACGGCCGGCGCCGACGCCGGGGCGGGACGAGCGCGGCTCCCGTCCGGCGTCCCGGAGGACACCGCAGGACGGGAGGCGGGCAGGAACCGGACGGGTCCGGACGCGTCCGGGCGGGGGAGGGGGCGTCGCGTTCCGCCCGGACGCGTGTCCCGGCCTTCCGCCTCTCCTCGGAAAAGTGTGCCAAGCGCCTCCCGTCCGTGCGGAGCCCTCCGGCGGGCGTCCCGGCCCGCCCATCCGCCGCGGGACGCCCTCGGCCGACAGCCGGGGGGCGTACGGAGCCGGCGGCCGGCGAGTGCGGGCCGTCCGGAGGACGCCGTCTTCCAACGTGTCGCCGCATCGGGGTTTCCGTCGCCGCTCATCACGGAACCGTAGCGTTCCGGAGTTCGGCGGGAGTTGACGGAGTGTGAGAAGTGACGATTCTGCACATCGGACGGATTTCATGCGTTCTGAGGTGATTACGTCCAGGCGAGTCGGGCACTCGATGGTGCGAAGGGACTTGTACGAAACGAGTGAAAGGAGCGGCCATGGCTGCGTCCAACAACTCCAACAACCCGGGTAACTTCGCCAACGACCGCGAGCGCGCCGCGGAGGCGGGCCGTCAGGGCGGTCACGAGAGCGGCGGCAACTTCGCCAACGACCGCGAGCGCGCCGCGGAGGCGGGCCGCAAGGGTGGCCACGAGAGCGGCGGCAACTTCGCCAACGACCGCGAGAAGGCCTCCGAGGCCGGCCGCAAGGGCGGTCAGAACAGCGGCGGCGGGCAGCGGTAACTCCCGCGTCGGCCAACCGCGCCCGCGGGCGCGGCCGTACGCCACGGGCCCGGCCTTCCGGTACGCCGGAGGGCCGGGCCCGGCTCATGTCCGCCCGCGGCGAACGGCCCCCGCGGCGCCCCGCGCCGGTTCGGGCGGGGAAGCGTGCCTCCCGTGCCGGGGATTGCCGGGAGCGGGAAGGCGCGGGAGGCGTACGGTTGCCCGTTCCCCTCCTTGAGGCCCGGCCGGGCGCGGCGCAGGCTACGCGTGCGAGGCGTTCCGCCGACGAGACGGAAGGGAGCCCGGATGAGGCATGTGCCCTTCTTCCGGTGGGTGCTGGCACACGGCCTGGTGCTGATCGGGGGCTCGCTGGGCCTGTACACGGCCACGCCGGACTCTTCCGAACTCCTGCGGATCGACCTGATCGTGGTCGAGGAGGAACCCGACGGGCGGTGCGCGGTCCGGTGGGAGAGTCTCTTCGACCGTGATCGGCTCGAAGCGCCGTATCCGTGCCACGCCTGACGGTCGTCGGCCTCGTCGGCCTCGTCGGCGGGAACATCAGGGGTTGTACCGGGTCGGCGGCGCGGACCCCGGGGTCGTCCGCCGGGCGGAGTGGCTGAGGAAGGCCGCCGATCCGGTGGCCGAGGACCACGGGCGGGCCGTGGAGGCGGCGCGTGGGGCACGGACCCCCGTCCACCGGGAGCCGGTGGACGCCGAGCCGGACCGGATCCCGGTCCGGCGGCTGCGGGACGCGGCCGGGGAGCGGCTTGGCGTCGAGGAGTTGGCGAGGGGCGGCTTCCGCACCGTGCGGGAGGTGCTCGACGCCGGGGCGTGGGGCGTGGGGCGTGGGGGCTGGGGCACCGCGGTGCGGGGCGGCCGCCGTGGCCGGACTGCGCCCGCTGGTGGGGGAGGCCGAACGGGAGCGGACCGCGCGGTGGTTCGCGCAGGCGTCGGTCGACCTGCTGCGCGGGCCGGACGGCGATCCGGCCGGACCGTCCGCCCGGGTGGACTTCGAGTCCCGGCCCGCGGAGTACCCCGGCCGGCCCGCGGAAGTAGCGGGCGGCGGTCTCCGGCCGGCCGGTTGATCCGGAACGCGGGCCCCGATCGCCGCCCCGGACCCCTGGGCGGATGCCGGGCCGGTACGGGCGCGGAACGGTGTGCGGCCCCACCGCGGCCGCGCGGCGCGACAGGAGCGCGGGCGCGCTGCCTCGTACGGGTGAAATGCGGTCCCCCGGCCCCTCTTCTCCCTGCCGGGCCGTGCCGAGCCACAAGGATGGGCGCGGAAGAGGCCGGTTCCGGCCGGTTCGAGTTGATCTCGCGAGGAGAACCGATGGGCAAGGCATACGGCGTCGTTGCGGACATCCTGGTGGACAAGTTCCAGTTCACCGAGGACGAGCTGTCGCCCGGCGCCACGCTGGAGGAGATCGACCTGGACTCGCTCGGGCGGGTCGAGTTCGCCCTGACCCTGCGGGACGCCACCGGTGTCCCGTTCGGCGACGACCAGATCACCCTGGACACGACGCTGGGCGAGATCGCCGACGCGGTCGAGGCCGCGTGGGGCGCCGGCACGGCGGTGGCGCCGCGGTGAACCGCGCGGACATCGCGGTCACCGGCCTGGGGGCGGTCACCCCGGCCGGGGTGGGGGTGGAGGAGACCTGGCGCCGGGTCCGCGCCGCCGAGCCCACGGCGTCCCGCGACGCGGAACTGGCGGGTCTGCCGGTCGACTTCAGCTGCCGCGTCCCCGAGGTCGAGGTCACCGACCGCGCCCGCCGGCGGCAGTTGTGGCGACTGGAGCGCTTCACGCGGATCGCGCTCGCGGCGGCCGACGAGGCGCTGCGGGACGCGCGTCTGGACGCGGCCTCCTGGGACGGCGCGCGCGTGGGGGTGGTCGTCGGCTGCAGTCTGGGCGGCGCCGCCACCTGGGAGGCGGAGTCCGGGCGGATGCGGCGGGAGGGGCCCGAGGCGGTGTCGCCGGTGGTCATCCCGATGCTGCTGCCGAACATGGCGGCCGGCGAGGTCGCGCTCGCCCTGGGGATCCGGGGTCCGAGCCTGGCCGTCTCCACCGCCTGCGCCTCGGGGGCCAGCGCGCTGGCCGTCGCCCGCGACTGGCTGGCCGCCGACCTGTGCGACGTCGTCCTCGCCGGCGGTACGGAGGCCGCGGTCACGCCCCTGGTGGTGTCCGGGTTCCAGCGGGCCGGGGCGCTGTCGGCCCGCGTCGGCGAACCGGCCTCCGCCTCGCGGCCCTTCGCGGCGGACAGCGACGGGTTCGTCATGGCCGAGGCCGCCGCCGTCCTGGTCCTGGAGCGGGCGGCGGACGCCCGGGCGCGCGGGGTGCGCCCGCGGGCCCTGCTGGCGGGCTGCGGCACGAGCACCGACGCGCTCCACCCCACCGCGCCGCACCCCGAGGGCCGGATCGCCGAGCTGGCCGTGACCGCGGCCCTGGCCGACGCGGGCCTCACGGCGCGGGACGTCGACCACGTCAACGCCCACGCCACCTCCACCCCGCTGGGGGACGCGGCCGAGGCGAGCATGATCGCCAGGGTCTTCGGCCACGGCCCGAGCGTGACGTCGGCCAAGGGCGTCCTCGGGCACTCGCTCGGCGCCGCGGGCGCGGTGGAGGCGGTGCTCACGGTCCTGTGCGTCGAGCGGTCGGCCGTGCCGCCGACGGCCAACACCGACGCACCCGCGCCGGGGTTCGACATCGACCTGGTGACCAAGACGGTGCGCGAGCAGCGGATCGGCGCGGCCGTCAGCAACTCCTTCGGGTTCGGGGGCCACAACGTGTCCGTGGTCCTGCGGGCCGCCTGAGCCCCGCTCCGGGGCCCGCGTCCGCCGGGCGCGGGCCCCGGAGCGTCACCCCGCCGCGGGACGCCCTGGAAAGCGGCGAGGAGACCGTACGGGAGGGCAGGCACGGCCGGGCGCACCCGGGTGAAGCGGTCCGGGAACGGGGAGCGGAACAGCAGCGGGGAGGCCCGCAGGGGTTCGGCGCGGCCGGCGCGTTCGGCGGGGGCTGCGTCACCTCCTCTTCCTCTCGGAGGCGGGGGCCGCCACGGGCGCCGGCACGGGAACGGGGCCGGACACGGGGCCGGGCGGGAGCGCGGTGCGCAGGGCGTCGGCGAGGCCCGCGGGCCAGACCGCGCCGGGGGTGAAGCCGAGGTCGCGCGCGGCCCGCTCGTGGCCGCACGTCCAGGCGGGGCGGGCCAGTTCGCGGATCTTGTCCCGGCAGAGCACGGGCGGCCGGTCCAGCGCCCGTGCGGCCAGTTCGGCGCCCCAGGCGGCGGCGTACGCCACCGGGCGGGGCACCGGGACGGTCCTGGGCGGGCGGTGGCCGGTCAGCGCCGCCACGGCCGCCGCCAGGTCCTGGCAGCGGTGCCCGGCGCCGTCGCCGACGTGGTAGACCCCGCGCGCCGGCTGCCCGGGCCCGACGGTGGCGCCGCGGTCGGCGGCGGCGAGCAGGGCGCGGCACAGGTCGTCGACGTGGACCAGCGAGTAGCGGCGCGGGCCGGCGCCGCAGACGGGCAGCACGCCGCTGCGGACCGCGGCGAGCAGTGCGGGCAGGAACTCGGTGTCGCCGGGGCCGTAGACGATCGGCGGGCGGACGACGGTGGCGGGCACCCGGTCCGCCGCCGCGCGCAGCGCCTCCTCGCCGGCGAGCTTGCTGCGGCCGTACGCCGACACCGGCGCGGGCGGGTCCGTCTCGCGTCGCGGCCGGCCGGGCGGGGACGGCCCGGCGGCGGCCAGGGAGGAGCAGTAGACCAGGCGGGGCGGTTCCGGCAGGCCCGCCAGGGCCTCGCACAGGCGGCGGGTGCCGACGGCGTTGACGGGGGCGTAGCCGCCGGGGCGGGCGGCCTTGACGGTGCCGGCCAGGTGGACCACGCGCTCGGCGCCGGAGGCGGTGACGGCCCGGCGCAGGCCGCGGCCGGTGGCGAGGTCGCCGTCCAGCAGGCGCACCTGCGGCGGGAGCCGCGGACGGGCCCGCTCCACGTCCCGCACCAGCGCGGCGACGGTGTGGCCCTCCCGCAGCAGGCGGTGCACCAGGCGGGTGCCGACGAATCCGGTGGCGCCGGTGACCAGGTACCTCACCGGCGGGCTCCGGGGACGTGCGGGGCAGCGGGCGCGGGGACGGGCGGGGCGGCCGGGCGCGGGACGAGGTCGCGCCGGTAGAGGCGGTGCCTGCGGTGGAGGACGCCGCCGAAGGCCTCGGCGTAGCGGTTGGCGTCGCGGTTGTCCTCCAGGAGCCAGGAGAACTCGCTCTCGGTGTACCCCAGCCGGAAGGCCGCCCGCTGGGCCTCGGCGAGCAGCGCCGCGGTCAGCCCGCGGGCGCGGTGGGCCGCCCTGACGCCGGTGAGGATCACCCTGGCCCGGTCGATCCGCCGGACGGCCCCGGCGGCGCGGAGCCGTCCCACGGGCCCGCCGCGGGCGGTGGGCCGGCCCCGTGCGGCGCGCAGCGCCTGGTTGGCGTCGGGCAGCCAGAAGGTGAAGGCGGCCGGTTCGCCGCGCACCTCGGCGAACCACACCAGCTCCGGCCGGATCAGCGGCCGCAGCCGGGCCATCGCGTGGGAGAACTCGCGGGCGGTCATGGGGACGGAGGCGTAGTTGCCCGACCAGGCGTCGGTGTAGATGTCCCGGACGACGGCCAGGTCGGCGTCCGGGCGCCACGGGTCCATCGGCCGCAGCCGCACGTCCGGCGCGCCGGCCGCCCAGCGGGCCGCGCGGGCGGCCGCGGGCGGGGGCTCGCCGCCGGGCGGCACCGGGACCCGCCAGGACAGCAGGTCCTTGGCCTTGACCAGGCCGCAGGCGGTGTACAGCGCCGGGTAGTAGGCGGGGTTGTACGGCATCATCACGGTGGGCGGGCCGTCGAAGCCCTCGACGAGGACCCCGCACTCGTCGTGGACGGAGAAGCCCAGCGGGCCGAGCATCCTCTCCAGCCCGCGCTCGCGCAGCCAGCCGGCCGCCGCGTCGAAGAGGGCGGCCGCCGCGCCGGGGTCGTCCGCGCACTCGAAGAGGCCGAACAGGCCGCCCCGCGCGTCGTGGAGTGCCTGGTAGCGGGAGTCCACCGCGGCGGCGATCCGCCCGACCGCCTTCCGGCCCCGGCGGGCCAGGAACAGCTCGGCCGCGCCGACCTCGAAGAACGGGTTGCGCCGCCGGTCGGCCAGGGCCCGCTGGTCCCGCTTCGGGGGCGCCGGCCAGTACGGGTCGCCGCGGTGCAGGACGTGGGGCAGGGCGGCGAAGGCGGCGGTGTCCGCGCGGCCCCGCACCGGCTCGACGGTGAGGGCGGGGGTGCCGGGAGCCCCGGCAGGCGGTACGGGCGCGGTGGATCCGGTGGGCGCGGTGGATCCGGTGGGCCCGGTGGGCGCTGTCACGCCACCACCGCCGCGGACCGCCGGGGACCGGCCGGGGGAAGCTTGCCGGACGGGACCGGGGGGAGCGGGCCCACCCTCCGCCGCGCCTCGGCGAAGGCGCCGAGGATCCGGTCGATGTGCGCGTCGGTGTGGACGGCCTGGGGTGTCACCCGGATCAGCGCCCGGTTCCTGGCCACGGCCGGCGCGACCACGGCGTTGGTGAACACCCCCGCGTCCAGGAGCTCCTGCCACACCCGCAGGCACAGCCGCGAGTCGCCCACGTACACCGGCACGACCGGGGTGGCCGAGCGGCCGGTGTCCCAGCCCTGGGAGCGCAGCCCGGCGAGGAGCCGCCGGGCGTGGCCGAACACCCGCTGCCTGCGCTCGGGTTCGGACTCGATGATGTCGAGGGAGGCCAGGGCGGCGGCTGCCGAGGCCGGCGGCATCGCGGCCGAGAAGAGGACCGAGCGGGCGCCGTAGCGCAGGTGCTCGACGACGGGGGCGGGACCCACGAGCATCCCGCCGACCGAGCCGAAGCACTTGGACAGCGTCCCGGTGACCAGGTCGACCTCGCCGGTCAGCCCGAAGTGCTCGGTCACGCCGCGCCCGCGTGCCCCCAGCAGGCCGATGTCGTGGGCTCCGTCCACCACCAGCCGGGCGCCGTGGTGCCGGGCCAGCGCCACGATCCCCGGCAGCGGGCACAGGTCGCCCTCCATGGAGAACATGCCGTCGGTGACGACCAGCCTGCCGGAGGCGGGGTCGGAGGCGGCCAGCAGCCGGTCGAGGTGGCCGAGGTCGCAGTGGCGGTAGCGGCGGTGGGCGGCGCCGCTCAGCCGGACGGCGTCCACCAGCGAGGCGTGGTTGGACATGTCGGCGAAGACGGTGTCGTCCTCGTCCAGCAGCGCCGCGAGGGCGAGGTTGGCCTGGAAGCCGGTGGTGGTCACCAGCGCCGCCTCGCCGCCGACGAACGCGGCCAGCCGGTCCTCCAGCTCCTCGTGGAGGGTGAGCGTGCCGTTGAGCACGCGCGCGCCCGAGCAGGAGACCCCGTAGCGGCGCAGCGCCCGGGCGGCGGCCTCCGTCACCCGGGGGTCGGTCGACAGCCCCAGGTAGTCGTTGCACCCGGCCATGACCACCGTGCGGCCGTCGATCCCGACCTCCGCCCCCCGGGCGGTCAGGGGGCGGTAGTAGGGCCGGGACGCGCTCTCCGCCGCCAGGCGGTGGAGAGCCGACCGTTTTTTGCCGAAGACATCCGCCATGCTGTTCCCCGAGAAGGTTCCGTCGGTTTTCCGATAGGTGTTCATGTGGTTGTGCGACCGGTGTCCGTGATTCCGTGGGGAAGCGATGACGATTTCCCCGCGAGGGGCCCGTGAAATACGCCCGGTGCGACGGCGGGCGGTTTCCGCGGAGTCTCCCCGGCCTCCGGCCCGGTGGTTCGGCAACGGCGCCGCCCGGGTCCGAATGGACCACGGTGCTTCTCTTCACCCGCCGTTTCGCCAGAATACTGACACAGGATCGGAAAAGGCGCGGACATGCAACTCGTACGTTCTTCGGGCGAGCGGTCGAAGGTTTGCGCGAACTCTCGGATGATGAGCGGGAAAACGTATGGAGAGAAACATCGCCCTGTCGCCCGTGGAGGAAGTCCACTGCGGTGCGCGCGGAGTTCCCGAGACCGTCGGAATGGCGGCGCTGTTCACCGGCGGGCCGCCGGACCCGGACGGACTGCGCGCCCGGGTCGAGGAGCGCTGGGGCGGCCTTCCCCGGCTGCGGCGGGTGCTGCTGCGGCCGGCGGCGCCGGCCCGGCTGCGCGGGCACCGCTGGCTGCCGCTCGACCGCTTCGACACCCGCCGTCACGTCGTCGATGCCGATGCCGATGCCGGCGGCGAGGCGGTGTCCACCGGGCGCACCGGATCCGACGGGTCCACCGGATCCGACGGGTTCACCGCTCTGCTCGGCCGGCTCGTCACCCGCCCCCTGCCCGCCGGACTGCCGCCCTGGCGGCTGACGCTGGTGCCGCGGGCGGGCCGGGGGCGGTTCGCCGTCGTGCTGACCGCCCACCACGCCCTGCTGGACGGCCGCTCCCTGGAGATCCTGCTGAGCCGCCTGTTCGACGGCACGCCCGGGCGCGGCGGCCGGACCGGCGGAGGGGTGGAGGCGGTACGGGCGCTCAGGGCCGCCCACCCGGAGCCCGGACGGCCCGGCATGCCCCTGGGCCCGGGCCGGGCCCTGCCGCTGCCCGCCGGCCCGCGCCCGCTGCCGGACCTGGCCTGGACGGAGGTGGACGCGGACGCGGTGCGGGCTGCCCGCCGCGCCCTGCCGGGCCCGGGCGCCACCCTCAACGAGGTCCTGCTGGCGGCCGCCGCCGGGGCCCTGCGCGCCGTCCACGGCGATCCGGACCGCTGGCCCGGCGCACCGCGCCCGCTGTACGGCTCGTTCCCGGTGGACCTGCGCACGCCGGAGGAGGACCGGATGCTCGGCACCGCCGTCTCGGCGGTGCGGGTGCCGCTCCCCGTGACCGTCGCCGACCCCCGGGAGCGGCTGGCGGCCTGCCGGGGCGCGCTGACCGCCTTCGGCCCGGTGCGGGGCGGCGCGGACACCGTCCGCCGCGCGGTCGGCGCCGCGGGGCGGCTGGGCCCCTGGGCGGTGCGCCTGCTGGCCGCGCTGAGCTGCTCGCCGGGCTTCTGCCCCGTGACCTGCCTGGCCTTCGGATGGCCGCGCGGCCCGTGGTCCCTGGACGGCCGGCCGCTGGAGCGGATCGTCCCCCTGCCGCCCGTGCTGGCCCCGGGCACCGTCTGCCTCGCCCTGACCGACTGCGCGGGCGCGTACACCCTCAGCGCGGTCACCCACACCCTCCCCGGCCGGGCCCGGCCGCTGGCCGACGCCCTCGTCCGCGAACTGGCCTGCCTCGCCCGGCCGTCCGAGCCCGCGCTCAGGGCTCCGGGGCGGTGACGGGCTCCCCTCCGCCGCGCGGGCGCCCGGCCGCTCCGGGTGCGAGGGGCTGCGGTTCGGGATGCGGTTCGGGATGCGGCGCCGGGATCGATCACGGCCTCCGAACCGGCCCGGAGGGACCGGCCGGCTCCTTCGCCTCCCGTTCGCCTCCCGCGCCCGTCCCAGGGCCCCCGGCGGCCTGGAGGGCGGCGGAACACGGTGCGCGGCACGGCGGCGGTGACGACCGGCGGTTCGGCCGCCCACGCGGAACGCCCCTGATCCCGCCCCGGGAAGGGGAGGCCTCCGACGGTCACGCGACGTGCGGCCGTGGCCTCCGCCCCGGTGGGAAGTCGTGATCGATTTCCGGCCTCCCGCCCGAACCCGGCCGTCGGTTCGTCCTCGGGCACTAGGGTTGGCGGCGTGGCGCTACAACTCTTCGAGGTGAATCTCAAAGCCCGGGACGACCTGGCGCTGGGCCGCTTCTGGGCGGAGGCGCTCGGCTGGAGCGTTTCCGGCGGGGAACCCGGTGCGACCAGCGTCGCGCCCGTGGATTCCGCCTGGCCGGACCCCGCCGCCGTCCGCGTCGACGTCATCGCCGTCCCGGATCCCGAAACGGTGGCGCACCGCGCGCACATCGAACTGGCCACCACCTCCGCAGCCCACCACGCGGAGCTGGTCGAGCGCCTGAAGGCGCTCGGCGCGACACCCGCCGGTGCGGGCCGGAGCGACCGTCCGCGGACGGTTCTGGCCGACCCGGAGGGCAACGTGTTCTGCGTCCTGGAGCCGCGGGAGATCTACCGGGACACCGGGGCGATCGCCGCGGTGGCCGTCGACTGCGCGGACCCGCGGGCCATGGCCCGGTTCTGGGGCGAGGCGATGGACTGGACCCTGCACGAGGTGACCGACGATCACGCGCTGCTGCGCTCCGCCCGGGGCGTCGGCCCGTACCTGGAGTTCCTCCGCACGCCCCACCTGAAGGACACGCGGCACCGCGCCCATCTCGACCTGGCGCCCCTGCCCTTCGACCGCCGGCGCCAGGCGGCGGAGGTGGCCCGGCTCGAGGCCCTCGGCGCGACGCCCGCCGACGCGGACCGGGACGACTTCCCCTGGACGGTTCTGGCCGACCCGGAGGGCAACGAGTTCTGCGTCCTCGGCCCGGCCTGACGCGGAGCCTCCCGCCTGCCCCGCACCCGCGCCACCGGGCTCGTCCAGCACGGCGTGCCCGCCGAAGTCGCCCGCCGCTTCGACCGGCGCCGGCACGGACCGCCCGGGACCCGGCGCCCGGCGTTCACCGTCCGCCGCGGCGGGGAAACGGGCGTCCGCACCCGCCGCCGCGGCAGGACGCGGGGACGGGTGCGGACAGGTGGGGGGTGGTGGGTCAGACGCCCGCGATCGACTGGATCCAGGAGCGGTACGCGGTCACGTTCGTGTACGCGGTGGTGGTCTGCCGGTCGCTGGTGGAGGCGACGCCGACCTGGACGCCGTTCGCCATCATCGGGCCGCCCGAGTCGCCGCCCGCGGTGATGCCGTCACCGCGGCGCGCGCAGATCGCCGAACCGCCGTAGGCGTCGCCGCAGCCGCCGGTCACGATCACGTTGGCGACCTTCAGGTACCGGGACTGGCAGGTGGCCTCGGAGCCGCAGCGGGACGTCGCGCCCCAGCCGTAGACCTGCACGGTCTGGTTCACGCTCACCGAGCCCGGCTGGCCGAGGCGGGCGTAGCTGGCGGAGACGGAGCGGTCGAGGCGGACCAGCGACAGGTCCGAGGAGTGGTTGTACACCTGGGTGCCGTTGGCGACGGTGCCGCCGCTGTGCTGGTCGAGGCTGCCGATGCGGAACGACAGCCCTCCGCCGCTGACGCAGTGCTTGGCGGTGAGGATCCAGGTGGGCGCGATGATCGTGGCGCTGCAGGTCTCCCTGCCGTTGGAGAACAGCCGGGCCGCCCAGGGGGCGCTCTGCGCGTACCCGCCGCCGATGATCGGCTGGGGGCCGCCGCTGCCCGGCGGCAGCTCCTTGGCCACGGCGGCGGTCGGAGCGAGGGTGAGCACGGAGAGCAGAGCGGCTATGAGTGCGGGGATCAGCCTGGTTATGCGCAAGGCTCCTCATTTCGACGACACGCGGTGCCCGCGTGTGTGCCTGTGGGGGAGCACCAGGATTCCCGGCGGCGGACCCGGCTGGCTAATACCAACTGGCCATAGCACGGTGTTATGGCCGGGCGGGGCGGTCGCCGCGGTGCCACGGCGCGCGGCGGGTGCCGCGCCACCCCCGACGCGCGCAACACCCTTCCTCGCTCTGCGTAGTCACTTGTCACGCTGGGCGATCGGCGTCACCGTGGAGGGCGTGACGAACGAACCCGCTCCTCCCCCCGCCCGCTCCGCCCGGGCCGCCGGACCCGTACGGCACCCGCCGCGTTCCGGCGCGCGCCAGGCCGCGCCCGCCGGACCGGCGCGGACGGTGCTCCGCCCGGGCCGCGCGGGTGGCCGCGTCCGCGCCTACCGGGCCGACGTGACCGCCGAGGGACCGGTGAACGGCGCCCCCGTGGCGGTGCTGCTGGGCAGGTACGCGGGGCCCAGCGGCCGTCTCGCGCTGGGATGGCTGCGGGAGCAGGCCCGCCGCGTCGCCGACGGACTCGACCCCGACCCGGCGACGGCCCACTGGGTCACGGAGGGCACGGTCGGGCGCGTACCGGACCGGCTGGCCGACGTGCCCACGGAGCTGCGCCGGTGGTGCGAGGACGAGGAGCGGCAGGAGGACGCGGCCGAACGGCTCGCGGAGGGGCTGTCGTTCCGGCTGGCCGCCGCCGACCACACCGGGAACTACGTGCTGCGGGTGTGGCCCGTCGGCGTGGTCGTCCCCCGCTCCGGCGCGTCGCCGCTCACGTACGTGCGGTGGCCCCACCAGCTCCCGCCCTGGTTCTCCGGGACCCGCCCCTCCCCGGCCTCCCCGCGCCGGGCGCCGGGTCCGCCCGTCCGCCTCCGGTGACCGGGGCCGGGCCGGCGGCCCGCGCCCGGGGCCGGCGCGGGCCGCCGGCCGGTCAGAGGTCGAACTCGTGGAGCGGCAGGTCGAGCAGGTGGCAGGCCTCGCGGACCACGACCAGCTCGGCGGCGTCGAAGTAGCCGTCGGCCCCGCCCACGGCGATGCCGATCCGTATGACGGCGCGGGCCTCGGCGGGCCTCCTCGCGGCCTTGGCGATCTCCCGCAGGGCCTCGGCCCGGTTGAGGTCGAAGTCGGCGGTGAGCCGGTCCAGCCAGTCCTCGAAGCGGCTGCGCGACTCGTCGGCGGGGAAGCCCCCGAGCACCTCGTCGTGCTCGATCAGATGGGCGACGCGCCGGCGTTCGGCCGGGTCGATCGTGCCGTCCGCCGCCGCGACGAGCGCGCACATCGCGATGGAGGCGTCGCGGAACGCGCCGCTTCTGAACTCGTTCCTCTTCGCCCCCAGGCGGGCCCGCACCGTCCGGGCGGACTCCGCGAGGCGGTCCCACAGGGCCATGAGCGCTCCGGGTGTCGGCGGGAGTCGGGGCCGCGCCGGAGCGGCCCGGACAGGAATCGTACGAGCCGGTGCCCCTCCCCGTCGCCCGTCCCGGCCGCGCCCGTCCCGCCCGCGGAGCCGCGGCCCGGCGGCGGCGGGGGAGAGGGAGCGGCTTTGCGAATCCTTTACACTTGCGCGGGAGGCCTCGGCGCGACCCGAGGTACCCGGAATCCGACCAGCCGAGAGAGGGCAGCAGACCCACCATGGGCGAACCTCCCAGTACCAGCCGTGCCACCCGTGGCCGCTCCGCGACGCATCCGGGAGCGGGGGTGGCACGGTGACCGAAGTCCTGCTCCTGATGGTGGCCCTCGCCCTCGTCCTGGGCTGCGCGGTCTTCGTGGCCGCCGAGTTCTC
This sequence comes from Streptomyces sp. DH37, assembly GCF_029813835.1. Taxonomy (GTDB): domain Bacteria; phylum Actinomycetota; class Actinomycetes; order Streptomycetales; family Streptomycetaceae; genus Streptomyces. Next base: position 71,167 of record NZ_JARVKV010000025.1, read on the forward strand.
CCTGACCACCGTCGAGCGCGGCGAACTGGAACGGGCCGCGCGCGAGGGCGAGCGCGGCGCCGAGAGCGCGCTGAAGGCCGTACGGCAGCTCACCCTCCAGCTCTCCGGCGCCCAGCTCGGCATCACCGTCACCTCACTGGTCATCGGCATGCTCGCCGAGCCCTCGCTGGCCGTGCTGCTGCGCGGGCCGCTCCAGGCCGCCGGGCTGCCCGGCGGCGCGGTCTCCACCGTCGCCACCGTGCTGGGCGTGATCGTCTCCACGGTGGTGCTGATGGTGGTCGGCGAGCTGGTGCCCAAGAACTGGGCCATCTCCAGCCCGCTGGCGGTCGCGCGCGTCGTCGCCGGACCGCAGCGCGGCTTCACCGCCGTCTTCGGGCCCTTCATCCGCCATCTGAACGGCACCGCCAACCACCTGGTGCGCCGCTTCGGCCTGGAGCCCACCGAGGAGCTGGCCTCCGCCCGCACCCCGGACGAACTGGTCTCCCTGGCCCGCCGCTCCGCGAAGGAGGGCGCGATCGAGGAGGACGCCGCCGAGCTGTTCGTGCGCACCCTCCACCTGAGCGAGCTGAGCGCGGAGAACGTGATGACCCCGCGGGTGGACGTACGCGCCCTGGAGGCGCACGCCACCGCCGCCGACGCCGAGAACCTCACGCTGGCCACCGGCCTGTCGGTCTTCCCCGTCTACCGCGACACCCTGGACGAGGTGATCGGCACCGTCCACATCCGCGACATCCTCGCCCTCCCGGCCGCCGAACGCTCCCTCACCCCCGTCACCGAACTGCTCACCGAGCCGCTGCTGGTGCCCGAGACCCTGCCGGTGGACCGGCTCCTGGAGCGCCTGCGCGCCCGCCGCACCGTCGCGGTCGTCATCGACGAGTACGGCGGCACCGCCGGCGTCGCCTCCGTGGAGGACATCGTCGAGGAGGTCGTCGGCGAGGTCCGCGACGAGCACGACCCGATGGAGGAGCCCGATCTGCGTCCCGCGCCCCCGGCCCCCGACGGCCGGGAGTGCTGGGAGGCCGACGGCAGCGCCCGCCTGGACCAGCTCACCGCGATCGGGCTGGCCGCCCCCGACGGCCCCTACGAGACCGCCGCCGGCCTGCTCGCCACCCGCCTGGCGCGCATCCCCGTACCCGGCGACGCCGTCGAGATCGCCGGCTGGGAGCTGCGCGTCCTCGACGTCGACCACCACCGCGCCGACCGCATACGGATCACCGCTCCCGCCCGCACCGCCGGCCGGGCCCACCGGGAGGAGGCCCGATGACCGCCGTGCAGCTGACCATCGGCTTTCTGACGCTGCTGACCAACGCCTTCTTCGTCGGCGCGGAGTTCGCCCTGATCTCGGTGCGCCGCAGCCAGGTCGAGCCGCACGCCGAGAAGGGCATGAAGCGGGCCCGCACCACGCTGTGGGGCCTGGAGCACCTGTCCGCGATGATGGCCACCGCCCAGCTCGGCATCACCGTCTCCTCCCTGGTGCTGGGCGCGGTCGCCGAGCCGGCGATCGCCCATCTGCTGGAGCCGCCCTTCCACGCCGTGGGCGTGCCCGACGCCCTGATCCACCCGATCGCCTTCGTCATCGCGCTGACCCTGGCCACCTACCTGCACATGCTCGTCGGCGAGATGGTGCCCAAGAACATCGCGCTGGCCGCGCCCGTGCCCACCGCCCTGCTGCTGGGGCCGCCGCTGGTCGCCCTCACCCGGGCCCTGCGCCCGGTCATCTTCGGCATCAACGCCTTCGCCAACGCCCTGCTGAAACTGCTGAACGTCGAGCCCAAGAGCGAGGTCGCCTCGATCTTCACCGACGCCGAGCTGGCCCGCATGGCACAGGAGGCCAGCGAGGCCGGGCTGATCGAACCGGGCGGCCACGAGCGGCTGCGCGACGCCCTGGCACTGGGCCGCCACCCGGTGGCCGAGGTCCTGGTGCCCCTGGCCGAGATGTACACCGTCGACCACACCGTCACGCCCGACGAGCTGGAGCGCGCCTCCACCGCGGCCGGCTTCTCCCGGCTGCCGGTGACCGGGCCGGGCGGCACGGTGCTGGGCTACCTGCACATCAAGGACGCCATCGGCGTCGTCCACCGCGACCGGCCGTTCCCGCCCGAGGCCCTGCGCACCGTCGTACGGGTGAAGGCCGACACCCCGCTGGACGACGTCCTCACCACCATGCGGGCGGCCGGCACCCACCTGGCGGCCGTCGCCGACGACCGGGGCGCGCTGCTGGGCTTCGTCACCATGGAGGACGTCCTGGAGAAGCTGGTGGGCCCGGCCCCGGCCACCCCCTGACCGGCCCCGGCCGCCGGTCGTCAGCCGTCCTTCCCCTCCCACGGGTCCCCGGCCTTCGCGAGGTAGAGCACCGCGTGGTCGAATCCGGGCCAGTCGGTGGGGCAGGGCGGCCCCACGTGGATCTGGACGGAGATGTCGGAGCGGTCGTCGGGCCCGCCCATCAGCAGGATCTCCAGCTCGGAGACGACGTCGTGCAGGTCCTCCGCCACCTCGGGCGTCTCCCTGGCCAGCGCCGCGTGCAGGACGATCTCACCGGGGCGCGGCTCCACCGACAGACCGAGGACGTCCTTGCCGACGCGGCCTAACGAGGCCTGGCAGGTCCGCAGGAGCAACTGGTCGCGGCGCAGCAGCGCCTGTACCTCGTCGGGCGGCAGGTTGGGCGCGTAGTACAGCTCGGCGGGGTGAGGCATGCGCGTACGTTAGGGGCTCGCCGCGCGCTTCGCCATGGGAACGCCGCTGTCCGTCGTCCGTGTCGCGCCGCTGCGGCGCCGCCCCTACGGCGCCGCCTCCGCTCCGGGGCTCAGCCGGGCCCACAGACCGGCCAGCGACTCCGCCAGCGGCGCGCGCCCCGCCACCAGGACCGGCGAGCCGAAGGCGAACTCCCCGCCGTCCCCGCCCAGCACCGTCCACCCGCGGCTGCGCAGGAGCGCCACCCCCGCGGCCACGTCCCACGGCTTGGGCCCGACGCACACGCAGGCGTCCAGCCAGCCCTCGGCCACACCGATCAGGTCCAGGCACATGCAGCCGTGCATCCGCACCCGGTACGCCCCGTCCAGCAGGGCGGCCAGCAGCCTCCCCGACGGGGAACCGCCGCCGCCCGCACCCGTGACGCCGACCACCGCCCGGGACAGCTCCTGCTCGGCGCCGGACGGCTCGTGGGGCGCGCCGCCCGCCGGGCCCGTGCCCGAGTCCGCGCCCGAGACCGGGCCGGTGCTCCAGCGGCGGCGGAGGGCCGGGGCGTGGACGACGCCCAGGACGGGCTCCCCGTCCTCCACCAGCGCCAGCGAGACGGCGTGCAGCGGGGCGCCGCGCGTGAAGTTCATCGTGCCGTCGATCGGATCCAGCAGCCAGCAGCGGGAGGGGAGGGCGCCCCCGTCCTCCCCGTCCGTCTCCTCGCCGACGACCGGGATGCCGGGCGCGTGCTCCCGCAGGACGCGCGTGATCCGCCGCTCCACCTCGGCGTCGGCGGCCGTGACCTCCTCGCCCGACGCCTTGAACCTCCGCTCCGACCATTCGTCCCCCGCGCCCGCGAGCCATCCGACTCCGGCGTCGACGGCCTTCCCGGCGGCGTCGTGCAGACGGGCGAGCGGTTCGCGGTCGGGTCCCACAACAGGTTCGGTGCGCATTCCCCCCGTCTTTCCGCAGGCCCGGCTCCCATCCGTCACCGGGGAGGCGACCTGCGCGCGGGGGCCCCGCCGCGCGGACGTCCGCGCGGCGGGGCCCCCGCGCGCAGGTCGCCTCCCCGGTGACGGAT
>NZ_JARVKV010000233.1 GCF_029813835.1 Streptomyces sp. DH37
CAGCTTGCGGAACCTGCCGAGGTAACCCATGTCCCCCAGCCGCCACCAGCCGTCGTTGAAGTTGTTCAGGAAGCGCTCGTGCTCGCCGAGGTAGGTCATGATGCGGCCGCGGCCGCGCAGTGCGAGGTGGCCGGACTTGCCCCTGGCGACGGGCCTGCCGCTCTCGTCGACCACGCGCAGCTTGATGAAGCCCGGCAGCACGTAGCCGACATCGCGGCCGTCGTTGCGCGCGGCGGTCTTCCTGGTGTCCCAGGCGCCCGAGATCGGACCGGTCTCGCTCTGGCCGTAGAGCTGGACCAGGAGGGGCCGGGGACGCCTGGAGGCGGCCAGCAGCCGCTGGTTGGTGCGCGGGTGGATGGCGTCGAAGGTGCTGCTGTAGTACCGGACGCTGGACAGCGG
>NZ_JARVKV010000234.1 GCF_029813835.1 Streptomyces sp. DH37
GCACCTACGCGCGGGAAATCACCACCACCGAGTTCGGCTGCGGCCTCGAAGGCCTGTTGCAGCTGCGCTCCGACGCGGCCGAGCTGACCGGCATCCTCAACGGCATCGACGAGAGCTGGGACCCGCGCTCCTGCGCCCAGCTGGCCCAGCAATTCGGCGCCGGCGACTGGGTCGGCAAGAAGGCCAATGCGGATTACGTGCGCAAGCAGTTCGGGCTCGCGGTGTCGCGCGGCCCGATGTTCGGCATCGTCGCGCGCCTCGTGCACCAGAAGGGCATCGACCTCGTGCTGGCGGCGGCGGACGAGATCGTCGACGCCGGCGGGCAGATCGTGGTCACCGGCTCCGGCGAACCCGCGCTCGAGCAGGCGCTGGTCGATGCGCATCGCCGCCGCCCTGATG
>NZ_JARVKV010000235.1 GCF_029813835.1 Streptomyces sp. DH37
CGCTGGGAGCAGGACGACACCTGTGTCGTCACCCGCACCCATGACGACCCGACCCAGTCCGACAACCCCAGGCACGCCGCTTGCGCCGACTCGCTCGCCGCCGTCGCCGACCGCCTGGAGGCCGAGCGCGAGAGCGTCCGCGGCGTCATCGTCACCACGGCCAAGAAGACCTTCTTCGCCGGCGGCGACCACCGCGACCTGCTGGCCGTCGGGCCCGAGCAGGCCCGGGAGCTCTTCGAGCGCGGCATGGCCATGAAGCGCGACCTGCGCCGCGTCGAGACCCTCGGCAAACCCGTGGTCGCCGCGATAAACGGCGCGGCCCTCGGCGGCGGTCTGGAGATCGCGCTCGCCTGCCACCACCGCGTGGCGCTGGACGCCGCGGGGTCGAAGATCGGCCT
>NZ_JARVKV010000236.1 GCF_029813835.1 Streptomyces sp. DH37
ATCGTGATGTATGCGGGGCGGAAGGTCGAGGAAGCCAGTGTCGAGGCGCTGTTCGCTGATCCAAAGCACCCCTACACGCGCGGGCTGATGGCCTCGATCCCGGCTGTACCGGCGTCAGGTGTACCTGTGCAGGAGCGGCTCAACGAGATTCCCGGCACCGTGCCCTCGCTGGTGCGGCTACCGCCGGGCTGCGCCTTCGCGCCGCGCTGCAAGCTCGCGATCAAGCGCTGTCAGGATGAATATCCGCCGCTCGCGGATTGGGGCAGCGGTCATCTCGCCGCGTGTTGGCGCGCGGCAGACGTGGCGGAGGTGGCATGACCGAGGCCCTGCTCGAAGTCACCGACCTGACAAAGCACTATCCGGTACGTGCCGGCGTGCTGCGCCGGCACGTACCGGAT
>NZ_JARVKV010000237.1 GCF_029813835.1 Streptomyces sp. DH37
GCCGGTGATGGACCCGGCCGTCCACCACCACGCCTCCCGCAGCCGCTTCGCGCTGACCTCCCGCAGCTCCTGGTCGACGGGCGAGCACCTGCCCACCGGAGCGGTCGTCGCCCGCGTCGGCTCCTGGGCGCTGGCCTGGCAGATCGAGCACAACGGCGCCTGGCACTGGGAGGCGGGCGAGACCGTCGACGGCGCGTACGTGGCCCTGCTGGGACCGACCGACGCCGAGCACCAGAGGAGCACGGCGGTGACGGCCGCGCGCGGCTTCACCACCGTGCCGGTCTCGCTGGCCGCGGCGGCGGGCGGCGCGGACGAGGCGCTCGGCGCGCTGACCCGGCCGCGCCGCACCCTGGTGCGCGGGCGCGCGCCCGGCCGCACGCCCCGTCTGCCGGTGGTC
>NZ_JARVKV010000238.1 GCF_029813835.1 Streptomyces sp. DH37
CGTATCAATCTATGCGGTCTATATGAATCGGGCATTTTTAAATTTAAAAATACGCTTATTAATTGATTTTTTGGGGGATAACTTAATACAAAACGATTAGCGTAAAAAACGATTAGCCTGTTAACTGTTTTTATCCTTTAGCTCACGAGCCTTAGGGTCGAGTAATCGACGAAGCCGGCATCTGACTAGTTCATGTTGTTTGAATTGTACAAGTTGGGTATTGACTATTGCTATTAGTATGCGCATTATTTGGTGATGTATTGCAATAATTTTTAATAAAAAAATTTTTCATATAACAACAATTTAGTAGAAAAATATTCGTTTAATTTTTCACCAAAACATTTCTCTTGCATCAATTTGGTTCATGTCATGATTGTTATGCGCCTATGGCATAGAT
>NZ_JARVKV010000239.1 GCF_029813835.1 Streptomyces sp. DH37
GTCTCGTCTCGATCGCTCAAACCAACATTCAGAGGCTGGTGCGACTGATCAACGATATTCTCGATATCGAAAAGCTCGAATCCGGCGCCGCCGTTTTCAATTTCACCGAAGTCGGTATCCGACAGGTCACCGAACAGGCGATCGAGGATACGCGCGGCTTCGCCGAAGGATTCGGCGTGCGAATTACGCTCGATCCCGCTTCGACCGATGCCGCGGTCAACGCCGACCCGGACCGATTGGTGCAGGTGATCACGAATCTGCTGTCCAATGCGATCAAGTTCTCATCGACCGGGGGTGAGGTGGTGGTCACCGTGGAGAAGCGGGACGCCGCGAAATGCCGAATCGCCGTGCGCGATTTCGGGCCTGGAATTCCGGCCGAGTTCAAGTCACACAT
>NZ_JARVKV010000240.1 GCF_029813835.1 Streptomyces sp. DH37
GCTCGGAGCCGTCCTGGCCGAGCCCGACGCGTCCGGCGCCGGTGACCACCTGGCGGGAGACGAAGAAGGGCGTCAGATGGCGCACGATGTCCGAGAAGGGGGTCTCCCGCTTCATCAGGGAGTTCTCGTGCGTCCCGTAGGAGGCGCCCTTGTTGTCGGTGTTGTTCTTGTAGAGGTGGATCGGCTGGGTGCCGGGCTCCTCGGCGGCGCGCCGGGCGGCCTCGGCCATGATCCGCTCGCCGGCCTTGTCCCACAGCACCGCGTCCCGCGGATTGGTGACCTCCGGGGCGCTGAACTCGGGGTGGGCGTGGTCCACGTACAGCCGCGCGCCGTTGGTGAGGATCACGTTCGCCAGGCCGATGTCCTCGTCCGTGAGCTGGCTGGCGTCGGCGAC
>NZ_JARVKV010000241.1 GCF_029813835.1 Streptomyces sp. DH37
GAGCAGGGAGCGGCCGGCGCCGTCCTTCAGCAGCGCGATCGTCTCCTCCGGCGAGGTGTGCCCGAGCCAATCCCCGTTGCGGCGGAACTGGCTGGGCAGGGCGATGGTGAGGCGCTTCAGCTGGTGGCCGGTGACGGTCTGGCCCGCCGCGGCGGCCACGCCATGGGTGACCGTGGCCGCGGCCGCCATGCCCTCCGGCCGGCCGGCACCGGAGGCGTTGGCGAACGCGTCGTCCTCCTGCTCGGCGATCTTCCGGGACAGGGCCTGGGAGATGATCGCCGCCAGGTCGTCGGTCGCGTCGTCCAGCTCGTCGACGCCGATCGTCACCCAGGCGTTGAGGTCGTGGACCTCGATGGTGTCCTTGTCGGCCGGGGCCGCCGGCAGACCGTCCGCC
>NZ_JARVKV010000242.1 GCF_029813835.1 Streptomyces sp. DH37
GGGCACGAGCACCTCGTCCCCCGCGTCCACGAAGGCTTGCAGGGTCATGGAGATCAGTTCGGAGACGCCGTTGCCGATCCACACGTCCTCCGCGGAGAGCGCAGGAAACCCCCTGTCCCCGTAGTGGTCCGCCACGGCTTCCCGGGCGGGCACGATCCCGCGGCTGTCCGAGTAGCCGTCCGACTCCGGCAGCGAACGCGCCATGTCCGCCAGGAGGGTGGGCGGAGCGTGGAGCCCGAACGGCGCGGTGTTGCCGATGTTGAGCTTGATGATCTCGTGGCCCTCCGCCTCGAGATGCTGGGCCTCACGGAGGATCGGACCGCGAACGTCGTAGCGGACGGAGGCGAGCTTGGTGGACTGGGTGAATTCACGCATGGCGGGTCTCCTTGCAGT
>NZ_JARVKV010000026.1 GCF_029813835.1 Streptomyces sp. DH37
GTCCTCCCGGGGGCCGGGAGGACCGGCACGGCGCGCTGTCCCTCGTCGTTCCTCGTCGCCCCCCGTCCCGCCGCTCAGGCCTCCCGCGCCAGGCGGTCCCCGAAGCACTCCAGCGCGCGGGACCAGTTGCCCGCGTACTCGGTGACCAGGGCCACGAACTCGGCCGCCTCCGCCTCGCCGTCGACCAGGCTCGTCATACCGGTCTCGTCGTCGCTGACCTGCTGCGCGTGGACCGTCTCCGCCTTGATGTGGGCGTCGATCCAGGCGAACTGGTCCTTCTCGGTGAAGACCGGCTCGCCGCCGGCCAGCACCTTGGCGTACATCCGCCGGAAGCCCACCGCGATGTCCAGGGCGATGGTCTCCACGACCCGCAGCTGCACCGCCGCGCCCAGCGGCGAGGCCGCCAGCCGGTCCATGTTCTCCAGCAGCGCCCGTACGGGGGCGGGGAGTTCGGCGGCCGCCCGCCGGTCCTCCTCGGACACGTGCGGCAGCAGCGGGGCGATGACGGTGTCCTCCCACCACACGTAGTGGATGCCCGCGGGCCCGCGCGGCGCCACCGAACGGAACTCCGGGGCCGCGTTGTCCAGGTCGTCGCCGATGACCTGGTACACCGTCTGGAAGGCGCCCAGGACCTCGCGGGAGGGGGAGTGGTCGCCCGCGAACGAGCGGGCCATCACCCCCAGCCCGGCCAGGGTGGTGAACATGAAGCCCTTGGTCATCGCCCGCCACCACTCGGCGACGGCGAGCCCGGCCTGCGGGCTGACGGTCTCCACGCTCCGCGCGGTGCCGAAGAAGCTGTTGTCGGCACGCCGCAGGCGCGCCTTGTCGATCTCCTCCTCGACCCGCTCGTCGAGCGCGTTCCGGTCGGCGAGCGAGAACTCCGGGGCAACGGTCACGATCACTCCAGGGGTGTCCGGCGGGTGTACGGGAAGGTGGTGCCCGGAACGTGCGGCGGGGGCCGCACCGGGACGGGAACGGGGTCGGGGGAAGCGGGGGCGGGCCTAGACGCCCAGCCGCTCCTTCACCTCGGCGAAGAACGGCACGTACCGGTAGTCCCGGGCCACCGGGTCGTAGTCGGTGTACCGGTTGGTGAACTCCAGCAGCCGCCTGCGGACGGCCTCGACCGGCTCCCGGTGGATCCGGGCCTCGATGCGCTGGATCTCGCCGAGGAACTCGGCCAGGACGGTGGAGACGGCCGGACCGAGCTCGATGACGCCGTCCCTGACGCGGATGCCGCCGTGCCCGTTCAGGTAGCCGAAGAGCAGTTGGGAGGCCACCGCGTCGTAGTTGGGACGCGGGATGCCCTCCACGGCGTAGCGCAGCAGTCTCTCCGCCAGGATGTACTCGTAGGCGGTGTGCGCCTCCTCGCGCGGCAGCGCGCGGTCGTTCAGCAGGGCGAGCATGGCGGAGACGTCCACGCGCAGCTCCTCCAGCCCCGCCAGCGGCTTGTACTTCTTGGCCGGGAGGAACTCGGGGATCGGCATGTCGCCCTGCCGGTGGTGGTACTCGTGCAGCCGCACCCACCAGGACGAGGCCTGCCGTATCCGCTCGTCCGGCGCGTCCTGGATGCGCGGGAAGCTGTCCTCGGCCATCACCGCGCCGATCATCCTCCGCGTGATGCGGTTGTGCCGTTCGACGAACTTGTCGATGAAGTAGAAGATCAGGTCGTCCGGCCGCTGGAGGCCGTCGATGTGGTTCTCCGGGAAGAGCGCCACCACCACGCGCGAGGTGAACCCCTGCGACCGTCCGGTGATGACGACCGGGGCCGTCGGACTGGCGTAGCGTTCGGCCAGGTGCGGATCGGCGGGCAGCTCCTCGTAGGTGAGGTAGTCCAGCGACAGCTTCGGGAAGTACGACGCGTCGAAGAGCGAGAAGACGTGGTTGTCGCGACGGCTGTTGATGTGGCCCTTGACGGCGTCCAGCCGGTCGCCGGGGGCGAAGGAGCCGATGTCCTCCAGGAAGGCCCGCACCGCGGGCCTGCGGGACAGTTCGGGGGACGTCTCGATCCGTTCGGCCAGGATCTTCAGGGTGTCCCTCTCGCGGAACGAGGAGCGGTCCGTCAGGCCCCGGCGTATCTCGTCCACTTCCGAGAACACCGCCTCCATCCCGTCGTCCGCGGTGTCCTCGCCGCTCCTGTCGTGCCTGCTGTTCCTGTCGTGCCTGTCGTGCCTGTCGTGCCTGCTGTTCCTGTCGTGCCTGTCGTGCCTGTCGTTCTTGCCGTTCCTGCCGTTGTCCTGCCTCACACAGCCTCCCGGGCGCCGACGGTCGGGCCGGCACGAGTCGCTGATCGAACTTCCGCGGCGGACCGGTGCGCTCCGGCCGCGGGCATGGTCGGGCCGGCCGGACGGTCGGGTGACGACGCCGGTCGACGCGCGGTGAACCACGGGCGCGGGTGCCCGCCGGTTCCTCTTCTCGCAGGTGTTCAGATGTTCCTGTCGCGTGCTCGGTGCGGTACCCGAGCAGGGCGGGCCCACGGCGGTCACGGGGGGGAGCCCGTGACCCCGCAGGAGCGTAACCACGATCAACGCGGCCTGGCCAGACGTTCGATCACGCGAGTATCGGCGTTCTCCCGCAGGAGGAGCGGCCACGGCGGGCATCCGTGACATCGCCTCAGGATCTCTGCCGGACAGGGCGGAACGGGGCACCACCGGCGCCGGATGAACCGGCCGCGCGGTGGGAAGCAACACACGGTGACCGTCTCAGGGGGAGGGAGAGGACCGATGGGAAAGGTGCCGGTGCCGGCCGTGTCGCTCGCCGTGGCGGGCCCGGCGGTGGCCGTCGCGGGAGCCGTCCGCGCCGGAGGCCGCGAGACGCGCGCCGGTCGGGCCCGGCTCGCCGAACGGGAGCGCTTGCGGGCGGGCCGGTCCACGGACGCGGGCCCGGCGGTGGACGGCCGCGCGTTCCGGGAGCACGTCGCCGGGCCGTGCCGCCGGGCCGGCGGCACCCGGCCGGCCTCGTTCCCCGCCCCGGACATCGCCCGGTCGGGCACCCCGCGCGGACTTCCCCGGAAGAGGTGAGAGGGCATGGACGTCCCGTCGCGGACCGCCCGTGAGCTGTGGACCCTGCTCGAGCCGGTCCACGCGGTGACCTACTTCGCGCCCGAGGCCCGGGCCGCCTTCGAGGACGCGGGGCTGCGCGGCTTCTGGCGCGGCTACTTCGCCGGACGCGCCGCGCCGCTGGGAGAGACCGGGCCGGAGCCGGTCACGGCCGCGTTCTTCGGCTTCGCCCCGGCCATGGTCGCCCGGGCGCTGCCCGGCGTCTGGACGGTGGCGGCGCCCGGACGCGCCCTGGAGGCACGGCGGGCCGGCGCCGGCGCGGCGCTGCGGCGCCTGCTGTCCGGGCGCGAGCACGAGGTGGAGGAGGCCGCCGGTCTCCTGCTGCCCGTGGTCCGGGAGCTGGACTGCGCCGGACGGGTGCTGGCCGCCGCCAACCGGGCGCTCGCCGTCCCGTCGCACCCCGTCGACCGCCTGTGGCACGCGGCGACCGTGCTGCGCGAGCACCGCGGTGACGGCCATGTCGCGGCCCTGGTCGCCGCCGGGTTCGACGGCTGCGAGATCCTCGTCCTGCGGTCGGGCATCGACCTGCCCCGCGCCGAGCTCCAGCCCCACCGGGGCTGGAGCGACGACGCGTGGCGGGCCGCCCGGCGCCGGCTGGCCGACCGCGGTCTGCTGGGTCCCGACGGCAGGGCGACCCCGGAGGGGCGGCGGGTCCACCGCGCCGTCGAGGAGGCGACCGACCGCGCCGCCGCGCGCCCCTGGCAGGGGCTGGACGCCGCCACCGTGGAACGGCTGCGGCGGCTGCTCGCCCCGTCGGCCCGCGCGAGCGCGGCGGCGCTGCGGTTCCCCAACCCGATGGGGCTCCCGGCTCCGGCGGGGGAGGCCTGACGGGCGCCGCCGGAACCGGCGCCGCGGCGAAGCGGTGTACCGAAACGGTGCGCCGAAGCGGTCAGAAGGCGTAGCGCACGCGCAGCCAGGGCGCGTGCGCGGCGATCAGCTCGCGCAGGCGCTCCACGGCCGCCCCCTTGGCGCCGGCCCGGTAGCGGACGTTCCGGCCGCCGTTCTCCGAGTGCTTGGCCTCCTGGAGCTCCGGCCGCCACAGCGCCTCCTCGGCGCGCGGGTGCCAGCCCAGGTTCACCTCGTGCAGGTCCCGGTTGTGGGTGAGCATGATCACCTCGGCCGCGGCCTGCGCCTTCACCGCCGGGGGCAGGACGTCGTCGAGCTCCCGCAGCAGCCCGGTCCACGCCGCCTCCCAGCCCGGGCGTACGACGACCGGCGAGAGGTTGAAGTGCACCTCGTACCCCGCTTCCAGGAAGTCGCCCGCGGCGGCGATCCGCTCGGCGACCGGGCTGGTGCGGATGTCCAGCAGCCGCGAGTCGCCGGTCGGCATCAGGGAGAAGCGGATCCTGGTGCGGCCGCGCGGGTCGTACGCGAGCAGGTCGGGGTTGACGAACTTGGTCGCGAAGGAGGCCTTCGCCGTCGGCCACCGCCGGAAGGCGGCGACCAGGTCGGCGGTGCTGTCGCAGATCAGCGCGTCCACCGAGCAGTCGCCGTTCTCACCGATGTCGTACACCCATGCGTCGGGGTCGCACTGGTTGGGGGCGGGCTTGGGGCCCTGGGCCGCGAGGTGCCGGCCGAGACGGTCGATGATCCGGTCGGTGTTGGTGAAGACCGTGATCGGGTTGGCGTAACCCTTGCGGCGGGGCACGTAGCAGTAGGCGCAGGCCATGGCGCAGCCGTTGGAGGGGCCCGGAGCGATCCAGTCGGCCGAGCGGCCGTTGGGTCGGACGGTGAAGGTCTTGCGCACCCCCAGAACCAGGGTCTCGGTCTTCACCCGCACCCAGCGGGCCGCGTTGCCCTCGTCGCCGTGCAGCCCGGGGATCCGCCAGTGCGAGGGCACCTCGACGACACGGGCGCGGGGGAAGCGCGCGATGATCTCCCGCCCGCGGGCCGACGCGGCGGCCTCCGGCTCGGCGTGGATCTCCCGCACGTCGAGCATGCGGACGGCCGCGGGGGAGCCCCGGAACGCGGCGGCGGGCGCCGGGGCTCCCCCGCGGCCGTCCGCTCGCGGCGGCAGCAGGTCGTCCAGGGGGAACAGTCCGTCCGGCTGGTCGGGGTGGTGCTGCACGGGAGGGCTCCGGACGGTTCGTGGGGACGGATGGCGCACTACCGATCCTAGGAGGGGGCACTGACAACGGGCCGCCGTCGCGTAACCGCGGCGTCACCCGGAGTGCCGGTGCGGGCGGACTCGCTCCCCGGCGGTGCCGTCCACGGCCCGCGGGGGGTGCGGTACGCCGGGGCCGCTGGAGCTGCCGGGGCCGTCGGGGTCGGCAGGGCCGCCGGACGCGCCCGTCCGGCGGGCGGACGGGACCGGAACCAGGGCCGGAACCAGGGCCGGGACCGGGAGGCGCCGGCGCCGGCCGTCCGTGCCGCCTCCCCTCCGAAGAGGCCCGCGCCGAGCGGCTCGCCCCCACCCCGCCCCGGGCGCCGGCGAACCACCGCGGAGGCACGAACTCCCGTACCGCGCAGCGCACTTGAGGCGAGTGACCACCCCGGATCCGAGATCGTTAAACACCGGACGATCAAGAACATCCGATGGGATGAGAAGCGCCGGGCGGCCGTGGTCTCCGCCCCGGACTCCGCCTAGCGTGCTGATCGATCGCGGAGGACGCCGCAGGCCCCGACGCCCGGGAGCCGGGTCCTCGTCCCGCGCCGCACCGTCGCGCACACCACCCGAAGGAGACACGGCCGATGTCGGTAGAAGCAGCCAGCGAAGCGCGGCAGGACCAGCGCCTCAGCCTCGGCACCGCCGCCGCGCGGAACCTCGCCACCACCACCAAGTCCGTCCCCCAGATGCAGGGGATCAGCTCCCGCTGGCTCCTCAAGGTGCTCCCCTGGGTCCAGACCGAGGGCGGTGTCTACCGTGTCAACCGCCGTCTGACCTACACCGTCGGCGACGGCCGCGTCGAGTTCGTGAAGACCGGTTCGCGGGTCCAGGTGATCCCGCGCGAGCTGGGCGAACTCGCGGTGCTGCGCGGCTTCGAGGACGTGGGCGTGCTGACGGCCCTGGCCAACCGCTTCGTCCAGCGCGACTTCGAGGCCGGCGAGGTGCTCGCCGAGGAGGGCGGTCCGGCCGACCACATCTACCTGATCGCGCACGGCAAGGTGCAGAAGACCGGCAGCGGCCCGTACGGCGAGCCCACCCGCCTGGGCGTGCTCGGCGACGGCGACCGGTTCGGCGAGCAGAGCCTGCTCGACGGCGAGGCGACCTGGGAGTACACCGCCAAGGCCGTCACCGCCGGCACCCTCCTCGCCCTCCAGCGGCGGGAGTTCACCTCCGTCATGGAGAGCTCGCCCGCCCTGCGGTCCCACGTCGCGGAGTTCGCCGCCCTTCCCCGGCAGCGGCAGAACGAGCGGGGCGAGGCCGAGATCGCCGTGTCGTCCGGCCACACCGGTGAGCCCGAACTGCCCGGCACGTTCGTGGACTACGAACTCCGTCCGCGCGAGTACGAACTCAGCGTCGCCCAGACCGTGCTGCGGGTCCACACCCGTGTGGCGGACCTCTACAACAAGCCGATGAACCAGACCGAGCAGCAGTTGCGGCTCACCGTCGAGGCGCTGCGGGAGCGGCAGGAGCACGAGCTGATCAACAACCGCGAGTTCGGCCTCCTGCACAACGCCGAGTACAGCCAGCGGATCCAGACCCACTCCGGACCGCCGACCCCGGACGACCTGGACGAGCTGCTCAGCCGCCGCCGCGGCTCGAAGTTCCTCCTGGCCCACCCGCGCACCATCGCCGCCATCGGCCGCGAGATGAACGCCCGCGGCCTCTACCCCGACCACGTGGACCTGATGGGCACCCACGTCCCGGCCTGGCGCGGCGTGCCCATCCTGCCGTGCAACAAGATCCCCGTCACCAGGGAGCGCACCAGCTCCGTCATCGTCATGCGCACGGGGGAGGACGACCAGGGCGTCATCGGCCTGCACCAGGCGGGGATCCCCGACGAGTACGAGCCCGGCCTGTCGGTGAGGTTCATGGGCATCGACGAGAAGGCGATCATCTCCTACCTCGTCACGACCTACTACTCGGCCGCGGTCCTGGTGCCCGACGCGCTCGGCGTCCTGGAGAACGTCGAGATCGCCCGCGAAGGGGAGTGACGGCGGATCCCGGGACGACACGAGGAGAGGTGAGGCGCGCATGTCGCGACCCTTCGAACTGCCGGACTTCTACGAGCCGTACCCGGCGCGGCTGAACCCCCGTCTGGAGTCGGCCCGGGCCCACTCCAAGGAGTGGGCCCGGCGGATGGGGATGATCGAGGGTTCGGGGATCTGGGACGAGGACGACTACGACTCCCACGACTACGCCCTGCTGTGCGCCTACACCCACCCGGACGCGTCCGCCGGACGGCTGGCCACGGTGACCGACTGGTACGTCTGGGTGTTCTTCTTCGACGACCACTTCCTGGAGAGCTTCAAGCGCGGCCGGGACACCGCGGGCGCCGGTGAGTACCTGGAGCGGCTGCGCGCCTTCATGCCGGTGGGCCCGGCCGGCGCGGCCCGGGACGCGGACGCCCCCGCGGTACCGGAGAACGCGGTGGAGCGGGGGCTGGCCGACCTGTGGGCCCGTACGGTGCCGGCCATGTCGGACGGCTGGTGCCGCCGGTTCGCCGAGGCCACCCGGCACCTGCTCGAGGAGAGCATGTGGGAGCTGGCCAACATCAGCGAGGGCCGGATCGCCAACCCCCTGGAGTACATCGAGATGCGGCGCAAGGTCGGCGGCGCCCCCTGGTCGGCGGGTCTGGTGGAGTTCGCCGCGGGCGCCGAGGTCCCCGGGGCGATCGCGTCGAGCCGTCCGATGCGGGTGCTGAGGGACGCCTTCTCCGACGCCGTGCACCTGCGCAACGACCTCTTCTCCTACCAGCGGGAGGTCGAGGACGAGGGCGAACTCTCCAACGGGGTCCTGGTCTTCGAGACGTTCCTCGGCTGCGGCACCCAGCAGGCCGCCGACGCCGTCAACGACCTGATCACCTCCCGGCTCCACCAGTTCGAGCACACCGCCCTCACCGAACTGCCGCCGCTGTTCGCCGAACACGGCCTGGACCCGAAGTCCTGCGCGGACGTGCTCGCGTACGTCAAGGGCCTCCAGGACTGGCAGTCGGGCGGCCACGAGTGGCACCTGCGCTCCAGCCGCTACATGAACGACGGTCCGGCCGGTGGGTCCGGCGCCCCGCTGCCGGGCGGGGCGGGCCTCCCGGACGGACCCACCGGCCTGGGCACCTCCGCGGCACGCATCGCCGCCTCGCTGGCGGCCACCCTGCCGGCCCGGCTCGGAAGACACGCCCACCCCCCGCACGAGAGGGTCGGGCCGGTGCGGCTCCCGGAGCTGCGCATGCCGTACTCCACCCGGCTCAGCCCCCATCTGGACGCCTCCCGCGAGAACATCGTGGAGTGGGCGCACCGGATGGGGATGCTGGACGCCGTGCCCGGCGTCCCCTGCTCCGGCATCTGGGACGAGCACAAGCTGAGGGCCTTCGACCTCGCCCTCTGCTCGGCCGGCATCCACCCCGACGCCTCACCCGCGCAACTGGACCTGACCACGGGCTGGCTCACCTGGGGCACGTACGGGGACGACTACTACCCGGTCGTCTTCGGACGCACCGGCGACCTGGCGGGCGCCAGGGCGTGCACCGCGCGTCTGTCGGCCTTCATGCCGGTGGACCGCGGTGCCGCACCGCCACCGCTGAACGCGCTGGAGCGGGGGCTGGCCGACCTGTGGGCCCGTACGACGGGCCCGATGGCCGTGGACGCGCGGCGTGCCTTCCGCGGCACCATCGAGGAGATGACCGGCAGTTGGCTGTGGGAGCTCGCCAACCAGGCGGCACGCCGCGTCCCCGACCCGGTCGACTACGTGGAGATGCGCCGGAAGACCTTCGGGGCGGAGTTCACGATGAGCCTCTCCCGGCTGTCCCACGGCAGGACGGTGCCGCCCGAGGTCTACCGGGCCCGCCCGGTCCGGGCGATGGAGCACGCGGCGGGGGACTACGCGGGCCTGCTCAACGACCTGTTCTCGTACCGGAAGGAGATCAAGTTCGAGGGCGAGATCCACAACTGCGTGCTCGTCGTGCGGAACTTCTTCGGCTGCGGCACTCCGGAGGCCCTGGAGATCGTCGGGGACCTGGCCGACTCCCGGATGCGCGAGTTCGAACGCGTCGTCTCCACCGAGCTCCCCCGGATGTTCGAGGACTTCGCCCTCGACGCGGAGGCCCGCGCCACGCTCACCGGCTACGCACGGGAACTCCAGCACTGGATGGCCGGAATCCTCATCTGGCACCAGGGGTGCCGCCGCTACACGGAGGCCGAGCTGCGCCGCCCCGTGGGCGTGTCGTCGCGCGTCCCCCACGGCCCCACCGGTCCGGGCACCGCCGCCGCCCGCGTCGCGGCGCTGCTCGGGGGGTCGCACCGGACGGAGTTCCCGCCGGTGCGGTGGGACGGCCAGGCATGGAATCGGGCCGGTGAAGCATCCGTGTGACATGGAGTGCGTGATCTACCGGGAAAAGGCCGGAACAGCCCGCCGGGTCGGCTGCGGGCAGCCCGACGAGGCGGGGCGGACGGTGCTCAAGCACCTGCGCGAACTGGGGGAGGGGGAGTTCGGCTGGATACGTCTGGACTCCCCCTCCGAGCGCGACGTGGCCGAGCTGACGGGCGAGCTGGGGGTGCACCCGCTGGCGGTGGAGGACGCGGCCCACGCCCACCAGCGTCCCAAGCGGGAGTGGTACGGCGACGTGCTGGCGGTCGCGCTGAGGACGCTGTGGTACGTCGAGGGGGAGTCGGAGGTGGAGACGGGGCAGATGATGGTCTTCCTCGGCCCCCGCTTCGTGATGACCGTCCGGCACGGAGCGGCCGATCCCGCAGCCGAGGCCGCCCGCCGGCTCGCCGCGGATCCCACGACACTGCGCTTCGGCCCCGTCTCGGTCCTGCACGCCGTCCTGGACGTGGTGGTGGACGCCTACACCGACGCCGCGGACAAGGTGCGCACCGACCTCATCGAGCTGGAGCGGTGCGTCTTCTCCTCCTCCCGCGACGACCTCACCGAGGAGATCTACTCGCTCAAGCGGGAGGTCCTGGAGTTCCGCGACGCCGTCCAGCCCCTGGTCCCGGTGGTGCAGGAGTTCGTCTCCGGACCGCGGGAGCGGTGGCCGCGGGAAGCACTGCCGTACTTCCGCGACGTGGCCGACCACCTGCACCACACCGACACCGAGGTCCGTTCCCTGGACGAGCTGCTCAACTCCGCGCTCGACGCCCACCTGGCCCGGGTGGGCACCTGGCAGAACGACGACATGCGCCGCATCTCCGCGTGGGCCGCGATCCTCGCCATCCCCACCATGGTCGCCGGTCTGTACGGCATGAACTTCGAGCACATGCCCGAACTGCGCTGGGCCTACGGCTATCCGCTGGCCGTGGGCGCGATGGGCGTCGCCGCGGGGCTTCTGTACCGGGCCTTCCGCCGCAACGGATGGCTGTGACGGCGGATGACGGACGGCGGACGGCGTATCGCCCGAATACCCCGGGGAGGGCTTCGAAGGGTTTCCGCCCGCTGTGGGAGGCAACGCGGAGCAGAGACAAGCCCTTCCCTTTCAAAGGAGCCCCCGTGGCTGTCACCGCCTTCGTCATCCCTCCCCTGCTGCTGTGCATCATGCTCGCCCTCGGGCGGTACGAGGAACGCATGCTGGGCGAGGCCGGCCCGGAGTCCGGAGCCGGGACCGAGCCGTCCGGCCGCACGTCGGGCGGGCGCCATCTGCGGGCCGTGCCGGACCTTCCGCCGCACGCGCCGTCGGAGTCCACCGCGCCGCACGACGCCGAGCGCGCCGCGTGAGATCCCGGTGCCGCGACACCGGGACCCCACCGGGCCCCGCCGCCCGTCCCGGTACGAGACGGCCGGCGCACCCGCCAGGCGATCCGTGCCGGAACAAGGCCGCCGCTTCACCCGAAGCGGCGGCCTTGTTCCGTTCCGCGGCCCGCTCGGCGGTTCCGTACCGCATCCGCCGCCCTCGCTCCGGAGACGATCCGCCCCCCGGGATCCCCGTTTCCCCCGCGGGGAGGCGGTTATCCGCTGGTCATGGCACGGACAACAAAAACGGCACACCCGGAGCACCGGGAAGAAACAGACCGCCGCACCGGCGCGGGACCGGGCCCGGAGGTGGACCGCAGGGCTCCGGACGAGCCGACGGACATGCCGAGGAAAGCCTGGTGGGCCGTGCTGAAGCGCACGGCAGGGGAGTTCAGGGACGACGAACTCGCCGACCGGGCCGCGGCCCTGACCTACTACGGGGTCCTCTCGCTGTTCCCGGGACTGCTGGTGCTGGTCTCGCTGCTGGGCGTCGCGGGGGAGTCGGCGACCCGGCAGGTGATGGACAACCTCCAGAACCTCGCCCCCGGCCCCGCGCGCGAGATCATCACCAACGCCGTGCGGCAGTTGGAGGGCAACGGAGGCACCGGTTCGGTGCTGGCGGTCGTCGGTCTGCTGGCGGCCGTGTGGTCGGCGTCCGGCTACGTGGCGGCCTTCATCCGCACCTCCAACGCCGTCTACGACATGCCCGAGGGACGGCCGGTGTGGAAGGTCATGCCGCTGCGGCTGGGCCTGACGGTGGTGCTGATGGTCATGGCCTGCGCGAGTGCGCTGATCGTGGTGTTCACCGGCGGGATCGCCCGGCACGCCGGCGCGGCCCTGGGCATCGGGGACGCCGCGCTGACGGTGTGGTCGATCGCCAAGTGGCCGGTGCTCGTCCTGCTGGTCACGCTCATGATCGCGCTCCTGTACTGGGCCGCGCCGAACGCGCGCGGCCGGGGCTTCCGCTGGGTGACCCCGGGCAGCTTCCTGGCCCTGGTCCTGTGGATGCTGGCCTCCGCGGGCTTCGCGCTGTACGTGGCCAACTTCGGTTCCTACAACAAGACCTACGGCACCCTCGCCGGCGTGATCGTCTTCCTGGTGTGGCTGTGGATCTCCAACCTGGCGATCCTGCTGGGCCTCGAGTTCGACGCCGAGATGACCCGCGAACGCGCCATCGTCGGCGGCCACCCGGAGGACGACGAGCCGTACGTCGAGCCCCGCGACACCCGCAAGTGGACCGACGAGGAGCGCCGGGAGGCCGACCTGCCGGTCGGCAACGCCCGTGAGGACGCCCGTGACGACACCTGATCCGCGCCGTCCGGCCCGCCACCGGACTCGATGGCATGAGCACCGTGACGCCGGGTAGTCGGGCCGCTGGACAAGAGGACCGAACCGACGACGCCGGGGCCGACGCGGCCCCGGGCGAGGGGAAGACGGAGCGATGAGCAGCGAGTCCCAGCACAACGGCCGGACCCTCAGCCCCGACGAGCTCCGCGAGCGGGTCGAGGGCACCCGCGAGCAGCTCGGCCAGAGCGTGGAGGAACTGGCGGGCAGGGTGGACGCGAAGGCCAGGATGAGGGAGAGGACCACCGCGATCACCGCCCGTACGCGGGAGAAGGCGGCCCGGGTGGCGCGGTTGGCCCAGGACAGGACGCCCGAGCCGGTGCGGAGGAAGGCGGTCTCGGCCGGCACCCGGATCGGGCAGGGCGCCGCCGCCGTCGCGGGCACGGTCCGGAGCAGGACACCGGCGCCGGTGAGCGAGAAGGCCGGGCAGGCGGCCCGGGCCGCCCGCAGCCGCCCCGGTCTGCTCGCGGTCGTGGCGGCCCTGCTCGTCGTCTGGGCCGGGACGCGCCGGAGCGGGAAGCGCCGGTGAGACACGCGGGGTTCTGAGCCCGGGGAGGCGGCGTCCGGTCCGGGTACGGGGCCACGAGCCCGTACCCGGACCGGACGGACGCGGCACCCCGCACGGGACCGCGAGGCGGAAGGGCAGAGGGAGAAGAGGAAGAGGAGGAGCGGAAGGTGAAGGGCCTTCAGGGGTTCCGCAGTTTCATCCTGCGCGGCAACGTCGTGGACCTGGCCGTCGGCATCGTGATCGGTGCGGCCTTCACCGCCGTCGTCAACGGCTTCGTGAAGGCCTTCCTGACCCCCGTGGTGGGCCTGGCGACCGGTGCGGCGGGCGACTTCAGCCGCAGGACCTTCACCGTGGGGGAGACGGTCTTCCCCTACGGAGGCTTCGTCAACGCCGCGATCAGCTTCCTGCTGGTCGCCTCCGCGCTGTACTTCCTGGTCGTCCTCCCCGTCAACAAGCTCCATGAACGCTTCGCCCCCCACCACGACGTCCAGGCGGACAAGCGCGACTGCCCCGAGTGCCTCAGTCCCGTACCGGCCAAGGCCCGCCGCTGCGCCCACTGCGCCAGCGAGCTGACGCCGATGCCCGGTCCGTCCGGTGCCGAGCGGACCGCTCCCGAGCCGCGGAAGCCGGCCTGACGACCGGCTGTGCGCCGTCCGCGCGCCGCCGCCGGGAAAGACGGGGAAGGCGGGGAAGGAAAGCGGACATGTGCGGGCGCATAGGGTGATTCGTCCCGGGCACGCGATGTGTCATGGGAACGCTGAACCGATGGGAACGCAAGGTCGAGCGCTGGGAGCGCTCGCTGCTGGCGCGGGTCTTCCGCAAGGAGCCGGTCGAACTCCTCGACGCCCTGCGGCGCGAGTGCGACGACCACGCCGTGGTGTGCAGCCACAGCCGTGTGGTGGTCCCCAACGCCTACGAGGTCGAGCTCCCCGGCGCGGTCCACGGCAAACTGACGCGGCGCTGCGGCCAGATAGGCCAGGTGCTGGCGGACAGTCTGGCGCGGCACGGCGAGAACGAGGGGTACGAGTGGGCCGGTCCCCTCACCGTCCGCGTCACCGTCTCCGACGACGTGCCCAACGGCCGCTACCGCGTGACCAGCAGCCCCACGCCCAACGTCCGCGCCGACGCGTTCGCCGGCCACGGGGACCCGATCTCCGCCCCGGTGCGCTGACCGCGCGCCCGGCGCGCCGGAAAGATGTGGGGCCTTCCGGGTGCGCGAGGGGATGAGCCCCCGACCGCACCGTATGCGGTATCCCCGTCCGTGGTGGCCGCCACGGGACGAGGCGGCCGTCCCCGAGGCGGTGCCCGAACCCGCCCACCGCCGGACCGTACGCCTTGCGCGGGCCGGCGCCCGCTTCGCCGGCGTTCCGCGCCGCGCCGCCGCGGTCGGCGCCCGCGCCGACTTGCGGACCGGCGCTCCCTCCTGACGCGCGCTCCACCCGGCGGGGGCGGCGAGCGGTACGGCGACCGCCCGGCCCCCTCCTGCCGCTCCCCTCCGCGCCGAAGCACCCCGGCCCCGCCGTCCCGTCCTCCCGTTCCCGCGGAGCCCGTCGCGCCCCGGCCGTCGCGCTTCCCCCGCCGGGACCCCGCACCCGCCCGGCCGCCCCCTCCCCCGGCGGCGCGGACGGAGGAGAGGGCGGCCCGCCCCCGGACGCGTCCCGGGAGACGCGGGCCGCGGAATTAAAATCCGCACCCTTATCCGACCCGTCCGGAATTTCGCCCGATGTGATATCGCCCGTCAATAGCGGAAGCCGAGCGGATGGCGCCCGCTGACCATTTCCCGGCACATGAAACATCTGATCTTGCGGGAGTGACATACATCACACCGGCTTGCCAGGGGTGGAAATGAGCGCGAGCCGTACACCAAACTCTTTTCCCGGGACGAGGTAATGACCACAGGGCACGTGCTCGTCTCCCGACGGGGTTTCTCTTTGCGAAGCGTTTACAGGGTGTAAATTCCGCTTGAATGTCGGATGTGGCTCGAACCCCTGACCAGGGTTCGGAGGTCATGCGCCTTCCAGTTTCAGTGAGCGCCTTTGTGGCGTTTTCATGTGACGCGCGTAGCGTCCGGGGGTGCCGATCTTTCCTGAGTCGACATCCGGCCATTCAGGGATCCGGGCACCCTCCGGCAATCCCATGTGCCGGCTCTCCTGGCGGGGTTCGGCCAGGTGAGGCCTGATCCTTGTCTCGTTCCGGAACGCGTCATCCCAGGAAATACGAGAAGAGAAGGAAGAAGGGCCCATGGAACAGAAGATCGCCGAATTCATGGACGAGCAGGACTTCGGCTCGCTGGAGCAGGGCTACCAGGACGACGCCCCGCTGCAGGTCCTGGCCACCCCCGCGGCCGTCGCCACCTGCTGGTACGTCGGCGGTGCCGTGGCGGGCGCCGGAGCCGTGGTGGGCGCGTACGTCACCGGCCGCGTCGTCGGCTGACCTCTCGAACCAGGTCGATACCAGAAGGAGAAAAGCAATGAGCAGGATTGTCGACAGCGTCGCCGCGATCACGCCCGAGAAGCTGACGGACGAGACCGACGGCGAGTTCGGCGCGATGATGCCGGTCCAGGCCACTCCGGGCCTGGTCGCCTTCGGCGTGAGCTTCGCCGGCGGTGCCGCCGCCGCGTGGGTCACCGTCCAGGCGTACGAGGCCGGCCGTACCGCCGGCTGACCCGCCCTGCTGACCAGGCGTCAGTGGTCGAGAAGCCCTGAGGGCTTCTGAGAGAGCCTTCCGGGAGCCCCTCCGGAGGGCGTCGGAGAGCTGTCGGGCCGCGGCGCAATCGCGGCCCGGCAGCCCTTCCAACCCTACCCCTCAGCCGGGTCGATACGGAGAAGAACCTCGGTATGAAGCTGGTCAAGAAGCTTTCCTCTTCGCTATTCTCCCCCATTCCCGTTTCGCGGGACCGCGCGATAGGAATATCCGAGCGTCTCGCCGCTCTTTCCAGTATTTCCTCCTCCCTGGAGTACCTCCACCAGCACCGGAACCTGGGTCCGGGTGGTCTCAACGACTGGGAGATCATGAGGCAGACCCCGGAGAGCAGGATCCCCGCCGTCCAGAAGCTCACCGACGCCGTCAGCGGCAGACGGACCACGCTGGCCCTGCACGCCACGCGCGTCGCCTGCGGCCTGGGGATGCTGCTGCCGGGCAACAGCAGATGGCGGGCCGCCGGAAGCCTCTACCTCGGCGCCACCACCACACTCCTGCAGGCCCGCCACCGCTACGGCAGCGACGGCTCGGACCAGGTCGCCACGCAGGTGCAGGCGGTCACCGGCCTCGCCCGGCTGTCGAACAGCCCGCAGGTCAAGGACGCCCTGATGTGGTACCTGGCCATCCAGGCGAACATGTCCTACGCGGCGTCCGGCTGGGTCAAGATGGCGGGGACGAAGTGGCGCGACGGCTCGGCCCTGCCCGGCGTGATGCGGACCCGGACCTACGGATTCGAGCACGCCTACCGGCTGACGCAGCGCTACCCCCGCGCCAGCAGGGCCGCGCAGCACGCGGTGCTGGCGATGGAGTGCCTCTTCCCCGTCGTCTACCTGGCCGGCGGGCGCCTCACCCGGCCGATGCTCGGCGCCGCCGGCGGCTTCCACGTCGTCAACGCCTTCGTCATGGGCCTGGGCCGCTTCATGACCGCCTTCCCCGCGATGCACCCCATGGTCGCCTACACGGCCGCGCCGCGCACCCTCCCCGCGGTCGCGGGACGGGACGACCGGATGGTCAGGACCGCGCTGGCGCTGCTGGCCGGCGGTGTCACCGGCGCGGCCGTGCTGGCGACGCAGCGGCGCGCGCGGGTCATGGCCGGATGGCCGATGTCCCGCACCGTCACCACGCGGTGCGGCAACGTGCTGGAGTACGACGTCGGCGGCAAGGACCTCGCCGACCGCCCGGTCCTCGTCTTCAACCACGGCCTCGCCTCGACGTCCGAGCACTTCGCGTGGATCGTCGAGCGGCTGGCGTTCGACCTGGGCCAGCCCGTGGTGACCTACGCACGGGCCGGATACGGGCCCAGCAGGCGGGTGAGGAACGCCCCGTACACCCTGCGGGAGTCCGTGGACGACCTGGAGGACCTGATCCGCCAGGCCCTGCCCGACGGCCGCAGGGTGGTGCTCGTGGGGCACTCGCTGGGGGCGGAGCTGAACCGGCGGACGGTGGAGCGGCTGGGCGACCGGGTGGCGGGCGTCGTCTACCTCGACCCCACGCACCCCGGGCAGCTCGTACGGTCCAGCAGGCAGCGGAAGGGCAGCGAGCTGTTCACCGAGTCCCTCAAGGACATGGCGCGCTGGACGAGGCTGGGCACGGGCGCGCTGATGTCGCGGCCGCGGTGGGTGCAGGACCTGCCCTACCCCTACCGGGAGAAGGTGTTCGCCCTCTACACCGACTCGCGGCTGTGGACGGCGGCGGCGCGGGAGTGGGAGGCGGTCCACGGGGAGTTCCGCGACTTCGACGCCGACCTGGAGCCGGTGCCCGCGCCCGGCCTGGTCGTCGCCGCGCAGGTGACCGTGGACATCGACCCCGACCAGTTGCTGATGTACCACGACATCGCCCGGGCCCACCGGGAGGCCGGCCGGCACGGCGAGGTCACCGTCGTGGAGCGTGCGGGACACGACACGATCCTGAGCGACGCGCGCCACGCGCGCACCGCCGCGGACCTGATCGCCGCCTTCGTGGAGCGGCACTGCGCGCCGCGGACCGGGCCGGCCGCCGCGGTGCCGGCCGCAGACCCTCTGGAGAAGGGGAGTGAGGAGAAGTGAACGCCACCGCCTTCCTCAGGGACGCGTTCACCGGTCCCGGGGCCCTGACGCGCCTCGCGGGCGCGGCCCTGCTGGTGACGACGCTGGCCGCGCAGCACCCGAATCCGGCGTTCGAGCGCGCGCGGGAGAAGGACCTGTTCTCCTTCGTGCCGAACTGGAAGTTCTTCGCGCCCAATCCCGCGACGCACGACTACCACTACCTCTACCGCACCCTCGACGAAAAGCGCGAGACGTCCTCCTGGATCGAGCTCGACCTGATCCAGAAGCGCAGGATGACCCAGGCGTTCTGGTTCTCGTCCCGCCGGACGGAAAAGGCCGTGTTCGACATCTGCAGCGCCATCATAAAGAGCATCGCCAAAGGCGAGGACCCGACCGGTTCGCCGCCCTACCGGGTTCTCTCCGAATTCATCAGGCGGCAGATCAGGGACACCCGGAACGTCTCCGACGTACGCGGATTCCAGTTCGCCGTGGTCCGTGCCACCGGCCATGACGAAAGCGAGGATCCGGAGGTCCTCTACGTCTCCACCTACCAGCCGATGAGACCCGCGTCCCCGGCCTTTCTCCGGGCCGCCTGAGACCGACAGCTCCCGCAGCGGGACTCCATCCACAGAGGAACGGACAACGATGACGATCGCGGATATCGGCTACGGCAGGCAGTTCGACGGCTGGTACGACCGTATCTTCCAGAACGACGCCGCCACCCAGGACACCGTCGAGGCGCTCACCGGCTTCCACCCGGATCCGTCCCGGGGCACGCTGGAGTTCGGCGTCGGGACCGGCCGGATCGCGTTGCCGCTGTCGCGCCGCGTCGGTCCGGTCACCGGTGTGGACTCCTCCCCGGAGATGCTCGCCGCCCTGGAGAAGAAGGCCGACCAGGGCGAGGTGACCGCCGAACAGGGGGACATCCGGACCTATCGGAGCGACCGGCGGTACGGCCTGGTCTACTGCGTCTGCTCCACGCTCGCGCTGGTCCTCGACCCCGGGGAGCAGCGCGAGGTCGTCGCCCGCGCGGCCGAACACCTGCTGCCCGGGGGCCGTCTGCTGATCGAGACGCACAACCGCCCGGGCATCGTCGCCCAGCACGAGGGACTGAGGCGCACCACGGTGTTCGCGCCCTATCCGGAACCGAACACCGGTGTGCAGATGCACGCCCAGCTCCTGGCGGACGACCGGATCTGGCACGTGTCGACCGTGTGGTTCGAGGCGGACGGGACCCACCGCATCGGTACGGAGACCGTGCGCCTGCTCACGCCCGAGGAGGTGGACGGCTACGCGCGGGAGGCCGGACTGGTCCCCGAGGGCCACTACGCCGACTGGCGGCGGAGCGACTACGTTCCGGCCGCGGGCCTGTTCGTCGCGTCCTACACCAAGCCCGCATGAGCCTCCGGGAGATAGCACGCCGCCACCGGGCCCTGCTGGCCGCCGGCATCGCCATGGGCCTGGTCGGCGCGGCGGCCACGCTCGCCCAGCCCTGGATGCTGGGCCGTCTGATCGAGGCCGTGTCCCAGGACCGGTCGATCCTCTGGCCCGTCACGCTGACCGCGCTGTTCTTCGTCGCGGACGCGGCCCTGAGCGCCGGACACGCCTACGCCATCGGCCGGGCCGGCGAGAACATCGTGTTCGACGCCCGGCGCGTCCTGGGCGGCCGCCTGCTCCGGAGCCGGATCCCGCACTTCTCGCGCCTGGAGCACGGGGACGTCTTCGCGCGCACCGTGTCCGACACGTCCATCGCCTGCCTGGTCATCGCACAGGCGCTGGCGCAGGTGGTCACCTCCGTCTTCATGGTCCTCGGCGGCGTCGTGCTGATGGCCGGGCTCGACTGGAAGCTGCTGCTCACCACGGTCGGCTGCCTCGGCCTGTCCAGTTGCTGCGCCCTGCTGCTGGCCCGCCGGGTGCGCGTCGCCGCCCTGCAGAACCGCGAGGACGTCGGCGCGTTCGGCTCCGGTCTGCAACGGGTGCTCGGCGCCATCACCACGGTCAAGGCGTCGCGGGCCGAGGAGCGGGAGGCCGAGGAGCTGGCGCGGCTGGCCGGCCGCGCCAGGGCCAGCGGGATCCGGGTCACCGGTTTCGGCTCCCTGCTCACCCCGGTGATGAACGTCGGCACCCAGCTCTCGCTGGCCGTCGTGATCTCCTGGGGCATGGCCCGGGTCGCCACCGGTACGCTGTCACCCGCCGACCTGACGTCGTTCGTGATGTACCTCTTCTACCTGGTTGCGCCGCTGGTGATGCTCTTCATGTCGATCGGTCAGATCCAGCAGGGCCGTGCCGCCGTCCAGCGGGTGACGGAGCTGGGGGAGATCCCCCAGGAGGGCGGGGAGGAACCGGAGCCCGGGCAGCCGCGGGAGCGCGGGGCCGTCGGGGAGTCGGCGCCCGCGGTCAGCTTCGAGGGCGTCAGCTTCTCCTACCACGAGGCCTCCCCGGTGCTGCGGGACGTCTCGTTCACCCTGCCGCGCCGCGGCCTGACGGCGATCGTCGGCTCGTCCGGCGCCGGCAAGACGACGGCGTTCCAGCTCATCGAGCGCTTCTACCGGCCGGATTCCGGCACGATCCGGGTCGCGGGCCACGACGTCGCCACCCTGGGACTCGACGAACTGCGGTCGCTGGTCGGCTACGTCGAGCAGGACGCACCGCTGTTGCGCGGCACCATCCGGGAGAACCTGACGTACGCCAACCCCGGGGCCGACACCGCCGAGATCGCCCGTGCGCTGCGGCTCGCCAGCCTGGAGGACTTCGTCGCGGAGCTGCCCGACGGCCTCGACACGCGGCTCGGCGAGCGGGGCGCCGGCCTGTCGGGCGGCCAGCGGCAGCGGCTCGCCATCGCCCGCACGCTGCTGCAGCGGCCGGAGGTGATCCTGCTGGACGAGGTCACCGCGCACCTGGACAGCGACACCGAGGCCGCGCTCCGCGACGCGATCACGGAGGCCGCGCGCGAGTGCGCCGTGCTGGCCATCGCGCACCGGCTGTCCACCATCGTGCAGGCCGACCGCATCCTCGTGATGGAGCAGGGACGCGTACGGGCGGTCGGCACGCACCGGGAGCTCCTGCGGTCCGACGAGGTGTACCGCAGGCTCGCCGACCAGCAGTTCGCCACCGAGGGCACGCCGGTATGACGGGTGTCGACGTCGCCGTCGTCGGCAGCGGTCCCAACGGTCTGGCCGCCGCCGTCACCATGGCGCGCGCCGGGCTGACCGTCCACGTCCACGAGCAGGCCGCCGCCGTCGGCGGCGGCCTGCGCGGGGAGGCGCTGTTCGACTCCCGGGTGTGGCACGACGTCTGCGCCGCCGTGCACCCGATGGCCGCCGCCTCCGCGTTCTTCCGCGAGTTCGACCTCGCGGCCCGCGGTGTCCGGCTGCTGCAGCCGGCGATCGCCTACGCGCACCCGCTGGACGGCGGCGAGACCGCGCTCGCCTTCCGCGACCTGGCGGAGACCTGCGACCGGCTCGGCCCGGACGGGCGGCGCTGGCGCGGCCTGATGGAGCCGCTGGTCCGGCACAGCACGGGCGTGACCGACTTCCTGCTGTCCGGCCAGCGGTCGCTGCCGCGCGACCTCGCCGTCCCGCCGCTGCTCGGCCCGCGGGTGCTCGGGCACGTCCTGCGGGGCAACGGGCTGCGCACCCGAGCCGCCCGCGCGCTGCTCACCGGCGTCGCGGCACACGCGGTGGGCAGGCTGCCCAGCCTGCCCGCCGCCGCCATCGCCCTGCTGCTGGGGCACCTGGCGCACGCGTCCGGCTGGCCGCTGCCCCAGGGGGGCAGCGGCCGCCTGGCCGAGGCGATGGCCGACGACCTGCGGGCGCACGGCGGGACCGTGCACACCGGCCACCGGGTCACCGACCTCGCGGAGCTGGACGCCCGGGTGATCATGCTGGACACCACACCGCGCGGCCTGCTCGAGCTGGCCGGCGACCGGCTCCCGGCGCGCTACCGCCGGGCGCTGGAGCGCTTCCGCTACGGCCCCGGCGCGGCGAAGGCCGACTTCCTGGTCAGCGGGCCCATCCCCTGGGCCAACCCCGAGACGGGGCTGGCCGGTACCGTGCACCTGGGCGGCACCCGCGCCGAGACGCTCGCGGCGGAGAACGCGGCCGCCCGGGGCGAGGCCACCGACGAGCCGTTCGTGCTGCTGGTCGACCCGGCCGTGACCGACCCCGGCCGGGAGGTGGGCGGACGCCGCCCGGTGTGGGCCTACGCCCACGTGCCGAACGGCGACACCCGGGACCCGGTGCCGCTGATCACCCGCCGCGTCGAACGCTACGCGCCCGGTTTCGCCGACACGGTCGTCGCGGCGCGCGGCGTTTCGGCGGCCGACTACGAGACGTACAACCCGAACTACCCCGGCGGGGACATCGGCGCGGGGGCCATCACGCTCGCACAGTCCGTGTTCCGGCCGGTGCCCGCCTGGAACCCGTACCGCACGCCCCTGCCCGGGGTGTACCTGTGCTCGGCGTCGACGCCGCCCGGCCCCAGCGTGCACGGCATGTGCGGGCACCTCGCCGCCCGTGCCGCCCTCCGCCGCGAGTTCCACATCACCACCGCGCCGTCCCTGGGCCCCGGGGACGGCGTCACCCCCACCGAGAAAGCCGGGAGAGCGCCATGAGCATCGCACACCGCCCCGTTCCCGCCGAGGACTTCGCCGGTTACCTCCGCGCCTACCACGCCGACGCCTTCGACGGGACCGAGCCGGTCGACGAGGTCTGGGACCACTACCACCTGCCGGACGGCACCCACCGGGTCAACGGCCGGACCTGGAGCCGGGAGAAGACCCTGGGCAGCCTCCGCTCCCGGCGCTCCCTCGGCGCGCCGCACGAGCTGCACATCCACGAGGTGATCGTGGACGGCCGCTGGGCGGCCGCCCGGTACACGGTCAGCACGCCCATGCTCGGGAAGATCGAGAGCGCCACGGAGGCGGCGGTCCTCGCGGAGCTGGCCGAGGACGGGCGCGTGGCCGGCACCATCGCCTTCTCGGCCACCCGGCCCGGCTGGTCGAGTTCGGACGCGCTGCTCGACGGTGCGGCCCGCCCCGCCCCGGACACCAGCCCCGCCCCGCCGCCCGCCCCCGGGGCCGAGCCGACGCCGGCCCAGGACCCCGCGCACTACCTGCGGGCCTACTACGCCGCCGGATACGACCCGGCGGTACCGGCGGCCGAGGCGCACGACCGCTTCCACACCCCCGACGCGCTGCACCAGGTCGGGAGGAAGGTGATGCAGCGCTCCGGTGTCCTGAAGGCCCTGGAGGACGGCCGCAGGCGGGGCCACACCTACCCGGTGGAGGTGCACCGGGTGCTGCGGGAGGGCAATCGCTTCGCGGCCCACTACACCACCAGCCGGGAGGGGAACCCGGCACGGCGGCAGGACGTCCTCGCGTTCGGCGAGTTCGCCCCCGACGGCCGCGTCCGGTCCGTCCGGTTCGCGCTCGAACCCGGCTACGGCTCGGCCTAGGGGGCCGGGGCCGTCCGGTCGGTCGCCGCGGTCCTGACGGGCAGGAAGCAGGTGTTGTCCGCGGGCACGCCCTCGTGCTCCCCGCCGTCGTCGTCCCGGTACCGCCAGGTGAAGGGCAGGCCGCGGGCGGACGTGACGTCGGGGCCGTCCATGAGCTGGAAGTGCAGGTGGGGCTCCGAGGAGTTCCCGGAGTTGCCGCACTCGGCCAGCGGCTGACCGGCCGCCACCCGGTCGCCCACGGCCACCTTCAGCGAGCGGCGCCGCAGGTGCGCGAAGACCGCGTACACCCCGTCGCCCAGGTCCAGGACGAGGTGGTTGCCCAGCAGGTGGCGGGGGAGGCCGAGGGAGCGCACGAACCCCTCGGCGAGGACGTAGAACAGGCCGGCCAGCGACGAACGCGTCAGATGGTCCCGCTGCCCGTCCGCGGCGGCCACCACGCGGCCGTCCGCCGGGGCGAGCAGCGGCTCGCCGAAGGACGGGTAGGCCTCGGGACGCCGCGCCGGCGGCCAGAGCCACACCGGCTCCGGCGCCGGGCGGCGGGCCAGGTCGATGGCGTAGGTCTGCGCGAGGTTGTGGGTGTGGCTGGGCACCTTGGCGGCGGGTCCGTTGCGCGCCATCCAGCGGCCCTCGACGGGGACTTCGAGCGCGAACGGCGGCGCCTCCTCGCGCGGACGCTGGGCACGGGTCATCGCCCACCGCATCAGCAGGCCGGCCGCCAGCAGGGCGATTCCCGACAGCCACAGCGGGCCGATGCCCTGGCCGTTGGCGAGGACGCACACGACGCCCGCTGCCGTCACCGGGCCGTGGAACTTCCAGAGCGTCCGCAGCATGAGGAGCCTTCCGTGTGGGGGGACCGGACGGGTGAGGCCCAGCATTCCAAATCCGGGCCGGTCCTAAACAATGGATTACGTACTTACGTACCTATGTATCAGGCGGTAGCGTTCCGGTGTCGGAACCCCGGACGGGCGGGAGCGCGCATGAGCGCCGAAAGCACGTTCCGCACCGCGGCCCCGGTCGCGGTCACCGCAGCCGGCCGGCACCTGCCGGACCGCACGCGCACCGTCGCCAAACTTCCCGAACTCCCCGAACCGGCCGGCCTGTCAGCGGCGGACCCGGCGGAGCGCGCGGCCCGCGCCGCGCGCCGTGGCGCTGTGCGCGCTGTGCTCGGAAGGGAGAGACGCCGACGTACGAGGAGCTGGTGGCGGGGGCCGGCCGACCCACCGCCCGCCTGGCCGCCGCCGACGTCGGCTCGGGGGCCCTCGTCGTCGCCGAGGCGGACGCGTCGGTGCCGGTCGTCGGTCCGGGCCGGCAGCCGGGGGAGTGGCCCACCGGCGTCCGGGCGGTGCCGGTCGTCCGCGCCGTCCCGGCCGCGGCCGACCGCGTGCTCGCCGAGGGCCGTGCCCCGGACCCGCCCCTCCGCCGGTCCCGTTCCCGGCCCGGCCCGCACCCCGGCCGAGCAGGGCGCCTCCGGCGCGTCGCGCCGAACCGCCGCTGTGGACCGGTTTCCTGACCGAGCGCGAGCCGACCGTGACCCCGTCGCCGGGCCGGACCCGGCCGCTGCTCACCGAGGTCACCGCGGCGCCGAACCGGTGCTGCCCCCCGACCTGCCGCAGGACCCGGAGTCCCACGGCCGGCCCGACCTGCCACCCGCCCTGCTGGACCCGCACCTCCGGGCCCGACGGCCGTACCGCCTGCCCGGCCCGCATCGAGGCCGCGTGGACGGACATGCGCCCGAGAGCCCTCGTCGAGGCGATGGGCGGATGACCCCGCAACAGACCCCGCAGCCGACCCCGCGGCAGGCCCCGGCCGGGCACGCCCGGCCGGGCGTCCGCGCGCGCCGGCAGCGCTCGCGGACCGGACACCTAGCGACGGGCCGCGGTCACCACGACCAGCAGGGGGATGAGCCGGGTCGGCGGTACCCGGTAGCGTCCGCGGCCCGTCGTCTCCAGCCAGCCGGCGGAGACGAGCTGCCGCAGGTGGTGGTAGATCTGTCCGGTCGTGCCGAGCCCGTCCAGTTCCAGGAGTTCGGCGACCGCGGTCCGCCCCTCCAGCAGCGCCTGGACCAGCCGCAGCCGGACCGGCTGCCCCAGCGCGCCCAGCGTGTCGGCCAGTTCCGACCAGTCGGAGCTCAGCACCGAGTCCGTGGTGGCGGAGCGCTCCCACTCCGCGCGTTCCCCACCGGAGCCGGCCACGGATCCGGCGAAGAGGATCCCGCCGTGCGCCACCTCCTGCAGGCGCTCCCGGAGTTGCGGCAGCACCCAGTACGCGTCGGCCGGCTCGTTCTCGCCCTCCGGGCCCCCCGCTCCGCTTCCCAGCCGCTCCTCGAGTTCGGAAACGCGCCGCGCCAGCTCGGCGACCTGCCCGGCCAGCGCGTTCCACGACGGTGCACCTTCGCTCATCCCGCAAGCGTAGGGTTCGCCGGCCGCTCCGCGCGGGCGAGGCCCCGCGGGGGTACGGGCCGGCCGCGGGGACGGCCGTACGGCACGCTCCTCCGCGGGCCCGGGGGAACGCGCTCCCGCCTCACGGCGTGCCGGGTGTGACCAGCAGGAACGGGACCCGGCGCGCGCCCCAGTACAGCAGCGCCTCCCAGCCCCGCCCGGCCAGGTGCCCCGCGCACGCCCTCAGTTCCCGCTCGGCCCGGTCGCGGCCCGCGGAGGCGGCGGGACCGCGCCACTCCACCCGGACCGCGCCCGGCTCGTCGGCGGCGAGGACGCGGTACCCCGCCCGCGTACGGCGCCCGCCCGCGTCCACCGCCGACGGCGGTACGCCCGCGGCCTCCAGCGCCAGGGCGACCGCCCAGACCATCCGCGTCCGCTCCCACGGCGCCGGCACGCCCGAACCGGGCCCGGCGGAACCGCCCGTGACGCGGCGTATCTCCAGTACGCCGGCCCAGGCCCGGGCCACGGCGGCGGCGCGCAGCCCGGGGTCGTCCTCCGGCTCCGGCCCGTCCCCGGTCGCCGCGGCGAACCCCCCGGAGGGACCACCGGACGAACCCGACGGACCGGATGAACCGGAGGCCCCGGACGGACCGGTCCGTCCGGTCGGAGGCGCGGGCGCGTCCGGGGCGGGCCGTTCCCGCAGCTCCTCGCGGAGCGCCAGCCCCGCTCCGGTCAGGTAGTGCCTGCCGGCCCGGCCGTACGCCACGGCCAGGCCCCTGGCCCGCAACGCGGCACCCGTGGCCGGGCTCCCCGTCAGCTCCCCCGTCACCGGATCGGACGCCAGGACCGCCCGCCGCTGCGCGGGGGTGAGCGACTCCGCCGTCCGCCGCTGCGACACCGCACCACCTCCCGACCGCTGCTCCCCGCCCCGGTCCGGGGGAGCCCGTACGACCAGTATCCGGCCGGGGCGGACACCACCGGCGCGGGCCGCGGCCGGACGGGCTCCGCCCGGCGACCCCGGCGCCGTCCCCGCACGTCCGGCACGGCGTCGGGGAGTCGGGCCGTCCCCGTCCCCGGCCCGGTCGCGGCCGGCAGCTCCCGGTTCCGCCGGGTGTGCCCTGATTCGGACGGCCCGGACGGGGCAACCGGACCAGCACGGAGCGGCGCGTGCCGCTCCGTGCCGGTGGAAGCCGGTGGAAGCCGGTGGAAGCGTTGGAGAGGGAGGCACATGCGGTTCGACGACGACGCCGGTCTCGACACCTCGCAGGTGGACGACCGGCGGGGGATGAGCGGCGGCCGGGTGGCCGTCGGCGGCGGGGCGGTGGGCCTCGTCGGTCTGCTGCTGGCCCTGTTCCTCGGTGTCGGGCCGGACCAACTCGGCGCGGGCGGCGGTTCGCCGGACACCGGGGCCGCCACCGGAGCGGACCGGGTCGAGCGGGAGTGCCGGACGGGGCAGGACGCCAACACGCGGCAGGACTGCCGGATCGTCGGCGTCGTCAACAGCCTGCAGGACTTCTGGGAGGCCGAACTGGCCGGACGCGGCGGCGACTACTCCGCCGCCCGGACGGTGCTCTTCAGCGACCGGGTGTCCACCGCCTGCGGCGCGGCGACCTCCCGGGTGGGCCCCTTCTACTGCCCCGCGGACCGGCAGGTGTACCTGGACCTGGACTTCTTCGACGACCTGCGGACGGAGTTCGGCGCCTCCGGCGGACCGTTCGCCCAGGCGTACGTCACGGCCCACGAGTACGGGCACCACGTGCAGAACCTGCTGGGCACCATGGACCGGGTCGGCGACGACCGGCAGGGCCCCGACAGCGGCTCGGTACGGCTGGAGCTGCAGGCCGACTGCTACGCGGGCGTGTGGGCCCACCACGCCACCACCAACCCGCAGGACTCCACCGGCGAACCCCTGCTGACCGAGCTGACCCGGGCGGACATCGAGGACGGGCTGGACGCCGCGGCGGCCGTGGGCGACGACCGGATCCAGTCCGAGTTCCAGGGCGAGGTGAACCCGGACACCTGGACGCACGGTTCCTCGGCCCAGCGCAAGCAGTGGTTCACCACCGGCTACACCTCCGGCGACCCGGCCCGCTGCGACACCTTCCGCTGACGGAGGGCCCCGCGGGAGCCGGAACGGGCCGGCAGGCTGGCGGACCGACGGTCCGTACGCGGTCCGCCGTCCGGCGTGATCACACCGGACGGCGGACCGCGGCCTCAGCAGCAGCGGCTCTGCGGGTGCTCCTCCCGGTGCCGGGCGCGCTGCCGCTCGTAGTCGCGCCGGGAGGGCACGGGCTCGCCCGGGTGCTCGCTCAGGTGCTTCCGGCGGAAGCGCTCGTAGTCCGCCTCGCCGGAGATCTCCCGCAGGTACCAGCGGACGCCCCGCAGCAGTCGCGCCGCCCCGTCGAGCAGTGCGGCCGTCATCGGTCCACCGCCCCCGCCGGCTCCTTCTCCCTCCCCGCCGACCACGAGGCCGGGACCTCGATCCGCGACTCGACGTAGGGCACCTCGGTGGTCGGCAGCGGCTCGGCCGACCGCACGGCGCGCACGCACACCACGGCGGCGTTGACGATCACGGCGGCGACGAGCACCAGGAACAGGGCCATGATCACGCCGTCGACGGTCTGGTTGAGCACCACGGTGTGCATCTCGTCCATGGTCCTGGCCGGAGCCAGGACCTCGCCCGCCTCGATGGCGTCCGCGAAGCGCTCGCGGTTGGCGAAGAAACCGATCTTGGGGTCGTCGGAGAAGATCTTCTGCCAGCCGGCGGTGAAGGTGACCGCCACGTCCCAGACCAGCGGGATGCCGGTGACCCACGCCCAGCGCAGTTTCCCGGCCTTGATCAGCAGGGTGGTGGCGACGGTGAGGGCGATCGCGGCGAGCAGCTGGTTGGCGATCCCGAACAGCGGGAAGAGCTGGTTGATGCCGCCGAGCGGGTCGGTGACGCCGGCGTGGAGGAAGTAGCCCCAGGCGCCCACGACGAGGGCGCTGGTGATC
Organism: Streptomyces sp. DH37; assembly: GCF_029813835.1. Lineage (GTDB taxonomy): Bacteria > Actinomycetota > Actinomycetes > Streptomycetales > Streptomycetaceae > Streptomyces. Next base: position 28,288 of record NZ_JARVKV010000026.1, read on the forward strand.
CAGATGCCCGGCTTCCAGGTGACCCGGCCGATGGGCTTCCAGACGTTGCCCAGCATGTCCTGGAGCATGAAGCGGCCGACCCGGGTGCCCGCGTCCACCGTGGTGAGGATGAACAGCGCCTCGAACATGATCGCGAAGTGGTACCAGAAGGCCTTCATCCCGGCGCCGCCGAACACCTGGGAGAAGATCTCCGCCATGCCGACGGCGAGGGTGGGCGCGCCACCGGTGCGCGCGATCAGGGTCTCCTCCTCGACGGCCTTGGCCGCCGCGGCCAGCTGATCGGGGCTGATGGTGAACCCCAGGTTCGCCACCGCCTGCGAGGCGCTCTCCACGGTGGAGCCCAGCAGGCCCGCCGGGGCGTTCATCGCGTAGTACAGACCCGGGTCGATGACGCACGCGGCGACCAGCGCCATGACGGCGACGAAGGACTCCATCAGCATGGAGCCGTAGCCGATCATGCGGACCTGGGACTCCTTCTGGATCAGCTTCGGCGTGGTGCCGGAGGACACCAGCGCGTGGAAGCCGGACAGCGCGCCGCAGGCGATGGTGATGAACAGGAACGGGAACAGCGCCCCGGCGAAGACCGGCCCGTCGCCCGAGGAGGCGAAGGGGGTCACCGCGTCGGCCTTCAGCGTCGGCGCGGCGACCACCACGCCGACGGCCAGCAGCACGATCGTCCCCACCTTCATGAAGGTGGACAGGTAGTCGCGGGGGGCCAGGAGCATCCACACCGGGAGCACGGAGGCGACGAAGCCGTAGCCGATCAGGCAGAAGACCAGGGTCGTGGGGCTCCAGACGAAGGCGTCGGCCAGCGACGAGTCCTGGATCCAGCCTCCGCCGACGATCGCGAGCAGCAGCAGGGCCACGCCGATGACACTGGTCTCCAGGACCCGGCCCGGCCGCAGGTAGCGCAGGTAGAAGCCCATGAAGAAGGCGATGGGGATGGTCATGGCGACCGAGAAGGTGCCCCAGGGGGAGTGCGCCAGCGCGTTGACGACGACCAGCGCGAGCACCGCCAGCAGGATGATCATGATGGCGAAGACGCCGATGAGCGCCGCGGCCCCGCCCACCCGGCCGATCTCGTCACGGGCCATCTGGCCCAGGCTCTTGCCGTCCCGGCGCATGGAGAAGAACAGGATCACCATGTCCTGGACCGCCCCGGCGAAGATCACGCCGACGACGATCCAGATGGTGCCCGGCAGGTAGCCCATCTGGGCCGCCAGCACCGGACCGACCAGCGGGCCGGCTCCCGCGATGGCGGCGAAGTGGTGGCCGAACAGCACCCGGCGGTCGGTGGGCTGGTAGTCGACGCCGTCCTCCAGCCGCTCGGCCGGGGTGGCGCGGGTGTCGTCGGGCTGCAGGACGCGCCGGGCGATGAAGCGCGAGTAGAAGCGGTAGGCGATGGCGTACGAGCCCAGGGCGGCGACCACCAACCAGATCGCGGATATCTCCTCGCCCCGCACGAGGGCCACCATGCCCCAGCCCACCGCTCCGAGCAGGGCGACGGCGGTCCACAGCAGGATCGATCTGGGTCTGGTCGACGCGCCGGAGGCGGCGGGTGCGGGCATGACGGCTCCTCGTCTCGGTGGTTGCCTCGGTGACGGACGGTGCGGACCACGGGCCGCGGAGGCCGCGGCCGGTGTGGTCTGTGCAAGAGTTGCCGCTCACCGCGATCGGGTTGACAACGGATTTCCGGCGGATTTCCCTGGTTCCCCTGCCGACGACGAGCAGGGGCCGGGCAACCGGCGAGCGGGGGAATCGCACTCCAAGGACGGTGAACGATGGCCGACGGCGCCATGGTCGCGGCGTTCCTCGCCGTCATCGGCGGAGCATCGCTCCTGGCCGTCACCGCCCGCCGCCTCCACGCCCGCGACCGCCTGCCGTCGCTGGAGGGCTGGGCGCTCGCCGACCGGAGCCTGGGCACCGCCTGGACCTGGCTGCTGCTCGGCGGCACGGTCTTCACCGCCTACACCTTCACGGCCGTGCCCGGGCTGGCCTACGGCAGCGGGGCCACCGCCTTCTTCGCGCTCCCCTACACCGTGATCGTCTGCCCGCTGGCGTTCGTCCTGCTGCCCCGGCTGTGGTCCGTGGCCCGCCGCCACGGCTACGTCACCGTGGCCGACTTCGTCCGCGGACGCTACGGGTCGCCGCCGCTGGCGCTGGTGGTCGCCCTCACCGGCATCCTCGCGACCATGCCGTACCTCGCCCTCCAATTGCTGGGGATCCGCGCGGTGCTCACCGCGGGCGGCCTGTACCCGAGCGGGGCCGCCGGGGACCTGGCGATGGCCGCGCTGTTCGCGGGACTGGCGGTGGCCACCTACCGGCACGGTCTGCGGGCGCCCACCGTCATCTCCGCCCTCAAGGGCGTGGCCGTCTTCGGTTCGGTCCTGCTCACCGTCTGGCTGGTCCTGGAGCACCTGGGCGGGCCCGGCGCGGTCTTCGACGCGGCCGGGCGCACGCTCGCCGAGCGGGGGGCGGAGGGCGCCCCGCTCGTCCTCGCCCCGCACCAGCAGTCGGCCTTCGGCACCCTCGCGCTGGGCTCGGCGCTGGCCCTGCTGATGTACCCGCACGTGCTCACCGCCGGTTTCGCGGCCTCCGGCACCGGGGTGCTGCGCCGGGTCTCCATCGCCCTGCCCGCCTGGACGGCGGTGCTCGCCCTGTTCGGGCTGCTCGGCATCGCCGCCCTCGCCGCCGGGGTGCGCACCCCGCGCGGCGGTGCGGAGGCCGCGGTCCCCATGCTGGTCGACCGGCTGATGCCGGGACCGCTGGCCGGGCTGGTCCTCGGGGCGCTCGTGGTGGGCGCGCTGGTCCCGGCCGCCGTGATGTCGATCGCGGCCGCCACCTCCTTCGTGCGGAACGTGTACGTCGAGTACGTCCACCCCACCGCGACCCCCAAGCGCCAGGTCAGGATCGCCAAGGCGGTCTCGCTCACCGCCAAGGCGGGGGCGGTCGCCTTCGTGTTCGGCCTGCGCGACCAGGCCGCCGTCAACCTCCAGCTGCTGGGCGGCGTGTGGATCCTGCAGATCCTCCCGGCGGTGGCGGTCGGACTCTTCACCCGCCGCCTGCACCACCGCGCGCTGCTCGCCGGCTGGGCCACCGGGATGGCGGCCGGCACCGTCATGGTCGTACGCGAGGGCTTCTCCCCGGTGGTGCCCTTCGGCCCGGCCGGCCTGGAGGTCTACGCCGGGCTCGCCGCCCTGCTGCTGAACCTGGCCGTCGCGGTGGCCGCCACCCCCCTCCTCGACCGCGCCGGGATCCCCCGGGGCCCGGACGCCACCACCCTTCCGCCCCGCATGGCCGTCAGACACCGCCCCGAGACGGGAGCGAACACTCCGTGAGACCCATCCGCACCCGGTCCGGGCGCACCGCCCGCGCCGCCGTCCTGCCGTCCGCCCGTCCGGCCCGCCCCGTCCGGCCCGCCCCGCCGGAGCCGCCGGAGCAGGAGCCCCCGGCTCCCGCTCCGGCGTCCGCGCCGGCGGTGCCGCCGCGGACGGACGCCGAGGAACTGGAGCCGGAACGCGAGGCGGCGGTGGCCCGGCTCTTCAGCCTCCACTACACGCCGATGCTGCGCCTGGCCACACTGCTGGGCGCCGACGACCCCGAGAACATCGTGGCCGAGGCGTACTACCAGATCTACCGGAAGTGGAGGAGGCTGCGCGAGCCCGGTTCCGCGGAGGCCTACCTGCGGTCGGTCGTCTGCAACCTGACCCGGATGCGCATACGCCATCTCCAGGTGGCCCGCAGGCACATGGAGCCCCCGCCGTCCGAACCGGTCGCCTCCGCCGAGAACTCCGCGCTCCTCCGGGACGACCAGCGGGTGCTGATCGACGCACTCCAGCAGCTTCCCGCCCGGCAGCGCGAGGCCCTCGTCCTGCGCCACTGGCTGGGACTGAAGGAGAGCGAGATCGCCGCCGCCATGGGGATCTCGGCCGGTTCGGTCAAGACGCACACCTCGCGCGGCATCGCGGCCCTGACCCAGGCGATGGAGGCCCGGCGATGAGCGTTCCCCGGATCCCCCGCACCCCCCGGACCCCCGGCGGTCCCGGTACGGAGGAGAGGCTGCGCGAGGCGCTGGAGGCCCTGGCGGGCGGCGTCCACGCGGCCCCCGACGCCTACCGCACCGCCCGCGGCGGCTGGCTCCGCCGGGAGCGCCGGCGCAGGCTGGTGCTGGCCGTCCTGGTCACCGTCGTCTTCCTGCTGGCCACGCTGACCGGCCTGTGGGTGCTCAACCAGGCCCCCTCCCGCCAGGGGCCGATCTTCAACGGCACCCCCGGCACCGCCGACACCGCCGGCACCGCCGCCGTGCCGGACGGACCGCACCGCGGCGCCGCCGGGCCCGGTGGGGCGCCGTGACGGGAACGCAGGGCGGCCACGGCGCCGGTGACGCGGGCCGGGACGGGCGGTCCGGGAGACGTACGGACGGGCCGCGTGCCCGCGTCCTCGCGGCGCCGGGCAGGATGGTCCCGTGAACGCCGACCTCTCCGCCATCCGCGACGACTTCCCCGCCCTCGCCGAGGGCGTGGCCCACTTCGACGGGCCGGGCGGCACCCAGGTGCCCCGCCAGGTCGCCGAGGCGGTGGCCGCGGCCATGTGCTCGGGCATCTCCAACCGCGGCACGGTGACCGCGGCGGAGCGCCGCGCCGAGCGGGTGGTCGCCGAGGCGCGCCGGGCGGTCGCGGACCTGCTGGGCTGCGACGCGCGCGGGGTGGTCTTCGCGCGGTCGGCGACGCAGGCCACGTACGACGTCGCGCGGGCCCTGGCCAAGGGGTGGAGGGCCGGCGACGAGGTCGTCGTCACGCGGCTCGACCACGACTCCAACATCCGCCCCTGGATCCAGGCGGCCGAGTCCGCCGGGGCGGTGGTCCGGTGGGCCGACTTCGACCCGTCGACGGGGGAGCTGACCGCCGACGACATCCGGGCCCGGATCACCGGCCGCACCAGACTGGTCGCGGTCACCGGGGCCTCGAACGTCCTGGGGACGCGCCCCGACGTCCCGGCGATCGCCGACGCGGTCCACGCGGCGGGGGCGCTGCTGTACGTCGACGGCGTGCACCTGACCCCGCACACGCCGGTCGACGTCGCCGCGCTGGGGGCCGACTTCTACACCTGCTCGCCCTACAAGTTCTTCGGCCCCCACCACGGGGTGGTCGTCGCCGCGCCCGCGCTGCTGGCCGGACTGCGCCCGGACAAGCTGCTGCCCTCCACCGACGACGTCCCCGAGCGCTTCGAGCTGGGCACCCTGCCGTACGAACTCCTCGCGGGCACCACGGCCGCCGTGGACTACATCGCCTCCATCGCCCCCTCCGCCTCCCCGGCACGGGACCGGCGCGATCGCGTCCTGGAGTCGATGCGGGCCGTCGAGGCCCATGAGGAGCGGCTGTTCGCCCGGCTGCTCGACGGACTGTCGCGGATCGGGCGCGTACGCCTGCACGGCGCGCCGGAACGCCGCACGCCGACGGTGTTCCTCTCCGTGGACGGCGTCGCAGGCCGGGAGGTCCACGAGCGTCTGGCCCGGCTCGGCGTGAACGCGCCCGCGAGCCACTTCTACGCGCTGGAGGCGTCGCGCCGGCTGGGGCTCGGCGACGCCGGGGCGGTACGGGCCGGGCTGGCGCCGTACACGAATGCGGAGGACGTCGACCGGCTGCTCGCGGGGCTGGAGGAGATCGCCGGCTGAGACCGGCGCGCCCGCGCCGCTCGTCGGCTTCTCCAGGACGGCGGTCGACGGGGCCGACGCGGTCAGCCTCGCCGTCTCCGCCGCGGTGCTCCCGGTACGTGAGCCCACCGGCGTGCTGCCGCCCCTGCTGCCGGTGGGGGACGCGGTCGCCGTGGTCGCCTACCGCCGGCACGCGCACGGGCCGACGCCGCTGCGCCCGTTCCCCGCGGTGGCCGTCGGCGTCGTGGCCGGGACGGCGTTCACGGCGTGGGCCGGCGACACGGTGATCCGGCGCTCGATCGGCGCGATCCCGCTCCTCATGGCCGCCGTGGCGCTGTGGCGGCGCCGCGTGGCCGCCGACGGCGACGGGCCGGGGGAGGCGCCCGGGCGCTCCGCGGCCGGCTCGTACGGGGTGCTGGGCGGCGCGTTCGCCGGCCGCGCGGTCGTCGCCCGGATCGACCAGAAGCCCTTCGACCGGCTGGTGACCGCGGCGACGACCGCAGGGGGACCGCACCTGCTGCTGCTCTGAGGCCGGGACGCCCGCTCCCGTCCCGGCCCCCACGCCCCTCGCCGGGGCCGGGCGGTCAACTCCCCTTGGACTCCACGATCTTGCGGACGTTCTCGACGCTTCCGCAGCCGGCGTCCAGGTGCTCGGCGCGCGCCTCGGCGAAGGCCTTCCCGAGTGCGGCGCGCCGGCTGTCGGCGACGTTCTCGCGGGCGTCGTTGAGCAGGGTGCGCTCCTCCTCGTCCGCGTGGTGGTTGACGGCCGTGACGAGTTCCTCCAGCTTCTCGTCCCACTCGTCGGAGGAGGTGTCCTCCACCTCCAGCAGGGCGAGCAGCGCCTCGTTGGCCTCGCTGTGCTCGTGCACGCTGTGCTCGACGTCCTCGTCGTCGACGTTCTTGTAGCGCCGCAGGGCGGGGTAGACCTTCTCCTCCTCGGCCAGGGAGTGGGCGACCAGCAGAGCGGCGAACTCGCCCAGCGCCCCGGCCCGGTCGGCCTCGGCGTTGCGCATCGTGCGGAACAGGTCCTCCATCCTGCGGTGGTCGCGCAGGATCAGCTCGACGACGTCGGACGTGGCGGGAGGCATGTGGACTCCTCGGCAGAGACGGAACGGACGAAGTGGTCGACCGCTCCGCCGGATACCCCGTTTCCCCGGGCGGACACACCTTGATCGACATCCGCGGACCGGCCGCCCGGCGCCCGCTCGCGGCACGGCCGGCTCACGCCGTGCCCGTCCGCGACACCCGCCTGCCCCGTCCCGGCCCTGCCCCCGTCCCGGTCCGCCGCGCGCCGGGCCCGCCCGCCGGCGCGGCCTCCCGGCGTACAGTGGCAGGCATGGCGGTCGGCACACCGGCGGTCCCCGGTCTCGACACGGTGCGGCGCCGGCTGGGTGCGGAGCTGTTCGCCCGGGTCGCCGGACCGCGGGGAGCGGCCACCCGGTCGCGCATCCACGACACGCCCGGACCCCGGTGGTTCGGGCCCGACCGGCCGATCCGCGAGGTGCACGGTGACGCGTCCATGTTCGTGGGCGGTCTACGCGCCCTGCTCCTCCAGTCCCTGCACCCCCTGGCCATGGCCGCGGTCGCGGCCCACTCGGGCTACCGGGGCGACCCCTGGGGCCGGTTGCAGCGCACCAGCACCTTCCTGGCGGTGACGACGTTCGGCACCGCCGAGGACGCGGAGCGGGCGGTCGGCCGGGTGAGGGCGGTGCACCGGCGGGTGCGCGGCACCACCCCGGAGGGTGAGGAGTACGCCGCCTCCGATCCGCACCTGCTGGGCTGGGTGCACGTCGCCGAGGTCGACAGCTTCCTGCGCGCCCACCGGCGCTACGGCGCCCGGCCGCTGGACGACGCCGGATACGACGGGTACGTCGCGGACGCCGCCCGGGTGGCCGCGGCGCTCGGTGTGCGCGACCCGCCCACCGACCAGGCCGCACTCGCCGCCCGGCTCGACGGCTACCGGGCCGAGCTGCGGGCCACCCCGCAGGCCCGGGAGGCCGCCCGGTTCCTCCTCCGCCACCCTCCGCTGCCCTGGGCCGCCCGTCCGCCGTACGGCGTGCTCGCCGCCAGCGCCGTGGCCCTGCTGCCGCGCTGGGCCCGCGATCCGCTGCGGCTGCCGTACCTCCCGGTGGTCGAGGGGACCGCCGTACGGCTCGCCGGGCACGGGCTCACCAGGACGATCCGCTGGGTGATGGCCCCTCCGCCGCCCCCGCCCCCGGACCGCTGACGGGCCGCCCCCCCCGCGGCGCGTGGCCGGGACGTCACCGTGCGGCGGGGGCCGGCCCGTTCGCCGGCCCCCGCCGCCGCGCACGTCATCGCACCGGGCCGGCGCCCGTCCGCCCGTCCCGCGGGACGGTGCACTCGAAGGCGTGCAGGTACGGGTTCACCGGGCGGACGGAGCCGATGACCAGACCGGCCTCGGTCAGCCGCTGCGCCATGCTGCGCTCGGTGTGCTTGGCGCCGCCCACGTTGAGCAGGAGCAGCAGGTCCATCGCGGTGGTGAACCGCATCGACGGGGTGTCGTCGACGAGGTTCTCGATGACGACGACCCGGGCTCCGGGCCGTGCCGCCCCGACGATGTTCCGCAGCGTCCTGCGGGTGCTGTCGTCGTCCCACTCCAGGATGTTCTTGACGATGTACACATCGGCGCGGACGGGAACGGCGGTGCGGCAGTCGCCGGGCACGATCCGCACCCGGTCGGCGAGCGCCCCGCCCTCCCGCAGCCGCGGGTCGGCGTTGGCCACCACCGGCGGCAGGTCGAGCAGGGCGCCCCGCATCCGCGGGTACCGCTCCAGCAGGCACGCCACCACGTGCCCCTGGCCGCCCCCGACGTCGGCGACGGACTCCGCGTCCGACAGGTCGAGGAACGCCGCGACGTCCCGCGCGGACTGCTCGCTGGAACGCGTCATCGCGCGGTTGAAGACGTGGGCCGACTCGGGCGCGTCCTGGTGGAGGTAGGTGAAGAACTCCTTGCCGTACAGGCCCGGGACGACGCTGCGGTCCGAGCGCACGGCCTCGTCGAGCAGCGGCCACGCGTCCCAGGTCCACGGCTCGGTGCACCACAGCACGACGTCCCGCAGGCTGTGGGGGTCGTCCTCGCGCAGCAGCCGCGACACCTCGGTGTGCGCGAACCTCCCGTCACCGTCCTCGGCGAAGACGCCGTGGCAGGACAGGGCGCGCAGCAGCCGCCGCAGCGGCCGCGGCTCCGCCTTCACCTCGGCCGCCAGTTCCTCGGCGCTCATGGGGTCGTCCCCCAGCGCGTCGGCCACGCCCAGCCGGGCGGCCGCGCGCACGGCGGCGGCGCACGCCGCCCCGAATGCGAGCTCCCGCAGCCGCATGGGCGGCGGGGGAGCGGTTCCAACGGTTGTCATGCACGGCCTCGATTCTTGTGGTCGGGCAGGGCCGTCAGCCCTGCGGCAGGGGCGCGCCGTCGCGCTCCCACCGGTAGAAGCACCGCGCCATCGCGTCCCTGGGGCCGCGCCAGGTCTCCGGGTCGTACGGCCTGACGTACGCCGACAGCCGTTCGCTGACGGCGCGGAACTCCGGGTGGTCCACCGCCGCGGCGATGGCCGGCCCGGGGTCCCGCTCGCTCTCGATGAGGTGCATGTACACATCGCCGAACTGGAAGAGGCCGCGCCGGGCGACGCCCACCAGGTGCGGCAGCTCGCCGCGGTCGGAGTCGGCGAACACCCTCGCGATGTCCGGTGCCGCCCCCGGTTCCATCCGGGCGACGATCAGAGTGTGGTGCACGGGGTTCCCTTCCTCAGTCGGCCATCGCCGCGGGGGTGTGGGCCTCCCGCGCGCGCTGCTCGATCCGGTCCCGGATGAGGGCCATCTGGACGCGGGAGTTGCGGTTGATGTTCTGCGTCATCCACGCGTCGTCGACCGGCGCGTCCGGCTTCATCGCGAAGTCCTGCGTCCAGCGCATCCGCACGCCGTCCGGGGTCTGCGCGTACTCCCAGCGGATGTCCATGTACCGGAAGGGGCCGGTCTCGACGCGGCGCGCCCGCACGGTGAGGCCGTCGCGGTCGGCGGTCCGCTCGGAGACCCAGCTCCACACCGTGCCGTTCTCGTCCGGGTGCATGGTCAGGCGGAACGTCGTGCTGTCGCCGTCGCGGGAGAGGATTTCGACGGACGCGTACTCGCTGAACAGCCGCGGCCAGTTCTCGATGTCGTTGGTCATGTCCCAGACGAGGTCCAGGGGGGCGGCGATGACGATCTCGTTCTCGGTGTGCCCGGCCATGTCACGCCTCCGCCGTCAGGACGCCGTTGACGAAGCCGAGGAACTCGCGGGGCGTCCTGCACTGCTCCGCCCGCTCCGGCATGTCCCGGCCGTAGCGCTTCTCCAGTTCGCCCACGATGCCGAGCAGCCCGAGCGAGTCGAGGCCGAAGGCGTCGAACCCGGAGTCTGCCCGGTGCCGCAGGTCCTGGGGGTCGACGGTGACGCCCGCGGTCTGCTTCATCAGCGCGGCCAGTTCCTCGACGGTCACCTGGCCCGTCATCTGATCGGTCATGCGGATGCACTCCTTCGGTGGGTGGGTTGTCCGGTTTCGCGCCGCAGCACGAGCGCCGCGTTCGAGCCCATGAGGCCCCGGCTGAGGACCAGGGCCGTGCGCAGCTCGGCGGAGCGCGCCCGGGAGGTCACCAGGTCCAGGTCATGGCAGATGTCGGAGACGTTGGGGGTGGGCGGGACCAGGCCGTGCTCCATGGCGAGCACGGCCGCCGCGGCGTCCAGCACGGGCGCCCCGCAGTAGGCCCGGCCGGTGCCCGTCTTCGGTGCGGTGACGGGCACGCGCCGCCCGTGCGCGCCCAGGGCGTCGGCGATCGCCAGGGCCTCGGCCCGGTCCGCCTCGGCCGTTCCGAGGGCGTCGGCGAACACGACGTCGACCTCCTCCGGGGCGCAGCCGGCCTCCGCCAGCGCGGTGCGGATCGCCCGGGCCAGTCCCTCGCGGGACCGGTCCCACCGGGACGCCCCGGTGAACGTGGCGGCGTGGCCGGCCACCGTGGCCCGGGGCTCGGCCCCGCGGCGGAGGGCCGCGTCCTCCTCCTCCACCACGAGCATGGCGCCGCCCTCGGCGGGCACGAAGCCGCGGGCGGCGGCGGTGAAGGGGCGGTAGGCGCGCTCCGGGTCGTCCTCGGTGCTGAGCTCGGGGTACCCCAGCTGGCAGACCATCGAGTACGGGGCCAGCGGCGCCTCGGCCGCGCCCACGACGACACCGTCGGTGCCGCGCCCCACGGCGCGGGCGGCGTGCGCCAGGGCGTCCAGGCCGCCGGCCTCGTCGGCGGCCACGACGCCGCAGGGGCCCTTGAAGCCGCCCCGGATGGAGATCTGGCCGGTGCTGGCCGCGTAGAACCAGGCGATGGACTGGTACGGGCCCACGTGGCGGGAGCCCCGCCCCCACAGCTTCTGCAGTTCGCGCTGCCCGAACTCGCCGCCGCCGGAGCCGGCGGCGGTGACCACGCCCACCGAGTAGGGCGAGCCGATGTCGGCGCGGCCGAGCCGGGCGTCCTCCAGCGCCATCGCGGTCGCGGCCATCGCGAAGTGGGTGAACCGGTCGGTCTGGACGAGGTAGTTGCCCTCGACGGCCTCGGCCGGGTCGAAGCCGCGGACCTCGCCCGCGACCCGCAGCGGCAGGTGCCCGCAGCCCTCGCGGGTGATGCGGTCCAGGGCGCCGACGCCCTCCACGGCCGACTTCCAGAAGGCCTCCGTGCCGACCCCGCCCGGCGCCACGACGCCGATGCCGGTGACGACCGCGCGCCGGATGCGTCGCGGGTTCATCGTGTCCTCCCGCCCGGCCCGGTCAGCACCACCGCGGACTGGAAGCCGCCGAAGCCGCTGCCCACCGACAGCACGCCGCGCAGCCTCCGCTCACGCGCCGTGCGCGGCACGTAGTCCAGGTCGCACTCGGGATCCGGTGTCTCGTAGTTCGCCGTGGGCGGCACCACCTGGTGGGCCAGGGCCAGCACGCAGGCGGCGACCTCGATGGAGCCGATGGCGCCGAGCGAGTGGCCCACCATGGACTTGATCGAGCTCATCGGCGTGTCGTACGCGTGGGCGCCCAGGGACCGCTTGACCGCCGCGGTCTCGTGGCGGTCGTTCTGCCGGGTGCCCGAACCGTGCGCGTTGACGTAGTCGATGTCCGAGCCGTCGAGGCGGGCGTGGTCGAGCGCGGTGTCGATCGCCCGCGCCATCTCCAGGCCCTCGCCGGTCAGACCGGTCATGTGGTACGCGTTGCCGTAGGTGGCGTAGCCCGCGATCTCGCAGTACACGCGCGCCCCGCGGGCACGGGCGTGCTCCAGCTCCTCCAGGACCAGCACCGCGCCGCCCTCCCCCATCACGAAGCCGTCGCGGTCGGCGTCGAACGGCCGGGACGCGTGCTCGGGGTCGTCGTTGTTCGGCGAGGTCGCCTTGATGGCGTCGAAGCAGGCCATGGTGATCGGCGAGATCGGCGAGTCCGCCGCGCCGGCGACGCAGACGTCCGTCCGGCCCTCCTCGATGGCGTGGAAGGCGTACCCGACGGCGTCCAGCCCCGAGGTGCAGCCGGTGGAGACGGTCTGCACCGGGCCGCGGACGCTGAACTCCTCGGCGACCGTCGAGGCGAGCGTGCTGGGCGAGAAGGCGCGGTGCAGGTGCGGGCCGGCCCGCCGGTGGTCGACGTCCCAGCGGGACCCGCGCTCGCTGACCAGGACGTAGTCGTGCTCCAGACGGGTGGTGCCGCCGACCGCGGTGCCCAGGCTGACGCCCAGGCGCCAGGGGTCCTCGCGCCGCGGGTCCAGGCCCGCGTCGCGGACCGCCTCCGCGGCGGCGACCAGCGCGAACTGCACGTACCGGTCGCAGCGCTCGGTCTGCTCCACCGTCAGTCCGTGCGCGAGCGGCTCGAAGTCGCACTCCGCCGCGATCCGCGAGCGCAGGCCCGCGGGGTCGAAGAGGGTGATGCCCCGGGTCGCGGTGCGGCCGTTCGCCAGGAGGTCCCAGAACGCCGGGACGCCGATGCCGCCCGGCGCCACCACGCCCAGACCGGTGACGGCCACGCGTCGGGTCACGACACCGCCCCGGTGGGCTGCGCAGCCCGGTCGCCGGCGGCCTGGCCGGGGGTGGTCTCCTCGGTGTCGACGTGGCCGAGCTCGGGCCGGGGGGCCAGGGGCCCCAGGTGGAAGACGAGGCGGGCCTCGGTGTCGCCGACGTTGCGGAACCGGTGCCGCATGTGCGCGGGGATCATCAGCCCCTGGTCGGGGGAGAGGGGGTGGGGCTCCCCGTCCAGGTCCACCTCGAGGGAGCCGCTGACGACGTACACGAACTCCTCGGAGTACGGGTGGTAGTGCTCGCCGATGCGGTCTCCGGGCTGCACGATGGCCAGGCCCATGAAACCGCTGGTCGAGCCCACGGTGGCGGGCGTGAGCATGGCGCGCAGATCGCCTCCGCGCCTGCGGTTGGGCTCGATCTCGCCGAGGTCGACGATGCGTGGGAACTGCTTGGTCATGGTCGGTCACTCCGTGGGGAAGGGCGGTGTTGCGCGGATGTACCGGCCGGCGGAGCGGCCGACGGGCGTCAGGAGCCCGGTGCGGTGCGGTCGGTGACGAGCCGCATGCCGGCGTGCGACAGCAGGCGCATGGCCTCGCGTTCGCCGGTCGGGGGGCCGTCGATCCCGAGGGCCTCGACGTCGAGCAGGCGTGCGATCTCGGCGGCGCTCCCGGGCTCCCCGAGGCCGAGGACCCGGGCGGGTGCGGAGTCGGGCTCGCCCTCCACCTCGACCAGCCGTACGACGATGTCGTCGCGCTGGAAGACGGTGCTGGCGCGGACCGGGCTGTGCGGGTCGTCCGCGGCGAGCTCGTCCTGCCGGGAGAGCAGCCGCGCCAGGTCCATGCCGCGGCCCTCCCTGGCCGGGTAGTACAGCGCGTGCCGCCGCACCCGCGGCGACGGCGGCACGCAGGACGTCACGTGGTGCACGGCCGGCAGCGCGGCCCGGGTGAAGAACGCCCGCGCGGATTGCGGGTCGTCGAGGTCCCGGTCCTGCTCCAGGTGGGGGTTGATGGCCTCCTCGACCGCGCGCACCTCGGGCTGCCGGGCGACGTGGCGCAGCGCGGCGAGCAGGTCGCCGCGCACCTCGACGGCCCGCACGACCCGGTTGCCGTGCATGAACAGCGAGGTGCGGCACAGCCGGGTGGTGTCGTCCACCCGCGGCTCGGGCGGGGCGTAGTCGGAGAGGATCTCGGCGACCTTGGACTCACTGCCGGGTTTGACGGTGAAGGTCAGGGCGTGGCGCACCACGCCGTCGCCCGGCCGCGGGGAGGCCTGCAGCCCGCTCCTGGCCGGGGCGTCCGCGGCGCTGCCGCCGAAGGTCTCGCGCAGGACGCTGAAGCGCAGCGATCGGGTGTCGCGGACGCAGCCGTGCAGCGGCCTGACCGTCTCCAGGTGCTCCTCGCTGTTCACCCAGGCGAGGAAGGGCGGCGCGCTCTCCCACTCGCTGGTGATGAGCCACTGGGAGGGGTTCTCGATGGACTGGCAGAGCTGGTCGCTGATGTGGCCGGGCACGGACGCCACCTGGTTGCGCATGTGCTCGTACGCGTCGAGGAACTCCTGCTGGGCCCCGTCGTGGATGTCGAGCAGCAGGATGACCCGGAGCCTGGAGCCGTCGAAGGCCGACTGGGAGACGCGCCCGGAGGCCTGGGTTGTGTGGTCCGAGACCGTCATCCGACATACCTCTTCTTCGGCATACCTCTCCTCGGGGAGTCCTCGGGGGAAACGGGGCGGAACCGTGCGCCGTGAACCGGCGTCAGCCGCCATGCCCACTGATCATGTGACGAACCGTCTGCTACCGCAAGCAATGGTGATCAACCGGGTGAAGCATGGGCGTTTCCCCTCATGGCGGGGCATTGATCTCCAGCCCGGCCGCACCCGCGCGTGCCGGGAAACGCGACGCGCTGGAGGAGAGTGATGAGCCAAGAAGCCGACCTCACGGTCCCGGTCCTCATCGTCGGCGGTTCCCTGACGGGCCTGTCCACCTCGCTGTTCCTGGGCCGCCTCGGGGTGCGGCACATCCTGGTGGAACGGCACGCCGGCACCTCGATCCACCCGCGCGGCCGCGGCAACAACGTGCGGACGATGGAACTGTTCCGGGTGGCCGGAGCCGAGCCGGCGATCAGGGAGGCGGCGTCGGTCCTGGCCGGCAACCACGGCATCCTCCAGACGCCGGCCCTGGTCGGCGAGGAGGGCGAGTGGCTGTTCCGGGAGATCGACCCGGGCAGCGGGCTGGCCCGCTTCAGCCCCAGCTCCTGGTGTCTGTGCAGCCAGAACGACCTGGAGCCGGTCCTGCTGGACCACGCCCGGGAACTCGGCGGCGACCTGCGGTTCTCCACCGAGCTGATGTCGTTCGACCCCGGTCCGGACGGTGTCACGGCGGTGGTCAAGAGCCGGGAGACCGGGGAGCACACCACGATCCGCGCGGACTACCTCGTGGCGGCGGACGGCCCGCGCAGCCCGGTGCGCGAGAGCCTCGGCATCGGCCACAGCGGGCCCGGCGACCTGTTCCACAACGTGAGCATCACCTTCCGCTCCCGCCGCCTCGCCGATGTGGTGGGCGACCGCCGCTTCATCGTCTGCTACCTGACCGGCCCGGACGGCGACGGAGCGCTGCTGCCGGTCGACAACCGGGAGCGGTGGGTCTTCCACGCGCCCTGGCACCCCGAACGCGGCGAGACGCTGGAGGAGTTCACCGACGAGCGGTGCGCGGAGCACATCCGCCGAGCGGTCGGCCTCGCGGAGCTCGACGTGGAGATCACCGGCAGGGCCCCGTGGCACGCGGCGGAGCGGGTCGCGGAGCGGTACGCGGCCGGCCGGGTCCTCCTGGCCGGCGACTCGGCCCACGAGATGCCCCCCACCGGCGCGTTCGGCTCCAACACCGGTATCCAGGACGCCCACAACCTGGCGTGGAAACTGGCCGCCGTGCTCGGCGGCTGGGCTGGCCCGGGCCTGCTGGACACCTACGACACCGAGCGCCGCCCCGTCGCGCGGGCGACCAGCGAGCGCGCCTCGGCGCGCTCCGTGGAGCACAGCCACCCCGGCTACGTCCCCGCCCCCGGCGCGGGCGGCGGCCGCAGGGGCGGCATCCTCGACGTGGTCCTGGGCTACCGCTATCCGCGCGGCGCCGTCGTGGGCACCGACCCCGAGGCGCCGCCCGTCCCCCAGGGGCTGCGGCTGACGGGCGAGCCGGGCAGCCGGGCGCCCCACATGTGGCTGCGCCGGGCCGGGGAGCGGATCTCCACCCTGGACCTGTACGAGCGGTCGCCGGTCCTCCTCGTCGGCGCCGGCGAGGCGGGCGGGTGGCACGCCGCGGCCGGCCGCGTCGCCGGGGAGCTGTCCGTGCCGCTCGTGACGTACCGGATCGGCGCCGGAGCGGACGCCGACCTCACCCCCGAGGACGGCGCCGACTGGGCGCGGACCCACGGCACGGGGCCCGGCGGCGCGGTGCTGGTGCGCCCCGACGGGTTCGTGGCGTGGCGCTCGGCCGAACCGGTCCCGGACCCGGAGGCGACGCTGCGCCGGGTCCTCTCGTCGGTGCTGGCGCTGGCCTGACGGCCCGCGCCCGGGGCTCCCCCCGGGCGCGGCGCGGGCCGCCGTACGCCGTGGGCGGGACCGGCCGCGGGGCGCGGGGCCGGGTCGATGGGCGCCCGGCCCCGCCGCCCGGCCGCCCGGCCGCCGGTACGCGTCACCTCGCGCGGCCCACCGGGCACCCCGCCGGCGCGGAACCCGCGGACGGGGTGCGCCGTGGCGCCCGCGCGGCGAACGGCGGCACCCGCGACGCCGCCCCGGCGGAGTGCGGTGGTTTGCGACAGGTTGCAGACGTTTACAGCGGTTTGCAGCGTTTTGCGGAGGGTCGTGACAGGTTGCGACGCGGGCGGCGCGGCTGTCTCATGGGAGGGATGCCGCTGTCGCGCTGTTCGCAGCCGTGGGAGGCGTATGACCGGTCGTGGTGGCCAGCTCGGAGCCGGATCGGCGGCCTGGGGACAGCCCGCCGAGCTGGTGCTGGACGCCGCCCGCACGGTGGTGGCCTGCACACGGCCCGCGCTGGAACTCCTGGGCGGCTCGGCCGGGGGGCTGCGCGGACGCGACCTGGGCGGCCTCTTCGAGGACCCGGAGGTGTGGGAGAGGCTGGTCCGGGAGGCGGAACGCGGCCGGCACGGCAGCGGACGCGCGCTGCTGCGCCGCCCCGGCGGCGGCAGGGTCGACACGGACGTGATCGTCTCCTCGCTCCTGGAGGGGGACGGGGCGCGCTTCCTGGTGTCGCTGGTGCCCGTGGAGGGCGCCGAGTTCGAGGACGAGCTGGGGCTGCGGGTGGTCCTGTCCGGCGGCGGGCTGCTGGTGTCCAGCCCGCGCGCGCAGCAGCGGCTGGACCTGCTGCGGGCGGCGGCCGAGCGCATCGGCGGCTCGCTGGAGGTGGTCAGCAACGCCGAGGAGCTGGTCGGCCTGCTGGTACCGGCCTTCGCCGACCTGGGGGCGGTCGACCTCACCGACGCGGTGCTGGCCGGGGAGGAGCCGGGGGAGTTCACCACCGACACGCCGCTGCGCCGCGTCGCGCTGGCCACCGCGCGCGGCGCCTGGCCCGAGGAGGTCTACGGCCTCGGGGAGACGTTCTCGGTCGGAGAGGTCGAACAGGAGCACCTGTGCCGGGGAGCGGCCGGGATCATGCCGGACCTGAACGGCCTGCGGGCGGCGTCGGCCGGGGATCCGCGGCTGTCCCGGCTGATCCTGCCGGACGCCGCCACCTCGCTCCTGGTCCTCCCGCTGCGGGCGCGCGGAGCCGTGCTGGGGGCCGTACCGCTGTGGCGGACCGGGGAGCGGGCCCCGTTCGACCGGTCCGACGCGGCCCTGGCCGAGGAGATCGGCTCCCGGCTGGCCCTGGGCCTGGACAACGCCCGCCGGTACACCCGGGAGCGGCGCACGGCCGAGGCCCTGCAGCGCAGCCTGCTGCCGCCCCCGGTGGTGCGCCTGACCGCGGCGGAGACCTCGGGGATGTACGCGCCGGCCAGCACCGCCGCCGGAACCGGCGGCAGCTGGTACGACGTGATCCGGCTGTCCGGCGTCCGGGTGGCCTTCGTGGTGGGCAGGGTCGCCGGGCACGGGATCAACGCCGCAGGCGCCATGGGGCGCCTGCGGTCGGCGGTGCAGACCCTGGCCGACCTGGACCCGCCGCCCGACGAGCTGCTGAGCCATCTGGACGACCTGGTGCTCCGGCTGGGCGAGACCGAGAGGAACCAGGGGTCGGCGGCCTTCTCCCTGCACGGGGCCACCTGTCTGTACGCCGTCTACGACCCGGTCGCCGGCCGGTGCCTGATGGCCAGCGCGGGCCACCCGGCCCCCGTGCTGGCCGGACGGCGGGACCGTACCGCGGAGGAGGTGAAGCTCCGGCCCGGGCCGCCGCTGGGAACCGGGGCGGAGCCCTTCGAAGCGGTGGAGCTCGACCTGCGGCCGGGGGACGTGCTCGCGTTCCACAGCGGCGCCCTCGCCGAGCGGCCGGAGGAGGCGGGACGGGACCTGGAGCGGGTGTGCGAGAGCGTCCGGGCCGCCGCGGGCGACGACCGGCCGCTGTCCGGGGCCGGGGAGCGCCTCATGGCCGGCCTCCGGGGCGCGGCGCGGAGTGAGGACCTCGCGCTGCTCCTGGCCCGCGTGGGCCGGGTGCGGCCCCAGGACACGGCCTTCTGGCAGCTGCCCGCCGATCCCGGCGTCGTCGCGCACACCCGCGCCCTGGTCTCCGGGCAGCTGGCGGAGTGGGGGCTGGAGGAGCTGGGCTTCGGCACCGAACTCGTGGTCAGCGAGCTGGTCACCAACGCCATCCGCCACGCGGGCGGCCCCATCGGGCTGAGGCTGACCAGGGACCGGCGCCTGGTGTGCGAGGTCACCGACCCCAGCCAGTCACAGCCCTACATGCGGCGTGCCCGGCTCTCCGACGAGGGAGGCCGCGGCCTGTTCCTGGTGGCGCAGCTCACCCACCGCTGGGGCAGCCGCTACACCCCCGGCGGCAAGACCATCTGGACCGAGCAGCTCCTCGAGGCGCCCTGACGGCACCGCCCGGACCGCGTCGCCCGGACCGCGGGGCCGGCCCCCGGGGAAGCGCGGGGCTCAGGCGGAGGGCCGGCCGGGCGGGCGGAAGCAGGCGGTGACGGTCTTCCCGTCCGTGCAGGGGCGGGCCTCCCACTCGTCGGCCAGGGCGTCCACCAGGAACATGCCGCGACCGGAGGTGCGCTCGGTGCTGGGGGAGCGGGGCGCGGGCAGGTCGCCGGAGGAGTCGTGCACGCTCACGTGCAGACACCGGTTGTCCCACACCAGCACCAGCTGCGCGGTGCTGCGCGCGTGCACGTGCGCGTTGGTCACCAGCTCCGAGACGGTCAGCAGCACCGCGTCCACCGTCTCGGGGGCCGATTCCGTCCAGCCCAGCGACTCCAGGTGCCCGCGCGCCCACTCCCGTGCCGTCTTCACCCCGCTGGCCACCGGCAGCGACCGCGCCCACCCCACAGCACGTACCGACGACTCGCACACGACGGTTCACCTCTCCCTGTCCGTTGTCCGCCGTCTACCCCCGGTGGGCCGAAGCAATGACCGCGACGCCCCGGAAGCGGCGCCGTCCAGGAGGCGGGCGTCCGCACGGGGACGGCTCCCGCCCCGTCGTGCCGCTCGGCCCGCCCCGCCCCGCCCCTCCGTCCGGAGCGCTCGCGTTCCTCGGGCGCCGCGCGGCATGCCGGTGACCGGCGCCGGCCGGCCCGTCTCCCCCCGACAAGAAAAGAGTTCTGGACAAAAAAAGTTTTCGGTGGGAGGGTGGGGCCATGTTGGACGTGACCGTGATCGAGGACGCGGCGGCGGCGGCGGTTTCGCTGGACCCGACGCGCGCCGGACTGCTGGCGGAACTGGTGGGCGAGCCCGCGTCGGCCGCGATGCTGGCCGAACGGGTCGGCCTGCCCCGCCAGAAGGTCAACTACCACCTCAAGGCCCTGGAGCGGCACGGCCTGGTCGAGCTGGTGGGCGAGCGCCGCAAGGGCAACGTCACCGAGCGGCTGATGCGCGCCACCGCCGCCTCGTACGTCATCTCGCCGCTCGCCCTGGCCTCCGTGGAGCCCGACCCGGGCCGGTTCCGCGACCAGCTGTCGGCGCGCTGGCTGCTGGCGCTGGCCGCCCGTCTGGTGCGCGACGTCGGCACCCTCATCACCGGCGCCGCCCGGGCGCGCAAGCGGCTGGCCACCTACGCGCTGGACGGGGAGGTGCGGTTCGCCGACGCCGCGGCCAGGGCCGCGTTCGTCGAGGAGCTGACGCGCGGCGTCAGCGCGCTGATCGCCAAGTACCACGACGCCGACGCCGAGGGCGGCCGGGACCACCGGATCGTCGTCGCGCTCCACCCGGCCGTCAAGGCGGACTCCGGACCCGCAACCCGCACCGCCCCGGAGCCGGGGGCCGTCGGGGAGCGGTCCTGAGGAGGCCCGCCGGCGGGTCCCCGGCCGGCCCGGGAGCCGGCCGCGCCCACCCCGTGCGCACCACGCACCACACACCACGCACCGAGAACCGCTGAACGAGGAACGAGGAACGAGGAACCGATCATGGGCAAGGAATTCGAGGTCGTCCGGGAGTTCGAGACCGACGCGAGCCCCGAGGAGGTCTGGGCCGCGATCACCACCGGCACCTCCGGCTGGCTGTGGCCGACGGAGTACGAGCCGGGGGAGGGCGGCCCCGTCACCGTGTGGGACCCGCCCCGCCGGCTGACCAGCCGCGAGGAGTTCCCCGAGGGCGCCGGCCCGCAGCTGCTCAACCGGCTCGACCAGCGGATCGAGCCGCGCGCGGGCGGCGGTTCGTGGGTGCGGTACGTCCACAGCGGCGTCTTCGTCGACGACTGGGACGACCAGTACGACGGCATCGGCAAGCACACCGACTTCTACCTCCACACCCTCCGGCAGTACCTGGAGCACTTCACCGGCCGGCAGGCGGCCTTCACCTCCCTCGACGCGCCGGCCGCGTCCGCCGCGCCCGGCGCGCTGGAGACGGTCACCCGCGCCCTGGGAGTCCCCGACGGGGCCGCCGAGGGCGACACGGTGCGGATCGAGGTGCCGGGGACCGGTCCGGCGGACGCGGTCGTGGACTTCCGCAACGCCTACTTCCTCGGGCTGCGCACCGGCGACGCGATGTACCGGATCTTCGGCAGGAACCACTTCGGCGCGCCGGTCGGCGTCAGCGTCCACGACTTCGCGCCCGGCGCGGACCCCGAGCGGACCGAGGGCGCCTGGCAGGACCGGCTGGCCGGCCTCTTCGCCTGACCCGGCGCCCGGCACCCGGCAGGCCCGGGACCGCGCGGCGAGCGCTCCGGTCCCGGGCCTGCCGGGTGCCGCCGGCGGGGCGGGTCAGCCGAGGTTCTTCCGCATCACGTCCCACTCGGTGTCGCACAGCCCGCAGTCGGGGCCGGTGAACTGCGCCCCGCTCGCCGGGTCGTCCTTGAGCCGCCACTTCAGCCAGTGCGCGCCGACCCGGCCGAACTCGCCGCCGTTCGGCTCGGAGAAGGTGCCGAAGTGCCCGACGTCCAGGTTGCCCATGAACGCGGGCAGGCCGGCCGGCAGCTTCCTCCAGTCGTCCATCGCGTTCCCGTGGGCGATGTCGCCGGGGCCGCCGATGAAGTAGGCGATCGGGGCGTGCAGGCGCCGCAGCAGATGGTCGTTCGCGTCGCCGAGCAGACCGCTGTTCCACAGGACCGTGGTGGTGATCCGCGGGTCGTCGGCCACCTCGTAGGTCTCGATGCCGCCGCAGGACTGGCCCATCACGGCGATCCTGGACGTGTCGATCCTGCCGCGGTACTTGCTGCCGAGGCGGGAGTTCTCCGCGACGGCCCAGTCGATGGACTCGGTGAGCATGGCGGAAGTGGTCGAACCGGAACCGCCCGGCCGGC
Source organism: Streptomyces sp. DH37 (assembly GCF_029813835.1). GTDB lineage: Bacteria > Actinomycetota > Actinomycetes > Streptomycetales > Streptomycetaceae > Streptomyces. The sequence continues at coordinate 49,858 of NZ_JARVKV010000026.1, forward strand.
CGTTCGCGATGACCAGGAAGCCGTGCGAGGCCCACTCGGTCAGGACGTTCTCGAACCAGGTGCCGTCCGCGCGGCAGGCCCCGTTGCCCCACGCGACGATGGGCAGCCTGACGCCCGGGGGGAGGGAGTCGGGCCGGTAGACGGTGTGGTTCCGCAACCGCAGGGTGGTCTCGTGACCGGCGGGGTAGGGGCCGGAGCCGCCCTGGGCGGACGGCCGGGAAGCGGATCCGGGCCCGGCCGCCGCGCCGACCGTGCCGGCGGCCGTCGTGGTCAGCGTCCCGGCCAGTACGAGGGCGAGGACACCGAGCATCGCACTGCGCAGTCGCATGGGCTTCTCCATGGTTCCGAAGGCGGGGTGGTGCGCCGTGGACCGGAACCCTGTCGCACGGAGCCCTCCCGCTGCCAGGGGTGTCGCGCGGAACAGGCGGAATCGCCGATGGCGGGCGGGACCGGGGCCGGTGGTTCCCCCGACGGGCGCGCGGCCCCGCGCGGTGACGCCACCGGTGGTGCGCCCGGACCGGCGCGGAGCCGGAACCGGGGGCGCGTCCGGTGGCGGTGCGGGTGGCCGATAGGGAGCGGGGCGTGCGGGCCGGTGGCATGACGTGCGGCGGTAAGGGGCACGAGCCACGCATGCGGCTGGCGGTTGTGGATGTGGGATCCAAGACGGTGAGACTCGTGGTGGCCGACTGCGGCGGCGACATACCGCTGCCGGTGCACACGGCCAAGCGGCGGCTCCGGCTGGCCGAACTCGTCGAGCCGGACGGACGGCTTGGCGAGCGGGCGGTGGACGACGTGGTGGCCGCGGTCGCCGAGGTGAGGGACGAGTCGGCTCGCTGGGGAGTGGAGCGGCCCTTCGCCTTCGCCACCGCGATCATCCGGGAGGCTCCCAACCGCCACCAGGTCCTGGAGGCCGTCCACGGCGGCACCGGAGTGCCCCTGTACGTCATGTCGGGCGTGACGGAGGGCGAGTTGACGTTCCTGGCGGCCCGTCAGTGGATGGGCTGGCGGGCCGGTCCGATGGTGCTGCTGGACATCGGCGGCGGCTCGCTGGAGGTCGCCTTCGGCCGGGACAGGACACCCGGCTTCACGGCCTCGCTCCCGCTGGGCGCGGGACGGATGACGCGCGAGTACTTCGCGGAGGCGGACCCTCCGCCGGCCGCCGCGATCAGGGAACTGCGGCGCCGGGTACGCCACGAGCTGCGGGACGTGGCGGTCCGGATCCACTGGGAGCGTCCCCGTACCGCCGTGGCGACCTCGCGCACGTTCCAGCAGCTGGCCCGCCTGTGCGGGGCCCCTCCCGGGAAGCGGGGGCCCTTCGTCACGCGCCGCATCGAGCGCAGGGACCTCAAGGCGGCGGTGGAGAGGCTCGCCTCCCTGCCCGCGGCCGCCCGTGCGGAGCTGCCCGGGATCTCCGCCGCCCGCGCCCGGCAGTCCCTGGCGGGCGCCGTGATCGCGCACACGGCCATGAAGTGCATGGAGATCGAGACCGTCACGCTCTCACCGTGGGCGCTGCGCGAGGGCGTCATGCTCAAGCAGCTCCAGGAGCAGATGCCGTTGTGGTGCGAGACCTCGGCGGGGACGTACCGGGCGGATCCGCCGTCCGTGGTACCGGCGTCGTGACGGCCCCGTCCGCCGCCCCGCCGCCCCGCCCCGCGTGTCCGCCCCCGTCCGGCGGGAACTGACGCCGCGTCGGCCGGGGGAGCGGCCCGGAGCGGAACGGAAGTAGGGGATAGTTGTCCCATGACACGTCACGATGCTGTGCGGGAGGGCCGACCGGCGCCGGTGGTCGCGGCGTCGGAGGAGCGCGGCCCGCTGTGGTGCATCGTGCTGCGCGGCCGCATCGACGCCGACACCGTCGGGCCCTTCCGTTCGGCGGTCCAGGAGGCGCTGCGGTCGCATCCGGGGCCGGTGGCCGTGGACACCGCCGCCGTGGAGTTCTGCGACTCCCAGACCCTCAGCCTGCTGCTGCGACTGGCCTCCGAGCGCCCGCTGGCGATCGTGGCGCCCTCCCCCCACCTCGCCCGGATGATCGAGATCACCGGTACCGGCGAGATCCTGCCGGTCTTCCCCACCCATGAGGAGGCCCGCTCCCACCTGGCCGCCGCGGGCTGATCCTCCCGCCCCGTGTACGGCCGGACGGCCCGTCGGCCCGGCCGTCCGCTCCTGCCGGCCGGGCCGCGGCCGGCCCACCGGGCGGCCGGTGCCGCGGAGTTCGGCGTGCGGGAGCCGGGCGGGATGGTGTCCGGGCGGGCGTACGGGGCAGACGGTTCGCACCGTACGAGGAAAGGGAGAGCCCATGCTCGGCATAGCGGCGGCAGTGCTGTTCTTCATCGCGTTCCTGATCAACGCCGCGGAACTGGCGGTGAACGACGTCTTCTCGTCGACCAACCTCATGCTCCTCGGGCTGGGGCTGCTGGCCCTGCACGTGGCGGGCGTCGGCAGCGGCTGGGCCGCCCGGGGCCGCAGAGGCTGACGGATCGCACGGGGGTCCGGCCCTCCCCGGGGCGGCCTCCACGGCCGTCTCGGAGCGCGGCGGCGGTGGCGGCCCGGTCGGTGCCGGCGGCGTCGGTCACCGTCTTGGTCCCGCCGGCCGGGTCGGCGGCGGAGATGCCGTCGCGGAGGCCGGAGATGCCGTCTCGCGGAGGCCGGAGAAGCCCTTCGCCTCGGCCGTGTTCATCGGCGTTCATCGGCGTTCATCGGCGCGCTGCCGGCCCGGAGCCGATGACGGCCACGTCGCGGACGCCGGCGCCTGCCGCGGTGCTCACGCCTGCGCCCGGGCGGCCTCGGCGTCGATCTCGGCGACCAGGGCCTCGATCCGCCTGCGGATCTCGTCGCGGATGGGGCGGACGGCCGCCAGGCCCTGTCCGGCCGGGTCCTCCAGCTCCCAGTCGAGGTAGCGCTTGCCGGGGAAGACCGGGCAGGTGTCGCCGCAGCCCATGGTGATCACCACGTCGGAGGCCTGGACGGCCTCGACGGTCAGCACCTTGGGCACCTCGGCCGACATGTCGACGCCGGCCTCCCGCATCGCCTCGACGGCGGCGGGGTTGACCCGGTCGGCCGGGGCGGAGCCGGCGGAGCGGACCTCGATCCGGTCGCCGGCGAGGTGGGTCAGCCATGCGGCGGCCATCTGGGAGCGGCCGGCGTTGTGGACGCAGACGAACAGCACGGACGGCTTCTCGGGCATGAGGGCTCTCTCTCGTCTCATGGCGGGGCCGGGGTGGCATCACCTCCGGCTGATGTGACAGTATCAGCCCATGCTGATGTCAGTCGATACTGACCTGATCCGGGTGCTCGCCGATCCGCTCAGGATGCGCATCGTGACCCTGCTGGCCACCGAGACCCTCTGCACCACCCACCTGGTGGCCGAGACCGGGGCGAAGCAGACCAACCTCTCCAACCACCTGCGCGTCCTGCGCGAGGCCGGGGTCGTGGAGACCGAGCCGTGCGGCCGGTACACCTACTACCGGCTGCGCCCGGACGTCATCGAGTGTCTCGGCCGCTCCTTCACCGAGCTGGCCCGCACCGCCCGCACCACCCGAGCCGCCGAGACGAAGAGGGCCTGCCCGTGACCACCGCCGAAGAGACCACCAGACCAGCGGGTCCCTCCGAGGGCGGCGGCATCGTCGCCGGGCTCTCGACCCTCGACCGCTTCCTGGCGGTGTGGATCCTGCTCGCCATGGCCGCCGGCCTGGGCCTGGGACGGATGATCCCCGGCCTGAACGGCGTCCTGAGCAGGATCGAGGTCGGCGGCATCTCCCTGCCCATCGCGCTGGGTCTGCTGGTCATGATGTACCCGGTGCTCGCCAAGGTCCGCTACGACCGCCTCGACGCCGTCACCGGCGACCGCAGGCTCCTGGTCTCCTCCCTGGTGATCAACTGGCTGGTCGGGCCCGCGGTGATGTTCGCCCTGGCCTGGATCTTCCTGCCCGACCTGCCCGAGTACCGCACCGGACTGATCATCGTCGGGCTGGCCCGCTGCATTGCCATGGTCATCATCTGGAACGACCTGGCCTGCGGCGACCGCGAGGCCGCCGCCGTCCTGGTCGCCCTCAACTCGGTCTTCCAGGTCCTCGCCTTCGGCCTGCTCGGCTGGTTCTACCTCGACCTGCTGCCCGGCTGGCTCGGCCTGGGCGACGGCGCGGCCCTGGACATCTCCATGTGGGAGATCGCCGTCAACGTCGTCATCTTCCTCGGCATCCCGCTGCTGGCCGGCTTCCTCACCCGCCGCATCGGCGAGCGGAGGATGGGCCGCGAGGACTACGAGGAGCGCTTCCTGCCGAGGATCGGCCCCTGGGCGCTGTACGGGCTGCTGTTCACCATCGTCGTCCTCTTCGCCCTCCAGGGCAGGACGATCACCTCCCAGCCGTGGGACGTCGCCCGCATCGCCCTGCCGCTGCTGGTCTACTTCGCGGTCATGTTCTTCGGCGCCTTCGCCCTGGGCAAGGCCATCGGCCTGGCCTACGAGCGCACCACCACCCTGGCCTTCACGGCCGCGGGCAACAACTTCGAACTGGCCATCGCCGTCGCCATCGCCACCTTCGGCGTCACCTCCGGCCAGGCGCTCTCCGGCGTCGTCGGCCCGCTCATCGAGGTCCCCGTCCTCATCGCGCTGGTCTACGTCGCCCTCGCCTGGCGCGGGAAGTTCACGGCGGCACAGCCGGGGTCGTGACGCAGCGCACGGACGTGGTGGTGATCGGCGGCGGCCAGGCCGGGCTCGCCGCCGGCCACCACCTGCGCCGCCGGAATCCGGACTTCGTGGTCCTCGACGCCCAGGAGCACCCCGGCGGCGCCCGGCGCCACATGTGGGACTCCCCGCGCCCGTTCTCCCCGGCCGCCCACTCCTCGCTGCCGGGACGGCCCATCCCGGCCGTCCCGGCGAGGAGCACCCCGGCGCACACGACGTGGTGGAGTACCCGGCCGCCTACGAGCGACGCTACGACCCGCCCGTGCAGCGCCCCGTCCGCGTCCGCGCCGTGCACCGCGACGGGGAGCGGCTGCGCGTGGAGACCGGCTCCGGCACCCGGCGGGCGAAGGCCGTGATCAGCGCCACCGGCACCTGGTGGCGGCCCTTCCTCCCGGCCGTCCCCGGACGGGAGGCGTTCCGGGGCGAGCAGTCGCACGCCACCGGCTACCGTAGTCCCGAACGGTTCGCCGGCCGGCGCGTCATCGTGGTCGGCGGCGGCGACTCCGGGGCCCGGAGCGCCGCCGACCTCGCCCTCCACGGCGGCGTCGACCTCACCTGGGCGACCCGGCGCCCGCCGCGCCTCCTGCCCGACCACATCGACGGCCGCGCGCTCTTCGACGTCGCCACCGCCCGCCGCCGGGCCCTGGAGGCCGGTCCCACCGACACCGGCGGTGCGGCCTCCCTCGGCGACATCGTCGCCGTGCCGCCCGTCCGCGGAGCCAGGGACGCCGGGCTGCTCAAGGCGTCACCGATGTTCGCCCGCCTCACCGCCGACGGTGCCGCCCGGGCCGACGGCACGACGGCCGGTGCGGACGCCGTCACCCGGTGCACCGGCTTCCGGCCCGCGCTCGGCCACCTCGCGCCCCTGCGGCTGCGCACCTCTCGCGGCCGCATCCGCACCGAGGGCACGCGGGCCCTGGACGAGCCGCGCCCGCACCTGCTCGGCCACGGCGACCGGACCGGACCGGACCGACCTCGGCCACCCCCGTCGGCGTCGGCCGCCCCGCCCGCGACGCCGCCGCCGGGATCGCCGCGCCGGTCCCGTGACCCACCGCCCGGGCCGGTGCCCGCGGCCGGGACTGCGAGGGCGGGGACGAGGGCGGAGGCGGGGGTGGTGGGACGCTGGAGGAAGAGGACGAACAGGAGCGCACAACCACCGCGGGCCGTCATGCCGAGGAGGCCGCCGTGACTTCCGAGCCCCACCCCACCGCACGAACACCCCGGCCGACCCTGACGATCACCGAGGCCGGCCGCCGCCGCGCCGTGCTCACCTTCTCCGGCCGGCTGGACGCCGGAACGCTCGGCGAGCTGGAGGAGCGGCTCGTGGATCCGCGGCTGCTCGGCGCCCGCGAGGTGGTGCTGGAGATGGGCGAACTCGACCACCTGGACCTGGCGAGCGCCTACGCCCTGCTCCGCGTGGCCACCGGACGGCCGGAGGGCGCCGGGCTCACCGTCCGCGGAGCCAACCGCGCCGTGCAGCGGACCCTGCGCCACGCCGGCATGGACGCGGTCGCGGTGATCGAGGAGTGACGGCGGGCGGGCGCCCCGGGGGCCGTTCCCACCGCTCCCCGCCGCTCCCCGCCGCCGTCCCGCAGGCGGCCCAGGGTGCGGGTCCGCGCACACCACCGGAGTCCCGCCGCCGGGCCCGGCCCACCCCACCCGTGAGACCGCGACCGGCGGGCGCGCCCTGCCCCGTGCCGACCTTTACGGAGCCCTCGTGGGAGCGCTACCGTCGGCCTCGCCGTATCCGCCCGAGGCCGCCTGCTGGAGTGCCCATGCGCCGAACCGTGCTCGCAGCGGTTCTGTTGTCCTTATCCCTCTCACCGCTCGCCGGATGCAGCGCGGGCGGCGAGCCCGCCCCGCCGGCCGCCTCCGGACCCTCCGCCCCGGGCACCGCCGGACCGTCCGATCCGGCACCGGCCGGGCCGACGCCGGTGCCGACGGGGAAGACCTTCGCCTGGCCGGACGGCCTCGAGGCGACGGCGACCGTCCTGGGACGCCTGCGCGCGGCGGACCGCACGGACGTGCGGGACGGCGTGGTGGACGAGGCGCGACTGGCCGAGGCGCGCGAGAAGCTGCTGGGGGAGCGCAGCGAGCCGCTGGGTCTGCGGGTGGAGCTGACCAACACCGGTGACGCCCCCGTCGACCTGGACGCGGTGCGGCTCCAGTGGGTGGGGGTCGAGGTGGGCGGCATGGCCGGGAAGGCCGCCGACGACGGCGGGTTCAAGGGCGAACTGGCCCCCGGCGAGAGCGCGACGGAGCTGAGCGCCTGGGCCGTGCCCGACATCGTGGCCGTCGGCTACCAGGTGCTCGTGTGGCCCCGGGGCCCCCAGAAGGGGGTGGCCGCGCAGTTCTCCGGCGCCGTGCCGGGCGCGTCCGTCCGCCCGCCGGAGGGCGGGGGGCACGACCACTCCGGTCACGGCGACCACTGACGCCGCCGCGCGCCGGCCGCCGTCGCCGCCCGGCGGTACCCGCGTCGTCGCCGGGGCCGCCGGGAGCGGGTGTGGGAGGATGCGGGCGCGGCGCACGGGCGGGCTCGCGGTGCCCGGCCGCACAGGGGCGAAGCAGGGAGCAGGGAGGGGCTGGATGTTCGCGACACCACTGGACGAGAACACCGGGGACACCGCGGACACCGGAGGCACCGCGGGCGCGCGGGATGCCGCCCGTGCCGAGCTGCGCCCCCTGGAGCCCTGGCAGGCGGAGGAGTTCCTCGCCCACATGGACCGGGCCCGGGCCGGCATCGATCCGTGGATCCCCTTCGCCGCCCGCGCCACCGATCCGGAGTCGGCCAGGGCCCTGCTCCAGGACTACGCGGACCGGCAGGCCGCCGACCGGGGCCGGATCTACGGCATCTGGCTGGAGGGGACGCTGGTCGGCGGGGTCCTCTTCCCCGTCTTCGACGCCGCCTCCGGCAACTGCGAGATCGGCTGCTGGCTGGAGCCGGCCGGACAGGGGCGCGGCCTGGTGACGAAGGCCGCCCGGCGGCTCGTCGACTGGGCGTTCGCCGAGCGCGGGATGCACCGGGTGGAGTGGGTGGTCTCCGCGGGCAACGAGCGCAGCATCGCCGTGGCGAAGCGGCTGGGCATGACCCTCGACGGGGTCCTGCGGCAGAAGTACCCGCACCGCGGGGAGCGCCACGACACCCAGATCTGGTCACTGCTCGCCGCCGAGTGGCGGGGCCCGGCGGCGACGGCGGGCTGAGCCCCGCGGGGCAGGCGCGGTCCACCGGGCCCGGACGCGTGGGCACCGCGGGCGGGCCGGCCCCGCTCCCGGCGGTGCGGTGCCGCCCCGTGAGGACGGCGGCGGGCCGGCGGCGGCCCCCACCGCGCGGCGCGATGCGAGGACCCCGCGCCGCGCCCTCGGGGCCGGCCGAGCGGCGGTCACGCGGTGGGCCGCCGCGCGTACGCCTCGATCTCGATCTTCATACGGGGGTCGGCGAGGCCGCACACGAGCATGGTCGCGGCCGGCCTCGTCCCGCCGAAGGCGCGGCGCAGGACCGGCCAGCAGGGCTCGAAGTCGTCCCGGTCGGGCAGCAGGTACCGCACCCGCACGACGTCCGCGAAGGCGCATCCCGCCTCGGCCAGCGCGGCCCCGATGTTGCGCAGGCACTGCTCGGCCTGCTCCACCACGTCGTCGGAGATCGTCATGGTGGTGTAGTCGAACCCGGTCGTCCCGGACACATGCACCCAGTCGCCGTCGACCACGGCGCGGGCGTAGCCGATCCGCTCCTCGAACGTCGAGCCGCTGAGGATCGCGCGTCGCTCCGTCATGCGGCGAACGCTAGGCCACCGGCGGGGACGCGCTCAACACGGTTGCCGGGAGGGGCCGGCGTCGCCGGAACCGGTTCACCGCGGACGTCCGGGTGTGACATGCTCCGAGGGGCGCCGGGCCCGCGTCACCACGCGCTCGGGCCCGGTGGCGGCCGGGCCTCTCCGCCGGGGACCCACCCGGTGAGCACACGACGTGGACCCGACCGACCGGCGCGGTCGCCCCGGGCCCGGACGGCCGGGCGGGCGATCGCGGGAACGGAGCCGTCCCATGGCCACGACCGCTCGACCCCCGACGGCGTCCACGGGGGCGGACCGGGCCCACGCGGTGGTGATCGGCGCCGGTGTGGCGGGGCTGACGGCGGCCCGCGCGCTCGCCGACGCCTACCGGCGGGTGACCGTCGTCGACCGCGACGCGCTCCCCGCCGGACCGGCCGCCCGCCGCGGCGTACCGCAGAGCCGGCAGCTCCACATCCTGCTCGCCCGCGGCGCGCGGGTGCTGGAGGAACTGTTCCCCGGCTTCCTGGAGGAGCTGCTCGCCGCGGGCGCCACCCGCGCGGACACCCAGGGCGAGGCCCACTGGTACCTCGACGGCCGCCTCCTGCGCCCGGCGCCCTCCGGAGTGATCTCCTACGGCGCGAGCCGCCCCCTGGTCGAGCACCACGTCCGGGCGCGCGTCGCCGCGCTGCCCGGCGTCGGGATCAGGGACTCCACCGAGGTGCTGGGCCTGGTCACCACACCGGATCGCGGGCGGGTCACCGGCGTCAGGGTGCGTCCGCGCGCCGACGGGGCCCGGGAGGAGGTGCTCCCCGCCGGCCTGGTCGTCGACGCCTCGGGCCGGGGGTCGCGGGCCCCGGCCTGGCTGGAGGAGCTGGGGTACGCCCGGCCGCGGCGGACGCGGGTGCGCGCCGACGTCGTCTACGTCACCCGTCACTTCCGGCGTGAACCCCACCACCTCGGCGGCCGGAGAGGCGCCGCGCTGGTGCCCTTCCCGGGCCTGCCGCGGGGCGGGGCCGTCGTCTCGGAACGGGAGGACCGGTTCGCGGTCGTCCTCTTCGGCCTGCTGGGGGAGGAGCCCCCGACCGACCACGCGGGCATGCTGGCCTACGCCGAGAGCCTGCCGGGACCCGATGTGGCCGAGGTGCTGCGCACGGCGGAGCCGCTGAACGACCCGGTGAGGATGCGCCACCCCGCCAGCGTGCGTCACCACTACGAGAAGTCGGCCCGCCGTCTCGACGGGTTCCTGGTCACCGGCGACGCCCTGTGCAGCTTCAACCCCACCTACGGCCAGGGCATGACGGCGGCGGCCCAGCAGGCGGCCGTGCTGCGGGCCCTGCTCGCCGAGGGCGCCGGCGACCTGCCCCGGCGTTTCTTCCGCGCCGCCGCCGGGGTGGTCGGCACCCCGTGGCTGCTGGCCGCCGGCGGCGACCTGCGCTTCCCCGGGGCGGAGGGGAGGCGCGGGCCGGCCGACGGGCTGCTCGACCGGTACCTCACCCGCTACCGCGCGGCGGCGTCCGTCGACCCCGTCCTGGGCAGGACGTTCCTGGCGGTGGCCAACATGGTCGAGCCGCCCGCCCGGCTGATGTCACCCGGCCATGTGCTGCGCGTGCTCCGCGCGGCACGGCGGGCGGAGCCGTCCGGGACACGGTGACGGCGGCCGGTGACGACGGCTGGTGACGGCGGCCGGTGACGGCGGCGCGCGTGCGCGCCCACCGCTCGGGGACGCTTCCCGCGAGTCCGCCGAGGAGTCCCCGTCCCTCGGCGAGGGGGCACGGCGAGGTCTGCGGCCGACGGACCGGTACGGGGGATTTCCAGCGATTTTTCCCAGGTTTCCTGTTGATTTGGTGCGCGTGTGTGACTAGCGTGAGGTTTCAGACAGTTTTCGAACGAAGGTTCGAAATCGAACTTCGGCCGAGCGGGTGTACGTCTCGCCGGGCGGGGACCGCGTCCCGACGCCCCCCGGGCCCACCCCGAACCGCCGTCGGATGCGCCAGAGGAGCATGGCGTGAACACCTTCACCTTCACCCCCGCCACCAAGGAACAGGCCAAGGCCCGCATCGCGCTCACCGGACCCACCGGCTCGGGCAAGACCTACACGGCGCTCGTCACCGGCACCGCGCTCGGCGAGAAGGCCGCCCTCGTCGACACCGAGCACGGCAGCGCCTCCAAGTACGCCGACGAGTTCGCCTTCGACACCCTCCAGCTCACGACGTTCGAGCCCACCGCGCTCATCGACGTACTCGCGGTGGCCGCCCACGACGGCTACGACGTCATGATCGTCGACTCGCTCTCGCACTTCTGGTCCGGCGCCGGGGGGATGCTCGAGCAGGTCGACAACGCCGCGAAGCGCTTCGGGGCGGGCAGCAGCTTCGCCGCCTGGAAGGAGGCCCGCCCCATGGAGCGGGCGATGATCGACGCCCTGCTCGCCTACCCCGGTCACCTCATCGTCACCATGCGCACCAAGACCGAGTACGTCGTGGAGACCGACGACCGCGGGCGCAAGGTGCCGCGCAAGGTCGGGCTCAAGCCCGAGCAGCGCGAGGGCATCGAGTACGAGTTCGACATCGTCGGCGACCTCGACCACGAGAACACCCTGGTGATCTCCAAGTCCCGGGCGAAGCCCCTCTCCGGGCTCGTGATCCGCAAACCGGGTGCGGAGTTCGCCGGATCCGTCCTGGACTGGCTCAACGCCGGCAAGCCCACCCCGGACGCGTCCGACTACCTCGCGACCGCCACCGCCCCGAACACCACCTACGACGAGCTCCGCTCCCTCTACGAGGAGGCGCGGCGGCACAACCTGCTCGCCGCCGCCGTCCTGGACCCGGCCGGGGAGCCGACCACGCTCGGCGACCTCATCGTGCGCCGCGGCACGGAGGCGAAGAGGGAGGCCGGCAAGACGGCCGAGCGGAAGGCCGTGGCGGCATGAACCTCAAGGAGCACGCCACCGAGGTCGCCGTTCTCAAGGTGCTGCGCGACGCGGTGGAGGCCCGGTACCAGGCCACGCGCCGCGAGGTCCTCGAGGAACTGCGCACGGCCCGCGCCGAGTTCGCCCTCAAGTCGATGCGGGTGACCCTGCGGGACGGCACCCCCATCGCCACCATCACGCTCATCGACCCCAGGCCGGCCGTCGTGGTCGCCGACGAGGACGCCTTCACCGCCTGGGTGACCGAGAACCACCCGGAGGAGGTCGAGACGCTCGTCCGGGTGCGCTCCAGCTGGCGAAAGCGGTTCATCACCGAGCTCGCGGCCTGGCCGGGGCCGGTCACCGACCCGTACACCGGCGAGGTGATCCCGGGTCTGGAGGCGGCCCCGGCCCCCGAACCGCGCTCGTTCAGCCTCCGGCCCGTGCCCGGCGGAACGGAACAGGTCGCCCGGGCCTGGCGCACCGGCGAGATCGACCTCCCCCGGCTGCTCGCCCTCGACAGCGGCGAGGCGCGATGACCGGCGGCCGCCGCGCCCCAGCCGACGAAACCGGACAGGCGCGGGTGGGGAACCACCCGTCGCGCGAAAGGACCTCCCATGGCCGGTGAGCCCGTCATCACCGTCGTCGGCAACCTGACCGACGACCCCGACCTCCGCACCACCCCGTCCGGCGACGTGGTCACGCACTTCACCGTCGCCTCCACACCCCGCACCTTCGACCGGCGGAGCAACGAGTGGAGGGACTCCGCCGACACGCTGTTCCTGCGCTGCACGGCCTGGCGGCAGGAGGCCGAGCACGTCGCCGAGTCCCTGGCGCGGGGCACGCGCGTCATCGTCCAGGGGCGGCTGCGCCAGCGGACGTACGAGACCCGCCAGGGCGAGAAGCGGACCGTGGTCGAGTGCGAGGTCGACGAGGTCGGCCCCTCGCTGCGGTTCGCCAGCACCCAGGTCGCCAAGGCCCCGCGCCCGGGCGCCCTCGTCGGCGACCGCTCCGGCGCCGCCCCGTCCGCCGGCGGTCCGTCCGCCCGGGGCGACGGCGAGCGGCAGGGCCACGGGGAGGGCGAACTCCCCTTCTGACCGTTCCGACCGATCCGACCGACCGGACCACCGCGGAGGCCGACCGACATGGCCGTTCCCACCCCGACCGACCCCCTGACGGCCTGGACCCCGCGGGCGGCCGTCGGCCTGGACTGCGCCGGGTGCCACCCCGGGCGCCGTGACGACGCCTCCCCGCTCCGCCCGGACGCTCCGGACACCCCGGCCCGGACGCCCCCGGGCGGACGCGCGGAGGCGCGGGGCCCCGCGGAGGCCCGCGACGACGCGGCCCCGCCCGCCGCACCCGGAGCGCCGGCCGCGATGACAGACCCCGACCCACCGAGGGAGACCCCGTGAAAGAGCAGGACCGCGAGAGGGCGCTCGACGCCGCGCTCGCACAGATCGAACGGCAGTTCGGCAAGGGCGCCGTGATGCGCCTCGGCGACAGCGTGTGGGACCCCATCGAGGTCATCCCGACCGGGTCGACCGCTCTGGACGTCGCCCTCGGCGTGGGCGGCCTGCCGCGCGGCCGGGTGGTGGAGGTCTACGGCCCGGAGTCCTCCGGCAAGACCACCCTGACCCTGCACGCGGTGGCCAACGCCCAGCGGATGGGCGGCACGGTCGCCTTCGTGGACGCCGAGCACGCGCTGGACCCGGAGTACGCCAAGCGGCTGGGCGTGGACGTGGACTCCCTGATCCTGTCCCAGCCCGACAACGGCGAGCAGGCGCTGGAGATCACCGACATGCTGATCCGCTCCGGCGCCCTGGACCTGATCGTGATCGACTCGGTGGCGGCGCTGGTGCCGCGCGCCGAGATCGAGGGCGAGATGGGCGACTCCCACGTCGGTCTGCAGGCCCGGCTGATGAGCCAGGCGCTGCGGAAGATCACCGGCGCGCTCAGCCAGTCCAAGACCACCACGATCTTCATCAACCAGCTCCGCGAGAAGATCGGCGTGATGTTCGGGTCGCCGGAGACGACCACCGGTGGCCGGGCGCTGAAGTTCTACGCCTCGGTGCGGCTGGACATCCGCCGGATCGAGACGCTCAAGGACGGGACCGAGGCGGTGGGCAACCGCACCCGGGTGAAGGTGGTCAAGAACAAGGTGGCGCCGCCGTTCAAGCAGGCGGAGTTCGACATCCTGTACGGCATCGGCATCAGCCGGGAGGGCGGGCTGATCGACATGGGGGTGGAGCACGGCTTCATCCGCAAGTCGGGGGCCTGGTACACCTACGAGGGCGACCAGCTGGGGCAGGGCAAGGAGAACGCCCGCACCTTCCTGCGCGACAACCCCGACCTGGCCAACGAGATCGAGAAGAAGATCAAGGAGAAGCTCGGCATCGGGACACGGCCGGCCGAGGAGCCCGGCACGGACGCCCTGCGCGCCCTCTCCGCCGAGTTCTGACCCGCCGGCCGCCGCGCCCGGGCGCCGCCCCGCTTCCCGAGGACCGCCCGGCCGCGCGGACGGCCGCGGGGAGCGCCGGTGGCGGCACGGGGAGCGAGGCCCGCCCCGGTGCCACCCCGGAATTCGAAGATCGACTTTCGTGACCGCGCCGAGTGAGCGACCCTGGAACAGGATGTCCGAGGGACGGGGGCCGCATGAAGGTAGGCCTGATCACCCGGGAGTACCCGCCGAACGTCTACGGCGGCGCCGGTGTCCACGTGGAGTTCCTCGCCCGGGAGCTGAGGCGGCTCACCGACCTCGAGGTGCACTGCTGGGGCGAGGGCGGCGAGGGTGAGGGCGACGGCAAGGACGGCGGTGACGGCGTACGGCGGCACCGGCCCGCCCCGGACCTCGACGGCGCCAACGGCGCCCTGCGCACCTTCTCCGTGGACCTGTCGATGGCCGCCGCCCTGGAGGGCCGTGACCTGGCCCACTCCCACACCTGGTACGCCAACCTCGCCGGCCACCTCGCCAAGCTGCTGTACGGCGTCCCGCACGTCATGACGGCCCACTCCCTGGAACCGCTGCGCCCCTGGAAGGCCGAGCAGCTCGGCGGCGGGTACGCGCTGTCGAGCTGGGCGGAACGGACCGCGGTCGAGGCCGCCGACGCGGTCATCGCGGTCTCCCACGGCATGCGCGGGGACATCCTGCGCTGCTACCCGGCCCTCGCCCCGGACACCGTGCACGTCGTCCACAACGGCATCGACACCGGCCTCTACCGTCCGGACCCCGGCACGGACGTCCTGGAGCGCGTCGGCGTCGACCCCGGCCGCCCCTACGTCCTCTTCGTCGGCCGCGTCACCCGCCAGAAGGGCGTCCCCCACCTGCTGCGCGCCGCCCGGTCCGTCGACCCCGGGGCGCAGCTGGTGCTGTGCGCCGGAGCCCCCGACACCCCGGAGATCGAGAGGGAGTTCAGGGAGCTGGTCGGGGAGCTGACCCGGAGCCGGACCGGGGTCCTCTGGATCCCCGAGATGCTCCCGCGCCCGGACGTCGTGCAGCTGCTCACGCACGCCGCGCTGTTCGTCTGCCCCTCCGTCTACGAACCGCTGGGCATCGTCAACCTGGAGGCGATGGCCTGCGGCACGCCCGTGGCGGCCTCCGCGGTGGGCGGCATCCCGGAGGTCGTCGAGGACGGTGTGAACGGGCTGCTCGTGCCCTACGACGAGCGGGACCCGGAGGGCTTCGAGGCGGGGCTCGCCGCGGCCGTGAACCGGCTGCTCGCGGACCCGGCGGAGGCGGCGCGCATGGGCGAGGCCGGACGGGAGCGGGCCGTCGGGGCGTTCGGCTGGGACGCGGTCGCGCGGCGCACCGTGGAGGTGTACGAGGCCGTCCTGGAGGCGGCGTAGACCGACGGGGACCGATGCCGGACGGAGCGGTGGCGAGAGAGGAGCGGTGATGCGACGCGGCGGACCTTCGGTGCTGGGAATCGTGCTGGCCGGCGGAGCGGGCAAGCGGCTGATGCCGCTCACGGCCGACCGCGCCAAGCCCGCGGTCGTCTTCGGCGGGACGTACCGCCTAGTCGACTTCGTGCTGTCCAACCTCGTCAACGGCGACATCCTGCGGATCTGCGTCCTGACCCAGTACAAGTCGCACTCACTGGACCGGCACATCACCACCACCTGGCGGATGTCGAGCCTGCTGGGCAACTACGTCACGCCCGTGCCCGCCCAGCAGCGGCTGGGTCCCCACTGGTACCTGGGCAGCGCCGACGCCGTCCTCCAGTCGCTGAACCTGGTGCAGGACGAGCGCCCCGACCACATCGCGGTCTTCGGCGCCGACCACGTCTACCGCATGGACCCGCGGCAGATGCTGCAGCAGCACATCGACGGCGGCGCGGGGGTCACCGTCGCCGGCATCCGGGTGCCGCGAGCGGAGTCCTCCGCCTTCGGCGTCATCAGCCCCGGCCCGGACGGCCGGACGGTCGAGGGCTTCCTGGAGAAGCCCACCGACCCGCCCGGCCTGAGGGACGACCCCGACTCCGTCCTCGCCTCCATGGGCAACTACGTCTTCACCACCCGGGCCCTGGTGGAGGCCCTCTTCAAGGACGCCGAGGACGAGGACTCCGCGCACGACATGGGCGGCTCCATCCTGCCCATCCTCACCGAGAGCGGCGAGGCGCAGCTGTACGACTTCAGCGCCAACCACGTTCCCGGGGAGACCGCCCGCGACCGGGGGTACTGGCGCGACGTGGGGACCCTCGACGCGTACTACGACGCCCACATGGACCTGATCGCCGAGCGGCCCGCCTTCAACCTGTACAACCGCGACTGGCCGATCTACACCCACTCCACCCAGCTCTCGCCCGCCCGCTTCAACGCCGGGGGCATCGCCGGCGAGTCCATCGTCAGCGCGGGCTGCCTGATCCGCGGCCAGGTCACCCGGTCGGTCCTCTCGCCCGACGTGGTGGTGGAGGAGGGGGCGGTGGTGCAGGAGTCGATCCTCCACGACAACGTGCGCGTCGGGCGCGGCGCGATCGTCAGGGGGGCGATCCTGGACAAGCACATCGAGGTGCCGCCCGGCGCCACGATCGGGGTGAACGCGCAGCACGACCGGGAGCTGTACTCCGTCTCGGAGAACGGCGTCGTGGCGCTGGGCAAGGGCCAGCGCGTCCTGTGACGGTGCGCGGGCGCCCCGGCCCGCCGTCCGCACGACGGGAAGGCGGGCGGGGCGCCCCGCCCGCCCCGCCCGCCGGGACCGCCGGTCAGGCCGTGGTGCCGGTGACCGAT
This sequence comes from Streptomyces sp. DH37, assembly GCF_029813835.1. GTDB lineage: Bacteria > Actinomycetota > Actinomycetes > Streptomycetales > Streptomycetaceae > Streptomyces. Next base: position 66,434 of record NZ_JARVKV010000026.1, read on the forward strand.
GTCCCGGACCGGGTGACGTGGTAGGTCACCGTCGTCCCGCTCCGGTAGTGGAAGGTGAGCGTCACGCGGGCGCCGTCCCTGACCTCGGCGAAGAAGTCGGGCGTCAGCGTGGTGACTCCGTTGGCGTAGTCGGGTGCGAACGCGCGGTCGAACTCCTTGTAGGACGTCCAGTCGTGGGGGCCGGCGTTGGAGCCGTCGGCGTACCTGGCCTCCATCGTGGCGAGCCGGTCACCGCGGAAGTCGGTGGGGATGGCGAAGGACCCCGTCGTCCCGGTGGCGTTGCGCAGGACGGGCCTGTCGTAGGTGATCAGGTCGATCCGCCACGGGACGCCCCGCGAGAACCGCGCGGACAGCACCGCGTTGACGCCGTACGCCCGTGATCCGCTGAGCCGGGTGAGCGCGGAGGCGGTGAGCGTGAGCCGGTCGCCCTGGAGGGTGTAGTCCCGGCCGCGCACCAGGTCGGTGGAGCCGTGGCGCAGCCCGGTGAACGAGGTGCCGTTGAGGTTCAGCGTGAGGCTCTTGTCGGTGACGGCCGCGCCGCGGGCGCTGAACACCTGGTCGGACGAGGCCGTGCCCGACCGCGTCGTCCAGCTGGACCTGATCTGGGCGAACAGCTCCGGGTCGTTCCAGCGGAAACCGGTGCGCTGGAAGTGCTGGCCGTTGTCCCACAGCATGGTGGTGATCTTCTTGGTGCAGGCGTGGTGGCCGAGGAACTCGAAGAACTTCAGTTTCTCGCCCTGCTGGACGGTGCCGGTGTGCCGGTCGAAGCCCAGCAGGCCGTACTCGCCGAGGATCACCGGGATGCCCCGGGCCACGAAGGCGTCGTGGACGCGGCCGAACGCGTCGGTCAGGTCCTTCTGGGCGGTTGCGTCGAAGTGCGTCCCGCCGGCGACGTTCACGCTGAACGGCCAGTAGCCGTAGTAGTGCACCGTCGCGGCGAGGTTGCGGTCGCCGAGGGCGCCGAGGGTGGCGGCCAGCTCGTCCACCCGCGCCTGGTCGGTCGAGGTGTGCAGGGTCGGCAGGACGAGCAGGCGGGTGGTGTTGTTGCCGCCCGACTGGCGCACGACGCGGTGGAAGGAGGTGTTGAGCTCGTTCAGCAGCGCCGCGTTCTGGGCGTCGCCGGAACCGCCGTTGAACTGCGGCTCGTTGACGCTCTCGAAGACCAGCCTGGGCGAGGAGTTCCGGAACGTGTCGGACAGCTGCTTCCAGATGGCGTTGTAGCGGGCGAGCACGCCGGTGCGGTCGGCCGGCATGTCGGCGATCCACTGCCAGGAGTCGTGGTGGATGTTGATCATGACGTGGAAGCCGTCCGCCAGCGCCCAGTCGACCACCTCCTTGACGCGGCCGAGGTACGCCGCGTCAAGGGCGTACTCCGGCGCCGGCCCCTGGTGCCGGCCCCAGGTGACGGGGATGCGGATGCTGTTGAACCCCTGCGCTCTGACGTTGTCGAGCAGCGCCTCCGTGATGCGCGGGTTTCCCCACGAGGTCTCGTCGCTGCCGGTGGCGTCGAGGGAGTTGCCGAGGTTCCACCCGGGCTGCATCGCGGCGACCTGCGCCATCGCATCGCCCGAGGCCGGGTGGGGGCGCGTGGTGGCCGCGGCCGCGGCGCCGCCGGCGGCCGTCACGCTCAGACCGGCGAGCAGTGTGACGAGGCCGCTCGCCAGCAGGCCGACCCACCAGCGGATTTTCCCCGTGCTGTCATGTAAACCGGACATCGCGCTCCTCGTGGTCGCATAACGCGGTGGAAGAAAGGAACCGGACCCGTCCGAGATCGGCCGGGCCGGTGTGCGGGAATTCCGTCCCGTCGCGATGTTGGCAGCGGCGCATCGGCGACGCAAGGACTCCGGGGGCGGGCTCGGTGAAAACCGCCGTCCTCAATGTGGACTTCTCGGCAGGAACCGAGGCGTTCGACCACGTCCGTTCGACTCCGGTAAATCGTCGAACGGAATTCGACGGCCCGGTGCCGAATTCGGATCCCGACGGCGCCCGCCGGTCCGGGGGCCGTGCCGCACCCGCTCGAGAGGCACCGGGCGTGCCGCACCGCCGCCTTTCGCGGTCCCGTTCCCGCACGGGCGGCCCTCGGCACCGGGCCGGGGGCGCCGTGAGTGCCACGAGTGCCGCCGGTGCGGGAACGCGGCTTCCGTCGCGGCGCCGGCGAGTGTCCTCCGCGTGCGCGTGATATCCCTTGCCGAATGGGGGTCCGCGGAGTTTCCGCGGTGAATCCCCCGCCGTTCCTCCGAGGCCGCGATTCCCTGCGAAATACCGTGGTGAGCGGGGTTGAGGGCGGTCCGGCCGTATGCGGCTGATTCCCCGCGCCCGTCCGAAAGGCCGGTGACCGCTTCTCGCGGACCGGATTGCGGCGGCCCGTCACCCCGGGCGGAGCCGGACGCGCTGCCGTGCCGGAACCGGAACCGGAACCGGAGCCGGAGCCGAGGCGGGGGCCACCGCCTCGGCTCCGGCGGCGGACCGCCGGCGCGGACTCGCGCCGCGCACGGGAGGACGCGGAGAGGCTCCGGCCCGGACGCTAGAGCTGCCGGAGGTGGTCGCGCAGCCCGCGGGCGGCCTGCGCCATGAGGGCGTCGGCGCCGGGCTGGGTGACGGCCGGGACCAGGGACTCGGTGAGGACGGCGATGGCGAAGGCCTGTCCGTCGGAGTGCTCCACGACACCGATCTCGTGGCGGAGGTTGAGGAGGGTCCCGGTCTTGGAGGACCAGGTGGTGGCGTCGGAGCTGAAGTCCGGGGCGAGCCGGTGCCGGATCACGTTGTGGGCCATGAGGCCGCGTACGCGCTCGGCCGTCTCCGGGGCGATCGCCGACGGCGTCCACAGGGCCTGGAGCAGTTCGACCCAGGCGCGTGCGCTGCCGGTGCCGGCGCGGGTGGTGTCGAGCTGTGGCACGCGATGTCCGCGGCCGCTGGTGCCGGCCTCGATGGCGAGGGCGTGGGCGAGGTGCGCCTGGTCGGCGTCGAAGCGCTCCACGGGGGTGTCGGACAGCTCGCGCATGCCGTGCCGGACGGTGATGCCGCGCAGGCCCAGCTCGTGGAGGAGGGCGGTGACCCGGGCGGGCGGGGTGAGGTCGAAGAGCGCGTCGGCGGCCGTTCCGTCGCTCACGCAGGTGCTCAGGTAGAGCAGGTCGTCGATCGCGATCCGGGCGGGATGGCGGAACCGGCTCAGCCCGGTCGGACCGGGCGTGGTGATCCGCCCGGGCCGCACGTCGAGCGCCGTCGCCCCGTCGAGCTCGCCCCGCCGGATGCGCTCCGCCGTCGCCAGCGCGAGCGGGACCTTGATCAGGGACGCGGCGGGCAGCCGGGTGTCCGGGTCGATCCCCAGCTCCCGTCCCGTGTGGAGGTCCCGGACGAGCAGGCAGCCGCGCAGGCCTCCGTCGCGCAGCCGCCGGCGCGTGTCGCGGAGCAGGGCCTCGGCGCTCATGGCCTCCCTCCCGCGGCGTCCGCCCGGGTGTCCGCGCCGAGGCAGCGGGCGATGACGTCGCCCAGGCGCGCCTCGACGCGCTGCGGGCTGCCGTCCGCGACGGCGAGGGCGTACCCCCGGCTGAGGGCGGTCTCACCGATGGGCCGCCAGGCGAGGGCGAGTTCCGCGGCCTGCGCGGGGGAGCACAGCAGCAGGTCGCGGGTGCGGAGGGCTTCCGCCGCGGCGGTCGTCAGGTCGCCCGCGGTGACGAGCTGCGCGGGCCGCAGGCCGACCGCGTCGCGCAGCCGCGTCAGCGGGTCGCGGATGTGCGGCACGTCGTCTTCCGGCTGGATCCAGACACGGCGGGCCGGGCCGGGGGAGGCCCGTCCGACCCGCAGCGTCTCCAGGTACACGCGCTTCACACCGGGATCCCGGGCGCCGGCGACCCCCAGCGGCACGGACCACGTCGCCTCGTCCGGCGGCACCGCGAGCAGGGCGGCGCGCACCTGCCGCGCGTGGACGAGCTCCCTGCGCCGCGCCGGCGCCGCGGCCCGGAGATCGAGGGTGATGCCGTGCCCTCGGGCCTCGGCGACGAGGCGGGCGAGGTCGGCCGTCGCGCAGATGCCCGGCATCGCGAGCCGCCACGGTCTGCGCCGGGCGGTCTCCGCCTCGTGCAGCAGCGCATCGGCCGCCCGCACGAGCTGTCGGGCCATCGGCAGCATGTCCCGGCCGAAGGGCGTGAGGACGGCCCGCCGCGATGTGCGCTCGAACAACTGCTCGCCGAGGCGCTCCTCCAGGGCGGCGACGCGCCGGCTGGCCACCGGCTGGGACATCCGGGCGGCGGCCGCTCCGACGGTGAAACCGCCGTGCTCGCTGACGCTGACGAACGCGCGGCATGCTCCCACCAGATCCACAGCCCGCACTCTATCCATGCCGGTTCGGCATGGAACGGCGCACGAGCGTATTGGACCGCATGGCCCTCCGGGGGCGAGGGTGGTCCCGCCACTCATCGACCACGCACCGGGACGGGGCCGTGGCGCTCCGTCCCCATGCGCCCCGAACACGGGGCGCCCTGGAGGTTGACCCATGCAGCACACCCGTGTCCGGCGCGCCGTTCTCGGCGCGCTCGCCGCGCTCGCCCTCGGTCCGCTCGCGGCCTGCGGCCAGGGCGCTTCCCCGGCCCCGCCGCCTCCGTCCGCCGCGGCGCCCCCGTCCGCCGCGGCGGGGAGTCCGAGCGCGACCGCGAAGCCGTTCGCCCGCGAGTTCAGGGAGCTCGAGCGCAGGTTCGACGCGCGGCTGGGCGTCTACGCCGTCGACACCGGCACCGGGCGCGAGGTGGCCCACAACGACGGCGAACGGTTCGCCTACGCCTCCACGTTCAAGGTGCTGGCAGCCGGCGCCGTGCTGCGGAAGCACTCCCTGAGCGGGATGGACCGGGTGGTCGAGTACTCCGGGGACGACCTGGTCGCCCACTCTCCCGTGACCGGGAGGCACGTGGGGACCGGGATGAGCCTGGGCGAGCTGTGCGAGGCCGCCGTCCGCTTCAGCGACAACACCGCGGCCAACCTGCTGTTCGACGAACTGGGCGGCCCCGGGGGCCTGGACGCCGTGCTGGAGGAGATCGGCGACGACGTCACCCGGATGGAGCGCCGCGAGCCGGAGCTGAGCCGGTGGGCCCCGGGCGACACACGGGACACGAGCACGCCGCGGGCGCTGGCCGGGGACCTGCGCGCGTTCGTCCTCGGGGACGTCCTCGGCGGGGCCGAACGCGCGCGGCTCACGGAGTGGCTGCGGACCAACACCACCGGGGCCGACCTCATCAGGGCCGGAGTGCCCGAGGGCTGGGTGGTCGGTGACAAGACCGGGACCGGCAGCGCCTACGGGGCCCGCAACGACATCGCCGTGGTGTGGCCCCCCGGCGCGGCCCCCATCGTCATGGCGATCATGTCGAACCGCGCCGAGGAGGACGCCGAGCACGACGACGCGCTGATCGCGGAAGCGGCGTCCGTGGTCGCCGACGCGCTGTCGTAGCGGAGGGCGCGCGACCGCCCACCGCGCACGGTCGCGGTGGGCGGTCCCGGTGGGCGGCCGCTGTCGGCGTCAGCGCCTCCAGTCCTTCTTCCACTCCTCCCACTGGGCCTTCTTCAGCGTGGCCCGCAGGGCGTGGAAGGCGGGCTTGCGGACGAAGTCCTCGGTCATGACCGTCGCGGAGCCCTCACCCTGGAAGAACACCGGGACCCAGGAGTACTTGTCGGTGAAGCCCCAGATGGTGAAGGAGTTGCACTCCTCGACCGCCAGGCACGCCTCCAACACCCGCTGGTACCAGTCGGCCTGCTGCTTCTGCTGCGCGTCGGTGGGCACGCCGCTCTCCGGCAGGTCCATGCGGACGTCCAGCTCGGTGACGGCCGTCTCCAGGCCGAGCGCGTCGAACCGCTCCAGGTTCTGCCGGAGGTCGCCCGGGAAGCCGTAGCGCATGCTCAGGTGCGCCTGCACGGAGAAGCCGTGCACGGGCACGCCCTGCTCCAGCAGGTCCTGGGTGAGCGCGTAGTAGGCGTCGCTCTTGGCGTTGTCGCTCTCCACGCCGTAGTCGTTGAAGAACAGCTTCGCCTTCGGGTCGGCCTCGTGGGCCCAGCGGAAGGCGTCGGCGACGATGCCCGGCCCGAGCTCGCGGATCCAGATGTTGTCCCGGGTCCGCAGGTTGCCCTGCTCGTCGAAGATCTCGTTGGCGACGTCCCACTGCTGGATCTTGCCGGCGTAGCGGCCGACGACGGTGGTGATGTGCTCGCGCAGGATCTCGCGCAGCTCCTCCTCGGAGAAGTCGCCCTGCTCCAGCCACTCGGGGTTCTGGCTGTGCCACAGGAGCGTGTGCCCGCGCACGACCTGACCGTGGCGCTCGGCGAACTCGACGATGGCGTCGGCCGCCCCGAAGTCGTAGCGGTCCCGCTCGGGGTGGATGAACTCCCACTTCATCTGGTTCTCGGGGGAGACCGAGTTGAACTGCTGTCCCAGGATCTTCCGGTACTTCCGGTCCGAGGTGAAGGGGTCCGGGTAGTCCTGCTCGAGGTGGTGGCCGCCGCCGGCCACGGCGGTGCCCACGTAGAACCCCTCGGGAGCGGCCCAGCGCAGCCGGTCGAACACGGCGTTGGAGTGGGGCGCGGCCTGGGGGTCGGCGGGCGGGGCGGCCGTGGCCGATGTCACCGCCAGCGGCAGGGATACGGCGGCCGCGGTGAGCGCGACGGTGGCGATGCGGACGGTTCTCATCGGAGGGCTCCCAGTTTTCGGTCGACCTTTTCAAAGTTTCCGGAAAGTTTCCGGACGCTTGGTTCAGGGACGCTAAGGGCTCGCCGACCGGGGCGTCAATACCCGTGCGGAACCCGTGCGGAGCGGTACGGATCGCCGTTGCCGTCCGGGCCCGTGTCCGGACGGGTGCAAAAGGGGAGCGGCGGCCGATATCCGGCCGGCGAGGGGGCGTTGCCGCTGTGGGGGCCGACGCGGGGACGGGCACGCCCGTACCGGCGGTGCCACGCGCTCTCGACCGCCGGGGCGACGCGGTGCGCGTGTCCGGCGGCATCGGGACGGCCGGTGTCGACGATCCGCGGGAGGAGCGCCGGCCCCGCCGCCGACGGGGCGGGCGGACCCGCAGCGCGCGCCGTGCGGAGGCGCGTCCGGCGCGGGGCGCTCAGGAGGTAGCCGGCCGGATCGCCGGCCGAGCCGGCGGCCGAGCCCGCGTTCCGGGACGGCGCCCGGGGCGTGCCGCGGAAGACCGCGAACAGGCGTGTCGCGCCGTGCTCCGGCGGGACGGGGGAAGGCCCCGGACCGCGGCGTTCCCCGTGAACGTGCAGGACGCCTCTGTGCGGGAGCCCGCGGGCTCCCGCACAGA
>NZ_JARVKV010000243.1 GCF_029813835.1 Streptomyces sp. DH37
CGCGCCAGCTGCGGGAGCTGGGCCGGACCAGCCTGCACCACCGCTTCCCCGAGCTGCACCGGGTCGAGCGCGCCGAGCCCATCGAGCTCGTCGCCGGGCTGCCGCCGGTCCACCCGCTCACGGTCGGCTGGTGAGCGGATGAAGGTCCACGCGGATCGCGACCGCGGCATCGGCGCCGGACTGTGCGCGCTGAACGCCCCGTCGGTGTTCGACCAGGACGACACCGGCCTGGTGGTCGTGCTGAACGACTCGCCCACGGACGCCGAGGCCGCGGACGCCCACACGCTCGCCGAGGACATCTGCCCCTCCAAGGCCATCCTGATCTCGGACGGCTGAGGCCACCGCCCCGTCCCGCCACGGGCCGCGGGTCCGGCGCCCTCCCGCACGGGCGC
>NZ_JARVKV010000244.1 GCF_029813835.1 Streptomyces sp. DH37
CGGGTCGGTCCGCGCGAGCTGCGAGAGGCGCTGGTGCGTCATCGACTCGACCACGCGGTCAGCGACGAGTCTGCGCGCGAGTTCGCGGAACGACACCATGTCCGGCTCCCTCCTGTCTGCATCGGCCATGGACACCATTCTCTCTAACCTCAGTGCCATATGGCAAGGAAGTCGGCTACGGTCGTTCTGCAACACAACGCCCCCACCCCGCGAGCCTGGCAGCGGCGGACGGACGACACCAGGAGTGACCATGCGCGATCGTATCCGCGCCCACCACCCGCCCGGCGCCCACCACCCGCCCGGCAGCCCCCGTGCCGGTGATCCGTGCACCTCCGAGGCCCTGCGCCGCGTCCGCGCCCAGCGCGACCAGGACGCCCGCCGTCTCCTCGCCG
>NZ_JARVKV010000245.1 GCF_029813835.1 Streptomyces sp. DH37
ATGGGCACCTCGCACGAGGCGCCCATGATGCGCGGCATCGAGGAGTGGAACCGCCACGCCGTCCCCGCCAAACGCGACGCCGAGGGCAACATCCCCGAGCCCGGCAGCGCCCCCGACGGCCGCACCGGCGCGTGGAGCTTCCGCCGCAACCGCACGGCCGTCGAGGCGTACTGGGCCGCCGGCATCCGCCGCCCGCTGGAGGAGGACTTCGAGGGCGTCGTCACCCTCGGCATGCGCGGCAACGGCGACGTCAGCCAGCCGGACGGCGACGGCATCGACCTGATGCAGTCCCTCCTCGACAGCCAGCGCCGGATCCTGGCCGAGGTCACCGGGAAGGAGGACGTCACCGGCATCCCGCAGGTGCAGACCCTCTACAAGGAGGTCCAGCGC
>NZ_JARVKV010000246.1 GCF_029813835.1 Streptomyces sp. DH37
GGACGCGCTGGACTGGCCCGAGGCGATCACGCTGCAGCAGCGCAACTGGATCGGCCGCCGCGAGGGCGCCCGCATCGAGTTCTCCGTGGAGGGGACCGGCGGCCCCTCCGACGCCGGCGCCGGCGAGCGGATCACCGTCTTCACCACCCGCCAGGACACCCTGTTCGGCGCCACGTACATGGTGCTGGCGCCCGAGCACGACCAGGTGGACCGGATCGTCCCCGACGCCTGGCCCGAGGACACCCGCGAGACGTGGACCGGCGGTCACCCCACCCCGGCCGAGGCGGTCTCGGAGTACCGCAAGCAGGCGGCCTCCAAGTCGGTCGTCGAGCGGCAGGCCGAGGCCGGCGAGGACAGGGAGAAGACCGGCGTCTTCACCGGCGCGTACGC
>NZ_JARVKV010000247.1 GCF_029813835.1 Streptomyces sp. DH37
ATCGCCATCAGACCGGGCATCTCGTGCTCGGCCAGCGTGATCTCCTTGCGGCCGAACGCGGCCAGGGACAGGTCCGCGACCATGAAGTCCCGCACGGCGCCGGTCGAAGTGTCGGTCGTTGTCATCAGGAAGCTGCTCCTCGGTCGGTCGAGGTGGTACGGCTGGCTGGTCTGCGGCAGCGGGCAGGAGCGTGGGAGCGGACACACCGGTGGTGCACCGTCGTGTGCCGTCGTCACCGTACGCACTTCACGGACGTACGTGTCCCCTGACCGCAGCGCAGTCCGTCGGAGGCCCTCTCTCCCACGGCCGGCCCGTGTGGCCGCCCGACCGCCATCAGCAGCGACGTCTGTGCCCTCACGAGGCTACACGTTCGGCATGTCACCCGGAC
>NZ_JARVKV010000248.1 GCF_029813835.1 Streptomyces sp. DH37
GGCCAGCACGGTGCCGCCGGTGCCCCACCGGCGCAGCCACGCGCCGGTGGTGCGGTCGACCACCGTGGGCAGGTCGGCGGAGTCCCCGCCGGTCCGGAACAGGCAGTAGCCGTCCGCCCTGGTGCGCAGCGGCAGGTGCACGCCCGCCGACGCGGCCAGGGCCGTGCTGCCGACCCCGGCGGCGAGCAGGACCGCGTCGGCGTGCACGGGTCCGGTGGAGGTGCGCCGGCCCAGGACGCGCGAGGAGGAGTGCAGCAGGCCGGTGGCCCGGGCGGTGCGCAGGCTCAGTCGGTCGCCCGCGTCGCGCAGGATCGCCCGGACCGTGGCCGCGGCCGGCAGCCATCCGGCCTGCGGTTCGAAGACGCCGAGCAGGTGGCCGGGCACGGTG
>NZ_JARVKV010000249.1 GCF_029813835.1 Streptomyces sp. DH37
GGAACAGGCTGGTGAACCAGCCGACCGTGCGGGACAGGTCGATGTCGTCGCAGAGCTGGTCCGCGCGGCCGTGGCCCTCCCGGCCGACGGCGACGGTGCGCCGCCCGGTCCACTCGGCCAGCACCCGTCCGAGGGCGGTCAGCAGCACGTCGTCGATGCGCGTGCGGTAGACGCCGGGCACCGTCCGCAGCAGCTCGTCGGTGCGCCGCCGGTCCAGGCGGACGGTCACCTCGTTCAGGTCGGCCGCGGTGTTGCCGCCGCCGGAGTCCACCGGCAGCGGCTCGGCGCAGTGCCGGGCCCCCGTCTCCCAGTGGTCGCGCTGTGCGGCGAAGCCGCCGGCCGCGGCGTGGGCGCGCAGCCGCCGCGCCCACTCCCGGACGGAGGTGG
>NZ_JARVKV010000250.1 GCF_029813835.1 Streptomyces sp. DH37
CTCGCCCAGACCCAGCCGGGCGGCGGCGCGCTGGACGGCGCAGGGCGCGGCGGCGGAGGCGAACCCGCGGGGGCGCGGGCCGTTGCGCGGCACGCCCTCCAGCTCGCCGGCCCGCCCGGACGCGCGCCCCCGCACCCGGTCGCGGGCCAGCATCAGGCCCATCAGGTTGGACTCGGTGCCGCCGGAGGTCAGCACCCCGGCGGCCCGGTCGTCGTAGCCCACCAGCTCCGCCAGTTCCGCCAGCAGCAGTGTCTCCCGGGGGGTGGCGGCCGGGGCCTGGTCCCAGGAGTCCGGGGAGGGGTTGAGCGCGGAGACCGCCAGGTCGGCGGCGACGGCGACGGCCAGCGGCGGGCAGTGCAGGTGGGCCGCGCACAGCGGGTCGGCC
>NZ_JARVKV010000251.1 GCF_029813835.1 Streptomyces sp. DH37
GTACGAAAAGCTAAGACCAAGGGGGTGATTTTTTTCCTAAGATGCTTGAATGCTCGTGCGAATACGTCCGAGTTTATTCGATATTATCATTTTAAGCATTTGCCTTATAACTATCGCCTACAGTTGGTTAAAGACTTTGATAAATTGCCCCATTTTAATGACCAATTCTATAGGATGATGAATAGTTATCGAGCGATGAAAATTATGCAAATTCTAGGGATGAATGTGAATCGGGGTCATTTGACGTATTTTAGTAGTGCTCCGTATGGTAATGCTAAGGTTGAGCAAAACCATCAAGAATGTGAGTTTATGTTGTCTTTGATTCAAGAGAATAAGAAAGTTTATAAAAAGATGCTAAATCGGTTTATTGACGCTTTTGTGTAT
>NZ_JARVKV010000027.1 GCF_029813835.1 Streptomyces sp. DH37
TGTTACTCACCCGTTCGCCACTAATCCCCTCCCGAAGGAGGTTCATCGTTCGACTTGCATGTGTTAAGCACGCCGCCAGCGTTCGTCCTGAGCCAGGATCAAACTCTCCGTGAATGCTTTTCCGGGTCTCCCCGGAGGACACATCCGCGGGAGCGGAACGGTCGGGCGGAATGGGCCCGGCCGTTCACAGCGTCCTCGCTGTGTTGTGTTTCAAAGGAACCTCGCCCCTCGGCCGTCTACTCGGCCGCGGGAACGGGGTATCAACATATCTGGCGTTGACTTTTGGCACGCTGTTGAGTTCTCAAGGAACGGACGCTTCCTTCGGCACCCCTGTCCGGGGCCCCTCCGGGCGCTTCCCTTCGGTGTTCACCACTTTAGCGGATCTCCCCGGTGACTCATAATCGAGCCATTCGAGTCGAATTCCCGCGCAGTCTCGCCGCAACGGAAACGACTCCCGAATGGGAGTCCGTGTGGGTGGTGTCCGCTCCGGGCCTCTCTCACGCGACCTGTCCGGTCGCCGTGGACCTCGTCCCGTTCCAGCGGCTCGGTCTACGTTAGACGCCCTTCGGTCCCGCGTCAAGCGCCTCCCGGCGGCGACGTGGCTGGTGCGCTCGGTACGGGCTGACCGAGGGGTCGCCGCTGATCCAGTAGCGCCACGGGTGGAGCGCTCCCTCCCCGCCCACCCCCGTGCGGGGACCGTTGCGTACGCGGTCGCCCGGGGCCGGGGCGCCCGTGAGGACGCGGAGCGGGGCGTCCTCGCCGTCGCCGCAGACGTCGGTGCCGTTGAGGGCGCGGTCCACGCCCAGGGCGGTGGCCAGGCGGGCGGGTCCCTTGGCCAGCTCGCTGTCGTTGCGCGCCTTCGGGCGCCGCCGGCGCGCGTGCTCGTGGCCGGTCAGCACCTCGCCGGCGCGCAGCAGCACACCGCTGGCGGTGCCCTCCCCGTCGCAGACCAGGTTCAGGCAGTGCCACATGCCGTAGGTGAAGTAGACGTACGCGTGGCCGGGCGGGCCGAACATCACGGCGTTGCGTTCGGTGCGGCCGCGGTAGGCGTGCGATCCCGGGTCGATCCGGCCCGCGTACGCCTCGACCTCGGTCAGGCGGACCTCGATCGGGCCGTCGTCGGTCGTGCGGACCAGGACACGGCCGAGCAGGTCCGGGGCGACCTCCAGAACGGGCCGGTCGAAGAAGTCGCGGGGCAGGGGCTTACGGTCATGGTCGGCGCTCACGCCCGTCGAGCCTAGTGCAGCCATCGGGTAACAACTGCGGACGACGGCCCTGGCCGGCGGAACCGTCGGGCAGACTGCGGGCGTTCTATGGGATCGGCACGACACACAGGCCAGGGCCTGGGGGAGGAAGAACATGGGCTTCAAGAAGCTGTTCGCGAGCGTGGGCATCGGCGGTGCGTCGGTGGAGACGGTGCTGACCGAGCCGAACGTGGTGCCGGGCGGCGTCGTCCAGGGCGAGGTGCGGATCCAGGGCGGGTCGGCGGCCCAGGAGGTCCAGGGGCTGTCGGTCGGCCTCCAGGCGCGGGTCGAGGTGGAGAGCGGGCAGGAGGAGTTCAGCAAGAACGTCGAGTTCCACCGCCAGCAGCTCGGCGGCGCCTTCGAACTCCAGCCGGGGGCCGTGCACACGGTGCCCTTCGGGCTGGAGGTGCCGTGGGAGACCCCGATCACCATGTTCATGGGCCGCCACCTGACCGGGATGAACATCGGCGTGACGACGGAGCTGGCGATCGCCAAGGCCGTGGACTCCGGTGACCTCGACCCGGTGAACGTCCACCCGCTCCCCGCCCAGCAGGCGATCCTCGACGCGTTCGGCGCCCTCGGGTTCCGCTTCAAGAACGCGGACATGGAGCAGGGGCACATCCGCGGCACCCGGCAGAAGCTGCCCTTCTACCAGGAGATCGAGTTCCTGGCGCCCCAGCAGTACCGGGGGCTCAGCCAGGTCGAGCTGAGCTTCGTCGCGGACGAGCACGAGATGGACGTCGTCCTGGAGATGGACAAGAGGCCCGGCCTGTTCACCGAGGGCAGCGACACGTACCGCTCCTTCACCGTGGGGCTGGCGAGCTTCCAGCAGACCGACTGGACCGCCTACCTCAACCAGTGGCTGGCCGAGGTCGGCGGGAAGCGGAACTGGTTCTGAGCGTTCGGGGCGTTCCGCGCACGGTGCGGTCCGGTGTCCGCACCGGGCCGCACCGGGCCGCACCGGGCCGCACCGGACCGCGCCGTGCGGCCGTACGCGGCACCGGGATCGTTAGGCTGGCGGGCGCAGCGATGTCGCGCTACCGAGGAGGTTTTCCCACGTGACCGAGCAGAAGCGGCGCCCGCTCCCCCACGACTTCCACCCCCCGGTGCCGTCGTTCACGGTCGTGAGCGACGACGTGTCGGAGGGCGCCCCGTTGAAGCCCGAGCAGGTCTACGCCGGGGGCAACAGGTCCCCGCACCTGCGCTGGGAGGGCTTTCCGGAGGGGACCGGGAGCTTCGCCGTCACCTGCTACGACCCCGACGCGCCGACCGGCAGCGGCTTCTGGCACTGGTCGGTGTTCGACATCCCGGCGACCGTGACGGAGCTGCCCGCGGGCGCCGGCACGGGTGAGATGAAGGGGATGCCCGAGGAGGCGGTGCACGTCCGCAACGACTACGGGACCCGCGACTTCGGCGGGGCCGCGCCGCCGCCCGGGGACGGCCCCCACCGCTACGTGTTCACGGTCTACGCCGTGGACACCGAGAAGCTGGGGGTGGACGCGGACGCGTCGCCCGCGGTGGTCGGCTTCAACCTGCGGTTCCACACGCTGGCGCGCGCACAGCTGATCGGCGAGTACGAGGTGCCCGCCGAGGGCTGATCCCCGGCCGTCCCGCCGGCCGTTCCGCGGGCGGGAAAAGGCTTTGCGCCCCGTCGTCCCCGAATCGCACAGTGGTGGCCGGGCAGCCGGCACCGCGGGGGCGGCGGGGTGCGCCCACGCCCGCCGCCCGGCGGGGTCCGGCAGGGCCGGACGGCCGCGCCGCCCGCCCCCGGTCCCGCGCCTCCCCCATGGCTTCCCCCTCCGCTTCCCCGGCGCCCGCTTCACCCGGCCGTCGGCCTCTTCTCATCTCCCGTACAGCGTGGGGAAATTGCGTTGTCCACCCTGCCGGGCAGCGGCACAGTGGTGCCACCCCGCCGCGGGGGCGGGACGGGTCCGGAGGTGGGCGAGATGCGCGAGACGCTGGTGCTCAACGCCAGTTTCGAGCCGCTGTCGACGGTGTCGCTGCGGCGTGCGGTGGTGCTGGTGATGCAGGGCAAGGCCGTCGTGGAGCAGGCGCACCCCGGGCTGCGGGTGCGCGCGGCGCACGTCGAGCTGCCGGTGCCGCAGGTGATCAGACTCCGCAGGTACGTACGGGTCCCGTTCCGACAACGGGCACCGTGGTCGCGGCGCGGTGTGCTCGTACGGGACCGGCACCGCTGCGCCTACTGCGGGCGCCGGGCGACCACGGTGGACCACATCGTGCCGCGTTCGCGCGGTGGCGGCGACACCTGGCTGAACACGGTCGCGGCGTGCGCCGAGGACAACCACCGCAAGGCCGACCGCACGCCCGCGCAGGCGGGGATGCGGCTGCTGACTCAGCCGTTCGAGCCGACGCCGGCGGACGCGCTGGTCCTCGCGCTGGGGCTGCGGGACGGCGAGGCGCTGCCGGAGTGGCTGGCGGTGCCCGCCTCCGCCTGATGCCCGCACGCGGCCGGTTCGGTCAGTCCAGCACGAGCTGGAGGATGGCCACCACGCCGACGGCGACGATGACCGCGCGCAGGGCGGCCGGCGGCAGTCTGCGTCCCAGCCGGGCGCCGAGCTGCCCGCCGGCCGCCGAGCCGACGGCGATGAGCAGGACGGCGGTCCAGTCGAAGTCGGCGACGAAGAGGAAGAAGACCGCGGCGGCGCCGTTGACGAGGGCGCCGAGGACGTTCTTGACGGCGTTGATCCGCTGGAGGTCGTCGTTGATGAGCAGGCCCATCAGCGCGAGGTAGATGACGCCCTGGGCGGCGCCGAAGTAGCCGCCGTACATGCTGGCCAGGGTCATGCCGCCGAGGAGGACGGGGCCGCCGTGGGGGTTGGCGGGCCCCCCGGCGCGCTCGCGGCGGAGCCGGACCGCGCGGGCCAGTCGCGGCTGGGCGACGACGAGCACCAGGGCCAGCGCGATGAGCACCGGGACGATCGTGCCGAACGCCTCGGAGGGCAGCGTGATCAGGAGGGCGGCCCCGGCCACCGCTCCGACGAGGGCCGCGGCGCCCAGTCTCAGGACGCGGTCGCGCTGTCCGCGCAGTTCGCGGCGGTAGCCGATGGCGCCGCTGATGGAGCCGGGCACCAGGCCCAGTGTGTTGGAGACGTTCGCGGTGACGGGAGGCAGCCCGACCGCGAGCAGCACCGGGAAGGTGATCAGGGTCCCCGATCCGACGATCGTGTTGATGGTGCCCGCGCCTATGCCGGCGGCGCAGACCGCCACCGCCTCCCAGATGTCCACGCGCAACGCCCCTCAGCCGATCGGTGTCCGGTGAACCGATCATGCCTGAGGGGCGCGGGCGGGGTGTGCCCGGGGGCGGCCCGAGCGTGGGGCGTGTCTAGTCGATCGGCGGCTGCTCGCGGCGCTTGGTCAGGTCGGAGCGGCCCGTGCCGCCGTCGCCGGAGGAGCCGCCGGAGGGAGCGCCGGGGCCGAAGTTGCCCAGCGCGCCGCCGAGGCCCTTGAGGGCGTCCCCGATCTCGCTGGGGACGATCCACAGCTTGTTGGCGTCGCCCTCGGCGATCTTGGGGAGCATCTGGAGGTACTGGTAGGACAGCAGCTTCTGGTCCGGGTCTCCGGCGTGGATGGACTCGAAGACCGTGCGGATCGCCTGGGCCTCGCCCTCGGCGCGCAGGGCGGCGGCCTTGGCCTCGCCCTCGGCGCGCAGGATGGAGGACTGCTTCTCGCCCTCGGCGGTGAGGATCTGCGACTGCCTCACGCCCTCGGCCTGGAGGATCGCGGCGCGCTTGTCGCGGTCGGCGCGCATCTGCTTCTCCATCGAGTCCTGGATGGAGGTCGGCGGCTCGATCGCCTTGAGCTCGACGCGGTTGACGCGGATGCCCCACTTGCCGGTGGCCTCGTCCAGGACGCCGCGCAGCGCCGCGTTGATCTCCTCGCGGGAGGTCAGGGTGCGCTCCAGGTCCATGCCGCCGATGATGTTGCGCAGGGTGGTGACGGTGAGCTGCTCGATGGCCTGGATGTAGCTGGCGACCTCGTACGTCGCGGCCCGGGCGTCGGTGACCTGGTAGTAGATGACCGTGTCGATGTTCACGACCAGGTTGTCCTGGGTGATCACCGGCTGGGGCGGGAAGGGGACGACCTGCTCGCGGAGGTCGACGCGGTTGCGGATGGTGTCGATGAACGGGACGACGATGTTGAGGCCGGCGTTCAGCGTCCGGGTGTAGCGGCCGAAGCGCTCCACGATCGCGGCGCTGGCCTGCGGAATGACCTGGATCGTCTTGATGAGTGCGATGAAGACCAGCACCACCAGGATGATCAGCACGATGATGATGGCGTCCATCGTGTCTCCCCCTGCGTTCCTAGGATTTCACGCTGACTGCGGTGACTGGCACGGCCGACTGCGTGCTGGGCGTCGCCGACGGGTGTGACCGTGCGGTTACCGCCCATCACATCACGACGGCGGTCGCCCCGTCGATCTCCACCACGTCCACCTGGTCACCCGGCTCGTAGGCCATGCTCGTGTCGAGGGCGCGCGCGGACCAGACCTCGCCCGCGAGCTTGATCCGCCCTCCGGAGCCGTCGACCCGCTCCAGCACGACGGCTTGGCGCCCCGTCAGCGCGTCGACGCCGCTGCGGTGTTCGGGCCGCTGGGTCTGCATGCGTCTGGCGACGGGGCGGACGACGAGGACCAGCGCGGTGGAGACCACCACGAAGACGGCCACCTGCGCCACCAGCCCTCCGCCGAGCGCGGCGACGGCCGCGGCGGCCACGGCGCCCACCGCGAACATGCCGAACTCGGGCATGGCCGTCAGTACGAGCGGGATTCCGAGCCCTACGGCGGCGATCAGCCACCACACCCATGCGTCCACACCGTCATGGTAGGGCCCGGGTCAGCCGAGCGGGAGACCCTGCGCCGTCCAGCGGCCGCCGTTGTGCTCCACGACCAGGGGCAGACCGAAGCAGCGCGAGAGGTTGGCGGAGGTCAGTTCGGTCTCGACCGGCCCGGCGGTGAGCACCTTGCCCTGCCGGATCATCAGCACGTGGGTGAAGCCCGGGGGGATCTCCTCGACGTGGTGGGTCACCATGATCATCGAGGGGGCGTACGGGTCGCGGGCGAGCCGCCCGAGCCGGCGCACCAGGTCCTCGCGGCCGCCGAGGTCGAGTCCGGCCGCGGGCTCGTCCAGGAGGAGCAGTTCGGGGTCGGTCATCATCGCGCGGGCGATCTGGGTGCGCTTGCGCTCGCCCTCGGAGAGGGTGCCGAACCTGCGGTCGAGGTACTCGCTCATCCCGAGGCGGTCGAGGAAGGCCAGCGCCCGCTGCTCGTCGACGGCGTCGTACTGCTCGCGCCAGCCCGCGGTCATGCCGTAGGCGGCGGTGAGGACGGTCTGGAGCACGGTCTGGCCGCGCGAGAGCTTCTCGGCGAGCGCGCTGCTGGCCATGCCGATGCGCGGGCGCAGTTCGAAGACGTCCACGGCGCCGAGCCTCTCGCCGAGGATGGTGGCGGTGCCGGAGGTCGGGTAGAGGTAGCTGGACGCGATGTTGAGGAGGGTGGTCTTGCCCGCGCCGTTGGGGCCGAGGATCACCCAGCGCTCGCCCTCCTTCACCGACCAGGAGACGTCTTCCACCAGAGCCCGACCCTCGCGGACCACGGATACGTCCACCAGCTCCAGTACATCGCTCATGGCGCGTTGTCTCCCATTGCAGTCGCAGCTGTCGCCTGTGCCTGTGGGCACAGTCCCCAGGGAAAACCTACGCCACGCCTCCCGGCCCGCTGTCCTTAGGCTGGGGGCATGCTCGACGAACCTCGTTCCGGGCGGCTGACCGCCTGGGGAAATGCCCTGTTCGCCGGAGTGGTGTCGCCCGACGACGCCGCGCCGCGCATCGTGGGCGACGACACGGTGCACCGCGTGGCGGGCCTGCCGGGCGAGTCCGGTGAGGTGGGTCTCACCCTCGCGCTCGGCCGGCTGCGCGCCTCGGGGGTGACGGGACTGCGGCTGGCGATGCCCGCGCCGGGGCACCCGCTGGGGCTGAGCGGCCCGCCGGAGTTCAACGCGCGTGCCCTGGACGCCGGTGAGGCGGTGGTCGGGACGGGCGCGGGGCTGGGACTGGTGCCGCAGGTGCGCGAGGCGGGACCGGAGGGCGACGTGCACACCGAGGTGGTGTGGCACTGCCTGCCGGTGCGCGTGGCGCCGCCCGCGGACGTGCCGTCGCTCGGGGAGGCTGAGCGGGAGCTGGCGGAGGCGCTGCGCGAGGCGACGGAGGTGCTGACGCGGCTGGACGTGGCCGGGTCGGGGCCGGTGGCGAACGCGGCGCTGGAGGCGTACCGGGCGCGCGCGGCGGCGGACCGCCGTCTGCTGGCGCCGGGCTATCCGCCGCGTGCGGTGCGCGTCCTGGAGCTGGCGCAGCGCGTGGGCGCGCTGGTGGACATCGCGTACGGGCCGGAGCACGGCGGCGCGGTGAGCGCGGGGGCGATGGCGGCGCGGGCCGAGGCGCTGCGGCCGGTGGAGCGTACGGCCCGGCGGGCGATGGTGGCGGCGTACAACGCGTACGTGGAGGAGCGCGAGCGGGGCTGAGCGCGGAACCGGCCTCCCGGTCGGGCCCGGGAGGCCGGTCACGTGGAGTGGGCGTGCGGAGCCGCCCGTCACCTCCGTGCGTTCGCGCTCACGCGTTGGCGCAGCCGTTGCCGAAGGTCGGGTTCAGCAGGCCGATGACGTTGACGGTGTTGCCGCAGACGTTGACCGGCACGTGGAGCGGGACCTGGACCACGTTGCCCGAGCCGACGCCGGGCGAGTAGGCGGCGCCGCCCTGCGCGCCCGCACTGGCCGAGGCCACGCCCGCACCGGCGGCGACGAGCCCGCCGGTCACCATCGCGACGGCGGTGATCCTCTTCAGGTTCTTCACTTCTCGATCCTCCTTGCGTTCGCCGCGGCCGTCCGCCGCGGCACGCACTGGAGAACGGGCCGGGTCCCGTCGCGATACGCCGAACCGGTGACATCCACACGTTCGTATGAATTTAGGCATGGATTTCCGCGGGGAGGGCCCGGACGGCGCTGGGGCGTCCGGGAGGGGTCCGGGCCCGGCGCCGGGCGATCCCGCGGTCCGGGCGTCCGTCAGTCCGTCAGCCGGTCACGCCGTGCCGGACGGCCCACAGCGCGGCCTGGGTGCGGTCGGCGAGGTCCAGCTTCATCAGGATGTTGGACACGTGCGTCTTGACGGTCTTCTCGGACAGCACCAGGTGCCGGGCGATCTCCCGGTTCGAGCGCCCGTCGGCTATCAGCGCGAGCACCTCGCGCTCCCGCTCGGTCAGGGCGGTGCCCCGGCCCGGCCCGCCCCCGGTCCCCTCCTGGGTGAGCAGGGCCTGGGCGACCTCGGGCTGGAGCAGGACGTGTCCGGCGTGCACCGAGCGGATGGCTCCGGCCAGGGCGTCGGGGTCGATGTCCTTGTAGACGTAGCCGGCGGCTCCGGCGCGCAGGGCGGGGACGACGGTGCGCCGCTCGGTGAAGCTGGTGACGACCAGCACCCGGGCGGGGTTGTGCAGCCCGCGCAGCGTGCGCAGCGCCTCGACGCCGTCGGTGCCGGGCATCGTGATGTCCATCAGGACCACGTCGGGCCGCAGCTCCTCGGCGCGGGCCACGCCCTCCGCCCCGTCGGCGGCCTCCCCGACCACCTCGATGTCGTCCTGGACCTCCAGGAACGTGCGCAGCCCCCGGCGCACGACCTGGTGGTCGTCCACCAGCAGGACTCTGATCACTTCGGCGATCCCGTCAGCCACCGGGCACCTCCATCTCGATCACGGTGCCCTTGCCGGGCTCCGACTCCACCCTCAGGGTTCCGCCGACCCCGGCGGCCCGGTCGCGCATCGACACCAGGCCCAGGCGGCGGCCGGCGCGGCGGACCGCGGCGGGGTCGAAGCCGCGGCCGTCGTCGGCCACCCGCAGCACGACGGCGGCGCCGCGGCGGGCGAGGGTGACGGTCACCCGCCGGGCCCCGGAGTGCCGCAGGGCGTTGTGCAGGGCCTCCTGCGCCACTCTCAGCAGCGCCTCCTCCCGGGCGGCCGGCAGCGCCCGCACGCCTTCGCCGTCGAAGACGACGGAGGCGCCGTGCGCCCGGTCCAGGACCCGCACCTGGCTGCGGAGGGCGGCGACCAGGCCGTCCTCCTCCAGGGCGGCGGGGCGCAGCTCGACGACCGCGGCCCGCAGCTCGTCGGCGGCCTCGGCGGCCAGCTTCGCGACCTGGCGCAGCTCCTCCTTGGCGCGCTCCGGGTCCCGGTCGACCAGGGCGGTGGCGGCCTGGGCGGTCAGGCGCAGGGAGAACAGCTTCTGGGAGACGGCGTCGTGCAGTTCGTGGGCGATGCGGGCGCGCTCCCCGGCGATGGTCAGCTCGCGGCTGCGCTCGTAGAGGCGGGCGTTGGTGAGGGCGATGGCGGCGTGCTCGGCGAGCAGGCGCAGCAGTTCCTCGTCCTCCTCGGTGAAGCCGCAGCCGCCCGCGGGGCGGTCGCACCGCTTGTTGGCGAGGAAGAGCGCTCCGAGGACCTCCTCGCCGTCGGCGACGGGCATGCCGATGAAGTCGGCCAGCTCCGGGTGGGCGGCGGGCCAGCCCTCGAAGCGCGGGTCCCGGCGGACGTCGGCGAGGCGCTGCGGCGAGGCGTCGCGCAGCATGGCGGCGAGGATGCCGTGCTGGCGGGGCAGCGGCCCGATCGCCCGCCACCGCTCTTCGTCGACCCCGGCCACGACGAACTGCGCGAAGCCCCCGTGGTCGTCGGGGACGCCGAGGGCGGCGTACTCGGCGTCGAGGAGTTCGCGGGCGGAGGCCGTGATCGTCTGGAGGACGTCGCGGACCTCCAGCCGGCGGTTCATGGCGAGCAGGGCGGCGCTGACGGCCGCCAGCCCGGTTCTCGGGAGCATGCGGCCACGGTACCGGCGGGTGCGCGGGGGCGGATCGGTCCGCCGTCCCGGCCGCGGCCGGACGATGGTCCCGGGACCGCGGTCGGGGGCGGGCGGAGCGGGCGGGGGGGCGGGCGAGGGATACGGCGAGGGCGGCTCCCCCGGAGCCCGGGGGAGCCGCCCTCGTACGCCGCGCGCGGGGCGCGCGGTCACTCGCGCATGACCTCCGGCTCGTGGCGGCGCAGGAGGCGGGCCACGGCGAAGCCGCAGGCGACGCCGATGGCGAGCAGGATCAGCAGGTCCATCGCCCACACGCCCGCGCTGTGCTCCCACAGCGGGTCGAGGCTGGTGGGGTTCTCCCGGTCCCAGGGGGCCATGGTGCGGGAGAGGTCGACGGTGGCGCCGGTGGCGGCGACCGCCCAGCGCGAGGGCATCAGCCAGGCCACCTGCTCGATGCCGGGCGCGTCGAAGACCTGGAAGAGCACGCCGGTGAAGACCAGCTGGACGATCGCGAAGCCCACCAGCAGGGGCATGGTCATCTCGGAGGTCTTCACCAGCGAGGAGATCACCAGGCCGACCATCATGGCGGTGAGGCCGAACGCGATGATCCCCACGCACAGTTCGACGGCCGTGGGCAGGACCAGGCCCTCCTCGGGCAGGTCGCGCACCGAGAAGCCGATGGCGCAGATGATCACGCCCTGGAAGGCGGTGATCAGTCCGAGGACGATCACCTTGGACATCAGGTACGCCGAACGCGACAGGCCGGTGGCCCGTTCCCGTTCGTAGATCACCCGCTCCTTGACCAGCTCGCGCACGGAGTTGGCCGCGCCGGACAGGCACATGCCGACCGCGAGGATCAGCAGGATCGTGCCCGCGTGCTGGTTGTAGCCCTTGGGGTTGCGCGTGAGGCCGTACTCGGTGGGGATCACCGTGCTGACCACGCCCAGGATCACGGGCAGGATGACCATCAGCGCCAGGAAGCCCTTGTCGGACGCGATGACCGATGTGTAGCGCCTGGTGAGGGTCCACAGCTGGGAGCCCCAGCTCTGCGGCTTGCGCGGCCGGGCCGCCGGTGCGGAGGGCGTCGGCACCGCGTACTGCTGGTGCGCCTGCTGCGGGACGGCGGCGTCGATGTCGGCGGCGTAGAGCTGGTAGTGCTGCGAGCCCTGCCAGCGGCCGATCCAGTCGTAGTCGCGGTAGTTCTCGAAGGCCGAGAAGACGTCCGCCCAGCTCTCGTAGCCGAAGAAGTTCAGGGCCTCCTCGGGCGGGCCGAAGTAGGCCACCCCGCCGCCCGGCGCCATCACCAGGACCCGGTCGCACAGCCCCAGCTCCGCGACCGAGTGGGTGACCACCAGCACGGTGCGGCCGTCGTCGGCCAGCTCGCGCAGCAGCTTCATCACGTCGCGGTCCATGCCCGGGTCCAGGCCGGAGGTCGGCTCGTCCAGGAAGATCAGCGACGGCTTGGTGAGCAGTTCCAGCGCGACCGAGACGCGCTTGCGCTGGCCGCCGGAGAGGGAGGTGATCTTCTTGCCGGCGTGGATGTCGAGCTTGAGCTCGGCCAGCACCTCCTCGATCCGCGCGTTGCGCTCGGCCTCGGCGACGTCGCCGGGGAAGCGCAGCTTGGCCGCGTAGCGCAGGGCGGTGCGGACGGTCAGCTCCTTGTGGAGGATGTCGTCCTGCGGGACCAGCCCGATGCGCTGGCGCAGCTCGGCGAACTGCTTGTAGAGGTTGCGGTTGTCGTAGAGGACCTCGCCGATGTCGGCCGGGCGGTAACCGGTGAGGGCGCGCAGCAGCGTGGACTTGCCGGAGCCGGACGGGCCGATGACGGCGACCAGGGACTTCTCCGGGACGCCGAAGGTGACGTTGTTGAGGATCACCTTGCCGCCGTCCACCTTGACCGTCAGGTGGCGGGCCGAGAAGGAGACCTCGCCGGTGTCGACGAACTCCTCGAGCCGGTCGCCCACCACCCGGAAGGTCGAGTGGCCGACGCCGACGATGTCGGCGGGCCCGATGAGCGCCGAGCCCGACTTCGGCAGCGGCTGGCCGTTGACGTACGTGCCGTTGTGGCTGCCCAGGTCGCGGATCTCGAAGCGGCCGTCGGGCGTGGAGCGGAACTCCGCGTGGTGGCGGGAGACCTGGAGGTCGGAGACGACCAGCTCGTTCTCCAGCGCACGGCCGATCCGCATCACCCGGCCCAGCGAGAACTGGTGGAAGGTGGTCGGGCTGCGGTGGTCGCCGTGGGCCGGGGCGCCCGCCTGCCGCGGCGCGCCGCCCTGCGGAGGGGCGCCCTGCGCGGGGACGCCGCCCCCGGGGGGCTGCGGCGCGTACTGCTGCGGCACCGGCTGCTGCGGGGTCTGCGGCGGGTGGCCCCAGCCGGGGCCGCCCTGCGGCTGGGGCTGGGGCTGCGGCTGGGACTGCGCCGCCGGCTGCTGGGCGGGCACCGCCTGTTCGGGAGTCCGCACCGGCGTGTGCACCGGTGACTGCACCGGCGCCTGCACCGGTGAGTGCGGCACGGCCGCGGCGGCCCGGCCGGAGAAGCTCAGCCTGGGGCCGTCGGTGGCGTTGCCCAGGTGCACGACCGAGCCCGCGCCGACCTCCAGCCGCTGGACCCGCTGCCCCTGCGCGTACGTGCCGTTGGTGCTGCCGTGGTCCTCGACGACCCAGGCGTCGCCGCCCCAGCGCAGTGTGGCGTGCCGCCAGGAGACCCTGGCGTCCTCGACCACGAGGTCACCCTGCGGATCGCGTCCCAGGGTGTACGACCGGGACGGGTCGAGCGTCCAGGTGTGTCCGTTCAATTCCAGTACGAGTTCCGGCACTCCATGCCCCACAAAGTTGTCCCCCGAGCTACCCCCTGTGACGAGGGGGCTAGGGATGGCGAACGATCGTGGAGGAACTATTCCAGGCTCGGCGGCCGTCCAGAAAGCCGCCCCCGGCGGATGGTTGCCGAACCGCTACGGTCCGCTCCGTCCCCCGGGAGAGAGCGGGCGGACCGGCGCGGACCGGTCCGCCCCGGCTCGCGCGCCGGCCCCGGCCGGTGGACCGGCGAGGGCCCGCCCGGGCCTGTCCGGGGTACGGACGTGCGTACGGAACCGCTTCGGTGCTCGATACCGTAGGGATCATCATGAGCGCTTCGCAGACCCCGCCGCCCGTCCCCGCCGCCACCGCCGACGAGGGCGCCCCCACCCTCCTGGTGAAGATCTTCGGCAAGGACCGGCCGGGCATCACCGCAGGTCTCTTCGAGACGCTGGCCGCCTACTCCCTGGACGTCATAGACATCGAGCAGGTCGTCACCCGCGGCCGCATCACCCTGTGCGCCCTGGTCACCACGCCGGGCGGGAGCGGCGCCGAGGGGAGGCTGCGGGCGACCGTCCACTCCTGGGCGGAGTCGGTACGGCTCCAGGCGGAGATCATCTCCGGCCGGGGCGACAACCGGCCGCGCGGCACCGGCCGCTCCCACGTGACCGTGCTCGGCCATCCGCTGACCGCCGAGGCGACGGCCGCCATCGCCGCCCGGATAACCGGTGTCGGCGGCAACATCGACCGGATCTTCCGGCTGGCGAAGTACCCGGTCACGGCGGTGGAGTTCGCCGTCTCGGGCGCCGAGACGGAGGCGCTGCGGACCGCGCTGGCCCCGAAGGCGGCGGCCCTGGGCGTGGACGTCGCCGTCGTCGCCGCCGGGCTGCACCGCCGGGCGCAGCGCCTGGTGGTGATGGACGTGGACTCCACGCTCATCCAGGACGAGGTGATCGAGCTGTTCGCGGCGCACGCGGGCTGCGAGGAGAAGGTCGCCGAGGTGACCGCCGCCGCGATGCGCGGCGAGCTGGACTTCGAGCAGTCGCTGCACGCCCGGGTGGCGCTGCTGGAGGGGCTGGACGAGTCGGTCGTCGACAAGGTGCGCTCCGAGGTCCGGCTCACGCCGGGCGCGCGCACCCTCATCCGCACCCTCAAGCGCCTGGGCTACCAGGTGGGCGTGGTCTCGGGCGGTTTCACACAGGTCACCGACGATCTGAAGGAGCGGCTGGGGCTCGACTTCGCCTCGGCCAACACCCTGGAGATCGTGGACGGGAAGCTGACCGGCCGGGTGGTCGGGGAGGTCGTGGACCGGGCGGGCAAGGCGCGTCTGCTGCGCCGCTTCGCGTCGGAGGCCGGGGTCCCGCTCTCCCAGACCGTGGCGATCGGCGACGGCGCCAACGATCTGGACATGCTCAACACCGCCGGGCTCGGGGTCGCGTTCAACGCCAAGCCGGTGGTGCAGGAGGCCGCGCACACGGCGGTGAACGTGCCGTTCCTGGACACCGTGCTGTACCTGCTGGGCGTCACGCGCGAGGAGGTCGAGGCGGCCGACACCGCGGTGTGAGGCCGCCGACCGGGCACGGCGCCGGATCCGCCGGGCCGGAGCGGTTCCGGCCCGGCGGGGGTGCGGGCGGGTGGGAGGCGGGGTATACGCGGTGCGGACGCGCCCCGCCTCCCACCCGGCCGCGCCCCGCCCCCGCGTCAGTCGTGCGGCGCCCAGTGCGCCTCGAGGCGCCCGACCCCGTGCTCCACGGACTTCCAGGAGCCGGCGAAGGAGATGACGGCCATGGCGGAGGTGGGGAAGCCGGTGTGGCCGAGCCGGGTCCTGGCCTCCTCCTCGGCCTCGCCCGCGAGGATGTCGGCCAAGGCGTGCATACCGGGGTTGTGGCCGACGAGCATGAGGTCCCCGACGTCGTCCGGCACCTCGTTGACCACCGCGATCAGTTCGCCGGGCGAGGCCTCGTAGAGCCGCTCCTCGTAGACCGTCCTCGGCCGCTGCGGCAACTCGTGGACGACCAGCTTCCAGGTCTCGCGGGTGCGGGCGGCGGTGGAGCAGAGGGTGAGGTCGGGGGTGATGCCGCTCGCGGCGAGCCAGCGGCCGGCGACCGGTGCGTCCCTGCGGCCTCGTTCCGCGAGCGGCCTGTCGTGGTCGGCCACGCCGTCGGGCCAGTCGGCCTTGGCGTGACGGAGGATGACGATCCTGCGGGGCACATCGACGCTCATGCCTCCAGCTTCGCACGAATGGCGGCGTGCGGCGCGGGGAGTTGGGGACCCTCCTCGACCGGGTGACCCGCGGGCGGGCGGGGCCCGCCCTCAGTGCGCCAGGAGCTGCCAGAGGCGCTCCAGCAGCCGCGCGAGGTACTGCGGGGACTCGGCGGCCTCCGCCTCGCCGCCGAGGAGCAGCGACAGCAGTGCGGCGAAGGCGAGCGCGGGCAGCGCCAGCGCCCACCACGGCAGCCGCGCGTCCGCGCCGCCGGCCGCCGGTCGGCGGGTGGACCGGGTGGGTGCGTGGGCCGTCATCGGGCTTCGCCTCCGTCGTCTTCCGTGGCGTCTGAGCGGTGTGCTCCGACGCTACGGGCCGCGGGACGGCGGTCCCATCCGGTGATCCACCCATTGCCCCCTGAGCCCGACCCCCTAGGGGATGGTGGGGCCAGCCCCACCACGGCCCCGTGGCGGGGCCGGCCCGGGGGCGCCGCCGCGGGGCGCTACGGGGCGATGAGGGAGGCGAGGACGCCGATCACGACGGTGACGCCGAGCATCGCGCCGAAGATGAGGAGCAGCTTCTTCTGGCCGTTGGGGGGATCGGGTTCGAGCACTGGCATGCGCCCAGTGTCGCACTCAGCCGCCGTCCTCGACGCACCGGTCCCGGCCCGCCACCAGGCCCACCGAGAGCTGGGCGACCATCAGGGCGGCCATCAGGGCCAGGGGCGCGTGCCAGCCTCCGCCGTGCTGGTGGAGGGCTCCGACCAGCAGCGGCCCGGGGGTGGCGATCAGATAGCCGGTGCCCTGCGCGAAGGCGGAGAGCTTGGCGACCCCGGCGCCGGTCCGCGCCCGCATGCCGATCATGGTGAGGACGAGCGGGAAGGCGCAGTTGGAGACGCCCAGCAGCAGCGCCCAGACCAGGGCGCCCTGCGCCGGGGCGAACCACAGCCCGGCGTACCCGCCGAGTCCGCAGCAGGCCAGGACGGCGACGAGGGGTCCCTGGTGACCGAGCCGGGCGGCGATCCGGGGCAGGACGAAGGACAGCGGTATGCCCAGCCCCATGGTGACCGCGAGCAGCAGCCCGGCGGTGGAGGCGGGGAGGCCTGCGTCGCGGAGGATCTGCGGCAGCCAGCCCATGATGACGTAGGCGGCGGTGGCCTGGAGGCCGAAGAAGACGCCGAGCGCCCAGGCGGTGGCGGAGCGGGTGATGCGGATCACGGGCGCGGGGCCGTCCTCGGCGGAGCCGGCTCCGGCGGACGCGGCGGAGCCCGCGGGACGGTCCCGGCCGCCGCGTACGACCGGCACCCACACCAGCAGCGCGAGCGCGCCGAGCAGCGCCCACATCCCGAGCCCGAGGCGCCAGTCGCCGCCCAGCGCCTCGGTCGCCGGGACGGTGAGGGCGGCCGCCGCGGCGGTGCCCAGGGACAGCGCCATGGAGTACAGCCCGGTCATCGGGCCGATCCGGTCGGGGAACCAGCGCTTGACGACCACGGGCATCAGGACGTTGCAGGCCGCGATGCCCGCCAGCGCCAACACGCTGGCGGCCAGGAACAGGGCCGTGCCGCCCGCGAGGGGGCGCAGCGCCAGCCCGGCGGTGACGGCGGCCATCCCGGCGAGCACCACCGCGGCCGGGCCGTGGCGGCGGGCCAGCCTGGGCGCGGCGCCGCCGAAGACGGCGAAGCACAGGGCGGGCGCGGAGGTGAGCAGTCCGGCGACGGTGCCGTTCATCGCCAGGGCGGCGCGGACCTCCTCCAGGAGGGGGCCGAGCCCGGCTATGGCGGGGCGCAGGTTGAGGGCGGCGAGGACGAGGCCGGCGGCCAGCAGCCGCCGCGCCCACGGGGAGTTCCCCGCGCCGGCTCCCGGGGTGGCGCGGGTGCCTACGCTGTTCGGGAGCCTCCCGTCCGCCCGGTGGTCGATGGTCGCGGGATCGTTGGCCATGACAAGCATCATAGAATCATCGGATGAATCGAGGCCACCCAGTGCGCCCCTCCACCTACCCGCAGACCCGGGAAGTGCCATGCCTCTGACCTCGCCCCGCCGCTCCGCCCTGGCCGACCAGGTCATCGACGCCCTGCGCGACCAGATCACCTCCGGCGAGTGGCCGGTGGGCTCCCGCATCCCGACCGAGCCCGAACTGGTCGAACAGCTCGGCGTGGCCCGCAACACCGTGCGCGAGGCCGTACGGGCCCTCGCCCACAACGGGCTGCTGGACATCCGGCAGGGCTCGGGCACCTACGTGGTGGCCACCAGCGAGCTGGCCGGGGTGATGCACCGCCGTTTCGCGGACGCCGATCCGCGCGACGTGGCCGAGCTGCGTTCGGTGCTGGAGGCCGAGGCCGCCCGGCTGGCCGCGCACCGCCGCACCGAGCAGGACCTGCGCCAACTGGGGACGCTGCTCCGGCGGCGCGAGGCGGCCTGGGAGACGGGCGAGGTGGAGCGCTTCGTGGAGGCGGACGTCACGCTGCACCTGGCGATCGTCAAGTCGTCCCACAACGAGGTGCTCACCGCGCTCTACGCGGACCTCGGCACCGTCCTGCGCACCTTCCTCCGCCACGACGTGGGCGAGGAGCTGCGCTCGGAGGAGTACCTGGACCACGGTCGGCTGGTGGCCGCCATCCAGGACCGCGACGCGGAGACCGCGGCACGGGAGGCGGGCTCGTACGCGCAGACCTGCCGCGGCTCCGGGCCCGGCGACTGACCGGCTCCCCCTCCCCCGCGAGGGCGCCGTGCGACGCGCGCGAGCCGCCCCCGGTCCCGCGACGGGACCGGGGGCGGCTCGTGCGTTCGGGCGGCGGTGCGCGCTACGCGCCCATCATGTGGACGCCGCCGTCCACGTGCACGATCTCGCCCGTGGTCTTCGGGAACCAGTCCGAGAGCAGGGCGACCACGCCGCGCGCGGCGGGCTCGGGGTCGCTGAGGTCCCAGCCGATCGGGGCGCGGGTGTTCCACACGTCCGCCAGCTCCTCGAAGCCCGGGATGGACTTGGCGGCCATGGACTTGATGGGCCCGGCCGACACCAGGTTGCAGCGGATGTTCTTGTGGCCCAGGTCGCGGGCGAGGTAGCGGGAGGTGGACTCCAGGGCGGCCTTGGCCACGCCCATCCAGTCGTACTTGGGCCAGGCCACCTGCGCGTCGAAGTCCATGCCGACGACCGAGCCGCCGCGCTGCTCCAGCAGCGGCATCAGGGCCATGGTCAGGGACTTCAGGGAGTACGCCGAGACCTCGACCGCCGTGGCGACCGACTCCCAGCCGGTGTTGAGGAAGTTGCCGCCGAGCGCGTCCTGCGGCGCAAAGCCGATGGAGTGCACGACGCCGTCCAGCCCGATGCCGTCGCCGAGGTGCTCGGAGACCTTGCCGGCCAGGGTGTCCAGGTGCTCCTTGTTCTGCACGTCCAGCTCGATCACCGGGGCCTCCTTGGGAAGCCGCCTGGCGATGCGCTGCACCAGCGTCAGCCGCCCGAAACCGGTGAGGACGACCTCGGCGCCCTCCTCCTGGGCCAGCCTGGCGACGTGGAAGGCGATCGAGGAGTCGGTGAGCACCCCGGTGACGAGGATGCGCTTTCCGGCGAGAAGTCCGCTCATGACGTTCAGTGACCCATGCCCAATCCGCCGTCCACGGGAATGACGGCTCCGGTGATGTACGCGGCCTCCTCCGAGGCCAGGAAGCGCACCGAGGAGGCGATCTCCTCGGGCCGGGCGTAGCGGCCCAGCGGGACCTGGCCGACGATGTTCGCACGCTGCTCGTCGGTGAGCGCGCGCGTCATGTCGGTGTCCACGAAGCCCGGCGCGACCACGTTGCAGGTGATGTTGCGGGAGCCCAGCTCCCGGGCGATCGAGCGGGCGAAGCCGACCAGGCCGGCCTTGGACGCGGCGTAGTTGGCCTGCCCCGCCGAGCCCAGCAGGCCGACGACGGAGGAGATCAGCACGATGCGGCCCCTGCGGGCGCGGAGCATGCCCCTGGTGGCGCGCTTGACGACCCGGAAGGTGCCGGTGAGGTTGGTCTCCAGGACGGAGGTGAAGTCCTCCTCGGACATCCGCAGGAGCAACTGGTCCCGGGTGACACCGGCGTTGGCGACCAGGACCTCGACCGGGCCCTGCCTCTCCTCGATCTCCTTGTAGGCCTGCTCCACCTGCTCGGGGACGGTGATGTCGCACCTGACGGCGCAGAAGCCCTCCGGCGGCTCACCCGACCGGTAGGTGACGGCGACCTTGTCGCCCGCGTCGGCGAACGCCCGGGCGATGGCCAGGCCGATGCCGCGGTTGCCTCCGGTGACGAGAACCGAGCGGCTCAAGGGAACACCCTCTTCCGTAGGGAGCAGGTACTCCTCAAGAAACTATCGTCCGGCTCTCCGCGCCGGGGAACGGGTCCCCGACAGGGGCTCTGCCGGGGTCCTGTGGGATCCCTACAGAAAGCCGCCCGGGCACGCCGGCGCCGCCCCCGTGCGCCGGAGATCGTACGAGAATCCGAAGGTCACACGGCGTTCCGGGGCGCCGTGCCGGGGCGCGCACGGGCGAGGCGGGGCGGGGCGGGGCGGGGGCACGAGGGGCACGAGGGGCACGAGGGTGCGGACCGCCGGCGGGCGGGGCGCCGTCCCCGGTCAGCTCTCCGGGGACGGCGGCGGTCCGGTGACGGCGGGGCCGGTGCCCCGGCCGCGGTCCTGCTCCCCGCCCTCGTCCCCCTCGCCCTCGTCGCCGGGGCGCTCGTCGCCGGGGCGCTCGTCGCCGGGGCGCTCGCCCTCGGCCCGGTCCTCCCCCTCGGGGCGCCGCGTCTCCTTCGCCCTCTCCCCGCCGCTCCTCATCTCGGACGGATCGTGTTCCCTGCCGTCGTAGGGGCCGGAGTAGTCGCTCATGTCCGCATCTCCTTGATCTCCTCCGCGCTGGTCCCGGTGCGGGAGCCCGGGGCGCCGCGAGTACCCGGCGCCGCGCGGGAACACACCGGCGGCCGGGTCACTTCCGCCGCTCGCGGCGGTCCCGGACGGCCGCGGCGAGGACGGGCACCAGTCCGAGGACGACCGGGGCGAGCACCGCGGCGAGCAGCCATGAGGGCACGTGCGGGTCCGGCTCGGTGCGCCACATCACCGCGCAGGTCACGGCGATCGACAGGCCGACGCAGAAGCCGAGCTGGAGCGTGGCCCTGGCCGTCCGCAGCGCCGAGGCACGGGTGGAGGGGCGGTTGACCAGGGAGGAGGCCCGCTCCCCGGGGGCGAGCTCGTCCGCGGGGCGCACGCGCAGCGCCGCCACCGCGGCGGCGGCCGTCATCACGACGGTCCCGGCGTGGACGAAGACGGGGACGAAGACCGCGCCGACGGACCTGTCCGCCCAGGCGTCGACCCCGCCGGGGCCGATGTGCCGCGGCACCCTCTCCGGCAGGTGCGGGTACACCGCGGCGCCCCAGACCGCCAGCCCCACCAGGACGGCGAGCTGCGGCAGCAGCCACACCCACGGGAAGCCCGGCCGGCCCCCGTCGTCGTTCCCCATGCGTCCCTCCCCGGTGGTTCCCTCTCCGCTTCCCCTGCCCCCGCGCCGGGCAGGGTAGACCGGGCCCCGGCCGGGGCCCTCGTTTATCGGCCGCGTCCGGCGGGCGGGTCGTGGTTCACTGCGGTCATGCATCGACAAGGAGGAGCGCCCGTGGTGCACGAGATCGATGAGTCCTTCCTCGCGCTGCCGCTGCGCGCGCTCGCCGACGCGGCGCTCGCGCGGGCCCGGGCCCTGGGGGCCGAGCACGCCGACTTCCGTTTCGAGCGGATCCGCAGCGCCTCCTGGCGGCTGCGCGACGCGAAGCCGGCCGGGTCCTCGGACGTCACCGACGCCGGGTACGCGGTGCGGGTGGTGCACGGCGGGGCGTGGGGCTTCGCCTCGGGAGTGGACCTGACGATGGACGCCGCCGCGAAGGTGGCGGGCCGGGCCGTGGAGATGGCGAAGCTGTCGGCGAAGGTCATCGAGGCGGCCGGTTCCGACGAGCGGGTGGAGCTGGCGGACGAGCCGGTGCACGGCGAGCGGACGTGGGTCTCGTCGTACGAGGTCGACCCGTTCGACGTGCCGGACGCCGAGAAGACGGCGCTGCTGGCGGACTGGAGCAGGCGGCTGCTGGCCGCCGAGGGAGTCTCGCACGCGGACGCCTCGCTGCTGACCGTCCGGGAGAACAAGTTCTACGCGGACACCGCCGGCACGGTCACCACCCAGCAGCGCGTCCGCCTGCACCCGGAGCTGACGGCCGTGTCCGTCGCCGACTCCGGCGACTTCGACTCGATGCGGACCCTGGCGCCCCCGGCCGGACGCGGCTGGGAGTACACGACCGGCACCGGCTGGGACTGGGACGCGGAGCTGGCGCGCATCCCGGAGCTGCTGGCCGAGAAGATGCGCGCCCCCGGCGTCGAGGCGGGCACGTACGACCTGGTGGTCGACCCCTCCAACCTGTGGCTGACGATCCACGAGTCGATCGGCCACGCCACCGAGCTGGACCGGGCGCTGGGCTACGAGGCGGCGTACGCGGGCACCTCCTTCGCCACCCTCGACAAGCTCGGCACGCTGCGGTACGGCTCGCCGGTCATGAACGTCACCGGCGACCGCACCGCCGAGCACGGGCTGGCCACGATCGGCTACGACGACGAGGGCGTCGAGGCGCAGTCCTGGGACCTGGTGAAGGACGGGATCCTGGTCGGCTACCAGCTCGACCGGCGGATCGCGAAGCTGACCGGCCTCGGCCGCTCCAACGGCTGCGCCTACGCCGACTCCCCCTCCCACGTCCCCGTGCAGCGCATGGCGAACGTCTCGCTGCGGCCGGACCCGGACGGGCCGGACACCGAGGAGCTGATCTCC
This sequence comes from Streptomyces sp. DH37, assembly GCF_029813835.1. Lineage (GTDB taxonomy): Bacteria > Actinomycetota > Actinomycetes > Streptomycetales > Streptomycetaceae > Streptomyces. The sequence continues at coordinate 21,904 of NZ_JARVKV010000027.1, forward strand.
CGCGTGGAGCGGGGGATCTACGTGGTCGGCGACCGCTCGTGGTCGATCGACATGCAGCGCCACAACTTCCAGTTCACCGGGCAGCGCTTCTTCCGGATCGAGAACGGACGGCTCGCCGGGCAGTTGCGCGACGTGGCCTACCAGGCGACCACCACCGACTTCTGGGGGTCGATGGAGGCCGTCGGCGGGCCGCGGACGTACGTGCTCGGCGGCGCGTTCAACTGCGGCAAGGCCCAGCCGGGCCAGGTCGCCTCCGTCTCGCACGGCTGCCCCTCCGCGCTCTTCCGCGGCGTCAACATCCTCAACACCGCCCAGGAGGCCGGCCGATGACCATGTTCTCCGCGTTCTCCGCGTCCCCCGCGTCCTCCGCGTCCCCCGCTCCCCACGAGGTCGTCGAGCGCGCCCTGGCGCTGTCGCGGGCCGACGGCTGCGTGGTCATCGCCGACGAGGAGTCCACCGCCAACCTGCGGTGGGCGGGCAACGCGCTGACCACCAACGGCGTCACCCGCGGCCGCACCCTCACCGTCGTCGCGACCGTCGACGGCGCCGAGGGGACGGCGTCGGGGGTGGTCTCCCGCTCGGCCGTCACCGACGACGACATCGAGCCGCTGGTGCGGGCCGCGGAGGAGGCGGCGCGGGCCGCCGGTCCGGCCGAGGACGCGCGGCCGCTGGTGGAGGGCGTGCCCGCCTCCCCCGACTTCGCCGAGGCGCCGGCCGAGACCTCCTCGTCGGTGTTCGCCGCCTTCGCCCCGGCGCTGGGCGAGTCCTTCGCGCGGGCCCGTTCCGAGGGCCGCGAGCTGTACGGCTTCGCCCACCACCAGGTGGTCTCCACCTATCTGGGCACCTCCACCGGGCTGCGGCTCCGCCACGACCAGCCCACCGGCACCCTCGAGGTCAACGCCAAGTCCCACGACCGCACCCGGTCGGCGTGGGCCGGGCGGGCGACCCGCGACTTCGCCGACGTCGACCCGCAGGCGCTGGACGCCGAGCTGGCGCGGCGGCTGGAGTGGGCCGAGCGGCAGGTGGAGCTGGAGGCCGGGCGGTACGAGACGCTGCTGCCGCCCAGCGCCGTGGCCGACCTGCTGATCTACCAGATGTGGTCGTCGGCGGGGCGCGACGCCGCCGAGGGGCGCACGGTGTTCAGCAGGCCCGGCGGCGGCACCCGGATCGGCGAGCGGCTGTCGCGGCTGCCGCTGAGGCTCTACAGCGATCCGGCCGCCCCCGGCCTGGAGTCGGCGCCGTTCGTGATCGCCCACTCCTCCGGCGACGACGCCTCGGTCTTCGACAACGGGCTGCCGCTGCCCGCCACCGACTGGGTGCGCGACGGCGAGCTGCGCCGTCTGCTGACCACCCGGCACTCCGCGGAGCTGACGGGCCTGCCGGTGGCGCCCGGGATCGACAACCTGATCCTGGAGGGGGGCGGCACCGCCACGCTGGAGGAGATGGTCGCCGGCGCCGGGCACGACGGCCCGGCCCTGCTGCTGACCTGCCTGTGGTACATCCGCGAGGTCGATCCCGCGACGCTGCTGCTGACCGGGCTGACCCGCGACGGCGTCTACCTGGTGGAGAACGGCGAGGTCACGGGCGCGGTGAACAACTTCCGCTTCAACGAGTCGCCGGTCGACCTGCTGTCGAGGGCCACCGAGGCGGGGCGGACCGAGCGCACGCTGCCGCGCGAGTGGTCGGACTGGTTCACGCGGGCGGCGATGCCTCCCCTGCGCGTGCCGGACTTCAACATGAGCTCCGTCAGCCGGGGGGTGTGAGCGCAATAGACTCTCACCGGGACCGGCACCGGCCGCGCACCCGCGCGGCCGCCCGTACCGGCGTCCGCACCCGTCCATCCATCCGACTCGATCACCGGGAACGAACGTGACACGCCTCGGCGACTCCGTGCAGCGTGCCGGCGAACTGCTGGCACAGGACCTCTCCTCCGACGAGACCGTCGAGCGGCTGCTCGCGGAGACGGGCGCGCGCCGTTATCTCGACCTGACCGACCTGTCCGCCGAGGAGCAGGCCGGGCTGATCGCCGGGCGGGCGGTGGACGTGCTGCCGTCGGTGGAGGGGCTGGCCGAGCGGATCGGCGCCGCCCGGGAGGCCGGGCGCGGTCTCAACGTCAAGCTGGGCATCGACCCGACGGCGGCGGACGTGCACCTGGGCCACACGGTGCCGATGATCGTCCTGAGCCGCTTCCAGCGGATGGGCCACGACGTCACGCTGATCATCGGCGACATCACGGCCAGGATCGGCGACCCCTCGGGCCGCTCCTCGGAGCGCCCGCCGCTGACGGACGAGGACATCGCGCGGAACCTGGCGGGCTACCGGGACCAGGTGAAACCGTTCTTCGACTTCGAGCGGGTGCGCTTCCGGCACAACAGCGAGTGGCTGGCCGGGATCGCCCTGCCGAAGCTGATCGGCATCCTGGCCCAGGTCCCGGCCTCGTCCCTGCTCCAGCGCGAGGACTTCCGCAGCCGGCTCTCGGCCGGGCACGGGCTGACCATGTCGGAGCTGATCTACCCGGTGGCCATGGCCATCGACTCCGCCGAGATCGACGCCGACATCGAGCTGGGCGGTGTGGACCAGCTGCTGAACATGCAGATGGGCCGGAAGGTGATGGAGATCTACGGCAAGAAGCCGCAGATGATCGCCACCATGCCGCTGATCGAGGGCACGGACGGCTCGGGCGCGAAGATGTCGAAGTCCAAGGGCAACTACATCGCCCTGAACGCCTCCGCCGACGACGTCTTCGGCAAGATCATGTCGATTCCGGACCGGCTGATGGTGCCGTACCTGCGGGCCTGGACGGAGTGGACCGACGCCGAGATCGACCGGGTCACCGCCCGGATCGAGGAGGGCTCGCTGCACCCGATGGACCTGAAGAAGGTCCTGGCCGGCGAGGTCGTCGCCGCCATCCACGGCGTGAAGGCGGCGATGGCGGCCCGTGCGGGCTTCACCGCGCAGTTCTCGAGGAAGTCCTTCTCCGACGTGGAGAGCCTGCCGGTGGTGGACGCGGCCGAGCACGGGGAGAAGGGCGTCGCCGCGATCCTGGCGACCGTCCTGGAGTTCACCCCGAGCGCCTCGGCCGCCCGGCGCGTCGCCAAGCAGAACGGGCTGCGGCTGATGGTCGAGACGGACGGCGGCCAGAAGGCCGTCGTGCTGTCGGAGGCCGACGCGCTGCGCCCGCTGGGCGAGGTCGTCCCGGAGAAGCTGGCCCAGGCGGGTGCCTCCGGCGCGGTCTACCTCAAGGCGGGGCGCAAGGTCGCCGAGGTCCGGGGGCTCTGACCGGGCGCCCGGTGGACGCCACCGGGCCGCCGGCGTACGCGACAGGGGCCGGCGCACGGTGTGTGCGCCGGCCCCTGCGGCCTTCCTCCGCGGCGTGACGGTTGCGCCGTCCTGCGGGACCCGTCAGGCGGTCCGCCTGCTGCCGCCCCTGACCTTGGCGTACAGGGGGGTGCCCAGCGCGACGATCAGGACGGCTCCGGCAAGCTGGAGCAGGTGCCGGATCCAGTCGATGCCCGCGGTGTCACCCACGCCGATCCCGCTGGCCACAGCGTTTCCGATGACGCTGCCGATGATTCCGAAGATGGCGGTCAGCCACAGGGGAATGTTCTGCCTGCCGGGAAGGATGGCGCGGGCCAGCACACCCAGGACCAGACCCACGATGATCGCCCACAACCAGCTCATGTCGCCTCCTCGTGCGGCGCGCGCTGTGCGCTGCGCTTTCGGTTCGTGCGGTGGGACACCGCCGCCGTACGGCCGTTGGACCGTACGGGTGGGGGCGTCCCTGGCGCATCGAGTGCCCTCTACCCCGCGTCGTATGCGGCGGAGTCTGGGCGTAGTGTGGAAAAGGCCGGGAACCACAGGGAAAGCCCCGGGTACCGGCCTTACGAGCGGGTGGTGAGTGTGAGGCGCAGGCAGCGCGGTCCCGAGGTCTTCCGGATCACCGGAGCCCGGCAGGGCCTCGCGGAGGACGTCCGGGGCCGGGAACGGCGCTATGTGATCTCGATGCTGGTGCGCACCGCGGCGGTCCTGCTGACCGTCGTGCTGTGGAACGTGCAGCGTCCACTGGCCGTGGCCGCGCTGGTGCTCGGCGCGGCCCTGCCGTACGTGGCGGTGGTGATCGCCAACGCGGGACGGGAGAACGCGCCCGGTCTCCCCGACTCCTTCGTCCCCGCACCGTCGCGGCAGGCACTGGGCCCGGCGGCGGACGACGAGGAGCACGCGCCCGGGCCCCGGGTGCGCACGATACGGCAGGGGCCGTGGGAGCCGGACGGACCGGAACCGGTACCGGAACCCGGGCGGGAGCCGGGCCGCGAACGGGAACCGGGCCATGAGCGGGACCCGGGCCGTGAGCAGGAACCGGGCCACCGGGAGGAGCACCGGCATCCGGACCCCGGACAGGAACCGAGCCGCTCGGGGCCCGAGCGGCGGGGCTGAACCGCCCCGGCGGGAAGCTCAGGAAAACCTCAGATCAATCATGCCGTTCCGGTGCCCCGGCGATGGGTGCACGTGCCATACTGCGTACACGCTCCGCATCCCCCGTCGGAGCGACAGACCGACGCCGGGCGGCTCCCCCCGTGGCTGCCCGGCGTCGCCGTGTTTGGATGGGACCGTGACCGATCCCGTGACCGACACCGCCGTTCCCGTCTGCTCCGCCAAGGGCTGCCGCGAGGCCGCCGTGTGGGTGCTGGCCTGGAACAACCCGAAGCTGCACACCCCGGAGCGCCGCAAGACCTGGCTGGCCTGCGAGGAGCACCGCGAGCACCTGTCGCAGTTCCTGGGGGTGCGGGGGTTCCTGAAGGACGTGGTGACCCTCGCCGAGTGGGAGGGCCGGGAGAGCGGGGAGGACCGGGAGGGGTCAGCCGCCGATCGCTGACATGGGACGGGCAGGCTGGAGGAAGGACGGGTCGTCCAGCCCGGAGCCGGCCTTCTTGCCCCACATCGCCGCCTTCCACAGCCGGGCGATCTCCGCGTCGTCCGCGCCCGCCCGCAGCGCGCCGCGCAGGTCCGACTCCTCGCGGGCGAACAGGCAGGTGCGGACCTGGCCGTCGGCCGTCAGCCGGGTGCGGTCGCAGCTCCGGCAGAAGGGCCGGGTGACGGAGGCGATCACGCCGACGCGGTGCGGGCCGCCGTCGACCGTCCAGCGCTCGGCGGGCGCCGAGCCCCGGCTGTCCTCCCCCTCGGGCGAGAGGGAGAAGCGGGTGCGCAGGGAGGCGAGGACGTCGCCCGCGGTGATCATGCCCTCGCGCCGCCAGCCGTGCTGGGCGTCGAGCGGCATCTGCTCGATGAAGCGCAGCTCGTAGCCGTGCTCGACGGCCCAGGCGAGGAGGTCGGGGGCCTCGGTGTCGTTGAGTCCGGGCATCAGCACGGCGTTGACCTTGACCGGCGTGAGTCCCGCCTCGCGGGCGGCGGCCAGACCGGCCAGGACGTCGGCGTGGCGCCTGCGGCGGGTCATCCGGTGGAAGACCTCGGGGTCGAGGGTGTCGAGGGAGACGTTGACCCGGTCCAGCCCGGCCGCGCGCAGCGCGGCGGCGGTGCGCTCCAGGCCGATGCCGTTGGTGGTCAGCGACAGCCTCGGCCGCGGCTCCAGGGCGGCGCAGCGCTCGACGATGCCCACCAGTCCGGGGCGCAGCAGCGGTTCGCCGCCGGTGAAGCGGACCTCCTCCACGCCGAGCAGGGTCACGGCGATCCGCACGAGGCGGACGATCTCGTCGTCCGTGAGCAGCTCGGGCTTGGAGAGCCACTGGAGGCCCTCCTCCGGCATGCAGTAGGTGCACCGCAGATTGCACCGGTCGGTGAGCGACACGCGCAGATCGGTGGCGACCCGGCCGTAGGTGTCCAGCAGCATGCCGACAGCACCCTCCCGCGGTTGGACGTCTGCCTCGCAGCGTACGCGACGCCCGTGACATCCGGTGGGCCGCCGGCCGGGAACGGGGGGAACGGGGGGCCTGCCGCGGTCCGGACAGTTCGACCATTGCCGCTTCCCCCTTGTGAGCGATAGCTTCCGTCGTCATACATCCGTACGGTCAGGTCCGATAACCGAACGGAAAGTTGCGGACCCCTGCGTTCACACAGACACGGAGAACCCATGGCATCGAGACCCTCCAGCCGACGCCGCGCCATCGCGGTGCCGGTCGGGTTGGCACTGACCGCGTCCCTGGCCCTGCTGCCGGGCGCCGGCACGGCGCTGGCCCAGGAAGCCGGCGCCCCGGCGGCCGTCACGGCGGCCGCCGACGGCGAGCAGCTGTCGTACGTGGTCAACACCTCCTCCAGCCCCGGCACGGTCAAGCGGGTGAAGAGGGAGATAGCCAGGGCGGGCGGCACGGTCGTCGTCACGCACGAGAAGATCGGTGTGATCGTCGTCCACTCGGCGAACCCCGACTTCGCGGAGCGGATGCGCGAGGTGCGCGGCGTGCACTCCGCCGGCGCCACCCGCACCGCACCGCTCAAGGCCGCGGGCACGACCGAGGTCGGCGCCCCGCAGTACGTGGCGGAGGAGGCCCGCACCGGCGCGGCCACCGCCGCCGCCGAGGGCGAGCCGATGGAGGCCGACCTGTGGGGCCTGCGCGCCATCCGCGCGGACGAGGCCGCCAAGGTGAACCCGGGCAGCGACAAGGTCACCGTCGCGGTCGTCGACACCGGCGTGGACGACACCCACCCGGACCTGGCCCCGAACTTCTCGGCGGGCCAGTCGGCGAACTGCGTCGGCGGCGTCGCCGACACCAGCGAGGGCGCCTGGCGCCCGTACACCGCCGGCGACTACCACGGCACGCACGTCGCGGGCTCCATCGCCGCGGCGCGCAACGGCATCGGTGTGGCGGGCGTCGCGCCGGGCGTGAAGGTCTCCTCCATCAAGGTGAGCGAGCCCGACACCAGCCTCTTCTACCCGGAGGCCGTGATCTGCGCGTTCGTCTTCGCGGCCGACAAGGGCGTGGAGATCACCAACAACAGCTACTACGTCGACCCGTACCTGTACAACTGCAAGGACGACGCCGACCAGGGCGCGGTCGTGGAGGCGATCGGCCGGGCCGCGCGCTACGCCGAGCGCAGGGGCACGCTGCACATCGCCTCGGCGGGCAACTCCAACCACGACCTCGCCTCCGACGCGATCCTCGACGACTCCAGCCCGAACGACACCGTCCCGGTCGAGCGCACCGTCGACCCGTCGGAGTGCCTGGACCTGCCCACCCAGCTGCCGGGCGTGGTGACGGTGACGGCCACGGGCGTGCAGGACCTGAAGTCGTACTACTCCAGCTACGGCCACCGGGTCGCCGACGTCGCGGCCCCGGGCGGCGACCGGTACCAGATCCCGGACACCCCGTCGAAGAACGGCCGGATCCTGTCGACCATGCCCAACGACTCCTACGCCTTCCTGCAGGGCACCTCGATGGCCAGCCCGCACGTCGCGGGCGTGGCGGCGCTGCTCAAGAGCGAGCACCCCTGGGCGAGCCCGGCGATGATCCAGCTCATGCTGAAGGCGCAGGCGGACAACCCCGGTTGCCCGGAGACCTACGACCCGGACGGCAACGGCGTCGAGGACTCCACCTGCGAGGGCGGCGAGCGCGTCAACGGCTTCTACGGCCACGGCATCGTCGACGCCCTGGACGCCGTCAAGTAGCGCCTGCGGAAGCGCTCCTGGCCGCCCGTCAGGGAGCGGCGGACACGGAGGGGCCGGGCCCGGCGGGCCCGGCCCCTTCCGCCGTCCGCGCCGCGCCCGGGGCCGGCACGGGGGCCGGGGCCGGCACGGGGGCCGCGGGGACGGGTTCCGGGGCCTGCGGCTGCCAGCCGGGCCCGCGGAAGAGGCGCCCGGCGGCCTCGCGCCAGCCGCGCGCCGCCCGCAGGTCGCGGGCGATGGCGGCGTACTCGTGGGTGGCCACGCGCAGCGGGTTGTAGGTCTCGATGTTCTTGGTGAGCCCGTACACGCACGGCTCGGTCTCGGGCGCGAAGGAGCCGAAGAGCCGGTCCCACACGATGAGGATCCCGCCGAAGTTCCGGTCCAGGTAGCTCCCCTGGGAGGCGTGGTGGACCCGGTGGTGCGAGGGCGTGTTGAAGACGGCCTCGACCGGCCGGGGCAGCCTGCCGATGCGCTCGGTGTGGATCCAGAACTGGTAGACCAGGTTGACCGAGTGGCAGAAGGCGAGCGCGGCCGGGTGCACGCCGCAGGCGATCAGCGGCACGTAGAACGGCCATCCGGTCAGGGACGTCCAGGGCTGGCGCAGCGCCGTGGTGAGGTTGAACTTCCGGCTGGAGTGGTGCACCACGTGGCAGGCCCACAGGATGCGGATGACGTGGTGGCCGCGGTGGGACCAGTAGTAGAAGAAGTCCTGGGCGAGGAGCATCGGCAGCAGCGTCCACCACTCGACGGGGATCCGCAGCGGGGTCAGCCCGTAGACCGCCGAGTAGACCGCCACGATGGGGATCTTCCACAGGGCGTCGAAGAAGAGGCTGCCCAGGCCCATGGAGAGGCTGGTGGCGGCGTCCTTCCCCTCATATCCGGCGGTGGACCCCGCGGCGGGGCGGTCGGGCTCCTCGGGGCGCAGGCGGTAGCTGACCATCTCCAGGACCGTCAGCAGCAGGAAGGCGGGGACGGACCACAGCACGACATCGGGGAGGTTCGGCACGCTCGGCATGCGTGCACCGTAGAGCCGCCCCGGGCCCGCGGCCAGAGCCCGTTACCGGCAAGTATGTGAGATGAGCCGTCAGCAGGCTGGCGCCCCGGAGTGACCTGCGGGGATGCGGAGGTGTCAGTGGCGGCCCGTATTCTCTGGAACCATGCTCGATGACCAGTCGGCGGCCGAAGCGCGGCCCGCAGCGCAGCCCAGCACCCCGGCCTGGCCCACCGAATACCCCGACGCCTACGCGGTGGTGGACGTGGAGACCACGGGGCTCGCCCGGGACGACCGCATAGTCTCCGCGGCCGTCTACCGGCTGGACGCGCGGGGCGACGTGGTCGACCACTGGTACACCCCGGTCAATCCGCAGCGGGATCCGGGCCCGACGTGGATACACGGGCTGACGAGCGAGATGCTGGCCGACGCCCCCCTCTTCCCGGAGATCGCCGAGGAGTTCGCCGAGCGGCTGCGGGGCCGGGTGCTGGTCGCGCACAACGCCGTCTTCGACTGGTCGATGATCGCCCGCGAGTACGCCCGCGCCCGGCTGACGGCCCCCGTGCGGCAGCGGCTGTGCACCATCGCCCTGTCCAAGGAGCTGGAGCTGCCGCTGGCCAACCACCGGCTGGAGACCCTCGCCGCGCACTACGGCGTCGTCCAGCGGCGGGCGCACCACGCGCTGGACGACGCCCGGGTGCTGGCCGAGGCGTTCCGGCCGAGCCTGCACCTGGCGGCCGCCGGCCGCATACGCCTGCCCCTGCTGGCCTGCCAGCCGCTGACCGAGTGGACCGACAGCATCGCCTCCTCGGGCGCCTCCGGCGGGCCGCGTCCGCGGTCCTACGCGGCGAGCTGGCGCCCCTCGCGCAAGCGTCCCCCCTGCCCCCACCCCAACCCCGGCCGGTACGAGCCGGGCAAGCCGCTCGTCCAGGGCATGCGGGTGGCGATCTCCGGGGACACCTCCGTCGACCGGGAGCTGCTGGAAGACCGGGCGGTGGAGGCCGGGCTCCACATCGCGAGCGGCGTCTCCCGCCTCACCAGCCTCCTGGTCACCAACGACCCCGACTCCGGCACCTCCAAGGTCGCCAAGGCACGCGCCTTCGGCACCCCGGTGATCGACGAGGCGGCCTTCACCCAGCTGCTGCGGGAGGTGGCCCCCGCTCCCGGGGAGTGACGTCCGGCGGGGTACCGTCGATGACTGTGCCGTCCGTACCGTCCACACCGTCCGCCTCCGCGTACCGCTTCCTGCTGTCCCGGCAGTGGGTGATCCTCACCCTCGTCGCGATCCTGCTGATCCCGGCGATGGTCAGACTGGGCTTCTGGCAGCTGCACCGGCACGAGGACCGGGTCGCGCGCAACGAGCTGGTCGCCGAGAGCCTGGCCGCCGAGCCGGTGCCCGTGCGGGAGCTGACCGCCCCGGGCCGCGGACCGGCCGACGCCGACCGGTACCGCCGGGTGACGGCGACGGGCGCCTACGACACCGGCGGCGAGGTGGTCGTGCGCCAGCGGACCGGCCGGGACGACCGGAGGATCGGCTACCACGTCCTGACCCCGCTGGTCCGCGAGGACGGCACGGCCGTACTGGTCAACCGCGGCTGGGTGCCGGCCGGCGAGGACCTGACGAAGTTCCCCGAGGTGCCCGCGCCCCCCTCCGGCGAGGTCACCGTGACCGGGCGGCTGATGGCCGACGAGGAGACCGGCAGCGGCGTCAAGGACAAGCGGGGGCTGCCGCCCCGCCAGGTGATGCTGATCGACAGCGAGCGGATGGCCGAGGAACTGGACCGGCCGGTCCTGGGCGGCTACGTCGCGCTGGAGAAGACCTCGCCCGAGCCCTCCGGCGACCAGCCCGAGCTCCTTCCCGAGCCGGACCACAGCGGCATCGGCCCGCATCTGGCGTACGCGTTCCAGTGGTGGCTGTTCGCCGCGGCCGTCCCCGTGGGCTGGGCGGTCCTGGTCCGCCGCGAGCGCCGGGACCGCCTGGCGGGGGCCTCCGGGCGCCCGGGGCAGGAGCGCCCGGAGCAGGGGGCCGGCACGGGCGGGCGCACGGGCGGAACGCCGGACGGACGGCCCGCTCTCGCCCCCTCCGCTCCCGGAACGGCGGACCGGCGGGCAGACTGAGCACCATGGATCTTGGACTGCAGGACAGGGTGTACCTCGTCACCGGCGCCACCCGCGGGCTGGGCTTCGCCGCCGCCCGGGAACTGGCCGCCGACGGCGCGAGGGTGATCGTCACCGGCCGGAGCGAGGAGTCGGTGGCCGAGGCCGCCGGACGGCTGGGCGACGGCGCCCTCGGCATCGTGGCGGACAACGCCGACCCGACCGCCGCCGACCGCCTGGTGACGGCGGCCCACGAGCGGTACGGCCGCCTGGACGGGGTGCTGATCAGCGTCGGCGGACCGCCCGCCGGCTCCTACGAGACGATCACCGACGACCAGTGGCAGTCGGCGTTCGAGACGGTCTTCCTCGGCGCCGTGCGGCTGGCCCGCACGGCGGCCGCGCGGCTGGGCGAGGGCGGGGTGATCGGCTTCGTCCTCTCCGGCTCGGTGCACGAGCCGATCCCCGGGCTGACGGTCTCCAACGGGCTGCGGCCGGGGCTGGCGGGCTTCGCGAAGTCGCTCGCGGACGAGCTCGGTCCGCGCGGCATCCGGGTCATCGGGCTGCTGCCGGGCCGTATCGACACCGACCGGGTGCGCAGCCTGGACGCCATGACCGGGGACGCCGACGCCGCCCGCGAGCGCAGCTCGGCCGCGATCCCGATGCGCCGCTACGGCGCGCCGGAGGAGTTCGGCAGGGCGGCGGCGTTCCTGCTCTCCCCCGCCGCCTCGTACGTCACCGGAGTGATGTTCCCGGTCGACGGCGGCGCCCGCCGCGGCTTCTGACCACGCCGCCGCCGTCCCCGTCCGGCACCGGACGGGGACGGCGGTGAGGACGGGGACGGCGGGGACGGCGGTGCGGGCGGCGGAGGCGCGCCTCAGCCCGTCCGTCCGCCGCGGTGCCGCGCCGGACGGATCCGGACCTCCGCCGCGAGTTCGTCCAGCCCCGCCGAGGCACGGGCGTGCTCCAGCGCCTCGTCCCGCAGGCGTGCGAGGGTCTCGGCGGGGCTCGCGTGGGCGGCGACCGCCAGCGCGATCCGGGCCCGCACCCCCGTGCGGCGGCGGCCCATCCTCACCCGGGCCCGTTCCGCGCCCGGCAGGGCCCCGGCCTCGTCGGTCACGGCGTCCTCCAGCGTCCGCGTCCCGACCAGGGCGCCGTAGCCGTCGCCGCTGTCGACCAGCACCATGTCCGGCCGCTGCCGCCAGAGCTGGGCCACCAGCCACCACAGGGCGAGCAGGAGCACGGCGGCCGGCACACCGATCGCCAGGAGCCACCGCCACCAGTCCGCCTCCTGCCACCAGGCGGGTTCCCCCCGGCCGAGCAGCACCTCGTCCGGCCCGCTCCAGGGCCACCCCGAGGGCAGGTCGAAGCCCCAGCGCCGCTGGAGGTCGAGTCCGCCCAGCAGGGCCGCCACCCCCAGCATCAGCAGCGCCAGCCCCAGCAGTCCCAGCAGGACCCGGTTCACCACCGTGAGCATCCGGCCCACCTCGTCCCTTCCTCAGCCCTTGGTCGGGCGCCGCACCCGGACCGATCGCCGCACGCTCCGGGCGAGCCCGAGCTGCCGCACGCCGTCCTCCAGCGCTCTCTCCAGATCTCCCCGCACCTCGTCCAGGGACCGGAAGTGCGCCTGTGCCCGTGCCCTGACCCGGCGCCGTCCGGCCTTCACCCGGGCCGACCGCACCCCGGGCACGTCCAGCAGCCGGTCGTGCAGCACCGCCTCGGCGGCGGACCGCTCCAGACCCGCGCGCACCCGGATCCCGCCGGAGGCGCCACCGCTCATCGGCAGCAGGCCGCGCAGTCCGGGGGTGACCGCCAGCACCACCAGCCACAGTCCCAGCAGGACCGCGAGCACCGCGCCGGCGATCGCCCAGGGGTCGTCGAGCGGCCGGGCGGCCAGGTCGCCGGTGATCTCGCGCCGCCACGCGGAGGGGGGCTCGCCGGTACTCGCGGCGACGGCCTCGTACAGCAGCACGGCCGCCGCGACGGTGAGGACCAGCGCCGCGATCGCGGCGGGCACGCGCCGCGCCGACCAGAAGCGCCGGGTGCTCCCGCCTCCCCCGTCTCCCCCGCTCCCTCCCCCGCCGTCCGGTCGGCGGTCCGCGGCGGAGGCCTCCGAGGAGGGCGGCTCCCCGTCGTCCGGGGCCGTGCCGACGGCGCTCTCCGGGGCCGGCTGCCGCTGGGCGTCATGACTCATCGTGCCCTCACCGCACCCTTCCTCCGTCCCGGCCGCCGGGCGGGCCCGTGTGCAGCCGCGTCACCTCGACGGTCACCTGTCTGACCGCCACACCGGCCAGTTCCCGCACCCGTGAGACGACCCGCTTGCGCACCGTGCCGCACCGCGCGCCGATGTCGCAGGGGTAGGGGAGCTCGACGGCGACCACCACCCGGGCCTCGCCGTTCAGCCCGTTCCGGTCGGGAGGGCGGCGGACGGCGATCGTCGCCCGCGGTTCCCTCCGCACGCGCGGCGCCCCGGACGCCTCCTCCGGCGCATCCTCCAGTGCCTCGCGGGCGGCCCGCGCGGCGATCTTGGCGACGACCCGGTCGGCGATCCTCGTCGCCCCCCGCTCGGCGGCGGGCACCCAGGACGTCCGGGCGGTGCGGAACTCCTGTGCCACCGGTCACCGCCGCCCGCGGCCACCGGCGCGGAAGAGCTGCCCCGGTTCCAGATCGCCGTCGAAGACCCGGCCGGCGACGAAGCCGACCGCGCCCAGCGCCGCCACCAGGAGGAAAGCCCCGAAACCGCCGAAGTATCCGGCGAAGCCCAGCGCCATGCCTGCGACCAAGCCGACTGCGGCCATGCTCATCGTGCGCTCCTTAGCTCCATGCTCCGCCGGACCCCTGCGGTCCGCGGCGCCCTACTGCAGCCGCGGCCTCTCGGGCGACTGCTCCTCCTCGTCCCCCTCGTCGGGCAGCTTGACGTCGTCGACCGTGACGTTGACCTCGACGACCTCCAGCCCGGCCATCCGCTCGATCGCGCCGATGACGTTCTCGCGCACGTCGTTCGCCACATCGGTGATCGACACCCCGTACTCGACCACGATGTCCAGGTCGATCGCCGCCTGGGTCTCACCGACCTCGACCTTCACTCCCCGCGTGACGGACGAGCCGCCGGGTACGCGGTCGCGCACCGCGCCGAAGGTCCGGCTCATGCCGGCGCCCATCGCGTGGACGCCGTCGACCTCGCGGGCCGCCATCCCGGCGATCTTCTCCACCACGCCGTCGGCGATCGTGGTCTTCCCGCGGACGCGCGGGTCGCTGGCGCCGCGCCCTTCGCCGAGCCGCCCGCCGGGAGGGCCCGAGCGGTTCTGCTGTGTGACCTCCGCCATCTCCGTCACCCCTTACCTTCGGCATAGAAATATTTGTGCCGCTATGTCCACGCTAGACACATTCGCTACCTTTTGCCTCACGGATGTACCGCCGCACGGAGGAAGCACGCGGCCGCAGGAGGCCTGTCGCGGGAGGCTGGGCACCGTTGGGGGAGAACCCCGGAGAGCATCGGCAGAGCATCGGCAGAGCACCGGGGACCTGGTAGAACACCGGGATCCCGGGAGAGGAGCGCAGATCCATGGTCGCGGACCGGTTGGCTCGGACCGTACGGCGGCAGATCGGCTTCGGCCGCCTGCTCCCACTGGGTGGGGCGGAGGACGGCACCTGGCTCGCCGAGCGGGCCGCGGCCGGTGTGCTGCGGCAGGCGGCGGACGGGCTGCCGGGGGTGCGGACGGGCGCGCTGCGGCTCGCGCCGGCCGCACCCGGCGCGGCCGGCGAGCCGGCCGTGCCGATGCCTCCCGGCGCGCTTCCGCCCGGGCCGGTCCGGATCGACGCGGAGTTCGAGGCCGGTACGGAGGAGCCGCTGCCGGCGACGGCCGAGCGCCTGCGCGCGGCCCTGGCCGAAGCGGCGGAGAACCGCCTGGGGCTGGTGGTGGCGGAGGTCGACCTGCGGGTCACCGGGCTGCTGGACGGGCCGGGCGAGGAGTCCTCCCGGGAGCGGCCCCGCCCCGCGGAGGCCCCGGACGCCCAAGAGGTCCCGGACACCGGAGAGGCCCCGGACACCGGAGAGGTCGGGACCGCGGTGGGCGCCGCGGCGCTGGCCGTTCCGGGCGTGGTGCGCCTCGCACCCGAGCTGGGGGGCGCGGCCCGGGCGCTGCGGACCGTGGACACCGCCCCCGGCGACGGGACCGGCGCGGCCCCCGGCCGCCACGTGCGCATCCAGATCGCGGTCGCCGCGGACCACCGCGCGCTCGACGTGGCGCGCGGGGTCCGCGGCGCGGTGGCGCGGGCCGCGGCGGCCGGCGCGCCCGGGCCCGTGACGGTCGCGGTCGTGGTGACGGAGGTGGTGCGGGATCCGGGGTGACGGGCGGTCAGTCGCCGATGCCGGCCAGATCGCGCAGCCTGCGCGCCTGGGCAGCGCGCTCGGCCGCGCGCTGCTCGTCGTAGGTGCGGTCCGCCGCGCCGCGCAGCAGCGTCTTGGTCTCGATCACGGCGTCGCGCGGGGCCGCGAGCAGCGCCGCGGCCAGGTCGGCGGTGGCGGCCTCGAGTTCGGCGGCGGGCACCACGAGGTTGGCCAGGCCGGTCCGCTCGGCCTCCTCGGCGCGCACCGCGCGGCCCGTCGCGCAGATCTCCAGCGCGCGGGCGTACCCGACGAGGGAGACGAGCGGGTGGGTGCCGGCGAGGTCGGGAACCAGTCCGAGGCCGGTCTCGCGCATCGCGAACTGCACGTCGTCGGCGCACACCCGCAGGTCGCAGGCGAGCGCGAGCTGGAAGCCCGCGCCCACGGCGTGCCCCTGGACGGCGGCGATGCTCACGATGTCGTTCCGCCGCCACCAGGTGAACGCCTCCTGGAAGCCGGCGATGGCGGCGTCGACCTCGGCGTCGGACCCGCGCGCCAGGTCGACGAAGGACGGCTCGCCGTCGAGGCCCTCGGGGGTGAAGGCCTGCCGGTCGAGTCCGGCGGAGAAGGACTGCCCCTCTCCGCGCAGGACGACGACGCGGACCTCACCGGGCAGCAGCCGTCCGGCCTCGGTCAGGGCACGCCACATCGCGAAGGTCTGGGCGTTGCGCTTGGCCGGGCGGTCGAGCGTGACCGTGGCCACGGCACCGTCCACGGTGAGTCGGACGCCGTCCTTGTCGAGCAGGGTCATGAGGGTCTCCCGGGGACTTCCGCAGTCAAGTGACTGAAGAGTAACCACCCGGCCGGTCGGATGGCCGACCGGGTGGCGCCCCTCGGGACGCCCTGGGTCTCAGGACGCCGCGGTCTTCTTGCCCCGCGTGGCACCGCCGCGACCGCGCAGGGTCACGCCGGACTCGCTGAGCATCCGGTGCACGAATCCGTAGGAACGGCCGGTCTCCTCGGCCAGCGCCCGGATGCTCGCACCGGAGTCGTACTTCTTCTTGAGGTCAGCCGCGAGCTTCTCGCGCGCGGCGCCGGTCACCCGGCTGCCCTTCTTCAGAGTCTCGGCCACCCGTGCCTCCTCATGGGAAGTGCGCTCTGGACTCTCATGATCACCCCTTGCCGGTTTTCTGGCCACCCATTCGACAAGGTCCGTAGAACGTCGTCGACGGCCGGACAAGGGCCCGGAGACTCCGGAGTGAGGCATTCCGCATCCATCCCGGCGGACCCGGGCCCATGCGAGGGAGAGAAGGAGCAGGTCAGAGGGGTGTGCCGGGCTCAAACACCGAGCGCGGGAGGTCTATGCCACACCACCCGCGCCATCGACGCCCGACCGCGCCGGAATACGAGCCGATCTCACTCAGATGATGGATCAAGCGTCGGCCGAATGATCCAGAACGATGTGATCACCACGCGCTCGAGGCGCGGTCGCGCGGCTCCGGAGCGTGCTCAGGCCAGCGCGACGAGGTCCGCGTACTCCTGGCCCCACAGGTCCTCCACCCCGTCGGGCAGCAGGATGATCCGCTCCGGCTGGAGCGCGTCCACCGCGCCCTCGTCGTGGGTGACCAGCACCACCGCGCCGGTGAAGGTGCGCAGGGCGCCCAGGATCTCCTCGCGGCTGGCGGGGTCGAGGTTGTTGGTCGGCTCGTCCAGCAGCAGCACGTTGGCCGAGGAGACCACCAGCGTGGCCAGCGCCAGCCTGGTCTTCTCACCGCCGGAGAGCACCCGCGCGGGCTTGTCCACGTCGTCGCCGGAGAACAGGAACGAGCCCAGCGTCTTGCGGATGTCGACCAGGTCCATGTCGGGCGCGGCCGAGCGCATGTTCTCCAGGACGGTGCGGTCGCCGTCGAGCGTCTCGTGCTCCTGCGCGTAGTAGCCGAGCTTCAGCCCGTGCCCGTGGACGACCCGGCCGGTGTCGGGCTTCTCCACCCCGGCGAGCAGCCGCAGCAGGGTGGTCTTGCCCGCGCCGTTGAGGCCGAGGATGACCACCCGCGAACCCTTGTCGATGGCGAGCGAGAGATCGGTGAAGATCTCCAGCGAACCGTAGGACTTGGACAGCTCCTCCGCCGTCAGCGGGGTCTTGCCGCAGGGCGCGGGGTCGGGGAAGCGCAGCTTGGCGACCTTGTCGGCCTGCCGCTCCCCCTCCAGCCCGGCCAGCAGCCGCTCGGCGCGGCGGGCCATGTTCTGGGCGGCCACCGTCTTGGTGGCCTTGGCGCGCATCTTGTCGGCCTGGGCGTTGAGCGCGGCGGCCTTCTTCTCCGCGTTGGCCCGCTCCCGCCTGCGCCGCTTCTCGTCCGCCTCGCGCTGGGTCAGGTACTGCTTCCAGCCCATGTTGTAGACGTCGATGCAGGCGCGGTTGGCGTCGAGGTAGAAGACCTTGTTGACGATCGTCTCCACGAGGTCGACGTCGTGGGAGATGACGACGAAGCCGCCGCGGTAGGTCTTCAGGAAGTCGCGCAGCCAGACGATCGAGTCGGCGTCGAGGTGGTTGGTCGGCTCGTCCAGCAGGAGGGTGTCGGCGTCCGAGAAGAGGATGCGGGCCAGCTCCACCCGGCGCCGCTGGCCGCCGGAGAGGGTGTGCAGGGGCTGGCCGAGCACGCGGTCGGGCAGTCCGAGGCTGGCGGCGATGGTGGCGGCCTCGGCCTCGGCGGCGTAGCCGCCCTTGGTGAGGAACTCCGTCTCCAGCCGCTCGTACTTCTTCATCGCCTTGTCGCGGGTGGCACCCCGGCCGTTGGCCATCCGGTCCTCGTTCTCGCGCATCCTGCGCAGGACGGTGTCCAGACCGCGGGCGGAGAGGATGCGGTCGCGGGCGAGGGCGTCGAGGTCGCCGGTGCGCGGGTCCTGGGGGAGGTAGCCGACCTCGCCGCTGCGGGTGATGGTCCCGGCGGCGGGGGCGCCCTCCCCGGCCAGGCAGCGGGTGAGGGTCGTCTTGCCCGCTCCGTTGCGGCCGACCAGGCCGATGCGGTCGCCCCTGGCGACGCGGAAGGAGGCGGACTCGATGAGGACCCGGGCGCCGGCGCGCAGCTCTACTCCGGTGGCGGTGATCAAGGGAATACTCCTGGGCGGGGTGGACGCGCGTACGTCATCGGTCGGGACGGGGAGACGGGCGTACGCCGCTAATGCACGAGGAGACTCACCATGCGGCCAGTCTAACGGCGGCGCGCAACCGAATTTCCGCCTCCGGCGGTACCGGGGCGGTGACGCCCCGCACAGCGGGCGGCCGCCGTGCGGGGCGTCACCGGCCGCCCGGGCCCGTCACACCTCGCCGGTGTGGACCTGGAAGGCCGCGCGGCGCACGGCCCTGGCCATCACCGGGTCCGGGTGGGCGGCGGCGAGCGCGACCAGCACCTGGACGGTACGGGGGTGGCCGGTGGCGCGGACCGCCTCCAGGAGTTCGGGGACGCTGCGCTGCACGGCCGAGTCCAGGTGCTCCACCAGCACCCGTCCGTCGCCGTGGTCGGCGACGGCCGCGGCGGTGTCCACCCACAGCCAGGTGGCCTCCTCGCGGGTCAGCACGCCCGGGGCGCCGTCGGCGAGGTCCGCCGGGTCGGCGCCGTCGTGCTCGGCGAGCCAGAGCAGGGCGTAGGGCCGCAGGGTGGGCTCGTCCGCCGCCTCGCGGACCGCGGGCTCCGCGGGGGCGCCGACGGCGCGGAGCGCCTCGAAGGCCAGCCCGCGGATGAGGGCGTCGTCGCCCCGGGCGGCGTCGATCAGCTCGGCGACGGCCGGGCCGGTGGGGCGGGCGGCCAGCCAGGCCCGGTACTCGGCGCGGGCCTCCCCCGGCGAGAGGCGGGCGCAGCCGCGCAGCATGTCCTCGGCGGGCTGCTCGATGTTCCCCGCCGGGCTCTGGGCGGCGACGCAGATCTGCTCCAGCTTCACCCACACCGCCCAGTTGCCCAGCGGGGTGAGCACCGCCTGTCCGGGCCGGCCCCGGTCGTCCTCGGCGCAGCGGGTGAGGGCGCCGACGGAGGCGAGTCCGTCGAGGGCCCAGTCGAGCAGGGCGGGCAGATCCTCCGCCGTGTTCCGGTCCGCGTTCCGGTCCGCGTTCCGGTCCGCGTCCCGGCCGGCGCCGCCGGCGGACTCCGCGGCGGCCCCGTCGGGCGGGGCCGCGCCCTCGCGCTCGGCCCGGATCTCGGCGATGCGCCGCCGCAGCAGGTCCAGCAGGGCCGGCACGGTCACCGGCCCGGAGGACAGGTGCATCACGGACAGGAACTGCGGCGCCGCCACGACGACCTCGCCGACCGCCACCGGATCGGCGCCGTCGGGCGCGGGGTGGGCGAGCGACCAGGCGTCGAAGAGCGCGACCCAGCCGCGCAGCACGGCCGAGTCGTCGCGGTCCCAGGCGCGCAGCCGCCAGCCGGGCTGGGCGGTGCCGTCGTGCAGTTCGATGAGGCCGGCGAGCCGGGCGCGGTCCCAGTGGACGGGGACCCGGTCCACGGGTATCCGCAGCTCGGCCGCCGCCCGCTCGGCGGCCGACACCGGCGACAGCCCGGTGCCGTCCGCCCAGCGGGCGAGGCGTACGGCCTCGCTGAGGCAGGCCCTCGCCTGCCGGGCCAGTTGGTCGCGTGGGGGCACTCCCTCGGGGGGTCGGGGCGCGCTCCGCCGGCGGCGCGCGCCCACGGCTCTGCGCGCGGCGGCGAGAGGCTGCCGGGATACGAGGCGCAGCCGGGTGTCTCGCGGGGTACGGGACGTCACGGGAGCAGTGTTGTTGATGACGGCCCGAAAGCCCAAACGCCGGTCCGGAGGCCTCACATGAGCGGGGTGAGGAAGCGGCGCAGCGCCTCCTCGTAGGCCTGCGGGTCGGCGTTCCACATGGCGGCGTGCGGAGCCTGCCCGACGATGTGGAGCGAGACCAGGTCCGGGCGTCGCTCGGCCAGTTCGCGGGAGGGTCTCCAGGGGGCGATGGCGTCGTCGGGCCCGTGCAGGACGAGGGTGGGGAACCGCAGCGCGGCGGGGTCGCCCAGCTCCGCGGGGAGCTCCGGATGGAGCCGGGCGCGGCCCTGTGCGGCGCGCACCGCCAGCGGCAGCAGGGGGGCGGGGACGCGGTGGGCGGCGGCCAGGGCCCGCAGGGTCGCGCGCCAGTCCAGCACGGGCGAGTCCAGGATCAGCCCGCTGATGCGGTCGCGGATCGGGGAGGCGGCGGCGGTGCGCAGCGCCATGGTGGCCCCGGTGGACCAGCCGTACAGCACGACGCCTCGGGCGCCGCGGCCGAGGGCGTACCGGACGGCGGCGTCGAGGTCGCGCCACTCGGAGTCGCCCAGGTGCACGGCGCCGTCGGGCGACCGCGGCGCGCCGGGGTCGCCGCGGTAGGCCGGGACGAGCACGGGGACGCCCATCGCCCGGAGGGCGGGCAGGACGTTCATGGGGTGCTCGCGCGTGGCGCCCAGGCCGTGCACGGCGATGACCCACACGTCGCGCAGGGCGGGCACGTACCAGGCGGGCAGGGGGCCGAGCTCGCCGGGCACCTCGACGTCCGCGTACTCCAGGCCGAGCGCGTCGCCGGGGTTGCCGGTGTGGAGCTGCGGGGTCAGCCGCACCCGGTCGCCGGCGGCGAGCCGGCCGCGGTCGACGCGCTCCAGGCGCCGTACGACGGTGTCCGCCGCCGAGGGGACGTCGAGCACGGGGCCGACGACGGCGTGCCGGCCGGGGCCGGTGAGCGCGTAGGTGCCGGGCAGCCCGGAGACGAGGGAACGGGTCAGTGAGATCTGCCCCGCGGCGGTGGCGTGGACCGTCAGCGGCGGGCCCTCGAAGCCGGCGGGCAGGGAGCGGCCCGAGACCGGCCTGAGGGCGGCGGTGGCCGCGTACCGTCCGGCCGCGACCGCGGCCGCTCCGGCGCCGAGCGTGGTGATGGCGGCCAGGGCCGCCGTTCTGCGCAGGCTCATCGTCTCCCAGGATGACGGCGTGGTGTCGGCGGGGCCAGCGGACGGGCTCCGGCGGGTGAGCGGAGGCCACCCGTCCCGCGCCCGGTGCCGCCGGTCCCCGTCGTCGAAACTGTCGAAACTGTCGGGACTGCCGGGGCTGCCGGGGCTGTCGGGTTGCCAGGGTTGTCGGGGGTATCGGGGTTGTCAGGTCCACACGTACCCCGTCCGCGCGGCGCCATCCGCCGGATGTCCGACGGGCCGCTCCCCCGGCCCCTCCCCTCCCGCCCCGTACGGGTGGTCCGGGCGGACGCGCCCGGGCGGGGCGGGTCAGCCCGGCTGTCCGTAGCCGCGCAGCCGCCGGGCGACGCGGTCCAGTTCCGCGGGCGGCAGCAGGGCGGGGGCGCGGCCGGGCACCGAGGCGGCGGCGAGCCAGACGCGGCACATCCACTCCAGCTGGGCGGTGTGGTCGTACGCCCGGCCGAGGCCGTCGGCGTACACGAGCGTGCCGTGGTTGCGCAGCAGGCAGCCGCTGCGGTCGCGCAGCGCCTCCAGCACGTGGGCGGCCAGCTCCTCGCTGCCGTAGGTGGCGTACGGTGCGACGCGTACCGGACCGCCCAGCGCGGCGGTCATGTAGTGGATCGCCGGGAGCTCGTCGACCAGGGTGGAGACGGCGGTGGCGTGCACGGCGTGGGTGTGGACGATCGCCGCCGCGCCGGTGGAGCGGTAGACCGCCAGGTGCATCGGCAGCTCGCTGGTGGGCGCGAGGGCGCCGGCCACCTGCCGGCCGTCCAGGTCGACGGCGCACGGCTCGTCCGCCGCCAGCCGGTCGTACGCGACGCCGCTGGGGGTGACCAGGACGGTGTCGCCGACCCGTACCGAGACGTTGCCGGAGGTGCCCACGACCAGGCCGTCGGCCACCGTCCGGCGGGCCGTGGCCACCAGTTCGCCCCAGGCCTCCGCCCAGTCCGGCCGCATCCGCGCCACCTCCGGCGGAGCACTGTAGCGCGGGGCGGGCGCGCGTGGGGGCGCGCGGCGCACCGGGGGTGCGGAGGCGCGCTCGCTTACAGCACCACGTGCTCCTGCGCACACAGGCGGCATGAGACACCCCGACGCCGTTCCCAGTTCACCTTGCGTTCACCAAGGATCCTTACGTTCACCGAGTACCTGCCCTCCGACTGATTGCCTGGGTGAATGGAAAACATCACGCTTCTCATCGGGATCGTGATCGTCACAGCCTTGGTGTTCGACTTCACCAACGGTTTCCACGACACGGCCAACGCCATGGCCACCACCATTTCCACCGGGGCACTCAAGCCCAAGACGGCGGTGGCGATGTCGGCGGTCCTCAACCTCGTCGGCGCCTTCATCTCGGTCGAGGTCGCCGCCACCATCTCCAAGGGACTCATCAACGAGGATTCGGGCATCGAACCCGCGGTGATCTTCGCGGGTCTGGTCGGCGCGATCATCTGGAACCTGCTGACCTGGCTGGCCGGACTCCCCTCCAGCTCCTCGCACGCCCTCATGGGCGGCCTCATCGGCGCGACCGTCGCCGCCGTCGGCATCGGCGCCGTCTCCGTCAACGCGGTCTTCATGAAGGTGCTGATCCCGGCCCTCGTCGCACCGCTGGTCGCCGGCATCGCGGCCATGCTCGCGACCAGGCTGACCTACCGGATCAGCCGCAACGCCGAGGAGGGACAGGTCGCCAAGGGCTACCGCGCCGGGCAGATCGCCTCGGCCGGGCTGGTCTCCCTGGCCCACGGCACCAACGACGCGCAGAAGACGATGGGCGTCATCACCCTCGCGCTGATCTCCGGCGGTGTGCTCGGCGCCGACGCCGACCCACCGCTGTGGGTCATCGCCTCGGCCGGCATCGCCATCGCGCTGGGCACCTACCTGGGCGGCTGGCGGATCATCCGCACCATGGGCAAGGGCCTCACCGACATCCGCCCGGCGCAGGGCTTCGCCGCCCAGACCAGCTCGGCCGTCACCATCCTGGCCTCCTCCCACCTCGGCTTCGCGCTCTCCACCACCCAGGTCTGCTCCGGCTCGATCATGGGCTGCGGTCTGGGCCGCAAGGGCGGCGTGGTCCGCTGGAGCACCGCCGGCCGCATGGTCGCCGCCTGGGGCCTGACCCTTCCGGCCGCCGGCCTGGTCGCCGCGGGCGCCGCGCTGCTGGCCATCCAGGGCGACTGGGGCGTCACCGCGGTCGCGGTCCTCTCCGTCGCCGCCATCGCCGCCATCTGGATCGCCTCCCGCCGGGAGCCGGTCGACCACACCAACGTCAACGACGTCGAGACGGCCGGGGCCGACGAGGCGGGCGTGGTCACGGCCGCCGTGCAGGCCGTCGCCCCGCCGCCCACCGCCGGCATGGAGGAGGCCGGGAGGTCCTCCGAGACCCCGGCGAAGACCACCGTCTCCGCCTCCTGAGCCCCGCAGAGGAAGAAGCAGCACCATGGACATCGACTGGGCAGCCCTCGGCCAGGTCTTCGGCGTCAGCCTCGTGATGACGGTCGGCCTGGTGGGCGTGTTCACCCTCGGCATCGTCGGCCTGGGCACCAACGGCAAGGCGGAGGGCGGCTCCTCCGCCCTGGCCCGCGTCGGCGCCTACGCCTGCTACGCGCTGTGCGCGGCGGCGGTGGCCTACGGCATCTACATCATCGCGGCCTGACCGGCCCCTGACCGGCCCACCGGCCTCCGCGCCTTCCCCGCGCTCTCCGGGCGCCCGACGGGACACCGTCGGGCGCCCTCGTCCGTTCCGGGGCGGTGGCGCGCGCCCCGGCGCGTACGCCGCGCACCACCGCCGTGTGCGCTTCCGCACAGTGCGCCGTCGCAGGTCACGGGTGAGTTGACGCGTCTTCCCGGGCATGGTGGACTTCCCGTTGCCAAACGGCGGCAGGAGAGGAAGCCGGTGCGAATCCGGCGCGGTCCCGCCACTGTCACCGGGGAGCGCTCCCCCACCCAGCGTCACGGCCCGCACACCGGGCTGGAAGGCCGGGGGCAGCGCCGATCCGGGAGCCAGGAGACTCTCACCGCCGGTCACGTCGAGCCAGGGCGAGGACCCTGAGTGAGGACATACCGCCATGCCCGGCACCCTGCCTGCCCCCGCGCCTCCGCCTCCCGCCGCGAGAACCGCACGAGGTGTGACGGCCGGCTGACGCGATGCGTGCCGACCACGTCCCCGCCCCGGCCGACGGCCCGGCCGCCCGCCTCCCCGCCGCCCCGGCCCTCCCGGCCGCGGGCTACGCGTGCGGGGCGGCGCTGGGGTGCCTGCTCGACCTGATCGCCGGCGATCCGCGCCGCGCGCACCCCGTCGCCGCCTTCGGGCGCGCCGCCGGCGCCGCCGAGCGGCTGCTGTGGCGCGACCACCGCGGAGCGGGCGCGCTGTACACCGCCGTGTGCGCCGGCGGCGCCGCGGCCGCCGCGGCGGCGCTGGACCGCGCCGTACGCCGCTCCCCCGCCGCCCGCACCGCCCTCGCGGCCGCCGCGACCTGGGCGGTGGTCGGCGGCACGACGCTGGCGCGCGAGGCCCGCACGATCGCCGCCGCGCTGGAGGCGGGCGACATCGAGGCGGCCCGCGCCCGGCTGCCGCACCTGTGCGGACGCGACCCGCAGGCGCTGGACGCCGACGGCATCGCCCGGGCGGTGGTGGAGTCCGTCGCCGAGAACACCTCCGACGCCGTGGTCGGCGCGCTGGTGTGGGGCGCGGCCGCCGGTGTGCCCGGTCTGGCGGGCTTCCGGGCCGTCAACACCCTGGACGCGATGGTCGGCCACCGCTCGCCGCGCCACCTGCGCTTCGGCTGGGCCTCGGCGCGGCTGGACGACGCGGCGGGCTGGCCCGGCGCCCGGCTGACCGCGCTGCTCGCCTCCCTCGCCGGGCCCGACCCGCGCGGCGCGCTCCGCGCCTGGCGCGCGGACGCCCACCGCCACCCCAGCCCGAACGCCGGTGTGGTCGAGGCGGCGTTCGCCGGCGCGCTGGGCGTACGGCTGGGCGGGACGCTGTCGTACGGCGGGCGCGTCGAGCACCGGCCGGTCCTGGGCGCGGGCGGCCGCCCGGTGCGCGTGGCGGACATCGAGCGCGCGGTACGGCTGTCGCGCCGGGTGTGCGCGCTGGCGCTGGCGGTGTGCGGGGCCGCCGGAGCGCTGCGGGAGCGGCGCGGGACACGGGCGGGGACGAGGGGGAAGCGGTGACGGGCGGCGGACTGCTGATCGCGGGGACGACCTCCGACGCGGGCAAGAGCGTGGTCACGGCGGGCGTCTGCCGCTGGCTGGCCCGCAAGGGCGTGCGGGTGGCGCCCTTCAAGGCGCAGAACATGTCGCTGAACTCGTTCGTGACGCGCGACGGCGCCGAGATCGGCCGGGCCCAGGCCATGCAGGCCGCGGCGGCCGGGGTGGAGCCGACCGCGCTGATGAACCCGGTGCTGCTCAAGCCCGGCGGCGACCGCACCAGCCAGGTCGTGCTGCTGGGGAGGCCGGTGGGCGAGCTGAGCGCGCGCGGCTACCACGCGGGACGGCAGGAGAGCCTGCTGGGAACGGTCACCGACTGCCTGGCCGAGCTGCGCCGCACCCACGACGCGGTGATCTGCGAGGGCGCGGGCAGCCCCGCCGAGATCAACCTGCGGCACAGCGACATCGTCAACATGGGCCTGGCGCGCGCCGCCTCCCTGCCGGTCGTGGTGGTCGGCGACATCGACCGCGGCGGCGTCTTCGCCTCCCTCTTCGGCACCACCGCCCTGCTGTCGCCCGGGGACCAGGCGCTGGTGGCGGGCTACCTGGTGAACAAGTTCCGCGGCGACGTGACGCTGCTCGAACCCGGCCTGGAGATGCTGCGCGGCCTGACCGGGCGGCCGGTGCTGGGCGTCCTGCCGTACGCGCACGGGCTCGGCATCGACGAGGAGGACGGGCTGCGGCTGTCGCTGCGCGGCACCGTGCGCGAGTCGGCCGTCGCGCCGCCGCACGGCCGGGACGTGCTGCGGATCGCGGTGGTGCCCGTGCCGCTGATGTCGAACTTCACGGACGTGGACGCGCTGGCGGCCGAACCGGGCGTGGTCGTGCGGTTCACCGACCGTCCCGAGGAACTGGCCGACGCCGACCTGGCGATCGTGCCCGGCACCCGCGGCACCGTGCGGGCGCTGGCCTGGCTGCGCGAGCGCGGGCTGGCCGGGGCGCTGGCGCGCCGGGCCGCCGAGGGCCGGCCGGTGCTCGGCATATGCGGCGGCTTCCAGATGCTGGGCGAGCGGATCGAGGACGAGGTGGAGTCGCGGGCCGGGACGGTCGGCGGCCTGGGCCTGCTGCCGGTGCGGGTGCGCTTCGCGGCGGAGAAGACCCTGGCCCGGCCGGTCGGCGAGGCGCTGGGCGAGCGCGTGGAGGGCTACGAGATCCACCACGGCGTGGCCGAGGTGGCCGGCGGGGACGAGCCGTTCCTGGACGGCTGCCGCTCCGGCTCGGTGTGGGGCACGCACTGGCACGGGTCGCTGGAGAGCGACGGCTTCCGGCGCGCCTTCCTGCGGCGGGTGGCGGCCGACGCGGGGCGGGCCTTCGTCCCCGCGCCGGACACCTCGTTCGCCGCACTGCGCGAGGAGCAGCTGGACCGGCTGGGCGACCTGGTGGAGGAGCACGCCGACACCGCCGCGCTGCTGCGGCTGATCGAGGACGGCGCGCCCGCGGGCCTGCCGTTCGTACCGCCGGGGGCGCCGTGAACGCCGCGGCCGGGACGACCGGCACCGGTGGCACCGGCTGCACCACCGACACCACCGACAGTGCCGGCACCGGTGGCACCACCGACAGCACTGACACCGCCGGCACCGCCGGCGGGAGCGACACGACCGAGACGGCCGACGCGAAGGACGTACGAACCGATGGGGGCTCGATGAGCACGGTACTGCTGCTGTCCACCGCCGACACCGACCTGCTGGCGGCCCGCGCCTCCGGCGCCCCGTACCGCATCGCCAACCCGGCGCGCGTCGACGTCGCCGGGGAGCTGCCCGGTCTGGTGGAGGGCGCGGACATCGCCGTCGTACGCCTGCTGGGCGGCAGACGCGCCTGGGAGGACGGGCTGGCGGCGCTGAGGGCCACCGGGATCCCGACGGTGCTGCTGGGCGGCGAGTCCGTCCCTGACGCGGAGCTGATGGCCGAGTCCACCGTCCCGGCGGGCGTGGTCGCCGAGGCGCTGAGGTACCTGGTGGCGGGCGGACCGGGCAACCTGGTGGAGCTGGCGCGCTTCCTGTCCGACACCGTGCTGCTGACCGGCCACGGCTTCGCCGAGCCGCGCCCGATGCCCGAGTACGGCGTGCGCGGCTCCCGTGCGCACGACCCGTCCCGTCCGACGGTGGGCGTGCTGTTCTACCGGGCCCACGAGCTGGCGGGGAACACCGCCTTCGTGGACACGCTGTGCGACGCGGTCGAGGAGTGCGGCGCCAACGCCCTGCCCGTGTACTGCGGTTCGCTCCGGGGCGCCGATCCGGGCCTGTACGAGCTGCTGGGCCGCGCCGACGCGCTGGTCGCCACCGTGCTCGCGGCGGGCGGCGCCCACGCGGCGGACGCGAGCGCGGGCGGCGACGACGAGACGTGGGACGTCGGCGCGCTGGCCGATCTGGACGTCCCCGTGGTCCAGGGCCTGTGCCTGACCGGCTCCCGCGCGGCGTGGGACGCCTCGGACGCGGCCCTGTCCCCGATGGACGCGGCGATGCAGGTGGCCATCCCCGAGTTCGACGGGCGGCTGATCACCGTGCCCTTCTCCTTCAAGGAGGACGGCCCCGACGGAGTGCCGGTCTACGTCGCCGACCCCGAGCGGGCCCGCCGCGTGGCCGGGATCGCGGTGCGGCACGCCGCCCTGCGGCACAGGCCGAACGCGGAGAAGCGGATCGCCCTGGTCTTCACCGCCTACCCCACCAAGCACTCCCGCGTCGGCAACGCCGTCGGCCTGGACACCCCCGCCTCGGCGGTGCGGCTGCTGCGGGCCCTGCGCGACGCCGGGTACGAGACCGGCGAACTCCCCGGGACCGGCGACGAACTGATCCACCGGCTGATCGCCGCGGGCGGCCACGACGTGGAGTGGCTGACCGAGGAGCAGCTCGCCGCCGCCCCGGCCCGGGTGCCGCTGGCCGACTACCGGCGGTGGTTCGCCGCGCTCGAGCCCGGACTGCGCGACGCCGTGCGCGAGCACTGGGGCGAGCCGCCGGGCTCGCTGTACGTGGACGGCGAGGGCGAGGACGCCGCGATCGTGCTGGCCTCGCTGCGGTTCGGCAACGTGGTGGTGATGATCCAGCCGCCGCGCGGCTTCGGCGAGAACCCCATCGCGATCTACCACGACCCCGACCTGCCGCCCTCCCACCACTACCTGGCGGCGTACCGCTGGCTGGACGCCGCGCGGTCCGAGGGGGGCTTCGGCGCCGACGCCGTGGTGCACATGGGCAAGCACGGCACGATGGAGTGGCTGCCGGGCAAGGGCCTGGGCCTGTCGGCCGGCTGCGCCCCGGACGCGGTGCTGGGCGACCTGCCGCTGGTCTACCCGTTCATCGTCAACGACCCCGGCGAGGGCACCCAGGCCAAGCGCCGCGGCCACGCCACGGTCGTCGACCACCTGGTGCCGCCGATGGCACGGGCCGACTCCTACGGCGACCTGGCCAAGCTGGAGCAGCTGCTGGACGAGTACGCGCTGGTGTCCGACCTCGACCCGGCCAAGGCGCCGGCGGTGCGCAGCCAGATCTGGACGCTGGTGCGGGCCGCCGAGCTCCACCACGACCTGCACGTGGAGGAGCAGCCGGACGAGGACGAGTTCGACGAGTTCGTCATGCACATCGACGGCTGGCTGTGCGAGATCAAGGACGTGCAGATCCGCGACGGCCTGCACGTGCTGGGCGGCGGCCCGGTGGGCGAGCCCCGCGTCAACCTGGTGCTGGCGGTGCTGCGTTCGGCCCAGGTGTGGGGCGGGGTCGGCGGCGCGCTGCCGGGGCTGCGGGCGGTGCTGGCCGAGCACGTGGGGCTGGTGGAGTCCGAGCTGCTGGCCGAGCCGGGCGCCCGCGTCGAGGTGCCGAAGGCGCTCACCGCGCTCGCCGACGGGCCGGCGCGCACCGCCTCCGACGCGGTGGACCTGCTGGAGCACCTGGCACGGCGGCTGGTGGAGTCGATGGAGGTCCGCGGCTGGGCTCGCGGGGCGGCCGGGGAGGTCGTCCGCGAGGTGCTGGACGCCGAACCGCCGGGCGCCGTGCGGATCCTGGAGTTCGCGGCGGACGAGGTCGTGCCCCGTCTGGAGCGCACGGCGGACGAGATCGGCAACGTGCTGCACGCGCTGGACGGCGGCTACGTCCCCGCCGGTCCCTCCGGCTCGCCCACGCGCGGCCTGGTCAACGTCCTGCCGACCGGGCGGAACTTCTACTCCGTGGACCCCAAGGCGATCCCCTCGCGCCTGTCGTGGGACGTGGGCTCCGCGCTGGCGGACTCGCTGCTGGCCCGGCACCTGGCCGACCAGGGCGCGTATCCGAAGTCGGTGGGCCTGACGGTGTGGGGCACCTCCTGCATGCGCACGCAGGGCGACGACATCGCGGAGATCCTGGCGCTGCTGGGCTGCCGCCCGGTGTGGGACGACGCCTCGCGGCGGGTGACGGGCTTCGAGATCGTGCCCCTGGCGGAGCTGGGGCGGCCGCGCATCGACGTCACCGTCCGCATCTCCGGCTTCTTCCGGGACGCCTTCCCGCACGTGGTGGCCCTGGTGGACGACGCGGTGCGGGCGGTGGCGGAGCTGGACGAGCCCGCCGAGTCCAACTACGTACGCGCCCACGCCGACGAGGACACCGCCGCCCACGGCGACCGGCGCAGGGCCACGGCGCGGATCTTCGGCTCCAAGCCGGGCGCGTACGGGGCCGGGCTGCTGCCGCTGATCGACGCCCGCAACTGGCGTTCGGACGCGGACCTGGCCGAGGTGTACGCGGTGTGGGGCGGCTACGCCTACGGGCGCGGGCTGGACGGCCGCCCCGCGCGCGGCGACATGGAGACGGCGTTCCGCCGCATCCAGGTGGCGGCGAAGAACGTCGACACGCGCGAGCACGACATCGCCGACGCCGACGACTACTTCCAGTACCACGGCGGCATGGTGGCGATGGTGCGGCACCTGACGGGCGGCTCGCCGCAGGCGTACGTCGGCGACTCCGCCGTCCCCGACCAGGTCAGGACCAGGACGCTGGGCGAGGAGACCCACCGCGTCTTCCGCGCGCGGGTGGTCAACCCCCGCTGGATGGCGGCGATGCGGCGGCACGGCTACAAGGGCGCCTTCGAGATGGCGGCGACCGTCGACTACCTCTTCGGCTACGACGCGACGGCCGGTGTCGTGGACGACTGGATGTACGAGCGGCTGGCGGCGGAGTACGTCTTCGACGGGACCAACCAGGAGTTCATGAGGCGCTCCAACCCGTGGGCGCTGCGCGGCATCACCGAGCGGCTGCTGGAGGCCGCCGACCGCGAGCT
This sequence comes from Streptomyces sp. DH37, assembly GCF_029813835.1. Classification (GTDB taxonomy): domain Bacteria; phylum Actinomycetota; class Actinomycetes; order Streptomycetales; family Streptomycetaceae; genus Streptomyces. The sequence continues at coordinate 52,305 of NZ_JARVKV010000027.1, forward strand.
GTGGGCCGAGCCGGACCAGGCGACCCTGGACCGGCTCCGGGAGGTCTACCTCGATCTGGAGGGTGACCTCGAAGGCGGTCCCGAAGGCGACTCGGAGGGCAACGACGCATGAGCACCACCACCCCCTACCCGTTCACCGCGATCGTCGGGATGGACGACCTGCGGCTGGCGCTGCTGCTGAACGCGGTCTCACCGGCCGTCGGCGGCGTGCTGGTGCGCGGCGAGAAGGGCACGGCCAAGTCCACGGCCGTGCGGGCCCTGGCGGCGCTGATGCCGCCGGTCGCGGTCGTCCCCGGCTGCCGCTTCTCCTGCGACCCGCGCCGTCCCGACCCGGGGTGCCCGGACGGGCCGCACGAGACGGGGCCGGGCGCGCGGCGGCCCGCACGGATGGTGGAGCTGCCGGTCGGCGCGTCGGAGGACCGGCTCGTCGGGGCGCTGGACATCGAGCGGGCCCTGGCGGAGGGCGTGAAGGCCTTCGAGCCGGGGCTGCTGGCGGACGCGCACCGGGGCGTGCTCTACGTGGACGAGGTCAACCTCCTCCACGACCACCTGGTCGACCTGCTGCTGGACGCCGCCGCGATGGGCGCCTCGTACGTCGAGCGCGAGGGCGTCTCGGTGCGGCACGCCTCCCGCTTCCTGCTGGTCGGGACGATGAACCCCGAGGAGGGCGAGCTGCGCCCGCAGCTGCTGGACCGCTTCGGGCTGACCGTGGAGGTCGCCGCCTCCCGCGAGACCGGCGAGCGGATGGAGGTCGTCCGGCGGCGCCTGGCGTACGACGAGGACCCGGCGGCCTTCGCCGCCCGCTGGGCCGCGGAGGAGAGCGCGCTGCGGGAGCGGATCGCGGCGGCGCGGGCGCTGCTGCCGGACGTGCGGCTGGGCGACGCGGCGCTGCGGCAGATCGCCGCGACGTGCGCGGCCTTCGACGTGGACGGGATGCGGGCCGACATCGTGATGGCGCGCACCGCCACCGCGCTGGCGGCCTGGGCGGGACGCACCGACGTGGCGGCCGAGGACATCCGGCGGGCCGCGCTGCTGGCGCTGCCGCACCGCAGGCGCAGGAACCCCTTCGACGCGCCCGGCCTGGACGAGGAGAAGCTCGACGAGACGCTGCGGCAGAACGGCGGCGGGGACGACGACCCGGACCCGGACGGCCCGGACGGCGGTCCCGGCGGCGGTCCGGACGGCGGGGGGCAGCCGCCGGAGGGCGGGCCGGAGGAGGGCGGATCGGAGGAGCCGTCCCGGCCGTCCGTACCGGAGCAGTCCCGGGGCGGGCAGGACGCCGGGAAGAACGACGGGCAGGACGCCGGGCAGGGTCCCGGCCCCGGCGAGCAGACCCCCGCCCGCGCCGGCGAGCCGTTCCGCGCCCGCGCCCTGTCGGTGCCGGGCGTGGGCGAGGGCGCGGCGGGGCGGCGCTCGCGCGCCCGCACCACGCAGGGCCGCGTCACGGGCGCCCGCCGTCCCCGCGGCGTGCTGTCCCGGCTGCACCTGGCCGCGACCGTACGGGCGGCCGCCCCGCACCAGCGGGCGCGGGGGCGTTCCGGGCCGGGACTGGTGGTCCGCCGGGACGACCTGCGCGAGGCCGTGCGCGAGGGCAGGGAGTCCAACCTCGTGCTGTTCGTCGTGGACGCCTCCGGCTCGATGGCCGCGCGGCAGCGGATGGGCGCGGTCAAGGGGGCGGTGCTGTCGCTGCTGCTGGACGCCTACCAGCGCCGCGACAAGGTCGGTCTGGTCACCTTCCGCGGCTCGGGCGCCGAGGTGGCCCTGCCGCCCACCTCGTCGGTGGACGCCGCCGCCGCGCGGCTCGAGTCGCTTCCCACGGGGGGACGCACCCCGCTGGCCGCCGGGCTGCTGAAGGCCCGCGACGTGCTGCGGGTCGAGCGGCTGCGCGACCCCTCGCGGCGTCCGCTGCTGGTCGCCGTCACCGACGGCCGGGCCACGGGCGGCCCCGAGCCGGTCGTGCGGGCGCGGCAGGCGGCCCGCCTGCTGGCGGCCGACGGCACGGCGTCGGTGGTCGTCGACTGCGAGTCCGGGCCGGTGCGGCTGGGCCTGGCGGGCGCGCTCGCCGCCGGGCTGGGCGGCCCGGCGGTGACGCTGGGGGAGCTGCGCGCCGACACCGTCACCGGACTCGTCCGTTCCCTGCAGACCCCGCACGACCACAGGAGGGCCGCGTAGTGCCGAAGGGACAGCCGAGCGTCGTACCCGACGACGGACTCACCACGCGTCAGCGCCGCAACCGACCGCTGCTGGCGGTCCACACCGGCATCGGCAAGGGCAAGTCGACGGCCGCCTTCGGGCTGGCGCTGCGCGCCTGGAACCAGGGCTGGCCGATCGGGGTGTTCCAGTTCGTGAAGTCCGCCAAGTGGCGGGTGGGCGAGGAGCGGGCGCTGCGCGTGCTGGGCGCGAGCGGCGAGGGCGGCACCGTCGCCTGGCACAAGATGGGCGAGGGCTGGTCGTGGATCCAGCGGGACGCCCGGGACGCCCTCTCCTCCGAGGAGGCGGCGCGCGAGGGCTGGGAGCAGGTCAAGCGCGATCTGGCGGCCGAGACGTACCGGCTGTACGTGCTGGACGAGTTCGCCTACCCGATGCACTGGGGCTGGGTGGACACCGACGAGGTGGTCGAGGTCCTGCGGACCCGTCCCGGCGTCCAGCACGTGGTGATCACCGGGCGGAACGCGCCGCGGGCACTGGTCGACGCCGCCGACCTGGTGACGGAGATGACCAAGGTCAAGCACCCCATGGACGCCGGCCAGAAGGGCCAGCGGGGCATCGAGTGGTGAACCGAGCGGTGAACCGAGCGGTGACAGCCCCATGAGGACGACCCTTCCCCGGCTGGTCGTGGCCGCGCCCTCCTCGGGCAGCGGCAAGACCACCGTGGCCACCGGCCTGATGGCCGCCTTCGCGGCGGCCGGGCTGGACGTCTCCCCGCACAAGGTGGGCCCGGACTACATCGACCCGGGCTACCACGCGCTGGCCACCGGCCGCCCCGGCCGCAACCTCGACGCGTACCTGTGCGGCCCGGAGCGCGTCGCGCCGCTGTTCCTGCACGGGGCGGCCGGCGCGGACGTGGCCGTGGTCGAGGGCGTGATGGGGCTGTACGACGGCGCGGCCGGCCGCGGCGAGCTGGGCTCCACCGCGCAGGTGGCGAAGCTGCTGCGGGCGCCGGTGGTGCTGGTGGTGGACGCCTCCTCGCAGTCGCGCTCGGTGGCGGCGCTGGTGCACGGCTTCGCGTCCTGGGACCCGGAGGTCCGCGTCGCGGGGGTGATCCTCAACAAGGTGGCCTCCGACCGCCACGAGGAGCTGCTGCGCGAGGCGCTGGACGCCTCGGGCGTGCCGGTGCTGGGAGCGCTGCGCCGTGTGCCGCAGGTGCGCACCCCCTCGCGCCACCTGGGTCTGGTCCCGGTGGCCGAGCGGCGGGCGGAGGCGGCCGAGGCGCTGGCGGAGCTGGCGGAGCGGGTGCGCTCCGGCTGCGATCTGCGGGCGCTGCTCGCCCTGGCGCACTCCGCGCCGCCGCTGTCCCAGGAGCCGTGGGCGCCCCCGGTTTCCGCGGACCCGCCGCGCGGGCGTCCGGTGGTGGCCGTCGCGGGCGGGGCCGCGTTCACCTTCTCCTACGCCGAGCACGCCGAGCTGCTGCGGGCGGCGGGCGCGGAGGTGGCCGTCTTCGACCCGCTGCGGGACACCGCGCTGCCGCCGGGCACGGCCGGACTGGTCATGGGCGGCGGCTTCCCGGAGGTGTACGCGCCGGAGCTGTCGGCGAACGAGCCGCTGCGCCGGGCCGTCGCGGAGCTGGCCGCCTCGGGGGCGCCGGTCGCCGCCGAGTGCGCCGGACTGCTCTACCTGGCCGGGGAGCTGGACGGCGCGCCGATGTGCGGGGTGCTGGACGCCGCCGCCCGGATGACCGAGCGGCTCACCCTCGGCTACCGCGAGGCGGTGGCGGTCGGCGACAGCGTCCTGGCCCCCGCCGGGACGCGGGTGCGCGGCCACGAGTTCCACCGCACGGCGGTGGATCCGCCGGCCGGGGAGCCGGGAGCCGGCTCCGCGCCGGCGTGGGGGCTGACCTGGGGCGCCTCCCGGCCCGAACGCCGGGTCGAGGGTTTCGTGAAGGACAACGTGCATGCCTCGTACCTGCATGTGCACTGGGCCGCTGAGCCGTCCGTGGCTCAGCGCTTCGTCGGGAGATGTGTCGAGAGGTGTGCGGCATGAGCGGTAACGGCGGTGAGCCGCGGGAAGCGGACGGGCCGCGCCTGATCGGCGTCGGGGTCGGCCCCGGCGACCCCGATCTGGTGACGGTCAAGGGCGTGAAGGCGCTGCGCTCGGCGAGCGCGGTGGTCGTGCCCGTGATGGAGGACAGCGGCACGGGCCGGGCCGAGGCCACCGTGCTGCACTACGTGTCGCGCGAGCGGATCGTCCGGGTGGTCTTCGCGCTCAACGAGCGCAGCGACCGGGCCCGCCGGGAGGCGGCGTGGGACGCGGCGGGCGAACGCGTCGCCGCGCTGCTGCGCACGCACGGCACGGTGGCCTTCGCCACCATCGGCGACCCGAACGTCTACTCCACCTTCACCTACCTCGCCCAGACCGTCGGCGACCTGGTGCCGGAGGCGGCCGTGGAGACCGTGCCGGGCATCACCGCGATGCAGGACCTGGCCGCGCGCTGCGGCGCGGTGCTCACCGAGGGGACCGAGCCGCTGACGCTGGTGCCGGTGACGGCCGGGGACGCGGTGCTCCGGCAGGCCCTGGAGGGGCCGGGCACGGTGGTGGCCTACAAGTTCGGCCGGCGGGCGCGCGAGGTCGCCGCCGCGCTGCGCGCCACGGGCCGCACCGAGGGCGCGGTGTGGGGATCGGCGCTGGGGCTGCCGCAGGAGTCGATCCGCCCGGCGGCCGACCTGGAGGCCGAACTCGCCTCCGGGGACGCCGCACTCCCCTATCTGTCCACGCTCATCGCACCCGCCCGCCGCGAGGGCCGAGGAGGCAAACTGTGACCGCCGAGACCACCGCCGGAAGCACCGTCGAGACCACCGCCGGAACCGCTGCCGGGACCGCTGCCGGAAGCACCGCCGGAACCGCCGCCGGCAAGGTGACCATCGTGGGCGCCGGGCCCGGGGCCGCCGATCTGCTCACCTTCCGCGCGGCCCGCGCCATCGCCGAGGCCGACGTCGTGATCTGGGCGGCCAGCCTGGTGCGCGAGGAGGTCCTCGACCACGCCCGCGAGGACGCGGAGATCCTGGACTCGGCGTCGATGTCCCTGGAGGACGTCGTCGCCGTCTACGAGCGCGCGGCCCGCGAGGGCCTGAAGGTGGCGCGCGTCCACTCCGGCGACCCGGCCCTGTGGGGCGGCACCCAGGAGCAGGTGGACCGCTGCGCGGAGCTGGGCGTCGAGGTGGAGATCGTCCCCGGGGTCTCGTCGTTCTCGGCGGTGGCGGCCATCGCGGGGCGGGAGCTGACGATTCCCGAGGTCGCCCAGTCGGTGATCCTCACCCGGCTCGGCGGCGGCAAGACGCCGATGCCGCCCGGCGAGGAGGTGCGGGAGTTCGCCCGGCACGGCACCACCATGGCGGTCTTCCTCTCGGCCGCCCGCTCGGGGCAGCTGGCGGTGGAGCTGCTGGAGGGCGGCTACCCGACCGACACCCCGGTGGTGATCGCCCACCAGGCGACCTGGCCGGAGGAGCTGGTGCTGCGCTGCACGGTGGGCACGCTGGAGGAGACCGTCAAGGAGCACCGGCTGTGGAAGCACACGCTGTTCCTGGTCGGCCCCGCGCTGTCCGCCTCCGGCACGCGCTCGCACCTGTACCACCCGGGGCACTTCCACGGCCACCGACGGGCGCGGCCGGAGGCCCGGCGGGCGCTGCGCGCGGCCCGGGAGGCCGGGGGTCAGACCGGGCAGCGGGCCGCGGACCGGGTGGCGCGGGGAGCCGACCGTGGATGAGGGCCCGGAGCGCGGGCCCTCCCGGGGGCCGGAGCTGCGGGAGCCGGACCTGCCACGTACCGCCAAGCAGCGGCCCAGGGCGCTGCGCACCGGCTGGACGACCGGCACCTGCGCCTCGGCGGCGGCCCGCGCCGCCGCGCTGCACCTGGTCACGGGCGAGCCCCAGCCGTGGGTGGAGGTCGCGCTGCCGTCGGGGCGGCGGGTGACCTTCGCGGTGGAGCGCTCGGCCGAGCTGCGGCCGGGCCGCACCGAGGCGGTGGTGGTCAAGGACGCGGGCGACGACCCGGACGTCACCCACGGCTCGCACCTGACCGCCACGGTGAGCTGGCGGGAGGAGCCGGGCATCGAACTGCACGGCGGGGTCGGCGTCGGCGTCGTCACCCGGCCGGGGCTCGGTCTGGAGGTGGGCGGCCCGGCCATCAACCCGGTGCCCCGCGCCATGATCAGCCGGGCGGTGGGCGAGGTCGTCGACGTGGCGGCGCGCGGCGTGGACGTCACCATCAGCGTGCCCGACGGCGAGAGGCGCGCCCGCAAGACCACCAACGCCCGGCTCGGCATCCTCGGCGGCATCTCCATCCTGGGGACGACCGGGATCGTCCGGCCGTTCTCGACGGCCTCGTGGCGGGCGAGCGTGGAGCAGGCGGTGTCGGTGGCCGCCGCGCAGGGCGCCCCGGCCGTGGTGCTGTGCACCGGCGGCCGCACCGAGAAGGGCGCCATGGCGCTGCTGCCCCGGCTCCCCGAGGTGTGCTTCATCGAGGTGGGCGACTTCACGGGGGCCGCGCTGCGGCGGGCCGTGGAGCACGGCGTGGGCCGGGTGGTGTTCGTCGGCATGGTGGGGAAGCTGACCAAGCTGGCCTCCGGGGTGCTGATGACCCACTACACGCGGTCGAAGGTGGACACCGCCGTCCTGGCCGACATCACCCGCGCGGTGGGCGGCACGGACGCGCTGGCGGCCGAGGTGGCCGCGGCGAACACCGCCCGCCACGCGTACGAGCTGTGGGACGCGGCGGGGCTGCTGCAGACGGCCGGACTGGAGCTGTGCCACCGGGTGGTGGACGTGCTGGAGCGCTTCACCGACCGCCGGATCACGGCGGAGGCGGCCATGGTGGACTTCACCGGCCGCACGGTGGTCGCCCTCCGCTCCGACGGCGAGGGGCTGCTGCCGTGATCACGGTCGTGGGTACGGGCACGGGTGCGGGTACGGCTGCGGACACGGCCGGGGAGACGGCGGCCCCCGGGGCCGGCGGGCTGTCCTGGCAGGGGGTCCGGCTGGCCGTGGGCGCCCGCCGCCACCTGGACGCGGCCGGCCCCCCGCCCGGCGTGCGGCGCGTGGTCCTGGGCCCGCTCGCCCCGGCGCTGGACGCCGTCGAGCGCGAGCTGTCCGGGGGCGGGGGCCGGGTGGTCGTGCTCGCCTCCGGCGACCCCGGGTTCTTCGGGATCGTCCGGTCGCTCGCCGAACGCTTCGGCGCCCGTGCCCTGGACGTACGCCCCTCCGTGCCCTCCGTCGCCGTGGCCTTCGCCCGCGCCGGGCTGCCGTGGGACGACGCGGCCGTGGTCAGCGCGCACGGACGCGATCCGCGCACCGCCGTCAACGTCTGCCGCGCGCATCCCAAGACCGCCGTGCTCACCGGGCCCGGCGCGGGGCCCGCCGAGCTGGGCGCCGCCCTGGCCGCCGCCGGGCTGCCGCGCACCCTGGTGGTGGCGAGCGCGCTGGGCACGGCGGGCGAGCGCGTCGAGCGCCTCTCCCCCGCCGGGGCCGCCGCCCGCACCTGGCCGGACGAGGTCAGCGTGGTGCTGTGCCTGGACGAGTCCCGCGCCCTGGCGCCCTCCCCCCGCGCGCTCGCCGGGCCGCCGCGCCCGCCCGCCGGATGGGCGCTGCCGGAGGACGCCTTCGCCCACCGCGACTCGATGATCACCAAGTACGAGGTGCGGGCCCTGGCCCTGGCCCGGCTCGGGCCGCGCGCGGGCGATCTGGTCTGGGACGTCGGCGCGGGCTCCGGCTCGGTCGCGGTGGAGTGCGCGCGCCTGGGCGCGGCGGCGATCGCCGTGGAGCGCACCGCCGACGGCGCCGAACGCTGCCGCGCCAACGCCGCCGCCCACGGCGTGGACGTCCAGACCGTGCACGGCGCCGCGCCCGGGGCTCTCGCCGGACTGCCCGACCCCGACGCCGTGTTCGTCGGCGGCGGAGGGCGGGAGCTGGAGGAGATCGTGTCGCTCTGCGCCCGCCGCGCCCGCCGCGCCGTCGTCGTCACGCTCGCCGCGCTGGACCGCGTGCCCGCCGTACGGGCCGCGCTCGGCGCCGCCGGACTCGCCCCCGACGGCGTGCTGCTGCAGTCCTCCCGGCTGGCCCCCCTCCCCGGCGAGGTGGTACGGCTCGCCGCCGGCAACCCCGTCTTCATCCTGTGGGGCACCCGCCCCGGCACCGAAGGAGCACCCTCGTGAACGCCCCGAACGGCCCGACCGGTGTGACCGGTCTCGTCTCCGCCACCGCCGCGGGGCGGCGCGCCCGCGACCGGCTGGCGGCCGCCTGGCCGCGGTCCACCCGCGTCTACGACACCGGCGACGGCGGCACCGTCCGCGAGGCGGTCGCCCGCGCCTTCGCCGAGTGCGACCAGCTCGTCTGCTTCCTGGCCACCGGCGCGACCGTACGGCTGGTCGCCCCGCTCCTGGGCGAGAAGGCGAGCGATCCCGGCGTGGTGTGCGTGGACGAGGCCCAGCAGTACGCCGTGGCACTGCTGGGCGGCCACGCGGGCGGCGCGAACGAGCTGGCGCACGCGGTGGCCGAGGTCCTGCCCGGCTGCCGTCCGGTCGTCACCACCGCCACCGACGCCGCCGGCGTCCCCGGTCTGGACACCCTCGGCCTGCCCGTCGAGGGCGCCGTCGCGGCGGTGTCGCGGGCGATCCTCGACGGCGAGCCCGTCCGTCTGGTGCGGCATTCCGTCCTCCCCCTTCCGGCACTGCCGCACAACGTGACCGAGACCACCGGCAACGCCGCGCAGAGCGACGGCGCGGTCGGCGGCGCGGTCGACGGCGGGGCCGGCGGCGCAGACGCGGGCGGCGGGTACGCCCTGCTGGTCACCGACCGTGCCGTGGCCCCCGGCGACCGCACCGCCGTGCTGCGTCCCCCGACCCTCGTCGTCGGGGTCGGCGCCAGCCGGGGCGCCCCCGCCGACGAGGTCGCCGGGCTGGTCGGGCAGGCCCTCTCCGACGCCGGGCTGTCGCCGCTGTGCGTCACCGAGCTGGCCACCGTCGAGGCCAAGGCCGGCGAGCCCGGCATCGTGGAGGCGGCCCGGCGCCTGGGCGTGCCGCTGCGGACGTACTCCGCCGACGACCTGGCCGCCGTCCCCGTGCCCCACCCCTCCGACGCGCCGCTGGCCGCCGTGGGCACCCCGAGCGTGGCGGAGGCCGCCGCGCTGCTCGCCTGCGGCGAGGGCGCCGAACTGGTCGTCCCCAAGCGGAAGTCGGCCCCCGAGGGGCGCGCGGCGATGGCGACCTGCGCCGTGGCGCGGCGGCGTCCGCGCGGACGGCTGGCCGTCGTCGGGCTCGGACCCGGCGCCCGCGACCTGCTCACCCCGCGCGCCCGTGACGAACTGCGCCGCGCCTCCGTGGTCGTCGGACTCGACCAGTACGTGGACCAGATCCGCGACCTGCTGCGCCCGGGCACCCGCGTGCTGGAGTCGGGGCTCGGCGCGGAGGAGGAGCGCGCCCGCACCGCCGTGGCCGAGGCCCGCTCGGGTCGCGCGGTGGCGCTGATCGGCAGCGGCGACGCGGGGGTGTACGCCATGGCCTCGCCCGCCCTGGCCGAGGCGTCCTCGGACATCGACGTGGTGGGCGTCCCCGGGGTCACCGCCGCGCTGGCCGCCGCCGCGCTGCTGGGCGCGCCGCTGGGCCACGACCACGTCTCGATCAGCCTGTCGGACCTGCACACCCCCTGGGAGGTGATCGAGCGCCGGGTGCGCGCGGCGGCCGAGTCCGACCTGGTGGTGACGTTCTACAACCCGCGCAGCCGGGGCCGCGACTGGCAGCTGCCCAAGGCGCTCGCCCTGCTGGCGCAGCACCGTGCCCCGCGCACCCCGGTCGGCGTGGTGCGCAACGCCTCGCGCCCCGGCGAGCGCGTCACCGTGACCACGCTCGGCGGGCTCGATCCGGAGACGGTCGACATGATGACGGTGGTGACCGTCGGCAACACCGCCACCCGCACCGTCGCCGGGCGCATGGTCACCCCGCGCGGCTACCGCTGGCAGGAGGGCTCGTGACGCCCCCGCCCCCGCCTCCGGCGCTCGCGCCCGTGACCGTCACCGCGCGCTGCGCGGGCTGCGGCGCCTGCCTGCTGACCTGCCCGGTCCACGCGATCCGCCCGCTGGGCGGCACGCTGCTGGTGCGGGCCGAGCTGTGCACCGGCTGCCTGGAGTGCGTCGAGGTGTGCCCGGTCGACGCCGTCGAGGAGACCTCCGCCGCGGTCCCCGCCGTGCCGGCCACCATTCCGGCCACCGCGCCGGCCGCCGAGAACTCCGCAGACACCGCCGTGGAACCCCCCGAGGAGAGGCCGTGACGCCCCCGACACCCCGTACCGTCCACCCCATCGAGGAGGAGTCGTACCGCATCCTGCGTTCGCGGCTGGACACCTCCCACCTCCCGCCGCTGACGCGGGCCGTGGTGGAGCGGGTGATCCACTCCAGCGCGGACCTGGCGTACGCCGACGACCTGGTCACCGACGAGGGCGCGCTGCGCTCCGCGCACGCCGCCCTGCACGCCGGCGCGCCGGTCGTGGCGGACGTCGAGATGGTCGCCGCCGGGATCACCCGCCGCGAGACGGTGTGCCGGCTCGCCGACGCCTGCGCCGGTCCCGGTCTGACCCGCTCCGCGCACGCGGTACGGCTGGCCTACGAGCAGGTCGGGCCGGGTGCGGTGTGGGTGGTCGGCTGCGCGCCCACCGCCCTGTTCGAACTGCTCGCCCTGGACGCGGAGCCCGCCCTGGTCATCGGTCTGCCCGTCGGCTTCGTCGGAGCGGCCGAGAGCAAGGCGGCGCTGCGCGCCAGCGGCCTGCCGGCCGTCAGCAACGTCTCGGAGAAGGGCGGCAGCGCGGTGGCCGCCGCCGCCCTCAACGCCCTTCTGTACGCCCCCGCCACCGCGGCACGACCCGCCGGCGCCATCCCCGGCGCCGCTCCCGGCACCACCCCCAGCACCACCAAGGAGACCCAGTGACCACCCCGCCCGCCCTGCTCCTCGTCGGCCATGGCACCCGTGACGACGCCGGTGCCGAGGCGTTCCGCTCCTTCGTGCGCGACCTCGGCGAGCGGCGGCCCGACCTCCCCGTCGCGGGAGGGTTCATCGAACTGTCCCCGCCGCCGCTCGCCGACGCCGTCGCCGAACTGACCGGCCGGGGCGTGCGGAGCTTCGCCGCCGTCCCGCTGATGCTGGTCTCGGCCGGACACGCCAAGGGCGACATCCCGGCCGCCCTGGCCCGCGAGGAGCGGCGCCATCCGGGCACCTCCTACGCCTACGGCCGCCCGCTCGGCCCGCACCCGGCGCTGCTGAACGTGCTGGAGCGCCGGGTGGACGAGGCGCTGCGCGGGGCGCGCGGCGAGGCCGACCGCGCCGGCACCACGGTGCTGCTGGTCGGCCGCGGCTCCACCGACCCGGACGCCAACGCCGAGGTGCACAAGGCGGCCCGGCTGCTGTGGGAGGGGCGCGGCTACGCGGGCGTGGAGACGGCGTTCGTCTCGCTCGCCGCCCCCGACGTCCCCTCCGGTCTGGAACGCTGCCGGATGCTGGGCGCCCGCCGGATCGTGGTGCTGCCGTACTTCCTGTTCACCGGCATCCTGCCGGACCGGGTGCGGATGCAGACCCGGGGCTGGGCCGCGGCGCACCCGGAGACCGAGGTGCTCTCCGCCGATGTCATAGGCCCCACCGACGAGTTGGCGGAGCTGGTCTGGGAGCGGTACGCGGAGGCCGTCGAGGGCGATCTGCGGATGAACTGCGACTCGTGCGTCTACCGCGTCGCGCTGCCCGGCTTCGAGGACAAGGTGGGCATGCCGCAGCGGCCGCACCACCACCCGGACGACGACGGGCACGGGCACCACCATCACCACAACGGCGGCCATGCCCACGCTCACTGAGCCCGTGGAGCCGTCCCGGCCCCCGGGGACCGCGCACGACCTGCGCCACCACGGCGACGCGGAGGTGCGGGACGCGGACGCGGACCTGGTGGACCTCGCCGTCAACGTCCGCGCCGGCACGCCCCCCGCGTGGCTGAAGGAGCGGATCGCCGCCTCGCTCGACTCGCTGGCCGCCTACCCCGACGGGCGGGCGGCGCGGCGGGCGGTGGCGGCACGGCACGGGCTGCCGGAGGAGTGCGTCCTGCTGACGGCGGGCGCGGCGGAGGCGTTCGTCCTGCTCGCCCGGGCCCTGCCCCCGCCCGGGGCGGACACCTGGCGCGCGGGCGGCCCGGTCGTGGTGCACCCGCAGTTCACCGAGCCGGAGGCCGCCCTGCTCGACGCGGGCCACCGGGTGGAGCGGGTCGTCCTGGAGGAGCGGGACGGCTTCCGGCTCGACCCCGCCCGCGTCCCCGCCGGTGCCGGCGCGGTGGTCGTCGGCAACCCGACCAACCCCACGTCCGTGCTCCACCCCGCCTCCGCGCTGGCGGAGCTGGCGCGGCCGGGCCGGACACTGGTGGTGGACGAGGCGTTCATCGACGCGGTGCCGGGCGAACGCGAGTCCCTGGCCGGCCTCGTCACCGGACTGCCGGGCCGCACCGTGGTGCTGCGCAGCCTCACCAAGACCTGGGGGCTGGCGGGGCTGCGCGTCGGCTACCTGCTCTCCGACCCGGAGACCGTCGCCGGGCTGGCACGGCACCAGCCGCTGTGGCCGGTCTCCTCCCCGGCGCTCACCGCGGCCGAGGCGTGCTGCTCCCCGGACGCGCTGGCCGAGGCCGAGCGGGCGGCGCAGCGGACCGCCGCCGACCGGGCCCATCTGCTCGGCCGGCTCGCGGACTTCGCCGAGCTGCGGCAGGCGACACCGGATCCCCGGGCGCCCTTCGTCCTGGTACGGCACCCGGAGGCGGCGGCGCTGCGGGAGCGGCTGCGCGCGGAGGGCATCGCGGTGCGCCGCGGGGACACCTTCCCCGGGCTGGACGCCCGGTGGCTGCGGCTGGCCGTACGGGACCGGGCGACGACGGACCGCCTGGTGCGGGCGCTGGCCGGGCTCGGGGTGCGCTGACGCGCGGAGCGGCGGCGGGCCCCCTCGGGGGTCCCGCCGCCGCTCGCCCCGGCCGGACCGGACGTCAGGCGTCGGCCGCCCCGGAGGCGCGGCGGCGGCGCAGCATCACGAGCGCGCCGCCCGCGGCGACGAGTGCCAGGGCGCCGCCGGCGATGTACGGGGTGGCCGAGCTGCCGCCCGTCTCGGCGAGGCTGCCGGTGGGCTTCTCGCCCGACGGCTCCGAACCGGTCTGCGGCCGCGGCTCGTTCCCCTTGCCGTCGGTGGAACCGGCCGAACCCGTCGAACCCGTCGAACCGGCCGAACCCGTCGAGCTGCCGTCACCGCCGGTGGAGCCCTCGGTGGAGCCGCCGCTGGCGGCACCGCTCGACCCGCTCGACCCGCCGTTCCCGCCGGTGGACCCGGCGGATCCGCTCGACCCGCTCGACCCGCCGTCACCGCCGGTGGACCCGCTCGACCCGCCATCGCCGCCGGTGGACCCGGTGGACCCGCCGTTCCCGCCGGTGGACCCGCCGCCCTCGCCCCCGGGTGTCTCGCAGGCGGCCTCCACCAGCGTCACCCGGCCCTCGACCCCGGCCACGCCGAGGTCGGCCGGGTCGACCGCGACGTCCAGCCTCAGCGCGGTGGCGGCGGCCGTACGGGAGGTGGTCACGGCCTCGGCCAGCTTCAGCTCGACCGTGCCGACGCCCTCCACCCGGACCGAGGTGGTGCCGTCGGCCTTCACCGCGACCCTCTTGCCGAGCACCGTGACGGTGCCGGGGATCTCCGACTCGGCGACCGGCCGGGCGCCGGCCTCGCAGACGGCGCGGGAGGTGACCGCGTCGACCTTGATCAGGGACAGCAGCGGCAGCCCCGGCACGTGCACCCTGGCCCTGAGCAGGTTGGAGTAGCCCTCGGCCCGGTCCTCGCCGGCCGTCGCCCGCGCGGTGGCCGCGTCCGCGCGCAGCAGGGCGATCGGCCTGCCGCGCTCGGCCCCCTCGACCCTGACCCTGACGGTCGCCGCGGCCTTCTCGGTGTCCTCCGGCGCCCGCACCGCGTTGAGCTCGGCGTTCACCGGCACGCCGGCGCCTCCCTCGAGCAGGGAGACGTCCAGGTTCGCCCGGAGCACGGCCGCGCTCGCCGAGCCCTCGTCGCCGGCGGCGTCCGCGGGCGCTGCGGTGGCCCCCACCAGGGCGGCGGCGGCGAGCAGGCCGTAGACAGACTTGTTCACAGGTGAAACCCCCACGAATTGCATGACGTCACCGGCGGCCAATGGGGGACATCGCTCACACCGGTGACTGAGACCACGCCATTGTTGACCCACGTAGCGCGAAAGAGCGGATACGCAGGGTTAGTTCACCCGAAAGAGTCATACCGGTCGCAGTTTTCGATTAGCGGATCGTGGGTATCACTTCGCACCTCCACCGGCCGGTCGCGCGGCCCGCCCCACCGCGCGGCTCACCGCACGACACGCCCCCTGAGCATCACCGCGCGCGGCGCCGCCAGCACCCGTACGTCGGCCCGCGGGTCGGCCTCGTACACCACCAGATCCGCCTCGGCGCCCTCCTCCAGCCCCGGGCGCCCCAGCCAGGCACGGGCCGCCCAGGCGGTCGCCGACAGGGCGTCGACCGGCGGGATGCCCGCCGCCACCAGTTCCGCGACCTCGTCGGCCACCAGCCCGTGGGGGAGCGAGCCGCCCGCGTCCGTGCCGACGAAGACCGGGATGCCCGCGTCGTACGCCGCCCGCACGGTGTCGTAGCGCCGCTCGTGGAGGCGCCGCATGTGATCGGCCCAGCGCGGGAACTTCTTCTCGCCGCCCTCGGCGAGCCGGGGGAAGGTCGCGATGTTGACCAGGGTGGGGACGATGGCGACGCCCCGCTCGGCGAAGAGCGGAATGGTCTCCTCGGTCAGGCCGGTGGCGTGCTCGACGCAGTCGATCCCGGCCTCCACCAGGTCGCGCAGCGAGTCCTCGGCGAAGCAGTGGGCGGTGACCCGCGCGCCCTCCTCGTGGGCGGCGGCGATGGCGGCCTCGACGGCGCCGCGCGGCCAGCAGGCGGTCAGGTCGCCCTGCTCGCGGTCTATCCAGTCGCCGACGAGCTTGACCCAGCCGTCGCCGCGCCGCGCCTCGCGCCGCACGTAGGCCGCCAGGTCACCGGGCTCGATCTCGTGGGCGTAGTTGCGGATGTAGCGCCTGGTGCGGGCGATGTGGCGGCCGGCGCGGATGATGCGCGGCAGGTCCTCGCGGTCGTCGATCCAGCGGGTGTCCGCCGCGGAGCCGGCGTCCCGGATGAGCAGCGTCCCGGCGTCGCGGTCGGTGACGGCCTGCTTCTCGCTGGTGGCGTCGTCGACGGCGCCGTGGGCGTCGAGTCCGACATGGCAGTGGGCGTCCACCAGGCCGGGCAGCACCCAGCCCTCGACGGTGGTGGTCTCCAGCGGTCCGGTGGGCCGCTCGTAGGTGATCCGCCCGTCCACGACCCACAGTTCGTCCCGGACGTCGTCGGGGTCCGGCCCGGTCAGGACCCGCCCCCTGATGTGGAAGTTCCCGCGCTCGCTCATATGCCGCACTGTACGAGTCCCCTGCTACGCTCACGCAGCCACAGGGGGTCGTGGTACGTCACTTCACAGGATCCGACGAGCCCTGAGGAGGCCGCGTGGACGCCCCCACCGAAGAGTTCCACGCCTTCTTCGACCGGTACTACGCCGACCTGTCCCGCTTCGCCTACCTCCTGCTGGGGGACTCCGAGGGGGCCGACGACCTCGCCGCCGACGCGCTCGTCGCGGTGTGGCGCCGGTGGGAGAGCGTGCGCGCCGGCGGGTGCCCGCTCACGTACGCGCGGGGCGTGGTGGCCGGCATGGCGCGCACCCGGCTGCGCAGCCTGATGCGCGAGCGCCGCCGGATCGCCCTGTTCTGGTCGCACCGGCCCGACCGCGTCGACGACCCGGACGTCTCCGCGGTGCTGGACGTGCGCGACGCGCTCGCCCGGCTGCCGCTGCGCAAGCGGGCGTGCGTCGTGCTGCGGCACGCCTTCGACCTGTCGGAGAAGGAGACCGCCCGGACCCTGGGCATCTCGGTCGGCACCGTCAAGAGCCAGACCTCGCGCGGCATCGCCGAGCTGGAGCGGATGCTGGCGCCGGCCCGTGCGGGGTCCGACCGCGCGTACGGGACCGTACGGGCGCTGCGCGCCGGGCCGGCGGGACGGAGCGGCTGGTGAGCGACCGCCCCGATGTGACCGCGCGGCTCAGGGCCGCCGCCGACGGGCACCGGCCGGACCGGGCCCGCATGTGGGCCCGGACGGCCGCGCGCATCGCGGCCGGACCCGAGGAGGGGGCGCGCGGCACCCGGCCGCGCCCCGCCCGGGCCTGGCTCCGGGTGGCCGGGGCGGCGGGCGGGCTGACGGCGGTCCTCGCCGCGGGGGGCCTGGCGGCCGACTGGGCGGCGGGCGGCGGCGGGGCGCCGTGGGAGGTGCGGACGCCGGCGGGTCCCGCGGCCCCCGGCGGCGCGCCGCCGCCCGCGCCCTCCGCCACACCTTCCACCACAGCCCCCGCCACGCCCCCCGCCGCCCCGTCCGGCGACGGCGGGGCGGCGGGACGGCCGCGGGACGGCCACCTGCGCTCCGAGGCGGTGCTGGGCCCCGGCGACAACGCGTACTGGGCGCAGAGCGGGGTCGTCCTGCACAGCGGCGAACCGCTGGCCTCCCTCACCGTGGAGCTGCGCGTCGCGCTGACCGGAGGCGTACGGCACACGGGCTCCTGGTGCACCCTGCCGGCGGACGCCTTCGAGGTGAGCGCGCGCGAGGAGGGCGGTGCGCTGGTGTACCGCTGGGTACTGCGCGAGGGCCGCACGGTGCCGCCGGGAGAGCACCGGTTCGCCGGCCAGTACGACCACGCGGAGGGCCCCCGGGACGCGGGGCGCGACTCCTACACCGCCCGCGGCACCGGGCCGGGCGGCCCGGTGGAGGTGCGCGGAGGCTTCGCCGAGTTGCCGGAACAATCTTACGATCGGGTTTCGCCGAGATATCTTCCATGAATCGAAGATGAATTTACGGGCACTTGTTCAGAGTAGAATCCCGCTATCCTCATTCCCACTCGCAGCGCCCTTAAACGCCAAGATTTGATATCGGCGAACCGTGTATTTCGGACACGCTCCGCGCCTGTTATGGATCTGTGACGGACTCAACATCGCTTCCTCTTTGCCCGGAAAATACGGGTCAAAACGGGCGAATCACCTCGCTGTTCGTGCGCGTGCGCACCTACGCGCGATAACACAGACACCGCGTCCACGTAACCCCCTTCCTCGATGTGATTTGAGTTCGCTCTGGGTAAATTGGATTTGCATGACCGCCGCACAAGCAGACCATGCAGGTGCCCACAGAAAGACCATTGAAATGCCGGAGGGACTGAAGCTCGACGCGCCCCGCGTGGAGGACGGCGCCGCGATCTGGCGGATCGCACGCGACTCCCGGGTACTCGACCTCAACTCCTCCTACAGCTACCTCCTGTGGTGCCGCGACTTCGCCGCCACCTCCGTGGTGGCGCGCGACGGCGACGGTGAGCCGGTCGGCTTCATCACCGGCTACACCCGGCCGCAGCACCCGCGGACCCTGGTCGTCTGGCAGGTCGCCGTCGACCACGGACAGCGCGGACGCGGCCTCGCCGCGGCGATGCTCGACGGGCTGACCACCCGTGTCGCCGAGGAGCTGGGCATCGACGGGATCGAGACGACGATCACCCCTGACAACACCGCCTCCAACCGACTGTTCACCTCCTACGCGGACCGCCACGGCGCGCCGGTCCGGCGCGACGTCCTCTTCGACGGCGCGGTGTTCCCGGAGGACGGGCACGAGCCCGAGGTGCTGTACCGGATCGGGCCCGTCCCCGCCCTGGCCGCCGCCTCGGCCGCCGCCCCGGGCCGCTGACCACCGGCGCGGCGCACGCCGGCGCCCCCGGACCTCCCACTCCTCTCGCAACCCATCTCCCAGGAGATCGCTGTGACCATCACCCAGCCCGACCTGAGCATCTTCCAGACCCTGGAATCGGAGGTGCGCAGCTACTGCCGTGGCTGGCCCACCGTCTTCGACCGGGCGCGCGGCAGCTACATGTACGAC
Organism: Streptomyces sp. DH37; assembly: GCF_029813835.1. GTDB lineage: Bacteria > Actinomycetota > Actinomycetes > Streptomycetales > Streptomycetaceae > Streptomyces. Next base: position 70,524 of record NZ_JARVKV010000027.1, read on the forward strand.
GAGGACGGCCACACCTTCCTCGACTTCTTCGCCGGCGCCGGGTCACTGAACTACGGCCACAACAACCCGGTCCTCAAACGCGCCCTGCTGGACTACCTGGAGCGCGACGGCGTCACGCACGGCCTGGACATGTCAACCACCGCCAAGCGGGCCTTCCTGGAGACCTTCCAGGAGGTGATCCTGCGCCCGCGCGGCCTGGACCACAAGGTGATGTTCCCCGGCCCGACCGGCACCAACGCCGTGGAGTCCGCGCTGAAGCTGGCCCGCAAGGTCAAGGGGCGGGAGTCGATCGTCTCCTTCACCAACGCCTTCCACGGCATGTCGCTGGGCTCGCTGGCGGTGACCGGCAACGCCTTCAAGCGCGCCGGCGCGGGCGTCCCGCTGGTGCACGGCACCCCGATGCCCTTCGACAACTACCTCGACGGCAAGGTCGAGGACTTCCTGTGGTTCGAGCGCCTGCTCCAGGACTCCGGCTCCGGTCTGAACCGGCCGGCCGCCGTGATCGTCGAGACCGTGCAGGGCGAGGGCGGCATCAACGTGGCCCGGCCCGAGTGGCTGCGCGCCCTGGCCGACCTGTGCAAGCGCCAGGACATGCTGCTGATCGTCGACGACATCCAGATGGGCTGCGGCCGTACGGGTGCTTTCTTCTCCTTCGAGGAGGCGGGGATCACCCCCGACATCATCACCGTCTCCAAGTCCATCAGCGGCTACGGCCTGCCGATGGCGCTGACCCTGTTCCGGCCCGAGCTGGACATCTGGGAGCCGGGCGAGCACAACGGCACCTTCCGCGGCAACAACCCCGCCTTCGTCACCGCGGCCGCCGCGCTGGGTACGTACTGGACCGACGGGCAGATGGAGAAGCAGACGCTGGCCCGCGGCGAGCAGGTGGAGTCCGCCCTGCGCGCCATCGCCGCCGAGCACCGTGAGGAGGTGGCCGACGTCCGCGGCCGCGGCCTGGTGTGGGGCCTGGAGTTCCACGACAAGTCGCGCGCGGGCTCCGTGGCGTCCCGGGCCTTCGAACTCGGACTGCTGATCGAGACCTCCGGCCCCGAGAGCGAGGTCGTCAAGCTGCTCCCGGCGCTGACGATCTCCCCCGAGGAGCTGGACGAGGGCCTGCGCATCCTGGCCCGCGCGGTCCGCGAGACCGCCTGACACACGCGGCACCGCACGGCCCCGGCGCCGCCCGGCGCCGGGGCCGTCCGGCCGCCGCGCGCACCACCCGAATGGCCCATCCCGCGCCGTTTTCCGCGGATGGGCCTCCGACAGGAAGGCACCACAGCACCGTGATCGTCCGATCGCTGCAGGAAATCGAGGACACCGACCGCCACGTCAGGTCCGCCTCCGGCACCTGGGAGAGCAAGCGGATCGTGCTGGCGAAGGAGCGCGTGGGCTTCTCGCTGCACGAGACCGTGCTCTACGCCGGCACGGAGACCTCGATGTGGTACGCCAACCACGTGGAGGCCGTCCTCTGCGTGGAGGGCGAGGCCGAGCTCACCAACGACGAGACCGGCGAGAAGCACTGGATCTCCCCCGGCACCATGTACTTGCTGGACGGACACGAGAAGCACACACTTCGTCCCAAGACGGACTTCCGTTGCGTCTGCGTCTTCAACCCGCCGGTCACCGGCCGCGAGGACCACGACGAGAACGGCGTCTACCCCCTGCTCACCGAACCGGACGAGAGCTGACGTCCGGCACCGGCCGGTCCGGACGGGCCGGTGCCGGACGTCGGCCGAGACCACACGGGAGGCCCTGGCGAGAGAACCCGCAGCGAAGCGGCCACACGCGGGAACAGGGCCGCACGATGAGGAGAGGAAGGCAGAACATGACCACCGCACCCGAACGCACCGCAGACCTCTACCCGACCCGGGGGGCCACCGAGGTGATCACCCCGCGGCAGGACCCGGTGGTGTGGTCCGCGCCCGGCGCCCCGGGCCCGATCGAGGCCGCGGACCTCGAGGCCTACGACCGGGACGGCTTCCTGGCGATCGAGCAGCTCATCGGCCCCGATGAGGTGGAGGTCTACAACCGGGAGCTGAACCGGCTGATCTCGGACCCGCTGATCCGCGCGGACGAACGTTCGATCGTGGAGCCGAAGTCGCAGGAGATCCGCTCCGTCTTCGAGGTCCACAAGATCAGCGAGGTCTTCGCCGGCCTGGTGCGTGACCCGCGGGTGGTGGGCCGCGCGCGGCAGATACTGGGCTCGGACGTGTACGTCCACCAGAGCCGGATCAACGTCAAGCCGGGCTTCGGGGCCTCGGGGTTCTACTGGCACTCCGACTTCGAGACCTGGCACGCCGAGGACGGCCTGCCCAACATGCGGACGGTCTCCGTCTCGATCGCCCTGACCGAGAACTTCGAGACCAACGGCGCCCTGATGATCATGCCGGGTTCGCACAGGACGTTCCTCGGCTGCGCGGGCGCCACCCCGAAGGACAACTACAAGAAGTCCCTGCAGATGCAGGACGCGGGCACGCCGTCCGACGAGGCGCTGACCAGGCTGGCCTCCGACCACGGCATCCGGCTGTTCACCGGCAGGCCGGGCTCGGCGACCTGGTTCGACTGCAACTGCATGCACGGTTCCGGGGACAACATCACCCCGTACCCGCGGAGCAACGTCTTCATCGTCTTCAACAGCGTGGAGAACACCGCGGTGGAGCCGTTCGCGGCGCCCGTGCGGCGCCCGGAGTTCATCGGCGCGCGGGACTTCACCCCGGTGAGGTGATCCGCCCGCCGCGTACCGCGACCGCCGGGCCGCCCGACGCGGCCCGGCGGGCACCGGACGGACGGGGCGGGACCGCCGCGGCGGTCCCGCCCCGTCGCG
>NZ_JARVKV010000252.1 GCF_029813835.1 Streptomyces sp. DH37
CGGGCCACGAGCCGGTGGCCGTGCGGGGGCGCGGGCGGGCCGGCGGCGCCGAGGTCCGCGTCGGGGACGCCGGGCCGGTGAGGGCCTCGCTGCGCCTCGACGGCCCCGAGGGAGCCGGCCGGGCCCTGCTGACCTGGGACGGGGTGACCCACTCCTTCACCCACGCGCGCTCCGGCGGCAGCCGCTGGCTCGGCCGGGACGGGCAGAGCTGGCACCTGGCCGACCCCGACCCGGTCGAGGCGGCCCTGCGGGGCGGCGCGGGGGCGCACGGCGCCGACGCGCTGACCGCGCCGATGCCCGGCACGGTCACCGTCGTCAAGGCGGCCGACGGCGAGGAGGTCGCCGCGGGGCAGAGCCTGCTGGTGGTGGAGGCGATGAAGAT
>NZ_JARVKV010000253.1 GCF_029813835.1 Streptomyces sp. DH37
GTACCTGCGGCGCATGGCCTCCAGCTCCGTCGAGTCCTGCGGGGCGGGGGTCACCGGTAGCTCACCGTCTGGAGGTGCCACACCAGGGCGCTCGCCGACCGCGCCAGGGTGCGGGCGTGGTCTAGTGCGGAGACCTTGGGACGCGGGGTCAGCGCCTCGCGGGCGATGCCGAGAGCGGCCGTGGCGAGCCTGCGGTCCTGGTCCTCGGAGTCCAGCAGCCACTGCCGCGTCTCGAGGCCGGGGACCATCTGCTCCACGTGGCCGGTGAGCTGCTTGATGGCGGCCTCGAGGTCGGCGCCCGGCGGCGGGATCGCGCGGTCCTGGACGGCGCTGGCGGTCGCCCCGACGTCGCGCGGGTCCACCGGCAGCATCCGGCGCGTG
>NZ_JARVKV010000254.1 GCF_029813835.1 Streptomyces sp. DH37
CCGTCGGCACGGTCGAGGTGGAGGGCGCCGGGCTGCTGTGGTGCCGCTTCGAGCCCAGCGGCCACTGCTACGTCATGCAGACCGTGGAGGTGCCGGACAAGGAGGCGATGCACCGCCGCGTGCGCGAGCTGGTGGAGCGGATCAACCCGCACATAGCGCGGTGGACGGACGGCGTCTCGGAGCGGATGCTCGCCACGGAGCTGGTCGACCCGGCGGACGAGGCGGCGATGGACCCCGGGCGGCTGCGGTGGTGGCACCGGGTCCTGATGGACCCGCCGCGGGACCAGGAGCCGGGCGCCACTCGGGTCTACGGCGTGGAGCGCACGATCCACGACGACGCGTACCTGCGCTTCGGCGACGGCGTCACCACCCTCGTCCGCC
>NZ_JARVKV010000255.1 GCF_029813835.1 Streptomyces sp. DH37
TCGATCAGCTCCTGGTCGCGCTCCAGCCGGTGCCAGCGCAGCCGGTTCCCGCCGATCAGGGGGGCGACCCAGGCATGCGGCCAGCCGCCGACGGCCATCGCCCACAGCCCTTGGAGAGCGGGCTCGTCGGGCACACCGGCATCCCACTCGGAGGCGATGTACTCGCTGCGGTTCTTGCACTCCAGCGGGACCACGACCGTGCCGCCGGCCTCGGCCGGTTCGAGGACGAGCCGGTCGATGTTGACCCGCATCAACGGGTAGTCGACGTGCGCGAGAGTGCCCGGCGACGGCGCGATCTCGAACCCGGTACGCCGCGCGAACAGCCGGGCGATGTCGTCCTCGAGTACGCGGCCGCACTCGGCGGCCTCGCTTTCGACGTC
>NZ_JARVKV010000256.1 GCF_029813835.1 Streptomyces sp. DH37
ACTGCTCACCGTCCACGGAGTGCTCCACCGGCTCGGCTACGACCACGAGACGCCCGGCGAGCGGGCCGAGATGTTCGGCCTCCCGGCGGCGATCGTCGACGGCTGGCGCGCCGAGCGCGGCCTGACAGGGCCCTCCCCGGCCCCGACGATCACGTGAGCGCCCAGCTGATCGCCGCCGCGGTCCTGCTGGACGGCCTCGCCTGGCTGGCCGCCTGCGCCGAGGCGGGCCTGGCCAGCACCACCAGCTACCGCGCCGAGGAGGCCGTGCGCGCCGGGCGGCGCGGCAGCGCCAGGCTGGCCGCCGTCGCCGCCGACCCCACCCGGTACCTCAACCTCGCCCTGCTGCGGCGCGTCACCGCCGAGATGTCGGCCGGGGTCCT
>NZ_JARVKV010000257.1 GCF_029813835.1 Streptomyces sp. DH37
GCTAGGGACAGCCACCATCGGATCCGGCAGGTCTGCGGATCACTCAGGGTTTCCTCGTCGATAAACTGGGTCGCAATGCCCTTACGGGCGCAATAGGCTTTGACAAAGTCATGCAGATCGAAACGCTCGTCATCGTTTTCATACCAGCGCCAATTCACCCACCGTCTCGGGGTGATGATGAGGATGACGTTGACCCGATTGGCCCCGCGCAGCTCTTCGATGGCCTGGACAATGGCACTTGCGGCATGTCTCGCACCTTGCTCCCTTCCTGCATCGGCCGGAGGTTCGTCAGGCGCTTGCCACGCAAGGTCGCCTGGCTGGGGGATAGTGAGAGGCAGTCCAAAGGCTTGATGAAACCCTGGAAAATCCATCAGATAGTC
>NZ_JARVKV010000028.1 GCF_029813835.1 Streptomyces sp. DH37
CGGGAGGGCCGGGACGCCCCCGGCCCTCCCGCACCCGCCCGCCGGAACGGACCGCGCCGGAACGGACCGCGCCGGAACCGACCACATGGTGAGACCGTTCTCTCCGCGGAGTGGATCCGTGCCAGACTGTGCCCGTGCCTCACCTCGCCACGATTATCGGCAGCAGGCGCGCCGGTCCGCAGTGACCGTCTCCGTACGTACCCGGTGCGGCGGCGGACACCGTGCCCCAGACCCGCGCGCAGACCTCTCGCACCCGCGAGGGGTCTTTTCGTTTTCCGGCACATCCGGCCGGGACGAGGGCGTGAGGGATGATGGGGACAAGTAGGGCCAAGCATCCCGGACCTACATCCATCGACAGGAGCCAGACCAGCATGACCGACGCCGCGGACTCCCGGCAGCCGGGGGACGCGTCCCCCGGCGACGCGTTCCACGTCTTCGACACCACGCTCCGCGACGGGGCACAGCGGGAGGGCATCAACCTCTCCGTCGCGGACAAGCTGACCATCGCCCGTCACCTGGACGACTTCGGTGTCGGCTTCATCGAGGGCGGCTGGCCCGGCGCCAACCCCCGGGACACCGAGTTCTTCCGGCGCGCCCGCGAGGAGATCGACTTCCGCCACGCACAGCTCGTCGCGTTCGGCGCCACCCGCAGGGCGGGCGTCGCCGCCGCCGACGACCCGCAGGTGCGGGCGCTGGTCGACTCGCGGGCGCCGGTGGTCACCATCGTCGCCAAGGCGCACGACCGCCACGTCGAGCTGGCGCTGCGCACCACGCTGGAGGAGAACCTGGCGATGGTGCGCGACACCGTGGAGCACCTGCGGGAGCAGGGCCGCCGGGTCTTCGTCGACTGCGAGCACTTCTTCGACGGCTACCACGCCGATCCGGAGTACGCCAAGCAGGTGGTGCGCACCGCGTACGAGGCCGGCGCCGACGTGGTCGTGCTGTGCGACACCAACGGCGGCATGCTCCCCGGCCAGATCCAGGCCGTGGTGCGGACGGTGCGCGCCGACACCGGCGCGCGGCTGGGCATCCACGCCCAGGACGACACCGGCTGCGCCGTCGCCAACACCCTGGCCGCCGTGGACGCCGGCGCCACCCACGTGCAGTGCACCGCCAACGGCTACGGCGAGCGCGTGGGCAACGCCAACCTCTTCTCGGTGGCCGCCGCCCTCCAGCTGAAGTACGGCATGGACGTCCTGCCCGAGGGCGCGCTGCGCGAGATGACGCGGATCTCCCACGCCATCGCCGAGGTCGTCAACCTCACGCCCTCCACCCATCAGCCGTACGTGGGCGTCTCCGCGTTCGCCCACAAGGCCGGCCTGCACGCCTCCGCCATCAAGGTGGACCCCGACCTCTACCAGCACATCGACCCCGAACTGGTCGGCAACCGCCTGCGGATGCTCGTCTCCGACATGGCCGGCCGCGCCTCCATCGAGCTCAAGTGTCAGGAACTGGGGATCGACCTCGGCGGCGACCGCGAGCTGGTCGGCCGGATCGTGGAGCGGGTCAAGGAGCGCGAGCTGCGCGGCTACAGCTACGAGGCCGCCGACGCGTCCTTCGAGCTGCTGCTGCGGGAGGAGCTGGAGCGGGGCAGGGGGGAGGGGCGTCCCCAGCAGTTCTTCACCACCGAGTCCTGGCGTGCCATCGTGGAGAACCGCCCCGACGGCTCCCACGCCAACGAGGCGACCGTGAAGCTGTGGGCCAAGGGCGAGCGCACCGTCTCCACCGCCGAGGGCAACGGCCCCGTCAACGCCCTGGACCGGGCGCTGCGGCTGGCGCTGGAGCGCATCTACCCCGAACTCGCCCAGATGGAGCTGGTGGACTACAAGGTCCGCATCCTGGCGGGCACCCACGGCACCGAGTCCACCACGCGGGTGCTGGTCTCCACCAGCGACGGCGCCGGCGAGTGGTCGACCGTCGGAGTGGCCGACAACGTGATCGCCGCCTCCTGGCAGGCCCTCGTCGACGCCTACGCGTACGGCCTGCTGCGCGCCGGCGTCGAGCCCCAGGGCTGACCGGCCGTCACGACACGCCCACCCGAGCCTGAAAACGCCTCCTGTGTGGACTTGTGTGGACTGTGGGATCTCCACAGTCCACACAGGAGGAAACTGGGGATCCTGCCTGGTGTAACGGCGTCAGGGGCGCGGTTCTGTCCAGCGTGGCCATGAATCGCGGGCTGAGACTGTACGAATCTGACGACGGCGAACAGTGCGGCCGTTTCGTAGGGTCTGTACATGACCGATCTGTCCCAGACGCCGCCCGCGGCGAGCGATGCCCGTGGCCGTGTGGCGGAGTTGCACGCCATCCGTGAACAGGTCCGGCGCGGCCCGAGCGAGCGGGCCACCGAAGCGCAGCACGCCAAGGGCAAGCTGACCGCGCGTGAGCGGATCGATCTGCTGCTGGACGAGGGCTCCTTCCAGGAGGTGGAGCCGCTGCGCCGGCACCGGGCCAGCGGGTTCGGCCTGGAGGACAAGAAGCCGTACACCGACGGTGTCATCACCGGCTGGGGGACGGTGGAGGGCCGGACGGTGTTCGTCTACGCCCACGACTTCCGCATCTTCGGCGGAGCGCTGGGCGAGGCCCACGCGACCAAGATCCACAAGATCATGGACATGGCCATCGCGGCGGGCGCGCCGCTGGTCTCCCTCAACGACGGGGCCGGCGCCCGCATCCAGGAGGGCGTGACCGCGCTGGCCGGCTACGGCGGCATCTTCCGCCGCAACACCAAGGCGTCCGGGGTCATCCCGCAGATCTCGGTGATGCTGGGCCCGTGCGCGGGCGGCGCGGCCTACTCCCCGGCGCTGACCGACTTCGTGTTCATGGTCCGCGAGACCTCGCAGATGTTCATCACCGGCCCGGACGTGGTCAAGGCCGTCACCGGCGAGGAGATCACCCACAACGGGCTGGGCGGCGCCGACACACACGCCGCGACCTCCGGCGTGGCGCACTTCGCCTACGACGACGAGGCCACCTGTCTGGAGGAGGTCCGCTACCTGCTCTCCCTGCTGCCGTCCAACAACCGGGAGAACCCGCCGCGCACGGAGTGCTCCGACCCGGCCGACCGGCGCGGTGAGGCGCTGCTGGACCTGGTACCGGCCGACGGCAACCGCCCCTACGACATGCGGGCGGTGATCGAGGAGATCGTCGACGACGGCGAGGTGCTGGAGGTCCACGAGCGGTGGGCCACCAACATCATCTGCGCGCTGGCGCGGCTGGACGGGCAGGTGGTGGGCATCGTCGCCAACCAGCCCCGGCAGCTGGCGGGCGTGCTGGACATCCACGCCTCGGAGAAGGCCGCCCGTTTCGTGCAGATGTGCGACGCGTTCAACATCCCCATCGTCACACTGCTGGACGTGCCCGGCTTCCTGCCGGGTGTGGACCAGGAGCACGGTGGGATCATCCGGCACGGCGCCAAGCTGCTGTACGCGTACTGCAACGCCACCGTGCCGCGCGTCTCCGTCGTCCTGCGCAAGGCCTACGGCGGCGCGTACATCGTGATGGACTCCCAGTCCATCGGCGCGGACCTGACCTACGCCTGGCCCACCAACGAGATCGCGGTGATGGGCGCCGAGGGCGCCGCGGGTGTGATCTTCCGCCGGCAGATCGCCGCCTCCGACGACCCCGAGACCACCCGCGCCGAGCTGGTCAAGCAGTACAAGGCAGAGCTGATGCACCCCTACTACGCGGCCGAGCGGGGCCTGGTCGACGACGTCATCGACCCCGCCGAGACCCGTCCGGTCCTCATCGCCGCCCTGGCCATGCTCGGCGCCAAGCACGCCGACCTGCCCGCCCGCAAGCACGGCAACCCGCCCCAGTGACACCTGTGAGGACGAGTCCAGTGAACGATCGCACCGCCACCGTCACCGATGTGGTCCGGGTGGAGAAGGGCCGCGCCAGCGAGGAGGAGCTCGCCGCGGTCACCGCCCTGCTGCTGGCCCGCGCCGCGGCCCACCGGGCCCGGCCGGCCGCCTCCCGCCCGCGTCGCAGCACCGCGCCCTGGCGCCGTCTGGAGCGCGTCTCCGGCTTCCGGGCCCCCCACAGCTGGCAGGGCTAGAGCGGCACGGCCCTCCACCACCGCGCACAGACGTCGGCCCCGTACGCCCGAGGCGTACGGGGCCGACGGAGTCCGCCGTCATGGAAGCGGCCGGAGAACGGCCGGAAAAGCGGTCAGCCGACGGGGGCGTCCACCAGGACGGTCCGGCGGGGGTTGGCCGTCTGGGCCGGAAGGCCGGCCACCGGCTTCCCGGTCTCCGCGCGCTCGGCCGGGGAGGCCACGGTCAGCTCGTCGGCGTCCTTGAGGTGGGCCAGGGTGGTACGCCGCGGGTTGGCAACGCTGCGCATGATCATCGTCGTCTTCACCGAGTCTGCCTCGTTCGCCTTCTTGTCGTTTACATGACCTGTGTAAAGGTGAGCGTAAGGGTCCCTCTTCCCTTCCAGGGATGACCCGGATAACGATCCGTCTGTGATTTTACTCACGAAACGGCGGGCAAAAGCCGCATAAGGGAACCCTTCAGAGGGAACCGTAAACGGACGTAAGCCCCGCAACCCGCATGTTCCGCCCTCTGGCGGCGCTACCGGGGCAGTGGGCACCCTAGCGGCTCACGTGTGACGTCAGCTGCCAAAAGTCCGTGATGCACCGTATGTGCTTACACCCTCCGCGACACGGTGTCTGCGCAGCGTCACGCATGTCACAGCCTCATCCACGGCCCTTGTTGGAGATCCGGCACTGTGCTGGAATTCCACGGACCGCCGCAGGAGACGACCCGGCGCGCAAGGGGCGCAGAGGAGCGCCGTGCGGCGGGGACTTGGGGGCGCGCCGGTCACTCACGACCGTCAGGGGGGTCCCTCGGGCCTTCCCGACTCGATACCGTTCCGCCGTTCGCGGGGGGACGCCTGGTCCAGAGGTTGCGACGCTAGTGCAGGGACGTTTCAAGAGGGATGGCAGCGCTGTGGGGGACCCGGAGCTGCGCGGTGCGACCGACCGCGGCTCCTCACCACAGCGCGCCCAGGAGAGCGGCGGCCGGGAGCAGGCCCTCGACGCCGACAACGCCAAGCGCGCCGCGGCGCGGCCGGACGGCGAGCCGGAGGGCGGCCCGAAGCCCAAGGAGCCCAGCTCGACGGGTTCCCGCCTGGCCCTGCGCAACTGGCGCATCAGCACCCGTCTGGTCTCGCTGCTGGCCCTTCCGGTCGTCGCGGCCACCTCGCTGGGCGCGCTGCGCATCAGCAGCTCGCTGTCCGAGGTCGACCAGCTCGACAACATGAAGCTCCTCACGGAGATGACCGAGCGCGCCACCGAACTGGCGACGGCCCTCCAGGAGGAGCGGGACCGCTCGGCCGGCCCGCTGACCGGCACCGGCAACCCCAAGGACGACTCGGTCGTCGGCCCCCGGGAGGAGACCGACCAGGTCAAGGCCGCGTTCTTCGACGCCACCCCCGCGGTCGAGGCGGCCGACAACGAGGTCCTCTCCGGCGTCCGCGCCACGATCACCGACATCTCCCGCCAGCTGAACAGGCTCAAGAGCATCCGGGACCGGGCGTACGACAACCCGGACAACATCTCCCAGACGGTCAACGACTACAACCAGCTCATCCAGTCGCTGCTGAGCCTGTCCCAGGACATGGCGCAGGCCACCAGCAACCCGCAGATGATCCAGAGCACCCGTGCGCTGGCCGCGTTCTCCTCCGCCAAGGAGTACGCCTCCATGCAGCGCGCGATCATCAGCGCCGGCCTGGCCCGCGAGGACGGCCCCAAGCTCTCGGACAACGACCACCTGTACATCAGGACCGCCTGGGAGAGCGAGAGCGCGGCCCGCAAGCGCTTCGCCGACATCTACGGCAACAACGACGCGGCCGAGCTCACCAAGCCGCTCGACGAGGGCATCGTCAACATCACCTCGGCCGACCAGTACGCCGAGCGCGTGGTGAAGGACCCCGAGGGCATCTCGCGCGAGAACCGCTCCTACCTGGACTGGTTCGACCAGGACCAGGTCAAGATCGAGCAGATGCGGAAGATCGAGGCCTCGCTGCTCACCCAGATGGATGAGCAGGCCCGTACGCTGCGGGCCGAGGCCCAGCAGTCGGCGTTCCTCAACGGCGTCCTGGTGCTGCTCGTGCTCGGCATCTCGCTGGTCGGCGCGTTCGTCGTGGCCCGCTCCATGATCCGCTCGCTGCGCCGGCTGCAGGACACCGCGCAGGACGTGTCCCGCCGCCGTCTGCCCGAGCTGGTCAAGCAGCTCTCCGAGGCCGACCCGCAGGACGTCGACACCTCCGTGGAGTCCGTCGGCGTCCACAGCCGCGACGAGATCGGCCGGGTGGCCGCGGCGTTCGACGACGTCCACCGCGAGGCGGTCCGGCTCGCCGCCGAGCAGGCGCTGCTGCGGGGGAACGTCAACGCGATGTTCACCAACCTCTCGCGCCGCAGCCAGGGCCTGATCCAGCGCCAGCTCTCGCTCATCTCCGAGCTGGAGTCCCGCGAGGCCGATCCGGACCAGCTCTCCTCGCTGTTCAAGCTCGACCACCTGGCGACCCGCATGCGCCGCAACGGCGAGAACCTGCTGGTCCTGGCGGGCGAGGAGCCCGGCCGCCGCTGGACCCGCCCGGTGCCGCTGGTGGACGTGCTGCGCGCCGCCGCGTCCGAGGTGGAGCAGTACGAGCGCATCGAGCTGAACGCCGTTCCCACCACCGAGGTCGCGGGCCGGGTCGTCAACGACCTCGTGCACCTGCTGGCCGAGCTGCTGGAGAACGCCACCTCGTTCTCCTCGCCGCAGACCAAGGTCAAGGTCACCGGTCACGCGCTGCCCGACGGGCGGGTGCTGGTCGAGATCCACGACACCGGCATCGGCCTGTCGCCCGAGGACCTGGCGGCGATCAACGAGCGGCTGGCCAACCCGCCCACGGTGGACGTCTCGGTCTCCCGCCGCATGGGCCTGTTCGTGGTCGGCCGCCTGTCCCTGCGCCACGGCATCCGCATCCAGCTCCGCCCCTCCGACTCCGGCGGCACGACCGCGCTGGTCATGCTCCCGGTCGACGTCACCCAGCGCGGTGGCCAGCAGAAGAAGCCCTCCGGCGACGGCGGTCAGGGCGCCGGCCCGTCCGCCACGCTCCGGCGCGAGCCCCAGGGCGGCGGGGCGCCGGCCGGCACCAGCCGGCTCGGTGCGCTGCCCACCCGCAACCAGGTCCAGGCAGGCTCCTCCCGCGCCGCCCTGCCCGGCGCTCCGGCCGGCGGTTTCCCCGGCGGCCCGGCCGGCGGTCCCGCGGGCGGGGGCTTCGGCGCCCCCGGCCGTCCCGGCCCCGGACAGCCCACCCGCCCCGGAGCGGGCGCCCCGGCGGGCGCGGGCGCCTTCGGGTCCGGCGGCGCGCGCCCCGAGCCGCGCACCGGTCAGCAGCAGCAGCCGCAGCGCGACGGGGCCTTCGGGGGCGAACTGCCCGCGGGCCCGGGCGAGCGTCGCCCCAGCTGGGCCGACGGCCGCGGCGAGCGGACGTCCGGCCCGCGCGAGGTCCCCGACGCGCCGCGCGGTCACGAGGAGGCCGAGACCGCCTCGGAGTTCGCCCGCCCGGGCGGCCCCGGCGCGTACCCGCAGCCCGCCGGCCCCGACGAGACCGCGCAGCTCCCGCGTCTGGAGCAGGGCGGCCCGCAGGACACCGGCCGGTACCAGCGGCCCCAGGGCCCGCAGGACACCGGCGAGTACGCGGTTCCGAGCGGTTCCCAGGACACCGGTCAGTACCAGCGGCCCCAGGGCCCGCAGGACACCGGCGAGTACGCGGTTCCGAGCGGTTCCCAGGACACCGGTCAGTACCAGCGGCCGCAGAGCCCGCAGGACACCGGTGAGTACGCCGTCCCCCGGCAGGGCCTGCCTCCCGCCGGACGCGAGACCTCCGCCTACGAGCTGCCCGGCAGCAGCCCGGCCGCGGCGGGTTCGGACGAGCGCACGCCGATCTTTGAGTCGATCGAGTCGACCTGGTTCAACGCCAGGCAGACCCCGGCCGCCCCGCCGTCGGGCGAGTCCCCGTCGGCCCGGGCGTCCGGCCCGGCGTCCCCGCAGCGGTCCGAGCGGCCCGCCCAGCCGGCACCCCGGCGGCAGTCCGCCGGCGGACCCGGCGGCGACGCCGGATCCGGGTGGCAGGAGACCCCGAACGACGAGCGCTGGCGCCGGGCCGAGCAGCTCCGCCAGCCCGCCGCGGGCGGGGTGACCACCTCCGGACTGCCTCGCCGTGTACCGCGCGCCAACCTCGTGGCGGGCACCGCGCAGCAGCGCCCGTCCACGCCGGCCGGCCCGCAGGTCTCCCGCGCGCCCGACGACGTGCGCGGTCGGCTGACCAATCTCCGCCGGGGCATCCAGCAGGGCCGACAGGCCGGAAACGGCCAGGCCAGCGGCAGCCGCGGCACAGGCCCCACCTACCAGCAGGAGCGTTAGTTGAGTCCGATGAGCCAGGCGGCGCAGAATCTGAACTGGTTGATCACCAACTTCGTGGACAACACCCCGGGGGTGTCGCACACGGTGGTGGTCTCCGCCGACGGCCTCCTTCTGGCCATGTCCGAGGGGTTTCCGCGGGATCGTGCCGATCAGTTGGCGGCGGTCGCGTCGGGTCTGACCTCGCTGACCGCTGGTGCGTCGCGCATCTTCGAGGGGGGTGCGGTGAATCAGACGGTGGTGGAGATGGAGCGGGGGTTCCTCTTCATCATGTCGATCTCCGACGGTTCCTCGCTGGCGGTGTTGGCGCATCCGGAGGCGGACATCGGTCTGGTCGGGTACGAGATGGCCCTGCTGGTGGATCGCGCGGGTACGGTGCTGACCCCCGACCTCCGCGCCGAACTGCAGGGAAGTCTGCTCAACTAGGCCGCGCTCCCCCCACACGAGCACTACAGTCCGCATCGTCGACCACATGCCTCGCTCGGAGGAGCCATGACCCCGCCGCCCGCCTCACCCGGTCCGTACGGTGGCCTGAACGACCACGCGCCGTACGGCGGTGAGGGCGACCAGCCGCTGGTGCGGCCGTACGCCATGACCGGGGGACGTACCCGGCCGCGCTACCAGCTCGCCATCGAGGCGCTGGTGAGCACCACCGCCGACCCGGCACAGCTCATGGGGCTCCTCCCGGAGCACCAGCGGATCTGCCACCTGTGCCAGGAGGTCAAGTCGGTCGCGGAGATCTCGGCGCTGCTCGCGATACCCCTGGGAGTGGCGCGGATCCTCGTGGCCGACCTGGCCGAGGCCGGGATGGTGGCGATCCACCAGCCGGGTAGCAGCAGCGAGCCCGGCGGCGCACCGGATGTGACACTGCTCGAAAGGGTGCTCAGTGGACTTCGCAAGCTCTAGCCCGCAGGCCGCCTACGGGACTCCCGCACCGCGCTCCACCACCTCCGCGAAGATCGTGGTGGCGGGCGGGTTCGGCGTGGGCAAGACGACCTTCGTGGGCGCCGTGTCGGAGATCAACCCGCTGCGCACCGAAGCCGTGATGACCGCCGCGTCCGCCGGGATCGACGACCTGACGCACACGGCCGGGAAGACGACCACCACGGTGGCGATGGACTTCGGCCGCATCACGCTGGACCAGGACCTGATCCTGTACCTGTTCGGCACGCCGGGGCAGGACCGGTTCTGGTTCATGTGGGACGACCTGGTGCGCGGTGCGATCGGTGCGGTGGTGCTGGTGGACACCCGCCGGCTGGCGGACTGCTTCCCGGCGGTGGACTACTTCGAGAACTCGGGTCTGCCGTTCGTGATCGCGCTGAACGGGTTCGACGGGCACCAGCCGTACACGCCGGACGAGGTGCGCGAGGCGCTGCAGATCGGTCCGGACGCGCCGATCATCACCACCGACGCCCGGCACCGGGCGGAGGCGAAGAGCGCGCTGATCACCCTGGTCGAGCACGCCCTCCTGGCACGTCTGCGCTGACCCGCGCCCCGCGCGCACCGGTCCCGCGCGGAAAGCCTCCGGACCGGTCCAAGTCGCCGATCGCGACAGCGGGTTATGGATCAGTCGCCGGGACGGACCGGGCCTCGCGCCCGGTCCGTCCCGGTCTTCATAACGTTTCGACAGAGAATTGCGGAGCCGATACCACTCGCCGCGAGCGCCTCGTTCCCCAGCGCGCACAAAACTTTAGACCTTTGTCAATATATAGGCCTGATGCCCCTTTTCATCCCGGTGTCTCCGTGGGATTCGCCACTGGTCCAGGTGTTTGGAAAGCTTCTGTCCGGCGTGCTGAAATTCGCTGAACTCAGCAGTAGTTACGGTTTCATCGAAGACGATGGGCTGAAGCCGAGAGGTTTGGTCGAGTGAGGCGAAGCAATCCGAGCTCCCCGCCCGGGGAGCCGCGTGGCAACTTCACGCCGCCGCAGCGCGCCGCGGAGGCGCACTCCGACCTGCCCGGGAACGGCGGGGGGACGGGTGGCAGCGGCGGCCGCCTCGCGGTGCGCAACTGGCGTGTGGCCACCAGGCTGAACGCCATCCTCCTCATCCCTGTGCTCGTCGCCCTGGTCTTCGGCGGCTTCCGGGTGCAGGACTCCCTGGACACCCTGAACGAGGCGGAGGACGCCAACCGCACCGCCGAGCTGGTCCGGGCCGCCGCCGCGTACGGCCACGCCCTGATCGACGAGCGCGACCGCACCGCCGCTCCGCTCCTGCAGGGCAGGACGGACGACCCGGTGATCCAGGAGGTGCGCGGTGTCACCGACGCCGCCCGCGACGAGTTCCACCGCCGCGTCGACCAGATGCCCGACCAGCAGAACCTCAAGCGCCGCCTCGACGTCTTCGTCAAGGTCGAACCGAAGCTGGAGGAGCTGCGCGAGGCCGCCTACACCGAGCGGCTGAGCGGTGTGGAGACCGAGGAGGGCTACGTCCAGGTCCAGCACCCGCTGATGGAGTTCGCCAACGAACTGGGTCTGGGCACCGGCAACATCACCTCCTACGGCCGCACCGTCTACGCCGCCTCGCTCGCCAAGGCCGCCGAGTCCCTGCAGCGCTCCATCGGCACCCACCTGCTGATCAAGCCCGGGCCGGACGCCACGGACAAGAAGCGCCAGCTCACCGCCTTCAGCTCCTACGCGTACCTGGAGAACATCGCCGTCGAGGAGTACCGCGGCGGCTCCTCCCCGGAGGACTGGACGCTGCTGCAGGACGAGATGGCCAAGGCCAACGAGGACGCCCAGGAGCGGCTCAACGAGGCCGAGGAGGAGGCGGCGGCCGCCGGACGGGACTTCACGCCCCCGCCCGCGACCGACAGGATGATCCAGGCCATCGCCTCCGGGGCCTCCCCCCAGCAGCTGCGGGCCGGCGGCGTCACCGCCGAGAACTGGTACACCGCCGCCACCGCCAAGTTCAACGCGTACCGCGAGGTGGAGAAGAACCTCACCGACCGGGCGGTGAGCGAGACCGCGAAGATCGCCTCGGACGCCAAGCGGGAGGCGATCGTCAACTCCGTCATCGTGCTCGCCGCCCTGGTGATCGCCTTCGTCATCGCCGGCATGATGGCCCGCTCGATGAGCAGCAACATGCGCCGGCTGCGCACCGCCGCCTTCGACATCGCCCAGCAGCGGCTGCCGATGCTGGTGGACCAGCTCTCCCGCACCGACCCGGGCAAGGTCGACACCCGCGTCAAGCCGATCCCGATCAACAGCCGCGACGAGATCGGCGAGGTCGCCCGGGCCTTCGACCAGGTCCACCGCGAGGCCGTCCGGCTCGCCGCCGAGCAGGCGCTGCTGCGGGGGAACGTCAACGCGATCTTCACCAACCTCTCGCGCCGCAACCAGGGCCTCATCGAGGGCCAGCTCGCCC
Organism: Streptomyces sp. DH37; assembly: GCF_029813835.1. Taxonomy (GTDB): domain Bacteria; phylum Actinomycetota; class Actinomycetes; order Streptomycetales; family Streptomycetaceae; genus Streptomyces. The sequence goes on from NZ_JARVKV010000028.1 coordinate 11,776, forward strand.
TCATCACGGACCTGGAGAACAACGAGGCCGACCCGGACCAGCTGGAGAACCTCTTCAAGCTGGACCACCTGGCGACCCGCATGCGCCGCAACGGCGAGAACCTGCTGGTCCTGGCGGGCGAGGAGCCCGGCCGCCGCTGGACCCAGCCGGTGCCGCTGGTGGACGTGCTGCGCGCCGCCTCCTCCGAGGTGGAGGACTACGAGCGCATCGAGCTGTCCGGCGTCTCCGAGAGCGAGATCCACGGCGCCGTCGTCACCGACCTCGTGCACCTGCTGGCCGAGCTGCTGGAGAACGCCACCTCGTTCTCCTCGCCGCAGACCAAGGTCCGCGTCACCGCGACCCGGCTGCCCGACGGCCGCGTGATGATCGAGATCCACGACAAGGGCATCGGCCTCACCCCCGAGGACTTCGCCGACATCAACCACAAGCTGGCCAACCCGCCGACGGTGGACGCGGCCATCTCCCAGCGCATGGGCCTGTTCGTGGTCGGCCGCCTCGCCAGCCGGCACGGCATCCGCGTCCAGCTCCGTCCCTCGGGCGAGCAGGCGGGCACCACCTCGCTGGTCATGCTCCCCGAGGAGATCACCCACGGCGGCGGCGGCCAGGACGAGCTCCAGGAGGAGGACTTCACCGTCTCCCGGATCGTCCCGGAGCAGCCGTACGCCGCCCAGCCCGGCTACGGCAACCAGCAGCGGCAGCTGTCCGCCGCCGACCTGGGCTTCGACGACTCCCGCTACGGCGGCTCCCAGGACGGGGCGCAGGAGGAACCCTCCCCGCTCGACCCGGTCGGCCGTTCGCTGATGCGCGAGGAGCGCCGTGCGGCGCTGGAGGCCCACCAGCCGCAGCAGCAGTACCCGCAGCAGGACGGCGGGTACGGGGACGAGGGGAACGGGCAGGAGCGGTACGCCTCCCGGCAGCAGGTCCCCTACGACCCCGAGCAGACGGGGCAGTACGGCGCGCAGGGCGCGCAGGCCGGGTTCCCCGACGACGCCCGGTACGGCCAGGAGACGGGGTACGACCAGGAGACGGGGTACGACCAGGAGACGGGGTACGGCCAGCAGTACCAGGGCGGGTACCAGCACCAGCCCTACCCGCAGCAGGACGGCGGATACGGCCGGGACCACCAGGGTGACTACCAGGGCGAGTACCGGCAGGACTACGGGACCGGGTACGACGGGAGCGGCTACGACGCCGGGCAGGAGACCGTCCGGAAAGCGGAAACGGAATCCGTCCCCAGCGCTCCCGAAGACGACCGGGAACGCGTAGGCTTCGACCGACCGGGCCATGCCCTGGACGGCTCCTCCTCTGTGACCGGCGCAGGACTTCCGCGCCGGGAGTCGAGGAAGCAGCAGTCCGGGGAAGCCTCGGCTCCGCAGTACCAGCCGCAAACGGAATCTCCGGAAGTGCCCCGGCAGGCGGATCGCTCCGACGATTCCGGCTGGCGCACGGCGAATGACGAGCGCTGGCAGCGGGCGGAGCGGCTCCGCGACCCCAAGGCCGGCGGAGTCACTCCCTCCGGACTGCCCCGCCGCGTGCCCAGGGCCAACCTGGTCGAGGGCGCCGCGGAGCAGACACCCCAGGGCGGCCCCCAGGTCTCCCGCGACCCGGAGGAGGTCCGCGGCAGGTTGAGCAACCTGCACCGCGGCGTCCGGCGGGGACGCACCGCGGGCGGCTCGGACGCCGCCCAGAATGACCGACCGGGCTTCGGCCCCGGCAGCACCTACGATCAGGAGCGTTAGTGTGAGCCCGATGAGCCAGGCGGCGCAGAACCTGAACTGGTTGATCACCAACTTCGTGGACAACACCCCGGGGGTGTCGCACACGGTGGTGGTCTCCGCCGACGGCCTCCTTCTGGCCATGTCCGAGGGGTTTCCGCGGGATCGTGCCGATCAGTTGGCGGCGGTCGCGTCGGGTCTGACCTCGCTGACCGCTGGTGCGTCGCGCATCTTCGAGGGGGGTGCGGTGAATCAGACGGTGGTGGAGATGGAGCGGGGGTTCCTCTTCATCATGTCGATCTCCGACGGTTCCTCGCTGGCGGTGCTGGCGCATCCGGAGGCGGACATCGGTCTGGTCGGGTACGAGATGGCCCTGCTGGTGGATCGCGCGGGTACGGTGCTGACCCCCGACCTCCGCGCCGAACTGCAGGGAAGTCTGCTCAACTAGCAATACAGACCGTGCGTATCGCGTCTCCGCGCCATAAGGTGCGGGGACGCGATGGGCTAGCGGTATCCGGAAGACGGCGGCCCCAGGACGTCCGGCAGTGGAGGAGGAGACGTGGCAACGCCCCCAGGCGGTCCCTACGGCGGTGAGCACCAGTCTCAGCCGCAGCACGACCCGCCCATGAAGCGCTTCAACTTCCCCTCCGCCCCGAGCCGGCAGTGGCAGGAGCCCCCGTCCCAGCCCGGGCCGCGGCAGTACCCCCGGTACCAGCAGCCCCAGCAGCCTCCTCAGCCCCGGCAGCCGGAGCGGCCCCCGCGGCCCCGCCGCGCCGAGGACCCCGCGAACAACGGCGGACCGTCGCCGCTGGTGCGTCCGTACGCCATGACCGGGGGACGTACCCGGCCGCGCTACCAGCTCGCCATCGAGGCGCTGGTGCACACCACCGCGCAGCCCGCCCACCTCCAGGGCCAGCTCCCGGAGCACCAGCGGATCTGCCATCTGTGTTACGAGATCAAATCGGTAGCGGAGATCTCCGCACTTCTCACCATTCCCTTGGGCGTCGCCCGTATCCTCGTGGCCGACCTGGCCGAGGCCGGCCTCGTCGCCATTCACCAGCCCGGCGGTGACGAGTCCGCCGGTGGCCAGCCAGATGTGACACTGCTCGAAAGGGTGCTCAGTGGACTTCGCAAGCTCTAGCGGTGCAACCCGCTCCACCACCTCCGCGAAGATCGTGGTGGCGGGCGGGTTCGGCGTGGGCAAGACGACCTTCGTGGGCGCCGTGTCGGAGATCAACCCGCTGCGCACCGAAGCCGTGATGACCGCCGCGTCCGCCGGGATCGACGACCTGACGCACACCGCGGACAAGACCACGACGACCGTGGCGATGGACTTCGGCCGCATCACGCTGGACCAGGACCTGATCCTGTACCTGTTCGGCACGCCGGGGCAGGACCGGTTCTGGTTCATGTGGGACGACCTGGTGCGCGGTGCGATCGGCGCGGTGGTGCTGGTGGACACCCGCCGGCTGGCGGACTGCTTCCCGGCGGTGGACTACTTCGAGAACTCGGGTCTGCCGTTCGTGATCGCGCTGAACGGGTTCGACGGGCACCAGCCGTACACGCCGGACGAGGTGCGCGAGGCGCTGCAGATCGGTCCGGACGCGCCGATCATCACCACCGACGCCCGGCACCGGGCGGAGGCGAAGAGCGCGCTGATCACCCTGGTCGAGCACGCGCTCATGGCGCGTCTGCGCTGACCCGCGCCCGGCAGGGTCTCCACCCCGCTTCCGTCCGGTACCCGGAAGCGACACCTCCACACATGCGCACGGCAGGGCCCCGCACACCGCGAGTGTGCGGGGCTTACCCTTGAGTGTCATCTCCCACCCGCGATCAACGAGGGGCAGCACCACCCGTGCGCATCGCCAGATTCTCCATCGACGGCAACGTCGCGTTCGGAGTCGTGGAAGGGGACGCCCAGGCCGGCGACGACCTCGTCCTCGACATCATCAAGGGCCATCCCTTCGCCGAGTTCGAGCGCTCCGGCCGGCGCGTCCCCCTGGACAAGGTGCGGCTGCTGCCGCCCGTGCTGCCCAACAAGGTGGTGGCGATCGGCCGCAACTACGCCGAGCACGCGGCGGAGATGGGCAACGAGGTCCCCGAGGTCCCGGTCACGTTCTTCAAGCCCTCCACCTCGGTGGTCGGGCCCGGCGACCCGATCGTCCACCCGACCTTCTCGCGCGAGCTGCACCACGAGGCCGAGCTGGCCGTGGTGATCGGCCGGATGTGCAGCCAGGTGCCCCGCGAGCGGGTGGCGGACGTCATCCTCGGCTACACCTGCGCCAACGACGTCACCGCCCGTGACGTCCAGCGCGCCGAGCCCCAGTGGGCCAGGGCCAAGGGCTTCGACAGCTCCTGCCCGCTGGGCCCGTGGGTGGTCACCGACGTCGACCCGGCGGACCTGGCCGTCATGTGCACCGTCAACGGCGAGCAGCGGCAGCTCGGCCGCACCAGCCAGATGGTGCGCTCGGTGGAGGACCTGGTCGTCCACGTCACCGAGGCGATGACGCTGCTCCCCGGGGACGTCATCCTCACCGGCACCCCGGCGGGCGTCGGCCCCCTCACCGTCGGCGACGAGGTCGCCGTCACCATCGAAGGCATCGGCACTCTCACCAACAAGGTGATCAAGCGTGGCTAGCGCATCTGACGTACGCGTACGGTTCTGTCCCTCGCCGACCGGCAACCCCCATGTGGGCCTGGTCCGCACCGCCCTGTTCAACTGGGCGTTCGCCCGGCACCACGGCGGGACCCTGGTCTTCCGCATCGAGGACACCGACGCCGCCCGCGACTCCGAGGAGTCCTACGAGCTGCTGCTCGACTCGATGCGCTGGCTGGGCCTGACCTGGGACGAGGGCCCCGGGATCGGCGGCCCGCACGCCCCCTACCGCCAGTCGCAGCGCATGGAGATCTACGCCGACGTCGCGCGGAGGCTGACGGAGGCCGGCCACGCCTACCGCTGCTACTGCACCGCCGAGGAGCTGGAGGAGCGCCGCGAGGCCGCCCGCAGGGCCGGGAAGCCCTCCGGCTACGACGGGAAGTGCCGCGCCCTGACCGACGAGCAGCGCGCCGCGTACGAGGCCGAGGGACGCCCCTCCATCGTCCGCTTCCGGATGCCGGACACGCCGATCACCTTCACCGACCTGGTCCGCGGCGAGCTGACCTTCACCCCCGAGAACGTCCCCGACTACGGCATCGTCCGCGCCAACGGCGCCCCGCTGTACACGCTGGTCAACCCGGTCGACGACGCGCTGATGGAGATCACCCACGTCCTGCGCGGCGAGGACCTGCTCTCCTCCACACCCCGCCAGATCGCGCTGTACCGGGCGCTGGCGGAGATCGGCGTGGGCAACGGGAGCATCCCGGAGTTCGGGCACCTGCCGTACGTGATGGGGGAGGGCAACAAGAAGCTCTCCAAGCGCGACCCGCAGTCCTCGCTCAACCTCTACCGCGAGCGCGGCTTCCTCCCCGAGGGCCTGCTCAACTACCTGGCCCTGCTGGGCTGGTCGATCGCCGAGGACCGGGACATCTTCTCGATGGAGGAGATGGTCGCCGCCTTCGACATCGGGAGCGTCAACGCCAACCCGGCGCGCTTCGACCTCAAGAAGTGCGAGGCCATCAACGCCACCCACATCCGGGACCTGGACACCAAGGACTTCATCGCCCGCTGCGAGCCGTGGCTGCGGGCCCCGCACGCCCCGTGGACGCCGGAGAGCTTCGACCGCGCCGCCTTCGAGGCCCTGGCGCCCCTGGCCCAGACCCGCCTCACCGTCCTGTCCGACATCACCGCCAACGTCGACTTCCTCTTCCTGGACGAGCCGGTCCAGGACGAGGCGGCCTGGGCCAAGGCGATGAAGCCGGGCGCGGACGCCCTGCTGCGCACCGCGCGGGCGAAGCTGGCCGAGGCCGAGTGGAACGCCGAGGCCCTCAAGGAGGCCGTCCTGGCCGCCGGCGAGGAGCACGGGCTGAAGCTGGGCAAGGCCCAGGCCCCGGTCCGCGTCGCGGTCACCGGCCGCACCGTCGGACTGCCCCTGTTCGAGTCCCTGGAGGTCCTGGGCCGCGAGCGCACCCTGGCCCGCGTGGACGCCGCCCTGGCGAAGCTGGAGGCCGGCGCCCAGGCGTGAGGGCCGTCCCGAGGTCCGGAGGAACCCTGTGAAGGAGGCCGGGAGCCCTGCTCCCGGCCTCCTTCGCGTGCGCGGCACGCGGGCCCCCGGGCCCGGACAAGTTCCCGGCGAACGGCGTCCGTTCCCCGGGTCCGCGTCCTCCGGCTCCCTCCCGGCTCCCCTCGGCTTCCTCCGGCCCCCTCGCGAACCCGCCGTCACGCTGTGTGCCCCGTCCGTCGCGGACGACCGGCCCGGAGGGGCCGGTGACGCGGCCGGACGACCCGGCGGGAACTCGTTTTGGAGCACGGGCTTCGATCGGGTAATGTTCTTCCCGTCGCCAGGCGGAACGGGCCGAAAGGCCGGAAAACCGCGAGGCGGCCACCCGATCAAGACCCCGCGAGGGGTTGAGATGTGGTGGGGTATGGTGTAATTGGCAGCACGAGTGATTCTGGTTCACTTAGTCTAGGTTCGAGTCCTGGTACCCCAGCGCGATCTTCCCAGCGAGATCCAAGCCCCCGTTGTGTAGCGGCCTAGCACGCCGCCCTCTCAAGGCGGTAGCGCCGGTTCGAATCCGGTCGGGGGTACTCGGTCCTTCGGGACCGCTGCTGGGGCCCCCGTTGTGTAGCGGCCTAGCACGCCGCCCTCTCAAGGCGGTAGCGCCGGTTCGAATCCGGTCGGGGGTACAGGAGAGAAGAGGCCCTCCGCTTCGGCGGAGGGCCTCTTTCCGTTGCTCTCTGTCGCCGTTGCCTTCTGTCGCCGTCGCCGGGATCCGCCGTCGGCGCGGCGCCCGGCGGGGCCCGGCGGCCGGGCCCCGTCCGTCCGGCGGTCAGCCCCCGTTGCGGCGCAGCGCCTCGGTCAGGCGGCCGGCGGCCTCCACGATCGCCTGGGCGTGCATACGGCCCGGGTGGCGGGTCAGGCGCTCGATCGGTCCCGAGACCGACACGGCGGCCACCACGCGGTTGGACGGACCGCGTACGGGCGCGGAGACCGAGGCGACGCCGGGCTCGCGCTCACCGATGGACTGGGCCCAGCCGCGCCGCCGTACGCCGGAGAGGGCCGTCGCCGTGAAGCGGGCGCCCTGCAGTCCGCGGTGCAGCCGCTCGGGCTCCTCCCAGGCCATCAGGACCTGGGCCGCGGAGCCGGCCTTCATCGGGAGGGTGGAGCCGACCGGTACGGTGTCCCGCAGTCCGGACAGCCGTTCCGCGGCGGCGACGCAGATCCGCATGTCCCCCTGGCGGCGGTAGAGCTGGGCGCTCTCCCCAGTGACGTCGCGCAGGTGCGTGAGCACCGGGCCGGCCGAGGCGAGCAGCCTGTCCTCGCCCGCGGCGGCGGCCAGCTCGGCCAGCCGCGGGCCCAGGATGAAACGGCCCTGCATGTCGCGGGCCACGAAGCGGTGGTGTTCCAGTGCCACCGCGAGCCGGTGCGCCGTGGGGCGCGCGAGCCCGGTCGCTCCGACCAGCCCGGCGAGGGTGGCCGGACCGGACTCCAGAGCGCTCAATACCAGAGCCGCCTTGTCGAGTACGCCGACGCCGCTAGAGTTGTCCATGCAACGATATTCGCGTCTCACATTACGAAACGCAAGTTCAATTTCCCCGCGAACCCGCCAAGCTGGGGTGACAGTCGCCACCCCGCTCTCGCGGAGGCGGCGGCATGGACGTCGAGACGAGGCCGGCAACGCGGCCGGTCGGAGGGAAAGCGATGGGACGGACACTCGCGGAGAAGGTCTGGGACGACCACGTCGTCCGGCGCGCGGAAGGCGAGCCCGACCTCCTCTACATCGACCTGCACCTGCTGCACGAGGTCACCAGCCCCCAGGCGTTCGACGGGCTGCGCAAGAACGGGCGCCGGGTGCGGCGCACCGACCTCACCATCGCCACCGAGGACCACAACACCCCGACCCTCGACATCGACAAGCCCATCGCCGACCCCGTCTCGCGCGTCCAGCTGGAGACGCTGCGCAAGAACTGCGCGGAGTTCGGTGTGCGGCTGCACCCGCTCGGCGACGTCGAGCAGGGCGTCGTCCACGTGGTGGGACCGCAGCTGGGACTGACCCAGCCGGGCATGACGGTGGTCTGCGGCGACAGCCACACCTCCACGCACGGCGCCTTCGGCGCGCTGGCGTTCGGCATCGGCACCAGCCAGGTCGAGCACGTCCTGGCCACCCAGACCCTGCCGATGGCGCCGTTCAGGACCATGGCCGTCACGGTCAACGGCGAGCTGCCCGAGGGCGTCACCGCCAAGGACCTGATCCTGGCGATCATCGCGCGGATCGGCACCGGCGGCGGCCAGGGCTACGTCCTGGAGTACCGCGGCGAGGCCATCGAGAAGCTGTCGATGGAGGCGCGGATGACCATCTGCAACATGTCCATCGAGGCCGGCGCCCGCGCGGGCATGATCGCCCCGGACGAGACCACGTTCGCCTATCTCAGGGGCCGCGAGCACGCGCCCGAGGGCGCCGACTGGGACGCGGCCGTGGAGTACTGGCGGACCCTGCGCACCGACGACGACGCCGTCTTCGACCACGAGGTGGTCATCGAGGCCTCCGAGCTGGCGCCGTTCGTGACCTGGGGCACCAACCCCGGGCAGGGCGCGCCGCTGAGCGCCTCGGTGCCGGACCCGGCGTCCTTCGCCGACCCCAGCGAGAGGCTGGCCGCCGAGAAGGCGCTGGAGTACATGGCGCTCGAGGCCGGGCAGCCGCTGCGCGAGGTGGCCGTGGACACCGTCTTCGTCGGCTCCTGCACCAACGGCCGCATCGAGGACCTGCGCTCGGCCGCGGCCGTGCTGGAGGGCCGGAGGATCGCCGACGGGGTGCGGATGCTGGTCGTGCCCGGTTCGGTACGGGTCGCGCTCCAGGCCGTCGAGGAGGGGCTGGACAAGGTGTTCACCGCCGCCGGCGCCGAGTGGCGGCACGCGGGCTGCTCGATGTGCCTGGGCATGAACCCCGACCAGCTCAAGCCCGGTGAGCGCTCCGCGTCCACCTCCAACCGCAACTTCGAGGGCCGGCAGGGCAAGGGCGGCCGCACCCACCTGGTCTCCCCGCAGGTCGCCGCCGCCACCGCCGTGCTGGGCCACCTGGCCTCGCCCGCCGACCTGTCCGACGTACGCCAGCCCGCGGGAGTCTGAGAGCAGCCATGGAAGCCTTCACCACACACACCGGCCGCGCCGTCCCGCTGCGCCGCAGCAACGTCGACACCGACCAGATCATCCCCGCGCACTGGCTGAAGAAGGTCACCCGCGACGGCTTCGAGGACGGCCTGTTCGAGGCCTGGCGCAAGGACCCGGAGTTCGTGCTCAACCGGCCCGAGCGGCAGGGCGCCACGGTGCTGGTCGCCGGACCCGACTTCGGCACCGGCTCCTCGCGCGAGCACGCCGTCTGGGCGCTGCAGAACTACGGCTTCAAGACCGTGATCTCCTCCCGCTTCGCCGACATCTTCCGCGGCAACTCGCTGAAGAACGGCCTGCTCACCGTCGTCCTGCCGCAGCGGACCGTGGACGAGCTGTGGGAGCTGACCGAGGCCGACCCGACGGCCGAGATCACCGTCGACCTCGTGGCGCGCAAGGTCACCGCGCCCGGCGTCGAGGCGGACTTCGAGCTGGACGAGAACGCCCGCTGGCGCCTGCTGGAGGGGCTGGACGACATCAGCATCACCCTGCGCCACGAGGACGACATCGCCGCGTACGAGACGGAGCGGCCCTCCTTCAAACCGCGGACCCTGACCGCCTGACCCGCGTCCGGCGCCTCCGCGCCCGAGCCCTCCCCGAGCGCCCCCGGCTTCACGAGCCGGGGGCGCTCGGGCGTGCGGACGGGGATCGGGGGAAGCCGGGGGGAACCGGAGGAAGCGCAGGGGGCAAGGGCCGCCCCGCGCGGCGGAGTTGCCTCACCCGTGCGTGTCCGCCCCACGGCGTGTTGGGCCCCTTGGAGGTGACAACTCACCTCCAATGGCACAATCGGTGCATGGAACGCGACGGTCAACTGCCGCTCCACGAGCTCGTCGCCACCCGGCTGAAGGACGCGCACGCCATGGTGCGCGCGCTGCAAGTGCCCGAGGACGTACGGGCGGCACTCGCCCGCAGGATCCTCGTCGTCACCGCCGCCGCGAAACACGACCTGGCCGGCGCGGCGCGGCGACTGAACCGGCTGATGGAGGAGATCGACCGGGACGGCTTCCCCGCGGAACGGGAAGACCGGCGCGCGGACGGAAGCGCGTGATGGTCGATTTTGTTGCGACACAAGGGTGATTCGCACGTTTCGCGTTTGATTTGCGGTGAATATCTGCCTAACGTGCGAAAAAGCTCGGACAGATTCGTTCTGGCAATGCCTCCGAAGGGGAAGACGTGAACAAGGCGCAGCTCGTTGAAGCAATTGCCGACAGGCTCGGCGGACGCCAGCAGGCCGCCGACGCGGTGGACGTGGTGCTGGACGCGATCGTCCGCGCGGTCGTCGCCGGCGACCGGGTCTCGGTCACCGGTTTCGGCTCGTTCGAGAAGGTCGAGCGCCCGGCCCGCTACGCCCGCAACCCCCAGACCGGCGAGCGCGTCAGGGTCAAGAAGACCTCCGTTCCGCGTTTCCGCGCCGGGCAGGGCTTCAAGGACCTGGTCAGCGGCGCCAAGAAGCTCCCCAAGGGCGGCGAGGTGGCCGTGAAGAAGGCCCCCAAGGGCAGCCTCTCGGGCGGGGCCGGCGCCACCACCCGCAAGGCGACGGCGAAGAAGGCCGCGGCCAAGAAGGCGGCCCCGGCGAAGAAGGCCGCCGCCACCGCGAAGAAGACGGCGCCCGCGAAGAAGGGCGCCGCCAAGAAGACGACGGCCAAGGCCGCCCCGGCGAAGACGGCGACGGCGACGGCGAAGAAGGCCACGGGCAAGAAGGCGGCCGCCCAGAAGAGCACCACGAAGAAGGCCGCCGCCAAGAAGGCCCCGGCCAAGAAGGCCCCCGGCCGCAGGACCTCGGCGCGCAAGAGGGCGGCGGCCCGCAGGAAGTGAGGCGGGCGTACGGCGACCGCGCCGGGCCGGACTCCCGGGGGCCCGGCCCGCGGTCCGTTCCGGGCCCGCAGACCGTACGCGTCCGCCCCGGGCCCGCTCCGTACGGCCCGCTCCGCCCCGCCGTGGCGCCGCCCGGCTCGTCTAGGCTCGAGGCCATGCAGGCCACCGCGTACACCTATGACCCCGCGACCCGCAGCGGCAGCGTGCTCCTCGACGACGGCACGCCCCTCCCCTTCGGCGCCGCCGCCTTCGACGCGGGGGGCCTGCGGCTGCTGCGCCCGGGCCAGCGGGTGCGGATCGAGACCGAGGGCGAGGGCGAGCGGCGCCGGATCACGCTGGTGACGCTGCAGACGTTCTGAGCGTGTGCGGGCCCACGCCCAGCGCCAGCGCGGCGGCCAGGTCCTCGCCGGTGTCCACGTCCCGCCGGACGCTCTCCACACCGGGCAGCGCGATCTCCACCGCGCCGGAGCGCAGATGACGGGCGCGCGAGGCGCCCCCGAAGGCCGGGGCCAGAGCGGCGCCGCCGGCCGCGGCGAGCAGCGTGGTGCCGACCCCGGCCGCGTCGGCGACGAAGGCCCGCCGGTGCGCCCGCGCCGCCTCCAGCACCCGCGCCAGCTCCACGGGCCGCAGCGCGGGGAGGTCGGCGTTCAGCGCGGCCACCGCGGCGCCGGGGCGCTCCGCCCGCACGGCCGCCTCGCCGTGCTCGAGCGCGGCGTTCAGCCCGGCGTCCGGAGCGTCCGGCACGATCCGCGCCCCCATCGCGGCCAGTTCCGCCCCCGCGCGCGGGTCGTCCGTGACGATCACCACACCCTCCACCGCCTGGCAGGCCAGCGCCGCCGCCACGGTGTCCTGGGCGAAGGCCAGGGCCAGCCCGGGCCGCAGCCCCTCCCCGGCCACCGGGCCCAGCCTGCTCTTCGCCAGCGCCAGGGGCTTGAGGGGCACGATCAGCGTCCACGGGGCCGTGATCCCCGCGGGCCCCGCGGGCCCCACGGCCCCCGTTTCGTCGTCGCGATGCATCGATCCCATTCTCACCCGCCGCCGGAGCCGTCCGGAGCCCTCGGGGTTACGGTGTGCTCGACAGGGCGACGACCCGGGGCGACACTTGTGCGGTTGTTCCCGGCGGCGCGTGTGCCGCAGCAGGCAAGAGGAGATGGTGTCCGGGTGTCCCGCCGCAGAATCGGCTTCTGGTACCGCTTTGCCGCGGTTTTGGCGAAACCGCCCCTGGTGGTGCTGTTCAAGCGGGACTGGCGTGGAATGGAGCATATTCCGGCCGACGGTGGATTCATCACCGTGGTGAATCACAACTCCTATCTGGACCCGCTCTCCTACGCCCACTACCAGTACAACACCGGACGCGTCCCCCGTTTCCTCGCCAAGGACTCCCTGTTCAGGGGCGGATTCGTGGGCGCGGTGATGCGCGGGACCGGGCAGATCCCCGTCTACCGCGAGACCGCCGACGCCGTGAGCGCCTTCCGGGCCGCCGTCGACGCGATCGGCAGGGGCGAGTGCGTGGCCTTCTACCCCGAGGGCACCCTCACCCGCGACCCGGACATGTGGCCGATGGAGGGCAAGACCGGCGCCGCCCGCGTCGCCCTGCTGACCAAGGCGCCCGTCATCCCCGTCGCGCAGTGGGGCGCCAACGAGGCCGTGCCGCCGTACGCGGGGATCGGGAAGATCCGCCTCTTCCCGCGCAGGACGCTGACGGTGCTGGCCGGTCCGCCCCTCGACCTGTCGCGGTTCTACGACCGCGAGCCCACCGCGGAACTGCTGCGCGAGGTCACCGACGTCATCATGGACGCGATCACGCAGCTGCTGGCCGAGGTGCGCGGCGAGGCCGCGCCCGCCCAGCGCCACGGCCGCCGCCGGGCGCTCGCGCGGGACCGGCGCGAGTCCGCCGCGAGCGCGGTCGCGGGCAGGGAGCCCGCCAGGAACGGCACCGGGAACGAGACGGCCGTCGACCACGCGGCGGCCGAGGGGGAGAGCGCGTGACGCGAGTCGCCGTGTACGGCACCGGATCATGGGGCACCGCCTTCGCGATGGTGCTCGCCGACGCGGGCTGCGAGGTGGCGCTGTGGGGCCGCCGCGCGGAGCTGGCCGAGGCGGTCAACACCACCCGCACCAACCCCGACTACCTGCCGGGGGTCACGCTCCCCGAGACCGTGCGCGCCACCACCGACCCCGCCGAGGCCGCCGACGGCGCGGAGTTCACGGTGCTGGCCGTGCCCTCCCAGACCCTGCGCGGCAACCTCTCCGCGTGGACGCCGCTGCTGCCGTCCGACACCGTGCTCGTCTCCCTGATGAAGGGGGTCGAACTCGGCACCGCCAAGCGGATGAGCGAGGTGATCGAGGAGGTCGCCGGGGCCGATCCGGACCGGATCGCCGTGCTGTCCGGCCCCAACCTGGCCCGCGAGATCGCCGAGCGGCAGCCGGCCGCCTCCGTCGTCGCCTGCCGCGACGAGGAGGTGGCCCGGCGGCTCCAGGGCGCGTGCCACACCCCGTACTTCCGCCCCTACACCAACACCGACGTCGTCGGCTGCGAACTGGGCGGGGCCGTCAAGAACGTCATCGCGCTGGCGGTCGGCATCGCCGACGGCATGGGCCTGGGCGACAACGCCAAGGCCTCGCTGATCACCCGCGGCCTGGCCGAGACCACCCGGCTCGGTCTGGCCATGGGCGCCGACGAGCACACCTTCGCGGGCCTGGCGGGCCTGGGGGACCTGGTCGCCACCTGCTCCTCGCCGCTGTCGCGCAACAACACCTTCGGACACAACCTCGGCAAGGGCATGTCCCTGGCGGAGACCATCGCCGCGACCCGGCAGACCGCCGAGGGCGTCAAGTCCTGCGAGTCGGTGCTGGACCTGGCCCGGCGGCACGGCGTCGACATGCCCATCACCGAGACCGTCGTCGACATCGTCCACGAGGGCAAGCCCCCGCTGGTCGCTCTGAAGGAACTGATGTCGCGCAGCGCCAAGGCCGAGCGCCGCTGACCGCCCACCGCCATCACGTCAGGTAATCTCGCCCGGATATGAGCAGCCAGTCCTTCTCCCCAGGCCCCCAGACGCCCCCGCCGGCCGGCCGGCGGCCGCGCGTCGCCGTCGTCTTCGGCGGCCGCAGCTCCGAGCACGGGATCTCCGTGGTCACCGCGGGCGCCGTACTGCGCGCCATCGACCGCACGGCCTACGACGTCCTGCCCATCGGCATCACCGCCGACGGCCGCTGGGCGCTGACCGCCGACGACCCCGAGCGGATGGCGATCGCCGACCGCGCCCTGCCGAACGTGGAGCAGCTCGCCGAGTCCGACACCGGCTCCGTGCTGCTGCCCTTCGAGCCGGACAACCGCGAGGTCGTCTACAGCGAGCCGGGCTCGGTGCCCAAGGTGCTCGGGGAGGTCGACGTCGTCTTCCCCATGCTGCACGGCCCCTACGGCGAGGACGGCACGATCCAGGGCCTGCTGGACCTGGCCGGCGTGCCCTACGTCGGCTCGGGCGTGCTCGCCTCGGCGGTCGGCATGGACAAGGAGTACATGAAGCGGGTCTTCACCTCCTTCGGGCTGCCCGTCGGCCCGTACACGGTGGTCAGGCCGCGGGAGTGGGAGCGGGACGAGAACGCCGCGCGCAAGAGGATCGTGGACTTCGCGGGCGACCACGGCTGGCCGGTCTTCGTCAAGCCCGCCCGCGCCGGGTCCTCCTTCGGCATCACCAAGGTCGACGACCTGGCCGGCCTGGACGAGGCGATCGCCGAGGCGCGGCGCCACGACCCGAAGATCATCGTCGAGGCGCTGCTGCGCGGCCGCGAGATCGAGTGCGGCGTCCTGGAGTTCGAGGACGGCCCCCGCGCCAGCCTCCCGGCCGAGATCCCGCCGGCCACCGCCCACGACTTCTACGACTTCGAGGCTAAGTACATCGACTCCGCCGAGGGCGTCGTGCCCGCCCCGCTGACCGACGAGCAGACCCGGCGGGTCCAGGAGCTGGCGGTGCGCGCCTTCGACGCGGCCTCCTGCGAGGGCCTGGTCCGCGCGGACTTCTTCCTGCTGGACAGCGGCGAGTTCGTCATCAACGAGATCAACACGATGCCGGGCTTCACGCCCATCTCCATGTACCCGCGGATGTGGGAGGCCAGCGGCGTCGGCTACCCCGAGCTGGTCGACCGCCTCATCAGGGCCGCCCTGCGCCGCTCGACCGGCCTGCGCTGAGCGCGCCCGCCGCGGCCCGCGCGACGGGTGCGGGCCCGCGGCGGGGGGACGGGCGGTACGGGAGGGGCGGACGCCGTCAGCGGGACGTCACAGCGGCTTCTCGGGAACGGCCCCCCGCACCGCGTCCGCGAGGTCGACCAGGGCGTTGACCTCGGGCGCGTACGCGTCGGGGACCGTCACCCGGACGAAGACCTCACGGTCCAGGAGGGTGAAGCGGTAACCGCCGTCCCGCTCCTCCAGCAGCCAGGAGACGCCGTTCACCTCCACCGAGTCGGAGGTGGGGTTGTAGTGTTCACTGCCGGGGGTGAGCACCTCGGGCCGCGGCACCCCGCAGCCCAGCTCGATCGCCGGATCGCCCCACACGGCGGCGTACCGCGTCTCGGGCTCGATCGCGACCCGGGACTGCCCCTCCACCTTCTCCGGCAGCGCGTCGTACAGCGCGCGGCAGGTCTCGGCGGCCCGGCCCGTCGGGCTCGGCGGGGACGGACGGGGAGCGTCGTCACCGGACGCACCGGACGCACCGGACGCGCAGCCGGCCGCCGCGACGAGCACGGCGAGCACGGCGAGCGCGGTGGCGGGCGGCCGGAGGGCCGACGGGAGGGACCGGCGGGGCGAAGAGCTCACCGGGCGAGCATACGGGGGAGCTACAGATGGACGACCGGGCAGGTCAGGGTACGGGTGATGCCCTCCACGTGCTGGATCCGGGCCACCACCATGCGGCCCAGGTCGTCCACCGTGTCGGCCTCGGCCCGCACGATCACGTCGTAGGGACCGGTCACGTCCTCGGCCCGGGTCACCCCGGGGATCTCGCCGACGACCTCGGCGACGGTCGACGCCTTGCCGACCTCTGTCTGGATCAGGATGTACGCCTGTACCACGGAACCTCCAGGGCGGCTACGAGGATCATGGGAGTTGAAGGGACGCCACGGTATCGCGTCGCCGACTCCGCCGGGGAGACCCGCACCGCGGGCGGGCACGGCAGGACGGCGGGGTGGGGGACCGGAGGGGCGGCCGCGACGGTACCGTTCGAGCGCACTGACGAAGGGGCACGACGATGCTGAGTTCTCCCGGGGGGCGGTCTCCCTCTGGTTTCCCCGGGGGCGCCGCCCCCAGGACCCCCGGCCGGACCGTGGGGGAGCTCGGGGAGTTCGGGCTGATCCGGGAGCTGACCTCGCGGATCACCCCCACCCCGGCCGTGCGGATCGGTCCGGGCGACGACGCGGCCGTGGTCGCCGCGCCCGACCGGCGCGTCGTGGCCAGCACCGACCTGCTGCTGGAGGGACGGCACTTCCGGCGCGACTGGTCCACCGCCTACGACGTCGGCCGCAAGGCCGCGGCGCAGAACCTGGCCGACATCGCCGCGATGGGGGCCGAGCCCACCGCGCTGCTGCTCGGACTCGTCGTACCCGCCGAACTCCCGGCCACCTGGCCCACCGAGCTGATGGACGGCCTCCACGACGAGTGCCAGGTCGCGGGCGCGGCCGTGGTCGGCGGGGACGTGGTGCGCGGGGAGACCATCACCGTGGCGATCACCGCGCTGGGCGACCTGCACGGCCGCGAGCCGGTCACCCGCTCCGGGGCGCGGCCCGGCGACGTCGTCGCGGTGACCGGCTGGCTGGGCTGGTCGGCGGCCGGACACGCGGTGCTCGCGCGCGGGTTCCGCTCGCCGCGCGCCTTCGTCGAGGCCCACCGCCGCCCCGAGCCGCCGTACCACGCCGGCCCGGCGGCGGCCGAGCTGGGCGCGACCGCGATGACCGACGTCAGCGACGGACTCGTCGCCGACCTCGGGCACATCGCCGAGGCCAGCAAGGTCCGCATCGACATCCGCTCGGCCGCCCTCGACGTCCCCGCCCAGATGTCCGACATCGGGCAGGCGGTGGGCGTCGACCCGCTGCAGTGGGTGCTCACCGGGGGAGAGGACCACGCGATCGTCGCCACCTTCCCCGCGGACGCCAAGCTGCCCGCCCGCTGGCGCCGGATCGGCGAGGTGCTCCACCCCTCCGCGGCGCCGCAGGCCACGGTGGACGGCGCCCCCTGGAACCGGGCCGGCGGCTGGGACCACTTCGGGAGTTGAGGGGGCCGGGGGGAGCCCGGCTCCCCGGCCGTAGGCTGCGGGCATGCGTACACCACCACCGCGCGTCCTCACCGTCGCCGGATCCGACTCGGGCGGCGGAGCGGGCATCCAGGCCGACCTGAAGACCATGCTCGCGCTCGGCACCCACGGGATGAGCGTGCTCACCGCCGTCACCGCGCAGAACTCCCTGGGCGTGCAGGGCGCCTGGGAGCTGCCCGCCGAGGCGGTGCGACAGCAGTTCCGCAGCGTCGTGGACGACATCGGGGTGCAGGCGGTCAAGACCGGCATGCTCGCCACCGCCGAACTGGTCGCGACGGTCGCCGGCCTGCTGGACGGCCTCACGGCGCCCGTGGTCGTGGACCCCGTCGGGGTCTCCAAGCACGGCGACCCGCTGCTGGCGGCCGAGGCGCTGGAGACGGTGCGCACCGAGCTGCTGCCCAGGGCCACCGTCGCCACCCCCAACCTGGACGAGGTCGCCCAGCTCACCGGCGTACGGGTGGAGCGCGAGGCCGATCTGCCGCGCGCGGCGGAGGCGGTGCTGGCGTACGGGCCGCGGTGGGCGCTGATCAAGGGCGGCCACCTCAAGGACGGGGACGCGGTGGACCTGCTCACCGACGGCGCCGCCGAGCACTGGCTGCGCGCCCCCCGCCACGACAACCGC
Organism: Streptomyces sp. DH37; assembly: GCF_029813835.1. GTDB lineage: Bacteria > Actinomycetota > Actinomycetes > Streptomycetales > Streptomycetaceae > Streptomyces. Next base: position 29,495 of record NZ_JARVKV010000028.1, read on the forward strand.
CACACCCACGGCACCGGCTGCACCCTGGCGAGCGCGATCGCCGCGCAGCTGGCGAAGGGACGAACGGTCCCGCAGGCGGTCGCCGACGCCAAGGAGTACGTGACGGGCGCCGTCGCGGCGGGCTTCGCGCTGGGCGGCGGCATCGGACCGGTGGACCACGGCTGGCGGCTGGGCCGGGAGGCCTGAGCACCCGGACCCGGGTACGCCGAGAAGCCGGTCCACAGCAGTGGACCGGCTTCTCGGCACAACCGGCAAAGTGGCCGCGCTGGGCGTTGCGTCAGCGCGAGACCGGATCACCCCCGCCGAGCGGCGGGGGAGAGGTCAGGCGTTTCAGCGCGAGACCTTGCCGGCCTTGATGCACGAGGTGCAGACGTTGAGCCGCTTCGGCGTCCGCCCGACCATCGCACGCACCCGCTGGATGTTGGGGTTCCAACGGCGGGACGTACGGCGGTGCGAGTGCGAGATGTTGTTGCCGAAGCCCGGCCCCTTGCCGCAGACGTCGCAGTTGGCAGCCACGGGTCACTCCAAAGACTTCAGATGCACGTACAGTGAAATCCCGGCGTCGGCAGGATCAGAGGATGACCGGCACTGCCAGGGAATTGGGTAGAGCCCGAGCGGGTCGGGCAACCGGGGAAGCATACCTCGCCCCCGTCCGGACCACGAAATTACCACGGCTCCCCACCACCTCCCCGCCGTCCCCCCACCGCTTCCCCGCCGTCCCCCACCACCTTCCCGCCGCCTCCCGGCCCCCCGCCCCCGGTCACGGGCCGCCCCGGGCACTAGCCTTCGCCCGTCGCCGCTGTCCGTCCGGCCGCCCGGCCGCAAGCCCCCAGGAGGCCCGTCCGTGCCGCACCCGCTCGACGCCGCCGCGGTACGGAGCTGGTGCGCCCAGGCGCTCGACGCGCTGGGCCGCGCCCGCGAGACGATCGACGCGATCAACGTCTACCCGGTGGCGGACGCCGACACCGGCACCAACCTCTACCTGACCGTGGAGTCCGCCGCCCGGGCCGTGGAGGCAGCGTGCGCGGGGGAGCCCACCCCGGCCCAGGCCGTCCGGGCCATGGCGCACGGCGCGCTCATCGGCGCGCGCGGCAACTCCGGGACGATCCTGGCGCAGCTGCTGCGCGGCATGGCCGAGGAGGTCGGCGCGGCGGAGGACGGCGCGGGCCCGGACGGTCCCCGCGGGGGGACCTCCCCGGAGGGGGGCTCATCGGGCGGGGACTCATCGGACGGGGACTCCTGCGGCGAGGACGACGGGGAACTGCTGCGGCGCGCGCTGCGCCGCGCCGCGACCGCGGCCCGGGCCGCGGTCGCCCACCCGGTGGAGGGGACCGTGCTCACCGTGGCGGCGGCCGCCGCCGAGGCGGCCGCGAGCGCCGCGGGCGACTGCGCCGCGGTGGCCCGCGCGGCCTGGGCCGCCGCCCGCACCGCCCTGGAGGACACCCCCGACCAGCTCCCGGCGCTCTCCCGCGCGGGCGTGGTGGACGCGGGCGGCTACGGTCTGGTCACCGTCCTGGGCGCGCTGGTCGCCACGCTCACCGGGGAGCGGCCCGAGGACCCGGCCGCCGGCCGCGCCGGTGCGCCCGTGCCGTACCCGGGCCCGGACTCCGGGCCGGATGGCGAGGGCTGCGCCGCGCCGGGCGGTCCGGACGGTCCGGGCGGCCCGGGCGGTCCGGCCTATGAGGTGCTCTACCTGCTGGAGGCCGACGACGACGCCGTGGCCGCCCTGCGCGCCCGGCTCGACGCCCTCGGCGACTCCCTGGTGGTGGTCGGCGGCGACGGGCTGTGGAACGTCCACGTCCATGTGGACGACGCGGGCGCCGCCGTGGAGGCCGGCATCGAGGCGGGCCGCCCGTTCCGCATCCGGATCACGCACTTCGGCGCGCAGGGCGACCGGCAGGCCGCCCGCGCCGCGCGGCACGCCGTCCCCCGCGCCGTGGTCGCGGTGGTGCCCGGCGACGGGCTGGCCGAGCTGTGCGCCGCGGCGGGCGCCACGACCGTCACCGTGCGGCCCGGGGAGCCGCCCGCCAGCGGGGAGCTGGTGCAGGCGCTGCGGCGGGCGAACGCGCCCGAGGTCGTCCTGCTGCCCAACGACCCCGAGCTGCGGCACACCGCCGCCGCGGCCGCCGAGCAGGCCCGCGCCGAGGGGCTGCGGGTCGCCATCATCCCCACCCGCTCCCCGGTGCAGGGCATCGCCGCGCTCGCCGTCCACGAGCCCGGCCGCCGCTTCGACGAGGACGTCGTCGCCATGACCTCCGCCGCCGGGGCCACCCGGTACGGCGAGCTGTGCGTCGCCGAGCGGCAGGCGTGGACCACCGCCGGGATCTGCCAGGCCGGGGACGTCCTCGGCCTGATCGAGGGGGACGTGGCGCTGATCGGCGCGGAGGCGGCCCAGGTGGCCGCCGCCGTACTGGACCGGATGCTCTCGGCGGGCGGCGAGCTGGTGACGCTGGTGGTCGGCGCGGACGCCTCCGGGGACCTGGCCGAGTACCTGGAGGACCATGTGCGCCGGACCCACCTGGCCGTCGACACGCTCGTCTACGAGGGACGGCAGAGCGGTCCGCTGCTGATCGGCGTGGAGTGAGCGGGTCGCGCGCCCCGCGCTGTCGGTGCCGTGGTGTGCAATGGGGGCGTGCCCGCGCTGGAAGAGAACCCGCAAGACCCCCTGACGGAACCGCTGAGGAAGGTGCTCGGCGGCACCACCGCGAAGGTGATGGCCGAGCACCTCGGCCTGCGCACCGTCGGCGACCTGCTGCACCACTACCCGCGGCGGTACGCCGAGCGCGGTGAGCTGACCCGGCTCGCCGACCTGCCGCTGGACGAGCACGTCACCGTCGTCGCCCAGGTCGCCGACTCCCGGGTGCTCACCTTCAACCACGGGCGCGGCAAGCGCCTGGAGGTCACCCTCACCGACGGCAGCGGCCGCCTCCAGCTGGTCTTCTTCGGCAAGACCGTCCACCACCACCACAGGGAGCTGCTGCCCGGCCGCCGCGGGATGTTCGCCGGCAAGGTCGGGGTGTTCAACCGGAAGCTCCAGCTCTCCCACCCCGCCTACGAGCTGCTGGGCGCCGACAGCGGGGCGGACGCGGTGGACGCCTTCGCGGGCAGGCTCATGCCGATCTACCCGGCGTGCAAGCAGCTGGAGTCGTGGAAGATCGCCAAGGCCGTCACCACCGTCGTGGAGTCCCTGCGGGCCACCGGCTGGGCCGGCGTCGCCGACCCGCTGCCCGCCGCGCTGCGCGCCGAACGCGGTCTGCCGACGCTGCCGGAGGCGCTGGAGAAGGTCCACCGGCCGCGCACCAAGGCGGACGTGGAGCTGGCGCGGGCCCGGCTGAAGTGGGACGAGGCGTTCGTCCTCCAGGTCGCCCTGGCCCGCCGCCGGCTGGCCGAGGGCCAGCTGCCGGCCGTGGCGCGCAAGCCGCGCGAGGGCGGGCTGCTGGACGCCTTCGACGCCCGGCTGCCGTTCACGCTCACCGACGGCCAGCGCGCCGTCAGCCGGGAGATCTTCGACGACCTGGCCACCGAGCACCCCATGCACCGGCTGCTCCAGGGCGAGGTCGGCTCCGGCAAGACGCTGGTGGCGCTGCGGGCCATGCTCGCGGTGGTGGACTCCGGCGGACAGGCCGCGATGCTCGCCCCCACCGAGGTGCTGGCTCAGCAGCACCACCGCTCCATCACCGAGATGATGGGCGAGCTGGCCGAGGGCGGCATGCTCGGCGGCGCCGAGCAGGGCACCAAGGTGGTGCTGCTCACCGGGTCCATGGGGGCCGCCGCCCGCCGCCGGGCGCTGCTGGACCTGGCCACCGGGGAGGCCGGGATCGTCGTCGGCACCCACGCCCTGATCGAGGACAGGGTCCGGTTCCACGACCTGGGCCTGGTCGTGGTGGACGAGCAGCACCGCTTCGGGGTGGAGCAGCGCGACGCCCTGCGCTCCAAGGGCGAGCAGCCCCCGCACCTGCTGGTGATGACCGCCACCCCCATCCCGCGCACGGTCGCGATGACGGTCTTCGGCGATCTGGAGACCTCCGTGCTCGACCAGCTCCCGGCCGGGCGCTCGCCCATCGCCAGCCATGTGGTCCCCGCCGCGGAGAAGCCCCACTTCCTCGCCCGCGCCTGGGAGCGGGTGCGCGAGGAGGTGTCGGCCGGGCACCAGGCGTACGTGGTCTGCCCGCGCATCGGCGACGAGGAGGAGCCCGCGGGCGCCCGGAGGAACGGCGGGGGCGGCGGTGAGGACGGCGGGGACGGCGGCGGGGACGGCGAGGGCGCCGGCGGGGACGGCGAGCGCCGCCCCCCGCTGGCCGTCCTCGACGTCGCCGGGCAGCTCGCCGACGGCCCCCTCCAGAGCCTGCGGGTGGCGGCGCTGCACGGCCGCATGCAGCCGGACGCCAAGGACGAGGTGATGCGCCGCTTCACCGCGGGCGAGCTGGACGTCCTGGTCGCCACGACCGTCATCGAGGTCGGCGTGAACGTGCCGAACGCCACCGTGATGGTGATCATGGACGCGGACCGCTTCGGCGTCTCCCAGCTCCACCAGCTGCGCGGCCGGGTGGGACGCGGCAGCGCGCCGGGACTGTGCCTGCTGGTGAGCGAGGCCCCCGAGGGCAGTCCCGCCCGCGCCCGGCTGGGGGCGGTCGCCGCGACGCTGGACGGCTTCGAGCTGTCCCGCATCGACCTGGAGCAGCGCCGCGAGGGCGACGTACTGGGCCAGGCCCAGTCCGGCACCAGGTCGTCCCTGCGGATGCTCGCCGTCATCGACGACGAGGAGGTCATCGTGGCCGCCCGGGCGGCGGCGACCGAGATCGTCGCCGCCGACCCCGAGCTGGAGGGCCTGCCCGAGCTGCGCGCGGCCCTGGACGCCCTGCTGGACGCCGAGCGCGAGGAGTACCTGGAGAAGGGCTGACCGCCGGGACGCCGGACGCCACCGCCGGCGGCGGGACCCTCCGGTGACGGGCCTCCGGTGACGGCCCTCCGGTGTCGGCCCTCCGGTGACGATGGCCGCGCCGCCCACCCCGGCCGGGAGGGACGGGGCGGCGGGCCGAAGCCCCCGGGCCCGCCTATCGTGGTGGGCGGCGGCCCGCCGGGCCGCCGCCCAGCGCCCCTGCCCGAGCACCCTGGAGACGGTGAAGCGATGACCCGCGTGATCGCCGGAGCGGCCGGCGGACGACGGCTGGCGGTGCCGCCCGGCCAGGGCACCCGCCCGACCTCCGACCGGGCGCGCGAGGGCCTGTTCTCCACCTGGGAGTCGCTGCTCGGCCCGCTGGAGGGCCTGCGGGTGCTGGACCTGTACGGGGGCTCGGGCGCGGTCGGCCTGGAGGCGCTCTCGCGCGGCGCCGCGCACGTCCTGCTGGTCGAGTCCGACGTCCGGGCCGTGCGCACCATCCGGCAGAACGTCCGCGGTCTCGGCCTGCCCGGCGCCGAGGTACGGGCCGGCCGGGCCGAGCAGCTGGTGCGCGCGGAGGCTCCCGGGGAGCCGTACGACGTGGTCTTCCTCGATCCGCCGTACGCCGTCGGGGACCACGAACTGCGCGAGATCCTTCTCACACTCCGGGCCCGGGGCTGGCTCACGGGCGGAGCCCTCGCCACCGTGGAACGCAGCACCAGAGGCGGCGAATTCCGCTGGCCCGCCGGTTTCGAGGGGCTGCGGTCCCGCCGCTACGGCGAGGGCACGCTTTGGTACGGTCGCGCCGCCGAAGAAGCCGAAGAGGTCACCGACGCGTCATGACCCGTACGGAGAGCGAGGAAACGCCAGTGCGCCGCGCCGTCTGTCCGGGGTCCTTCGACCCCATCACCAACGGACACCTCGACATCATCTCCCGCGCCTCCAGGCTCTACGACGAGGTGTACGTCGCGGTGATGATCAACAAGTCGAAGCAGGGCCTGTTCACCGTCGACGAGCGCATCGACCTGATCCACCGGGTCACCGCCGAGTACGGCAACGTGCGGGTCGAGGCCTTCCACGGCCTCCTGGTGGACTTCTGCAAGCAGCGCGAGATCCCGGCCATCGTCAAGGGCCTGCGGGCGGTCAGCGACTTCGACTACGAACTCCAGATGGCCCAGATGAACAACGGGCTCTCCGGCGTGGAGACGCTGTTCGTACCGACCAACCCCACCTACAGCTTCCTCTCCTCCAGCCTGGTCAAGGAGGTCGCGGCCTGGGGCGGCGACGTCTCCCACCTGGTGCCGCCCGTCGTGCTGGAGGCCCTGCGCGGGCGCCTGACCCGCCGCTGAGGCCCGCCCCCGGCGACCCGGCCCCGGGCGCGCCCCGCGCGCCCGCCCCGGCCGGTTCCGGCATCCGGTGTCGCACCGGCGGCCGCTGCCCGTACAGTCGCTCCCGTGGACGTACAGCAGAAACTCGACGACATCGTCGCGGCGGTCGAAGGCGCACGCTCCATGCCCATGTCGGCCTCCTGCGTGGTCAACCGCGCGGAGCTGCTGGGCATGCTGGAGGAGGTGCGGCAGGCGCTGCCCGGCTCGCTCGCCCAGGCCCGGGAGCTGATCGGCGACCGGGAGCAGATGATCGCCGAGGCCCGGCAGGAGGCCCAGCGGATCATCGACTCCGCGCAGGCCGAACGCGGCTCGCTGGTCTCCGGCACCGAGGTCGCCCGCCGCGCGCAGGTGGAGGCCGACCGCATCCTGGCCCAGGCGCGGCAGGAGGCCGAGGAGATCCGCGCCGAGGCCGACGACTACGTCGACAGCAAGCTCGCCAACTTCGAGGTCGTGCTGAGCAAGACCATCGGGTCGGTCGACCGGGGGCGGGAGAAGCTCCTGGGCCGCGGCCCGGGCGCCGACCCCTACGGCCGGGACGGCGACGAGGACATCCCGGAGCGCTCCGCCGACCCCGCCGAGCTGCGGGAGCGCGCCGACGCGTACGTGGAGACCCAGTTCCGGGCCTTCGAGGCGGTCCTCACCAAGACCCTGGAGGCGGTCGGGCGCGGCCGCCAGAAGCTCACCGGCCACCAGCCCACCGACGATCTGGGCGCCCACCTGGCGGCCCAGGACGAGCACGGGCAGCAGCAGAGCGACGCCGACTACCTCGCCGACCTCGCCGCCGTCGCCCAGGAGCCCCGGACACCCCAGGCGCCCCGGGTCCACGCCGCCCCCGTGGAGCCGCCGCAGCCCGCGTACGAGCCCCAGCCGCAGCAGGACCCGTACGCCTACCAGCACCAGCAGGGGGGCTACGGCTACCCGCAGGAGTACGGGCAGCCGCCGCAGCAGGACCCGTACGCCTACCAGCCCGCGCAGCAGGCCCAGCAGCCCGCGTACGAGCCCCGGCACCAGCAGGGGGGCTACGGCTACCCGCAGGAGTACGGGCAGCCGCCGCAGCAGGACCCGTACGCCTACCAGCAGGGCGGCCGGACCCCCGTCCCCGCGCCGCCGCCGTACCAGCCCCAGCAGGCCCAGCAGCCCACCGCGCTGGACGAGACCAGCTTCTTCGACACCAGCATGATCGACATGGAGCAGCTGCGGCAGTACGAGCAGGGCCGTTAGCCCGGCGGGCTCCGGGCCGGCCCGGAGCCCGGTCGGCCCCGATTGGGACCGGAGCGGCCGGTCCAGTATCCTGGCCATTCGGTCGTGGCCCGCCCGCGACGTTCGGCTGCCCAGGACGCAGGAATCGGAGTCAGCCGGTGTCAGACCGTAGAAAGCAGGAAGCCCTGAACGCCCCCCTCGACCCCCGTTCCCCCCTCGTGCTCGACACGCGCGAGCTGGGGCGCCGTCCGGGTGCGCTCAAGGAGTCCTCCCGCACGATTCCGGCTCCCAGGGACCTCGGCGTCGAGGTCATCGGGGTGCCGGAGGGCGCGCCCATGGAACTCGACTTCCGCCTGGAGTCGGTCATGGAGGGAGTGCTCGTCACGGGCACCGTCCGTGCGCCGCTGAGGGGGGAGTGCGTAAGGTGTCTGGAGCCGCTGGAGCAGGAGTGCGAGGCGGACTTCCAGGAGATGTTCTCCTACCCCGACGCCGACGACCGGAGCCGCTTCGCGGACACCGGCGACGACGCCGAGGACGAGGAGACGTTCCGACTCGAGGGCGACCTGCTCGACCTCGAGCCCGTGCTGCGTGACGCGGTGGTGCTGTCACTGCCGCTGCAGCCGGTGTGCCAGGAGGACTGTCCCGGACTCTGCCCCCGCTGCGGGGCGAGGCTCGCGGACGACCCCGGGCACGACCACAACGAGGCCGTCGACATCCGGTGGGCGGCTCTCGAAGGACTCGCCGGCACCATCCGGGACGGCGAGAAGGACGAAGACAACGCACCCCGGCCCGCCGGGGACGATCCACAGGAGAAATAGCCGTGGCTGTTCCGAAGCGGAAGATGTCGCGCAGCAACACGCGCCACCGCCGGTCGCAGTGGAAGGCTGCGGTCCCGACCCTGGTGAAGTGCGAGCGCTGCCAGGAGCCCCGTCAGCAGCACATCGCCTGCCCGAACTGCGGCACCTACAACCGCCGCCAGGTCCTCGAGGTCTGATCGGCTGGTGACGGGCTCCATGTCAGACGCCACTACGCCCGGAAGCTCCCCCCGCAAAGGCGGGGGTGAAACGGCGCAGAGGGCGGGTCTGGTGGACGCGGCCTCGTCCCACACGCTTCTGGAAGGGCGGCTCGGGTACCAACTCGAGTCCGCCCTTCTGACGCGTGCGCTGACGCACCGCAGCTACGCGTACGAGAACGGCGGACTGCCCACCAACGAGCGCCTGGAGTTCCTGGGGGACTCCGTCCTGGGCCTGGTGGTCACCGACACCCTCTACCGCACCCACCCCGACCTGCCCGAGGGGCAGCTCGCCAAACTGCGCGCGGCCGTGGTCAACTCCCGCGCCCTGGCCGGGGTCGCCCGCGATCTCGACCTGGGCGCCTTCATCCGGCTCGGCCGGGGCGAGGAGGGCACGGGCGGCCGGAACAAGGCGTCGATCCTCGCCGACACCCTGGAGGCCGTGATCGGCGCGGTCTACCTCGACCGGGGGCTGGAGGCGGCCAGCGAGCTGGTGCACCGCCTCTTCGACCCGCTGATCGAGGAGTCCTCCAACCTCGGCGCCGGGCTGGACTGGAAGACCAGCCTCCAGGAACTGACCGCGGCCGAGGGGCTGGGCGTTCCGGAGTACCTGGTCAGCGAGACCGGCCCCGACCACGAGAAGACCTTCACGGCTGCCGCCCGCGTCGGTGGTGTCGCGTACGGCACCGGCACCGGCCGCAGCAAGAAGGAAGCCGAGCAGCAGGCGGCGGAGGCCGCCTGGCGCGCGATCCGGACCGCCGCCGACCAGCGGGACGGCCAGGCCGCCGAGAAGGTGTCCTGACCCGCTTCCGCGATCCGCCGCACACCTTCCGTCCACCCGCCCGGAATCCGGGCGGGTGGGCGCGTCGTTCCACCAGTGTCCGCACCCCCCCGCGCCGTCCCCGGGGACCCGTTGACGAGGAGCCGTCGTTGCCAGAGCTGCCCGAGGTCGAGGTCGTCCGGCGCGGACTGGAGCGCTGGGTCGGCGGCCGGACCGTCGCCGAGACGGAGGTGCTGCACCCCCGCGCGATCCGCCGCCACCTCGCCGGTGCGGCCGACTTCGCCGACCGGCTGCGCGGCGCGCGCGTCGGCACCCCCCGGCGCCGCGGCAAGTACCTGTGGCTGCCGCTGGAGGGCACCGGCCACTGCGTCCTGGCCCACCTCGGCATGAGCGGACAGCTCCTCGTCCAGCCGCACGGCGCCCCGGACGAGAAGCACCTGCGCGTGCGCGTCCGCTTCGCGGACACCGAGGGCACCGAACTGCGCTTCGTCGACCAGCGCACCTTTGGCGGGCTGTCGCTGCACCCCGTCACCCCCGACGGACTGCCCGACGTGGTGGCCCACATCGCCCGCGACCCGCTGGACCCGGCCTTCGACGAGACGGCCTTCCACACGGCCCTGCGCCGCCGCCGCAGCACGGTCAAGCGCGCGCTGCTGGACCAGTCGCTGATCAGCGGGGTCGGCAACATCTACGCGGACGAGGCGCTGTGGCGCTCCCGGCTGCACTACGACCGCCCCACCGCCACCCTCACCCGTCCGCGCACCACCGAACTCCTCGGCCACGTCCGCGACGTGATGAACGCCGCCCTCGCGGTCGGCGGCACCAGCTTCGACAGCCTGTACGTCAACGTCAACGGCGAGTCGGGCTACTTCGAGCGCTCCCTGGACGCCTACGGGCGCGAGGGCCGGCCCTGCCGCCGCTGCGCCACCCCGCTGCGCCGCAGCCCCTGGATGAACCGCTCCAGCTACTTCTGCCCGCGCTGCCAGCGCCCGCCCCGCCCGGCGCGCTGAGCGCGCCCGCCGCCGGGAGCGGGGCGGCGGGCGTCCGGCCGGGAGGCGGTCAGAAGCCGAAGTTCTGCGTCCACCACGGGCCGCCCTCGGCGAAGTGCGCGCCCACGCCCAGGGTCCGGTAGTCGCAGTTGAGGATGTTGGCGCGGTGGCCGGGGCTGTCCATCCAGGCGTCCATCACCGACTGGGCGTTCGCCTGGCCGCGGGCTATGTTCTCGCCGCCGAGGTTGTCGATGCCCGCCGCCTCGGCGCGGTCCCAGGGGGTGTCGCCGTCGGGGCCGGTGTGGGAGAAGAAGCCCTGGGCGGCCATGTCCCGGCTGAACTCCCCGGCCAGTTCGGCCAGTTCGGGATCGGCGGTGACCGGCCGGCAGCCGGCCTTGGCCCGCTCCAGGTTGACCAGCCTCAGCACCTCGGCCTCGGCGGCCGTCTCCTCGTCGGGGGAGGGGGAGCCCGGGGCCGTGGGCCTGTGGGAGGAGGCGGGGGGCTCGCTCGGGGCGCCGGGGGTTCCGGAGGACTCGCGGGGGGTGTCGTTCCCGCCGGCCGGGGGCGTACTGCTGTGCGACGGGGTCGGCTCGGCCGGCTTCCCGGACGGTGTGGCGTCCGGCTTCTCCGGGCCGGGACCGCGCGGGGATTCGGCGCCGGGCGAGGTGGTGCGGCCGTCGCCGCGGCTGGCGGTGGAGCCGTCGCCGCGGTCGTCCGGGGCGGGCGGCGTCACCGCGCCCTGGGTCTGCAGGTCCGACAGGCCGCCGCCCGGGGTCACGCCGGAGGGAGGGGCGAATCCACCGACGGTGTAGTCGCCGTTCGGGCCGGGGAGCAGTCCCGAGGCCACCGCCACGGCGCCCATCGCCATCGCTGCCGAGGCCCCGAGGAGGCCGGTGCGGACGGGAGCGGCGCTCCGCTTGCGGTGCGGGCCGCGGTGGCGCCCGCCCGCCGCGCGGCTCGGTGTGACGGGGGCCGGAGCGGGAACCGGTTCGGCGCGGCGGTGGCGTCCCATCTGCTGCAGTCCTCACGTGATCGGCGTCACTTATGTCACTCGAAAGAGTGAGACCCGTTGCGGCGTGACTGTACGGCATCCCCGGGAGGCGGAGGAGCGAACAGCGGAAACGTGAGCGGGAAGGGGCGTGGGGTGTGTGGCAGCGGCGTGCGTCCGGATAGCGTGCGCCTCATGGGTACGGAGACGGAGGGCGCCGGTGAGGGCGCGGCCGGGGAGGCCGTACGGATGACGGCCTGGGTGCGCGGGCGGGTGCAGGGGGTCGGTTTCCGCTGGTTCACCCGGGCCAGCGCGCTGCGGATCGGCGGACTGGAGGGTTTCGCGCTCAATCTCGGCGACGGCCGGGTGCAGGTGGTCGCCGAGGGGCCGCGGGAGCGCTGCGAACAGCTGCTGGAGTGGCTCCGTACGGGTGACACGCCGGGCCGGGTGGAGGGTGTGACCGAGATCTGGGGTCCGCCGCGCGGGGGCTACGAGGGCTTCGCGATCCGATGATCCAAAGCGGTTGCCTTTCACCGCGTGACGTGCAAGGCTGCGGCCAGTGTCACCCCCACAGGACCCCGCGGGCCCTCCGGCAACTTGAGTGCCGTCGAGTCAAGGCCGCCGGGGCGCGCGGCGTGATCGTGTTGACCGTCAAAACTTTTGGTGAGACGCTGGAAGCCCCGCGCACCGCAGCTGTTCGGCCTTCGGAACGAAGGCATAACAGCAACCGCGGGTGCGAATCCCTCACGACCCACCACCGTTTCGGTCGGTCACTCAGTGTGGAGGACCATCCATCATGGCAAAGGCGCTTCTCGGTTACGTCGGCGGTTCCGACCCCCGAGTCCTCGCCGAGATGCGACGGCTGCAGCAGCGTGTTCAGGACCTGGAATCCGAGCTCGTACGGATCCAGGCCGAGAACGACGCGCTGTCGGCCGCCGCTGCACGGCACGGCGAGTCGCTGCTGGACAGCATCGACGTATCCAAGGCGGAGCCTGCGCTCACCTGACCGGCCGGTCCGGGGAGCACAGCGCCAAGCCGCTGGAGAAAACTGCAAGGGACGCTTCGGCGTCCCTTCGTCGTTTCCGGCCCGGGTGTGGCGCTTACCGTGTGATGTGCCCCACCCGTTCAGCGGCGAAACTCGCTTCGGTCGTGAAACCGACACCTGGGAGTAAAGTCCGGAACGTGCACCTCAAGAGCCTGACCCTGCGCGGGTTCAAGTCCTTCGCCTCGGCCACGACACTGCGGTTCGAGCCGGGCATCACCTGTGTGGTGGGTCCCAACGGCTCCGGCAAGTCCAACGTCGTGGACGCGCTGTCGTGGGTGATGGGCGAGCAGGGTGCCAAGTCGCTGCGCGGCGGCAAGATGGAGGACGTCATCTTCGCCGGGACGGCGGGCCCCTCCGGCCGCCCCGCGCTCGGCCGGGCCGAGGTCTCCCTGACCATCGACAACTCCGACGGCGCGCTGCCCATCGAGTACGCCGAGGTCACCATCACGCGGATCATGTTCCGCAACGGCGGCAGCGAGTACCAGATCAACGGCGACACCTGCCGTCTGCTGGACATCCAGGAGCTGCTGTCGGACTCCGGAATCGGCCGCGAGATGCACGTCATCGTCGGACAGGGGCAGCTCGACTCCGTCCTGCACGCCGACCCGGCCGGCCGCCGCGCCTTCATCGAGGAGGCGGCCGGCGTCCTCAAGCACCGCAAGCGCAAGGAGAAGGCGCTGCGGAAGCTGGACGCGATGCAGGCCAACCTCGCCCGCGTCCAGGACCTGACCGACGAACTGCGCCGCCAGCTCAAGCCGTTGGGGCGGCAGGCGGCCGTCGCCCGCCGCGCCGCGGTGATCCAGGCCGATCTGCGCGACGCCCGGCTGCGGCTGCTCGCCGACGACCTGGTCGCCCTGCGCGCGGCCCTCAGGGCCGAACTCGCCGACGAGGCCGCGCTCAAGGGGCGCAAGGAGGCGGTGGAGGGCGACCTGAAGGAGGCGCTGCGGCGCGAGGCCGTGCTGGAGGAGCGGCTCAGGGAGCTGGCCCCGCGGCTGGAGCGGGCGCAGCGGACCTGGTACGAGCTGTCGCAGCTCGCCGAGCGGGTGCGCGGCACCATGAACCTGGCCGACGCCCGGGTCCGCAGCGCCTCCGCCGAGCCCGCCGAGGAGCGCCGGGGGCGCGACCCGGAGGACATGGAGCGCGAGGCCGCCCGGATCCGCGAGCAGGAGGCGGAGCTGACGGCGGCGCTGGAGGCGGCGAGCCGGGCCCTGGAGGACACCGTCGCGCACCGCGCGGAGCTGGAGCGGGCCCTGGCCGGGGAGGAGCGGCGGCTGAAGGACGCCGCCCGCGCCATCGCCGACCGCCGCGAGGGGCTGGCCCGGCTGCACGGCCAGGTCACCGCCGCCCGCGGCCGGGCCGCCTCCGCGCAGGCCGAGATCGACCGGCTGGCCACCGCCCGGGACGAGGCGGCCGAGCGCGCGGCGGCGGCCCAGGAGGAGTACGAGGCGCTGCGCACCGAGGTGGACGGCCTGGACGCGGACGACGCCGAACTGGCCGAGGGCCACGACGCGGCCAAGCGCGAACTGGCCGAGGCCGAGGCGGCGCTGAGCGCGGCCCGCGAGGCGCTGTCGGCCGCCGAGCGCGAGCGCGCGGCGACCGCCGCCCGCCGCGACGCCCTGGCCCTGGGACTGCGCCGCAAGGACGGCACCGGCGCCCTGCTCGGCGCCCGTGACCGGCTCACCGGACTGCTCGGCCCGGCCGCCGAACTCCTCACCGTCACCCCCGGCTTCGAGGTGCCCGTCGCCGCCGCCCTCGGCCCGGCCGCGGACGCCGTCGCCGTGGACGGGCCCGCCACGGCCGCCGACGCCCTGCGCCTGCTGCGCAAGCACGACGCCGGCCGCGCGGCGCTGGTCCTCGGCGGCGCGCCGGAGGAGCCGGAGAAGGAGGCGCCCGGCGCCCCGGACGTGCCCGGCGCGCGGTGGGCGGCGGACCTGGTGACCGGGCCGGACGCGCTGGTGCCCGCGCTGCGGAGGCTGCTGCGCGGCGTGGCGGTGGTCGGCACCCTCCAGGACGCGGTGGACCTGGTGACCGCGCGTCCGGAGCTGACCGCCGTCACCGCCGAGGGGGACCTGCTCGGCGCCCACGTCGCGCAGGGCGGCTCCGCCGGGGCGCCGTCGCTGCTGGAGGTGCGGGCGTCGGTGGACGAGGCCGCCGCCGAACTGGCCGAACTGGACGGCCGGTGCGAGGAACTGGCCGGGGAACGGGAGCGGGCCCGGGAGCGGCGGCGCGCGTGCGCCGCCCGGGTCGAGGAGCTGGGGGCGCGGCGCAGCGCCGCCGAGAGGGAGAAGTCGCAGGTCGCCGGCCGGCTCGGGCGGCTGGGCGGACAGGCGCGGGCCGCGGCCGGGGAGGCCGGGCGCGCGGCGGCGGCCGTGGCGAAGGCCGAGGAGGCGCTCGCCCGGGCACGGGAGGAGGCCGAGGAGCTCGCCGAGCGGCTGGCGGTGGCCGAGGAGCAGCCGGGCGAGGAGGAGCCGGACACCTCGGTGCGCGACCGGCTGGCGGCCGACGGGGCCAACGCCCGGCAGACGGAGATGGAGGCGCGTCTCCAGGTGCGCACCCACGAGGAGCGCGTCAAGGGGCTCGCCGGACGGGCGGACGCCCTGGACCGGGCGGCGCGCGCCGAGCGGGAGGCGCGGGCGCGGGCGGAGCGCCGGCGCGCCCGGCTGCGGCACGAACGGGAGGTCGCCTCGGCCGTCGCCTCCGGCGCCCGGCAGCTGCTGGCGCACGTGGAGGTGTCGCTGGCGCGCGCCGAGGAGGAGCGGGAGACCGCCCAGCGGGCGAAGGCCGAACGGGAGCGCGAACTGGTCGCCGAGCGCAACCGGGGGCGGGAGCTGAAGGAGGAGCTGGACAAGCTCACCGACTCCGTGCACCGCGGCGAGGTGCTGGGCGCCGAGAAGCGGCTGCGGATCGAGCAGCTGGAGACCAGGTCCCTGGAGGAGCTGGGGGTGGAGCCGGCCGTGCTGATCCGCGAGTACGGCCCCGACCAGCCCGTGCCGCCGTCCCCGCCGGCCGAGGGCGAGCGGCTCCCGGAGGATCCCGACCACCCGCGCAACCGCCCGGTCCCCTTCGTCCGGGCCGAGCAGGAGAAGCGGCTGCGGGCGGCCGAGCGCGCGTACCAGCAGCTGGGCAAGGTGAACCCGCTGGCGCTGGAGGAGTTCGCGGCCCTGGAGGAGCGGCACCGCTTCCTCAGCGAGCAGCTGGAGGACCTGAAGAAGACCAGGGCCGACCTGCTCCAGGTGGTCAGGGAGGTGGACGAACGGGTCGAGCAGGTCTTCACCGAGGCCTACCACGACACCGCCCGCGAGTTCGAGGGCGTCTTCTCGCGGCTCTTCCCCGGCGGCGAGGGGCGGCTGGTCCTCACCGACCCGGAGAACATGCTCACCACGGGCGTGGACGTCGAGGCCCGTCCACCGGGCAAGAAGGTCAAGCGGCTGTCGCTGCTGTCGGGAGGCGAACGCTCGCTGACGGCCGTGGCGCTGCTGGTCTCGATCTTCAAGGCCAGGCCGAGCCCGTTCTACGTCATGGACGAGGTCGAGGCGGCCCTGGACGACACCAACCTCCAGCGGCTCATCGGGATCATGAAGGAGCTGCAGGAGAGTTCCCAGCTCATCGTGATCACCCACCAGAAGCGGACCATGGAGGTCGCCGACGCCCTCTACGGCGTCTCGATGCAGGGCGACGGGGTGTCGAAGGTCATCAGCCAACGGCTCCGCTGAGGCTCCCGCACGCGGCTTCGGCCTTCACTCTTGCTTCACTTCCCGAACGTAAAAAGTCACACTCGTGATCCATTTCGGATCCTGCCCCGCTATTGACTTCAATTTTTGAAGGAATAGTCTCTGCATGGTTGTCCGTGCCTTCAAGCAGCGGCATGCCATCGTGCGTGCCGGGTACAAGGCGGCAACAACGTGACACCACCACCCGGCACCCCACCCGGCACCGTCGCCGGGGACCGCAGGAGTACACCGTGACCAGCACCGCGCAGGTGAGACCGGACGGGCCGGACACCCCGGCCGTACGGCACCGGCACCTCAGACACGTCGTCTTCATCGCCGCCGCCGCGGCGATGGGGGGCTTCCTCTTCGGCTACGACAGTTCCGTGATCAACGGTGCGGTCGAGGGCATCCGCGGCAGATTCGACGTCGCCTCCGGCGCGCTCGCCCAGGTCATCGCCGCGGCCCTGATCGGTGCCGCGATCGGCGCCGCCACCGCGGGCCGGCTCGCCGACCGGCTCGGCCGCATCCGGGTGATGCAGATCGCCGCGGTGCTCTTCGCCCTCAGCGCCATCGGCTCCATGCTCCCCTTCACCCTGTGGGACCTGGCCTTCTGGCGGACCCTGGGCGGTGTCGCCATCGGGATGGCCTCGGTGATCGCCCCCGCCTACATCGCGGAGGTCGCCCCGGCCGAGTACCGCGGCCGGCTCGCCTCCTTCCAGCAGGCCGCGATCGTGCTGGGCATCGCCGTGTCCCAGCTCGTCAACTGGGGCGTGCTGAACCTCGCCGACGGCGAGCAGCGCGGGCGGCTGCTGGGCGTCGAGGCATGGCAGCTCATGCTCGGCATCGAGGTCGTCCCCGCGGTGCTGTACGGGCTGCTGACCCTGCGCATACCCGAGTCCCCGCGCCACCTCGTCGCCCAGGGCCGGGCCGACGAGGCCAGGGCCGTCCTCGCGGACGTCGAGCCCGCCGGAACCGACCTGGACGCCCGGATCGCCGGGATCGAGGAGCGCATGCGCGGCGAGCGCAAGCCGAGCCTGCGCGACCTGCTGGGGGGCCGCTTCGCCCTGCTGCCGATCGTCTGGGTGGGCATCGGCCTGTCGCTGTTCCAGCAGCTGGTCGGCATCAACGTGATCTTCTACTACAGCGCCTCGCTGTGGCAGTCGGTCGGCATCGACCCCAACAGCTCCTTCCTCTACTCCTTCACCACCTCGATCATCAACATCGTCGGCACGGTGATCGCGATGCTCCTGGTGGACCGGATCGGCCGCAAGCCCCTGGCCCTGATCGGCTCCACCGGCATGGCGCTCTCCCTCGGCGCCGCGGCCTGGGCCTTCTCCTACAAGAGCGGCACCGGCGACGACATCACCCTGCCCGACCTCCAGGGCACCGTCGCGCTCGTCGCCGCGCACTCCTTCGTCCTCTTCTTCGCCCTCTCCTGGGGCGTGGTGGTCTGGGTGATGCTCGGCGAGATGTTCCCCAACCGCATCCGCGCCGCGGCCCTCGGCGTCGCCGCCGGCGCCCAGTGGGTGGCGAACTGGCTGATCACCGTCACCTTCCCGAGCCTGTCGGACTGGAACCTCTCGGGCGCGTACGTCATCTACACCGTCTTCGCCCTGCTCTCCATCCCGTTCATCCTCAAGTTCGTACCGGAGACCAAGGGCAGGGCGCTGGAGGAGATGGGCTGAGCCCCGCGCCTCCCCGCCCCTCCCCGCGCCGCCACGGGCGCCGCCCCGGCCTCCACCGAGCCGGGGCGGCGCCCGCGTCCGCGCCGGGACGCGCACGGCGCCGCCGGGGCGGACAGGCGTGCCGCGGCCGCCCGTGGCCGATACTGGACGAGTTATGGACATCCTCATCCTTGCCGTAGTCATCGCCGTGGTCGCCGTCGTGGCGATCGGCGGACTGGTGGTCACCGGCGTCCGCAAGAAGAAGACGCCGCGACCGGACCGCTCCGCCCCCCCTCCGACCATCACCGCGCCCCCGACCGAACCGCAGGTCGGTGAGGAGGCCGGGCCTCCCCGCGCGGAGGAACGCCGCACCATCGAAGAGGTCGAGCTGCCGCAGCCCCCGGTCGGGGCGACGGACGCGGAGGCCGCCGCGCCCCCCGCGCCCCCGCAGCCCGGGATCGAGGTGCCCGCACCCACCGCCGGACGCCTGGTGCGGCTGCGCGAGCGCCTGTCGCGCTCCCAGAACACCCTGGGCCGGGGCCTGCTCACCCTGCTCTCCCGCGACCACCTCGACGAGGACACCTGGGAGGAGATCGAGGACACCCTGCTCACCGCCGACGTCGGCGTCGCCCCCACCCAGGAGCTGGTCGAGCGGCTGCGCGAGCGGGTGAGGGTGCTGGGCACCCGTACGCCCGCCGAACTGCGCGCCCTGCTGCGCGAGGAGCTGCTGACCCTGATCGGCACCGATCTGGACCGCACCGTCCACACCGAGGGCGGCGTGTCGTCCGAGGGCGTGGTGCGGCCGGGCGTGGTGCTGGTCGTCGGCGTCAACGGCACCGGCAAGACCACCACCACCGGCAAGCTCGCCCGCGTCCTGGTCGCCGACGGCAGGTCCGTGGTCCTCGGCGCCGCCGACACCTTCCGCGCCGCCGCCGCCGACCAGCTCCAGACCTGGGGCGAGCGCGTCGGCGCCCGCACCGTCCGCGGCCCCGAGGGCGGCGACCCGGCGTCGGTCGCCTTCGACGCGGTCAAGGAGGGCATCAACGAGAGCGCGGACGTCGTGCTCGTCGACACCGCGGGACGGCTGCACACCAAGACCGGCCTGATGGACGAGCTGGGCAAGGTCAAGCGCGTGGTGGAGAAGCACGGCCCGGTCGACGAGGTCCTGCTCGTCCTGGACGCCACCACCGGGCAGAACGGCCTGATCCAGGCCCGGGTCTTCGCCGAGGTCGTGGACGTCACCGGCATCGTGCTCACCAAGCTCGACGGCACGGCCAAGGGCGGCATCGTCATCGCCGTCCAGCGCGAGCTGAAGGTCCCGGTCAAGCTGGTGGGCCTGGGAGAGGGCGCGGACGACCTGGCGCCGTTCGAGCCGGAGGCGTTCGTCGACGCCCTGCTCGGCGACTGACGCACCGCGCGGGAGACGCCCCGCCGCGAACGGCCGCGGGCGGCCGGGAACGCGGCGGGGCCCGGGCGGGGAGCGCCGGACGGAGCGCCCGGACGCGGATCAGGCGCGGGGCAGCTCGCGGTGGCAGACGTACGCCAGGGTGCCCACCAGCAGCCTGGCCTGCGGGGGACGGCCCGCCCCCTCCAGGGTGGGCGGCCGCAGCCACCGGACCGGGCCGAGCCCGCCGAGGTCGGAGGGCGGCGCGGTGACGTGGTCGCCCGGGCCGAGGCCGCGCAGGTCCAGCACCGCGTCGTCCCAGCCCATCCGGTACAGCAGCCGGGGGAGGCCGGCGGCGGCGCCGGGGGCCACGAAGAACCAGGCGCGGCCGTGCGGGGCGACGGCGACCGGTCCGAGCGGCAGCCCCATCCGCTCCAGCCGGGCCAGCGCGCGGCGCCCGGCCGCCTCGGAGACCTCGATGACGTCGAAGGCGCGGCCCACCGGCAGCAGCAGCGCGGCGCCGGGCACCCGCTCCCAGGCCCTGGTGGCCTCGTCCAGCGTCGCGCCGGCCGGCACCCGGAGCGACTCGTCCAGGGGGTGGGCGCCGGGGGAGGGGCAGCCGGGGTCCCCGCAGGTGCACTCGGTACGGCCGCCGCCGCGCGTGGCGCGCGCTCCGGGGACGACGTCCCAGCCCCACAGACCGGTGTACTCGGCCACGGCCGTGCACACCGGGGCGCGGCCCCGGCGCCGGGTGCCGGACCGCAGTTCCCGGAGCTCCCGGATCTCGCGGATGCTGCCGATGGTGAAGCCCATGCCCCCTCCAACGGGTCCCGTGTGCTCTTGGTTACGAAACCGTCGCACGGAGCGACGCCGGGTGGCCCGGGTCGAAGTGGAGCGACGGGGTCTGGATAGGGGTGCGCCGGTCGACGCGCGCCCCTGGTACGCATCGCTTCAACCGGTCGCGGGCGCCCTGGGTCAAGTGAACCGCGCGGAGCGCTCCTTGGATTCATCCGAAGGGGTGGCGAATGGTGGCGGTTTTGCAATTTCACTCGCCACATCAGTGATCGTAGGATTACTTTCGGTTCACACGGCGACACAGACACACGGAAGACGTCCGGCGTGCGCCTATGCCGGAGGCATGCCGAGAGGCCATGCGGGCCGGGGACAGGACGCGTACGGGCCGGGATGGGGGCGTTCCAGTGGGCGGCAACGGCAGCAGCGGCGGAAGCGGTACCGCCGGGAAGCGCCCGAACGAACAGCTCGCCTCGTGGTTCGTGCGCAGCGGCTGGTCCAAGGGCGAGCTGGCCCGGCAGGTGAACCGCCGCGCACGCCAGATGGGCGCGCACCACATCAGCACCGACACCTCCCGGGTGCGCCGCTGGCTCGACGGCGAGCAGCCGCGCGAGCCGATCCCGCGCATCCTCTCCGAGCTGTTCTCCGAGCGCTTCGGCTGCGTGGTCGCCGTCGAGGACCTGGGGCTGCGCACCGTCCGCCAGACGGCCTCCGCCGGCGGTGTCGACCTGCCCTGGACGGGGCCGCAGACCGCGGCGATGATCAGTGAGTTCTCGCGCAGCGACCTGATGCTGGCCCGCAGCGGCTTCCTGGGCGCCTCCCTGGGCATGGCCGCCGGGCCCGCCCTGATCGAGCCGATGCAGCGCTGGCTGGTGCCCAACCCGGCCGGACCGCTCCCCGGCGAGCGGACCCCCGGCGCCCCGGCGGCCCCCCCGCGGGAGCGCGGCGCGCGCCGCGCGCACCGGCTGTCGGGGCCGGAGCTGGAACTGCTGGAGCAGACGATCGTGATGTTCCGCCAGTGGGACGCCCAGTGCGGCGGCGGACTGCGGCGCAAGGCCGTCGTCGGCCAGCTCCACGAGGTCACCGACCTCCTCCAGGACCACCACACCGAGCCGGTGCGGCAGCGGCTGTTCGGGGTCACCGCCGAGCTGGCGGAGCTGGCCGGGTGGATGAGCTACGACGTCGGGCTCCAGCCCACCGCCCAGAAGTACTTCGTCCTCGCCCTGCACGCCGCCAAGGAGGCCGGCGACCGGCCGCTGGGCTCGTACGTGCTGTCCGGCATGAGCCGCCAGATGATCCACCTGGGCCGCCCCGAGGACGCGCTGGAGCTGATCCACCTCGCGCAGTACGGCGGCCGCGAGGGGGCCACCCCCCGCACCCAGGCCATGCTGTACGCGCTGGAGGCGCGCGCGTACGCCAACATGGGCCGGCCCGACAAGTGCCACCGGGCGGTGCGGATGGCCGAGGAGACCTTCGCCGAGGCCGCGCCGGGCGACGCCGACCCGGACTGGATCTCCTTCTTCTCCGAGGCCGAGCTGAACGCCGAGAACGCCCACTCCTACCGCGACCTCGCCTACGTGGCGGGCCGCAGCCCCGCCTACACCTCGCTCGCCCAGCCGGCGATGCAGCGGGCCGTGGACCTGTTCGGCCGCGAGTGCGGCGAGGACGGCAGCGGCCACCAGCGCTCCTACGCGCTCAGCCTCGCCGGCATGGCCACCGTCCACCTGCTGCAGCGCGAGCCCGAGTGGTGCGCCGAGATGGCCGGCCGGGCGCTGGAGGTGGCGCAACGTCTCCGCTCGGAGCGGGTCGACAACCGCATCCGCAAGACGGTGGCCACGGCGGCCCGGGAGTTCGGGGACGTCGCCGAGGTCGTCGAGCTCACCGAGCGGCTCGCCGGGGCGCTGCCCGAGGGCGAGGCCGCCCTCGCGGGCTGACCCGGCCCGGCCGATCCCGCCGCCGCCCCACTCCACTCCGCCCCGCCGTCCCACCCCGCCGCCCCCGCCGTCCCTTCCCGGCCGCCTCCGCGCCGTTCCCGGGTTGTTATACGACCGTGACGGCCGTGCCGGCCCGCGCCCGCCCCGCACGGCCTCCGCGCCCGGTCGGGGCGGTACGCGGTACGGGCGGCGGCAGGCCGGACCCGCGGCCGCGCTGCCTCCGCCGGCGGGTGCGTTCATCCGGCCGTAACACGGGACGCGCCTTCGTCACGGCCGCGAAACGCCGCGCTGCACCGGCGGAAACGGGGCTTCGGAAATCTGTGGCTCATCCTGACCCCCAGATCCGCCCCCACGGGTCGCGTACGCGAGGAGACGCCCACATTGAACGGCGCGGATACCGCTTTCGTACTGATCAGCGCGGCGCTGGTCATGTTGATGACGCCCGGTCTGGCCCTGTTCTACGGCGGCATGGTCCGGGTCAAGAGCGCCCTGAACATGCTCATGATGTCCTTCATCTCCCTGGGCGTCGTGAGCGTCCTGTGGGTGCTCTACGGTTACTCGCTCGCCTTCGGCACCGACACCGGCGGCCTGATCGGCAACCTCGAGTACGCCGGCCTGAGCGGCATCGACGTCGAGACGCTGACCGGCGGCACGGAGGGCATCCCGGTCTTCGCCTTCGTCCTCTTCCAGCTCATGTTCGCCGTCCTGACGCCCGCCCTGATGAGCGGCGCCCTGGCCGACCGCGTGAAGTTCAGCGCCTGGGCGCTGTTCATCACCCTGTGGGCCACGGTCGTCTACTTCCCCGTCGCGCACTGGGTGTGGGCCGAGGGCGGCTGGCTGTTCGAACTCGAGGTCATCGACTTCGCCGGCGGCACCGCCGTCCACATCAACGCCGGCGTCGGCGCGCTGGCCGCCGTCCTCGTGGTCGGCAAGCGCATCGGCTTCAGGAAGGAGCCCATGCGGCCCCACAGCCTCCCGCTGGTGGTCCTCGGCGCCGCCCTGCTGTGGTTCGGCTGGTTCGGCTTCAACGCCGGCTCCGCGCTGGGCGCGAACGGCACCGCCGCCACCATGGCCCTGAACACGCAGGTCGCCACCGCCGCCGCCATCCTGGGCTGGCTGCTGTACGAGCGCGTCCGGCACGGCGCCTTCACCACCCTGGGAGCCGCCTCCGGCGCCGTCGCCGGCCTGGTCGCCATCACCCCCGCCGGCGCGCACGTCAACGCCGTCGGCGCGATCGTCATCGGCCTGGTGGCCGGTCTGGTCTGCTCCTGGGCCGTCAGCCTCAAGTACAGGCTCGGCTACGACGACTCCCTGGACGTCGTCGGCGTCCACCTCGTCGGCGGCGTCATCGGCACCCTGCTGGTCGGCGTCCTGGCCGTCGACGGCGTGGGCGGCCTCACCCAGCTGGGCAAGCAGGCCACCGGCGCCTTCTCGGTGATGGCCTTCTCCTTCGTGGTCTCCTGGATCCTCGCCAAGCTGGTCGACGTCACCGTCGGCTTCCGGGCGAGCGAGGACGACGAGACCGCCGGCCTGGACCAGGCGTACCACGCCGAGACCGCGTACGACTTCAGCGCGGTGGGCGGCTCGCCCGCGTCCCGCGGCACCGCCGGGTTCGCCGGCGCGCACAACGACAGCGCGACGGCCCCGTCGCCCGACAGGAAGGTGGACGCGTGAAGCTCATCACCGCAGTCATCAAGCCGCACCGACTCGACGAGGTGAAGGAGGCGCTCCAGGCGTTCGGCGTCCAGGGCCTCACCGTCACCGAGGCCAGCGGGTACGGACGGCAGCGCGGCCACACCGAGGTGTACCGCGGCGCGGAGTACACCGTCGACCTCGTCCCCAAGGTCCGCATCGAGGTCCTGGCCGAGGACGAGGACGCCGAGCAGCTCGTCGACGTGGTCGTCAAGGCCGCCCGCACCGGCAAGATCGGCGACGGCAAGGTCTGGAGCGTCCCCGTCGAGACGGCGGTACGCGTCCGCACCGGCGAACGCGGCCCGGACGCGCTGTGACCGGGCCGGGGCGGAAGACCGCATGACCACGGCGCCCGACGGCTACGCGGCGGCCCGGCTGCGCCTCCTCACCGGGGGGTCGCGGTCCGGGCCGCCGCGCCGCGCCGCCCTGGCCGGGATCACCGACGCCTGGCTCGCCTCGCTGCTGGGCGACGCGGGGCGGGGGGTCGCGCTCGTCGCCGTCGGCGGCTACGGCCGCGGGGAGCTCTCCCCGCGCAGCGACCTGGACCTGCTCCTCCTGCACACCGGCCGGGGCGCGGACGAGGTCGCCGCCCTCGCCGACCGCGTCTGGTACCCCGTCTGGGACCTCGGGATCGCCCTGGACCACTCGGTGCGCACCCCCGGCGAGGCCGAGCGGGCCGCGGCCGGCGACCTCAAGGTGCAGCTCGGCCTGCTCGACGCCCGGCACGTCGCCGGCGACCCGGAGCTCACCGCCGCGCTGCGCACCCGGATGCTCGCCCGGTGGCGCGCCGACGCCCCCCGGCGGCTGCCCGAGCTGCGCGAGGCGGTCGAGGAGCGCGCCCGCCGCCACGGCGAGCTGCGCTTCCTCCTCGAACCCGACCTCAAGGAGGCCCGCGGCGGCCTGCGCGACGCCACCGCCCTGCGCGCGGTGGCCGCCTCCTGGCTGGCCGACGCCCCCCGCGATGGCCTGGACGAGGCCCGCCGCACCCTCCTCGACGTGCGCGACGCCCTCCACCTGACCACCGGCCGCGCCGGCGACCGGCTCGCCCTCCAGGACCAGGACCAGGTCGCCGAGGCCCTCGCGCTGCCGGACGCGGACGCGCTGCTGCGCCGGGTGTACGAGGCGGCGCGGGTGATCTCCTACGCCGGCGACGTCACCTGGCGCGAGGTGGGCCGGGTGCTGCGCGCCCGCCGCCCGCGCCCGGGGCGCGCCGCGCGGTCCGCCCCGCGCGCCCCGCTGGCCGAGAACGTCGTCGAGCAGGACGGCGAGGTGGTGCTCGCCCGTACCGCGCGCCCCGAACGCGACCCCGTACTGCCGCTGCGCGCCGCCGCCGCGGCGGCCCAGGCCGGGCTGCCGCTGGCGCGCCCCGCCCTGCGGAAGATGGCCGCCGCCGCGCCGCCGCTGCCGGTGCCCTGGCCCGCCGAGGCCCGCGAGGAGTTCGTCACGCTGCTCGGCGCGGGCGAGGCCGCCGTCGGGGTGTGGGAGGCGATGGAGGCGGAAGGGCTGGTCACCGCCCTGCTGCCGGACTGGGAGCGGGTGCGCTGCCGACCGCAGCGCAACCCCGTGCACCGCTGGACCGTCGACCGCCACCTGATCGAGACCGCGGTACGGGCCGGCGCGCGCGTCCGCCGCGTCCACCGCCCCGACCTGCTGCTGGTCGCCGCGCTGCTGCACGACATCGGCAAGGGCTGGCCCGGCGACCACAGCGTCACCGGCGAGACCATCGTCCGCGACCTGGCCGCCCGCATGGGCTTCGACGCCGCCGACACCCAGACCCTGGCCACCGTCGTCCGCCACCACCTGCTGCTGGCCGAGACCGCCACCCGGCGCGACCTGGACGACCCGGCCACCGTCCGCACCGTCGCCGAGGCCGTCGGCGACACCGGCACCCTGGAACTGCTGCACGCGCTGACCGAGGCCGACGCCCTGGCCACCGGGCCCGCCGCCTGGTCGGCCTGGCGCGCCGGACTCGTGGCCGACCTGGTGAAGCGGGCCGGCGCGGTGCTCGCGGGGGAGACGGAGGAAGCGGGGGAGCGGGAGCGCCCCGCCCCCCGGCCCACCGCCGAGGCCGAACGGCTGGCCGCCGAGGCGTGGCGCACCGGCGGGCCGGTGCTCTCCCTGCGCACCCGGGCCGAGACCCTCGCCGAGGCGGACCGGGCGGACCAGGCCGGGAAGGACGCGGGCCCGGAACCGGTCGGCGTCGAACTCCTCATCGCCCTGCCGGACCAGCCCGGCGTCCTGCCCGCCGCCGCAGGCGTCCTGGCCCTGCACCGGCTGACCGTGCGCGCCGCCGACCTGCGTGCCGTCGACCTCCCGGGCCGGGGACCCGTCCTGCTGCTGAACTGGCGGGTGGCCGCCGAGTACGGCTCGCTGCCGCAGGCCGCCCGGCTCCGCGCCGACCTGGCGCGCGCCCTGGAGGGCTCCCTCGACGTCCCCGCCCGCCTCGCCGAACGGGAGAGGGCCCACTCCCGCGCCCGCCGGCGCGGCGCCGGGGCCCCGCCGCCGAGGGTGGCCCTCGCCCCGGCCGGGTCGCGGCTGGCGACGGTGATCGAGGTGCGCGCACAGGACGCCCCCGGACTGCTGTACCGCATCGGGCGGGCCCTGGAGGACGCCGGCGTCACCGTGCGCAGCGCCCGGGTCAGCACCCTCGGCGCCAACGCGGTGGACGCCTTCTACGTCACCGGCCCCGACGGCGCTCCGCTGCCGCCGCGGGAGGCCGCCGGGCTCGCCCGGGAGCTGGAGCGGGCCCTGGGCGGCTGACCGCACCGCGGGCGGGCCGATACTCTTGGAGGTCGACCGCCGACACCGCCACCAACGCGAAGGATCCGCGACCGACGTGTTCGACACTCTCTCCGATCGCCTCACAGCGACGTTCAAGAACCTCAGGGGCAAGGGCCGTCTGAGCGAGGCGGACATCGACGCCACGGCGCGCGAGATCCGTATCGCCCTGCTGGAGGCGGACGTCGCCCTGCCCGTGGTGCGGGCCTTCATCAAGCAGGTCAAGGAACGCGCCCTCGGTGCCGAGGTCTCCAAGGCGCTGAACCCGGCCCAGCAGGTCATCAAGATCGTCAACGAGGAGCTGATCGGCATCCTCGGCGGCGAGACCCGCCGCCTGCGGTTCGCCAAGAACCCGCCGACGGTGATCATGCTCGCCGGTCTGCAGGGCGCGGGCAAGACCACCCTGGCGGGCAAGCTGGGGCGCTGGCTCAAGACCCAGGGGCACACCCCTCTGCTGGTCGCCTGCGACCTCCAGCGCCCCAACGCCGTCAACCAGCTCACCGTCGTCGCCGAGCGCGCGGGGGTGGGCATCTACGCGCCGGAGCCGGGCAACGGCGTCGGCGACCCGGTGAAGGTCGCCGAGGACTCGATCGAGTACGCCCGCGCCAAGCAGTACGACGTCGTCATCGTCGACACCGCCGGCCGCCTGGGCATCGACTCCGAGATGATGCGGCAGGCCGCCGACATCCGCGACGCCGTCCGTCCCGACGAGGTCCTCTTCGTCGTCGACGCCATGATCGGCCAGGACGCGGTCAACACCGCCGAGGCGTTCCGCGACGGCGTCGGCTTCGACGGCGTGGTGCTCTCCAAGCTCGACGGCGACGCCCGCGGCGGCGCGGCCCTGTCGATCGCCCACGTCACCGGCCGCCAGATCATGTTCGCCTCCAACGGCGAGAAGCTGGACGAGTTCGACGCGTTCCACCCGGACCGCATGGCGTCCCGCATCCTGGGCATGGGCGACGTCCTCAGCCTCATCGAGAAGGCCGAGCAGACCTTCAGCCGGCAAGAGGCCGAGCAGATGGCCGCCAAGCTGGCCAAGGGTCCCAAGGAGTTCACGCTCGACGACTTCCTGGCCCAGATGGAGCAGGTCCGCAAGATGGGCTCCATCTCCAAGCTGCTGGGGATGATGCCCGGCATGGGGCAGATCCGGGAGCAGATCGACAACATCGACGAGCGCGACGTGGACCGCACCGCCGCGATCATCAAGTCGATGACCCCGGCCGAGCGCACCGACCCCACGATCATCAACGGCTCGCGGCGGGCCCGCATCGCCCGCGGCTCCGGCGTGGACGTCAGCGCGGTGAAGAACCTCGTGGAGCGCTTCTTCGAGGCCCGCAAGATGATGTCGAAGATGGCCCAGGGCGGGATGCCGGGCATGCCGGGGATGCCGGGGATGCCCGGGATGGGCGGCGCCCGGAAGAAGGGCAAGCAGCAGAAGAAGGCCAAGGGCAAGCAGCGCTCGGGCAACCCGATGAAGCGCAAGGCCGACGAGCAGGCCCTCGCCGAGCGCCGCGCGGCCGGCCAGGGAGGCGCCTTCGGGCTGCCCGGAGCGGGCCAGGGCCCGGAGGACTTCGAGCTGCCCCAGGAGTTCAAGGACCTCCTCCCGCCGAAGTGACGCGGCTCGCGCCGAAGTGACGCGGCCCGCCGCGGACGACGGCCGCACGCGCGCCGGGCGGCGGCCGTCACGTCATGGCGACCACGTAGCGGAACAGGTTCTGCATCCACACCGTGCCGTCCGGCCGTACGTGGGGGCGCAGCGCCTCCGCCAGCTCCTTGGTGACCTGTCCCTCGTCCGTCGCCCGCACGGCCGCGTCGTACAGCCCCGTGGAGATCAGCCCGCGCACCGCGCTGTCCAGGTCGGCGTAGCCGAAGGGGCACGCCACCCGCCCCGAGCCGTCGGGCCGCAGCCCGGCCCGGCGCGCCAGGTCCTCCAGGTCGTCCCGGCCGCCCGGCCGCCAGCACCGGCCCACCGCGCGCCGCGGCTCGGCCAGCCGCTCGGCCACCCGCAGCGCGGGGGCCGCCGCGCACCGTTCGGCCGGCCCCCAGCCCGCCAGCACCACCGGCACGCCCCGCCCGGCCGCCTCCGCCACCCGGGCGAGCACGGCGGCGTCCGGCAGGGTGTCGAAGGCGGTCACCAGCGTCGGCGGCGGCCCCTCGCGCAGGGCCGCGCCGTCCGGTCCGCCGTCCGGCCCGCCGGGCAGCACCCGCGCGGTCCAGTGCCGCGCGCCCCACTGCGGCTCCGGCAGCAGCCGCTGCCGGGCCAGCTCCAGGCGTGCCTCGTCGGTGTCCGTCCCCGTGACGGTCGCGCCCCGGGCCGCCGCCATCACCAGCGCCAGGCCCGAGCCGCAGCCCAGGCCCAGCACATGCGTGTGCCGTCCGACCTCGAAACGCTCGTAGACCGCCTCGTAGAGCGGAACCAGCATCCGTTCCTGAATCTCCGCCCAGTCCCGGGCGGGCCGCGGGAGGTGCCGCTGTGCGAGCGTGGGTGCCATCGCAACATCCCCATTCCGATGGAAGGATCGCCGGATAACCGGCCGCCGTCTCGTCCCCCGAGAGGTGTCCCTGTTCCCGAAAGCCAGGGAACTGCGCATCTGTCCCCGAGTCCAGAGGGTGCGCCGGGGTGTTTCCACCCGCGCTTCCCGCGCGCACTCCCACGGTCCCCCGACAACCCGATTCACGCATCCGCAGCAGACCGCCGTAACATGCGCGACATGGCAAAGGCTCCCGTACTCACCCCCCAGGCGGAGGACTTCCCGCGCTGGTACCAGGACGTGATCAACAAGGCCGAGCTGGCCGACAACGGACCGGTGCGCGGCACCATGGTCATCCGGCCGTACGGGTACGGGCTCTGGGAGCGGATGCAGCAGGAGATGGACGCCCGCATCAAGGCCGCGGGCGCCGACAACGCCTACTTTCCCCTGTTCATCCCGCAGTCCTACCTGACCAGGGAGGCCGACCACGTCGAGGGCTTCGCCCCCGAGCTGGCGGTCGTCACGCACGGCGGAGGCAAGGAGCTGGAGGAGCCGGTCGTCGTCCGGCCGACCTCCGAGACGATCGTCAACGAGTACTTCTCCAAGTGGGTGCAGAGCTACCGCGACCTGCCCCTGCTGGTCAACCAGTGGGCCAATGTGGTGCGCTGGGAAATGCGTCCGAGGGTCTTCCTGCGAACGAGTGAGTTCCTGTGGCAGGAGGGGCACACCGCCCACGCCACCTACGAGGACGCCCGCGACTACGCCGCCCGCATCCACCGCGAGGTCTACGCGGACTTCATGGTCAACGTCCTGGGCGTCGACGTGGTGCTCGGCCGCAAGACCGCCAGGGAGCGCTTCGCCGGCGCCATCAACACCCTCACCCTGGAGGGCATGATGGGCGACGGCAAGGCGCTGCAGATGGGCACCAGCCACGAGCTGGGCCAGAACTTCGCCAAGGCGTTCGACACCCGCTACCTGTCGAAGGACGGCGAGCGGGAGCTGGTCTGGCAGACCTCCTGGGGCACCTCCACCCGCATGGTCGGCGGTCTGATCATGACCCACGGCGACGACAGCGGGCTGCGCGTCCCGCCGCGCCTGGCCCCCGTCCAGGCCGTCGTCCTGGCGATCAAGGGCGACGACGCGGTGCTGGCCAAGGTCCGCGAGGTCGGCGAGCGGCTCGCCGCCGCCGGGGTCCGGGTGCGCGTGGACGACCGCACCGACACCCCCTTCGGCCGCCGCGCGGTGGACTGGGAGCTCAAGGGCGTGCCGCTGCGCGTCGAGATCGGCCCGCGCGACCTGGAGGGGGGCACCGCGATGCTGGTCCGCCGTATCGCCGGGGGCAAGGAGCCGGTGGCGATCGACGCCCTGGCCGAGCTGTGCCCGAGGATCCTGGAGGAGGACCAGGCCCTGCTGCTGCGCCAGTCCCGCGAGCGCCGCGAGGCCCGGACCTCGGACGTGCGGACGGTGGAGGAGGCCGCCGAGGTCGCCACCGGCGGCGGCTGGGCCCGCATCCCGTGGGCCGACCTGGGGCCGGAGGGCGAGGCGAGGCTCGCGGAGCAGGCCGTCACGGTGCGCTGCCTGGTCGGCGAGGACGGGGCGGTGCCGGAGTCCGACGACGCCCCCGGTACGGTGGCCGTGGTCGCCCGTTCCTACTGAGGCGTTCCGCGGCGTCACACAGGGTTCTACTGACGGGTCAGTACGTCCCCGCTTGGGCGGGTGGGGCGGGTCCTCCCCGGATCGGCGCACCCGCCCCCGTCGGGCACGCATCAACCTGAACTGACTGGTACGTGCAAATTATTTGGGATGCCCCGTAATCGGAACACCGGGACACCCTGGCTCGTTGTGCACGACGTGAGCACGACACCACCTGTACTCGCCGCCGAACTGGCACTCGCGTGGGCCGACATTCAACGGCACCACCCGGAGCTGCCGGACCTGGCCGCGCCCGAATCGCTGATCGGGGAGTCGTCGTCCGCCTGCGGCGCCGAGCTCTCCTTCGAACGGCTGCTGCACGAGGCCGTCCACGGGATCGCCGCCGCCCGCGGAGTCCGGGACACCTCGCGCGCCGGCCGCTACCACAACCGCCGCTTCCTGGCGATCGCCGAGGAGCTGGGCCTGGAGCACTCGGAGGAGCCGCATCCGAGCAGCGGCTTCTCGCTGGTCGTGATGAAGCCCGAGACCAGGAAGCGCTACCGGCCCACCATCGAGCGCCTCCAGCGCGCCCTGCGCGCCCACAGCGTCGCCACCGCCACCGACACCTCCCGCACCTTCCGCGGCCCCGCCGCGCGGCACGGTTCGTCGGGCGGCGGGGTGCGGGTCAAGGCCGTGTGCGACTGCGGACGCAACGTCCGGGTCGTCCCGTCGGTCCTGGCCCAGGCGCCGATCATGTGCGGGGCCTGCGGGAAGCCGTTCCGCATCCCGGAGAAGGAGAAGGAGGCGGTCGGCGTGGGCTGAGGCGCGGGGCGGCGCCGCCGCCGGGACGCGCCGGTCCGGGAGGGACCGGGGGAGCCGGGGGGAGACCGGCTGCCCCGGCGAGGTGTGGCACAATGGGCGGCTGTACTCGACAGCCGCACAGGACCCCTCTCTCCTCCGGCTGACGCGTCCATCGGACACCTCGGGTACCACAACCCCACGTGGCATCCCGCCGTGTCCCACCACGCCAAAGACCAGGAGACACCACAGCCGTGGCAGTCAAGATCAAGCTGAAGCGACTGGGCAAGATCCGTTCGCCTCACTACCGCATCATCGTCGCCGACTCCCGCACCCGTCGCGACGGCCGGGCCATCGAGGAGATCGGTCTGTACCACCCGGTGCAGAACCCCTCGCGCATCGAGGTCGACTCGGAGCGCGTCCAGTACTGGCTGGGTGTCGGCGCGCAGCCGACCGAGCCGGTCCTGGCCATTCTCAAGGTCACCGGCGACTGGCAGAAGTTCAAGGGCCTGCCCGCCCCGGAGCCGATGAAGGTCGCCGAGCCCAAGGCCGACAAGCGCGCCCTCTTCGAGGCCGCCGCCAAGGCGTCGGCCGACGAGCCCAAGGGTGAGGCCATCACCCCGAAGGCGAAGAAGGCCGACAAGAAGGCGGACGAGGCCGAGGCCGCCGCCGAGTCGACCGAGGCGTGACCATGCTGGAAGAGGCCCTCGACCATCTGGTGAAGGGCATCGTCGACCACCCCGACGAGGTGCAGGTCGCCTCCCGCACCCTGCGTCGCGGGCGCGTGCTGGAGGTCCGGGTCCACCCCGACGACCTCGGCAAGGTGATCGGCCGCAACGGCCGCACCGCACGCGCGCTGCGCACCGTCGTGGGCGCTCTCGGCGGACGGGGCGTCCGCGTCGACCTCGTCGACGTGGACCAGGTCCGCTGAGGGCCGCAGCACACAGCGCAAGGCACCGGCACGGGCCGGGGGCGGCACCGCCGCCCCCGGCCCGTGCCCGTGACCGCACGCCGTACGAGAACGCCGCATGAGAACGCCGCACGAGAACCTGGAGTGACGAGCAGTGCAGCTGGTAGTCGCGCGCATCGGCCGCGCCCACGGCATCAAGGGCGAGGTCACGGTGGAGGTGCGCACCGACGAGCCCGAGGTGCGTCTCGCCCCCGGCGCGGTCCTGGCCACCGACCCCGCCTCCGCGGGTCCGCTGACCATCGAGTCCGGGCGCGTCCACAGCGGCCGGCTGCTGCTGCGCTTCGCGGGCGTGGGGGACCGCACCGCCGCCGAGGCGCTGCGGAACACCCTGCTGATCGCCGAGGTCGACCCGGAGGAGACCCCCGAGGACCCCGACGAGTACTACGACCACCAGCTGATCGACCTCGACGTCGTCACCCGCGACGGCACCCCGGTCGGCCGGATCGAGGAGATCTCGCACCTGCCCTACCAGGACCTGCTCGTGGTGCGGAAGACCGACGGCGGCGAGGTGCTCGTCCCCTTCGTCGGCGAGATCGTGCCCGAGATCGACCTCGCGGCGCAGCGGGCCGTCATCGACCCGCCGCCGGGGCTCCTGGACGACCGCGCCGAGGTCGCCGGCTCCCGTCCCGAGCGCGGTGCGCCGGACGGCGGAAGCGGGGACGGGGCCTGATGCGGCTCGACATCGTCACGATCTTCCCCGAGTACCTGGAACCGCTGAACGTCTCCCTGGTGGGCAAGGCACGCGCCCGCGGCCGGCTCGACGTACGCGTCCACGACCTGCGGCAGTGGACCCACGACCGGCACAACACCGTCGACGACACCCCCTACGGCGGCGGCCCCGGCATGGTGATGAAGCCCGAGCCCTGGGGCGAGGCACTGGACGCGGTCATCGCCTCGGGCGACCCGGGCGGGGACGGGGACGGACCGGTCATCGTCGTCCCCACCCCCAGCGGCAGCCCCTTCACCCAGGAGACGGCCGTCGAGCTGGCGGCCGAACCCTGGCTGGTCTTCACCCCCGCCCGCTACGAGGGCATCGACCGCCGCGTCGTCGAGGAGTACGGCGAGCGCTTCCGGGTGCGCGAACTGTCCATCGGCGACTACGTGCTGGCCGGCGGCGAGGCCCCCGTCCTGGTCATGGTCGAGGCCGTCGCCCGTCTGCTGCCGGGCGTCCTGGGCAACGCCGAGTCCCACCGCGACGACTCCTTCGCGCCCGGCGCCATGGCCGACCTCCTGGAGGGCCCCGTCTACACCAAGCCGCCGGTGTGGCGCGGCCGGGACATCCCCGAGGTGCTGCTCAGCGGACACCACGGGAGGATCGCCCGCTGGCGCCGCGACCAGGCCTTCCGCCGCACCGCGCGCTACCGCCCCGACCTCCTGGAACGGTGCGACCCCGCCGCGCTCGACGCCGAGGACCGCAAGCTCCTGGCCGAGCTGGGCTGGGCCGAGCGGCCCGACGGCCGATTTGGGCCCACCGCCCAGGACGTGGAAGAATAGGCCGCTGCCCCACGCCCGGCGCGCGACCCTGCCACAGGGGGACCGACGCCCGCCCGGTACGGCGGCTCACCGAACCCCAACGAACAGTTCCGCCGATGACCTGTGGCATCGGCGAGGAAAGCAGACGGTCATGCACCTTCTCGACAGCGTCGACTCCGCCTCGCTGCGCAGCGACATCCCCAGCTTCCGCCCCGGCGACACCGTCAACGTCCACGTGCGCGTCATCGAGGGCAACCGCTCCCGCGTGCAGCAGTTCAAGGGCGTCGTCATCCGCCGCCAGGGCTCGGGCGTCCGCGAGACCTTCACCGTCCGCAAGGTCAGCTTCAGCGTCGGCGTGGAGCGCACCTTCCCGGTGCACACCCCGGTCGTCGAGAAGATCGAGGTCGTCACCCGCGGTGACGTGCGCCGCGCCAAGCTGTACTACCTGCGCGAGCTGCGCGGCAAGGCCGCGAAGATCAAGGAGAAGCGCGAGCGCTGATCCGCGGCCGGACACGCGGCGGACCCGTGTGCGGCGTCCGCGGCCGGACGCCGGCCGCGCGGTACGGCCGTCGCGCCGCTGTCCCGGCCGGTGCCCGCCGCGCCGCCGGGTTAGGCTCTCGGCTCGATGGACACCGACGAACAGCACACGCGACCCACGGAACGCGACCGCTTCCCGGGCCCCTCACGGGGCCGGGGAGGCCGGTCGCGTTCCGCGCGTCTGGGCGCGGTGGCGGCCGCGGCGGCCGTGCTGCTCCTGCTGGTCCACACCTTCGTGGTGGAGCCGTTCCGCATCCCGAGCGACTCGATGGGGAACACCCTCAAAGCGGGCGACCGCGTCCTGGTGAACAAGCTGGCGTACCGTTTCGGCAACCTTCCCGGACACGGGGACGTTGTGGTGTTCGACGGCACCGGTTCGTTCGACCGGGAACCGTCGGAGGGAACCGACTACGTCAAACGGGTCGTCGGGGTCGGCGGGGACAGGGTCGTGTGCTGTGACGAGCGGGGGAGGATCGAGGTGAACGGCGAACCGGTGGACGAGAGCTACCTGCACCCCGGCGACCGGCCCTCGGCCGTCCCGTTCGACATCCGGGTCCCCGAGGGGCGGCTGTGGGTGATGGGGGACCACCGCTCCCGCTCGAGCGACTCCCGCGACCACCTCGGCGCCCCCGGCGGCGGCACCGTACCGGTGGGGAGGGTGATCGGCCGCGCCGACTGGATCGTCTGGCCGGCCGACCGCTGGACCTCGCTGCGGGGCCCGCATGGGTAGGCGCGGACGGCCGCGCGGGCACCGCGCGGGCACCGCCCCCGGCGGCACACCGGTACAGCCCCGCACCACACTGCGCGGCCCCGGCGAGGGACGGGCCGACCGCCGGCGCGCGGCCAAGCGGATCAAGCGCCGGCGCCGCCTGTCGGTGACCAAGGAGATACCCATCCTGGTGGGCGTGGCGCTGCTGATCGCGCTGGTGCTCAAGACGTTCTTGGTCCAGGCGTTCGTCATCCCCTCGGGCTCGATGGAGCAGACGATCAGGATCGACGACCGGGTGCTGGTGGACAAGCTCACGCCCTGGTTCGGCTCGCGCCCCGAACGCGGCGACGTGGTGGTGTTCAAGGACCCCGGGGGCTGGCTGCCCCCCGAGGAGGCGCCGGAGCGGAACGACCCCGTCGGCATCAAGCAGGGCAGGCAGTTCCTGACGTTCATCGGCCTGCTGCCCTCCGCCGAGGAGCAGGACCTGATCAAACGGGTCATCGGCACCGGCGGCGACACCGTCAGGTGCTGCGACGAGGACGGCCGGGTGACCGTCAACGGCACACCGCTGAACGAGCCCTACCTCCACCCCGGCAACGCCCCCTCGCAGATGCGCTTCGAGGTGAGGGTGCCCGAGAACCGCATCTTCGTGATGGGCGACCACCGCTCCAACTCCGCCGACTCCCGTTACCACCTCCAGGACCCGGGGAAGGGGACCATCCCGGAGAGCCTGGTGGTGGGCAAGGCCGTGGTGATCGCCTGGCCCTACTCCCACTGGCGACGACTGGAGGAGCCCGAGACCTACGCGTCGGTACCGGACCCGCGCGGCGAGCCCGCCTCCGAGGCCGCGAGCGCCGACAATGACATGGTGCACCTACCGACCCCTGCGGAACTCCCGCTCGTTATGGGAGTGGCAGGCGTGGGTCTGCACCGGCTGGGGCGCGGGCTGCAGCGCGGTACGAACAGTGTCAGTGTGAGGAGTGGATGTGGGGGACGTGGCGGTCGGGGCGCGCTCCGACGCGGACGGACCGGAGCGGCGGACCGGCGAGGAGCCCGTGGAGCGCGGTGAGGAACCGGCCGCGGGTCCGGAGGGCACGGATCCGGACGGCACCGATCCGGACGGCGGAGAGAGAGTGACGGAGAAGAAACAGCGCTCCTTCCTGAAGGAACTCCCCATCCTGATCGGCATCGCGCTGTTGCTGGCACTGCTGATCAAGACGTTCCTCCTCCAGGCGTTCTCCATCCCCTCCGACTCGATGCAGGACACCCTGCAGCGGGGCGACCGGGTGCTGGTGGACAAGCTCACCCCCTGGTTCGGGGCCGAACCCGAGCGCGGCGAGGTCGTCGTCTTCCACGACCCGGGCGGCTGGCTCGACGAGTCGGCGCGGCAGGACACCAACGTGTTCCAGGACTTCATGAGCTTCATCGGCCTGATGCCCTCCGCCGAGGAGCAGGACCTGATCAAGCGGGTCATCGCGGTCGGCGGCGACACCGTCGCGTGCGAGAAGAACGGTCCCGTCACGGTCAACGGCAAGGCCCTGGAGGAGGAGTCCTACATCCGTCCCGGGACGACCCCGTGCGGCAGCGAGGGCTTCGGCCCGGTCAAGGTCCCCGAGGACCGGATCTGGGTGATGGGCGACAACCGGAACAACTCCCTGGACTCCCGTTTCCACCAGCAGCTCCCCGGCCACGGGACGGTCCCCGTGGACGAGGTCGTGGGACGGGCCGTCGTCAAGGCGTGGCCGATCGACCGCTGGGGCACCCTCCCGGTGCCCGACACCTTCGCCGAGCAGGGACTGGCCGCGGCTCCCGCGGCGCTGGGCCTGGCGGGCGCGGTGCCGCTGGTGATGTGGCGGCGGCGCCTGAGGGCGCGGGCGGCGCAGGGGGCGACCGGCGCGGCGGCCGGAACCGCGGGCGAGGCCGGGGCCGCGAGCGGGGCGGGCGAGCGGGCCGCGGGCTGACCCGCGGGCGTACCCGGGGGTAGGGTGCGGCGCAGACCGTCGGTGGACCCAGACCTTCCGGGAGCGCACGAGTGAGCAGAGCCGAACGTACCGGAGGAGGCCGTGGCCGTCTGGGCCAGACGCTGTCGTCGGTGGCCGTGGCCGTCGGCTGCGTCCTCTTCCTGGGCGGCTTCGTCTGGGCCGCCGTCCTCTACCAGCCCTACACCGTGCCCACCGACTCCATGGCGCCCACCGTCAGGGCCGGGGACCGGGTGCTGGCCGAGCGCGTCGACGGCGACGAGGTCCGGCGCGGCGACGTCGTCGTCTTCCTGGATCCGCTGTGGGGCAACATGCCGGTGGCCAAACGCGTCGTCGGCGTCGGCGGGGACACCGTGAAGTGCTGCGACGAGCAGGGGAAGCTGACCATCAACGGCGAGCCCGTCGACGAGCCGTACCTGCTGCAGCGGGAGCGGGCCTCCTTCACCGTTTTCGAGGCGACCGTGCCCGAGGGGCAGCTCTTCCTGCTCGGCGACCACCGCGACGAGTCACTGGACTCGCGCACGCACCTGGAGGACGCCAACAACGGCTCCGTGCCCAGGGAGGCGGTGACCGGCCGGATCGACGCCACCGTCTGGCCCCCGGGCAACGCGGGCATGATCGAGCGCCCCGCCGGCTTCGCGGACCTGCCCGGCGGCGTCTCCCGGCCGGGGCCGCTGGCCGCGACCCTGCTGGCGATCACGGCCGGTGCCGCGCTGATCTTCGGCGGCGCCGCGTACGGGGCGATCGGCTCGGTCCGCGGGAAGCGCGCGGGGCTGACGCACAATGGGGGGACGCACGGCTGAAGGGGAACACGCCATGAGCGCCGAGGACCTCGAGAAGTACGAGACCGAGATGGAGCTGAAGCTCTACCGGGAGTACCGGGACGTCGTCGGTTTGTTCAGGTACGTGATCGAGACCGAACGTCGTTTCTACCTCACCAACGACTACGAGATGCAGGTGCACTCGGTCCAGGGCGAAGTCTTCTTCGAGGTCTCGATGGCCGACGCCTGGGTGTGGGACATGTACCGCCCGGCCCGCTTCGTCAAGCAGGTGAGGGTGCTCACCTTCAAGGACGTGAACATCGAGGAACTCAACAAGAGCGACCTCGACCTGCCCGAGGACTCCGGCTTCAAGAGGTGAGATCCCGGGGGCGGGCCTTGGCGCGGGCTCCCGCGTCAAGGCCCGCTTTTGCGTTTACCTCGTACGGGTGAGCGAGATATCCACAACCGGCCGGTAGTCCACCGGAACCGACCATGATCATCCGTCCGCCTCCCCAGCCGCCACAGTCGGTCCCGGAGGTGGTACCGATGAACGGCAGGAACGCACTCGGACGCTACGGCGAGGACCTGGCCGCCCGGCGGCTGCGCGAGATGGGCATGGCCGTCCTCGAACGCAACTGGCGCTGCCGGGGCGGAGAGATCGACATCGTCGCCCGGGACGCCGACGCGCTCGTCGTCTGCGAGGTCAAGACCCGCAGGGCCGGCCCGTACGAACACCCGATGTCGGCCGTGACGCCGCGCAAGGCCGAGCGGCTGCGCAGACTCGCCTCCCGCTGGCTCAGCGAACGCTGGCTCGTCCGCTACGGCCGGCCGCCGACCGGCGGCGTACGCATCGACCTCGTCGGCGTCGTCCTGCCCGAGCGCGGCGCCCCCCTGGTGCAGCACGTGAGGGGGGTGGCCTGACATGGGGTTCGCACGGACCTGCTCGGTCGCCCTCGTCGGCGTCGAGGGCGTGGTCGTCGAGGTCCAGGCCGACCTCGAACCGGGCCTGGCCACCTTCACCCTGGTCGGCCTGCCCGACAAGAGCCTGGTGGAGAGCCGCGACCGGGTCAGGGCCGCCGTCGTCAACTCCGGCATCGACTGGCCCCAGAAGAAACTCACCGTCGGGCTCAGCCCCGCCTCGGTGCCCAAGAGCGGCAGCGGCTTCGACCTCGCCGTGGCCTGCGCGGTCCTCGGAGCCGACGAACGGATCGACCCCCGCGAACTCACCGGACTGGTCATGATCGGCGAACTGGGCCTCGACGGCCGCGTCCGGCCCGTCCGCGGCGTCCTCCCCGCCGTCCTGGCCGCCGCGGACGCCGGATACCGCCAGGTCGTCGTCGCCGAGCAGACCGCCTCCGAGGCCGCCCTGGTCCCGGGCGTCTCCGTCCTCGGCGTCCGCTCCCTGCGCCAGCTCGTCGCCGTCCTCACCGACGCGCCCGTCCCCGACGAGCAGAGCCCGGCCGAGGACGGCACGGCCGCCGCCATGCTCGCCGGACTCACCGTGCCCGGCGCGGGCGCGGGCATCGCGGGACTGGGCGGAGACCGCACCGTCGACCTCGCCGAGGTCGCCGGGCAGACCGCGGCCCGCAGAGCCCTGGAGGTGGCGGCGGCGGGACGCCACCACATCTTCCTCAAAGGACCGCCCGGCGCGGGCAAGACCATGCTCGCCGAACGGCTCCCCGGACTGCTGCCGCCGCTCACCCCGCAGGAGGCCCTGGAGGTCACCGCCGTGCACTCCGTGGCGGGGGCACTGCCGCCCGGCCAACCGCTGGTCGAGCGGCCCCCGTACTGCGCCCCGCACCACTCGGCCACCACCGCCTCCCTGGTGGGCGGCGGCAGCGGCCTGCCCCGGCCGGGAGCGGTCTCCCTGGCCCACCACGGCGTGCTCTTCCTGGACGAAGCCGCCGAATGCAGCGCACGGGTGCTCGACGCGCTGCGCCAGCCGCTGGAGTCCGGGCAGGTCGTCGTGGCCCGGGCCCAGGGCATGATGCGCATGCCCGCCCGCTTCCTGCTCGCCCTCGCCGCCAACCCCTGCCCCTGCGGCCGGCACGGCACCCGGGGCGGCGGCTGCGAGTGCAGACCCTCCTCGGTCAGGCGCTACCGCGCACGGCTCTCCGGGCCCCTGCTGGACCGCGTCGACCTGCGGGTCACCGTCGAGCCCGTCACCCGCTCCGAACTGACAGCCCCCGCAGCCCGGTCCGAGTCCACCGCGACCGTGGCCGCACGCGTACGCAGCGCGCGCGAGCGCGCCGCCGCCCGCTACGCCGCGACGCCCTGGCAGACCAACAGCGAGGTCCCCGGCCATGAACTGCGGACCCGGTGGCCGGCGGAACCGGGAGCGCTCGGCCGGGCCGAGGAGGACATGGAACGCGGCCTGCTCACCGCACGCGGCCTGGACCGCGTCCTCAGAGTCGCCTGGACCCTGGCCGACCTCGCCGGACACGACCGGCCCACCGCCGACGACGTGGACGGCGCACTGGAACTGCGCACCGGCGTACGGCGCGGCACGGCGCTCGCCGGAGGCCCGGTGTGACCGGCCACGACGAGCGCGTGGCCCGGGCGGCGCTCACCAGGATCGGGGAGCCGGGGGACGAGGCGATGAACCGGTGGCTGGACCGGTACGGGGCCGTGGACACCCTCAAGGCGCTCGGGTCCGACGCCCCGCTGCCCGGCGCCTCCCGGACCCGCTGGGCCGGGCTGCGGCAGCGCACACACGGACTGGACCCCGAAGCCGACCTCACCGCGATCGGCGAGCTGGGCGGGCGCTTCGTCTGCCCCGGCGACGCCGAGTGGCCGAGCCAGCTGGACGACCTGGGCGACGGACGCCCCGTCGGCCTGTGGGTACGCGGCACGGCCTCGCTGCGGCTGTGGGCGGTGCGCTCGGTCGCCGTCGTCGGCGCCCGGGCGTGCACGGACTACGGCGCCCACATGGCCGCGACACTCGGCTCCAGCCTGGCCGCCCGCGGCTGGACGGTGGTCTCCGGCGCCGCGTACGGAGTGGACGGCGCCGCCCACAACGGCGCCCTGGCGGTGGAAGGGGCCACCGTCGGGGTCCTGGCCTGCGGAGTCGACATGGCCTACCCGCCGGGCAACAGCGCGCTGATCCGGCGCATCGGCGAACAGGGCCTGCTGGTCGCCGAACTGCCGCCCGGCGGCCACCCCACCCGCAGCCGCTTCGTCCTGCGCAACCGCGTGATCGCGGCCCTCACCCGCGGCACCGTCGTGGTCGAGGCCGAACTGCGCAGCGGCTCACTGGTCACCGCCCGGCGGGCCCTCGCGCTCGGCAGGCTCACCATGGGGGCGCCCGGGCCGGTGACCAGCGGGCTGTCGGCGGGCGTCCACCAGCTCCTGCGCGGGGAGGGCATCGTCGTCACCGACGCGGCCGAGATCATCGAACTGGTCGGCGCGATCGGCGAGCTGGCTCCGGAGCGGCGCGGACCGATGGTGCCGCGCGATCTGCTGACGCCGGAGGCCGCACGCGTTCTGGAGGCACTGCCCGCCCGGGGCGCGCTCACCGCCGGGGCGGTGGCGCGTGCCGCCGCTCTCGCGGAGGACCGCGCGCTCGTCCGCCTCCAGGAGCTGCGGTCGCTCGGCTTCCTCGAGCGCCACGGCGACCACTGGCAGCTGGCCCGGCCCGTCAACCAACACCCCAACAGGTGACGAGGCGGTCCTTGACCGGGGGCGATCGAGTGAAAGGGTGAGCCTCATGACCACTGGACGGTTGGTTCCGCACAGCCCCGGCGCACCGCTCCGGCCGCCCGGGTAACCCCGGCGTGCGGGCAGCGGAACGTATCTGCGTATGCCCGATCGACCGCTCCTCGCGCTGGGCGACGCCTCGGTCACGCTACGCTCCCAAGGTTCCCCGACCTCCCCGTACGTCCCACCGGCGTCAGCGCACAGATCACGGCAGAACGGCTCAAGACGACGCATGCCCCACCACACCCCCGGGCCCGACCGCACGGCCGCGGCAGAACCGACTGCAGCCGACGACGCTGCACGCCCTGCCCCGCCCAGATCGCTCGACGAACTGTGGCGGTCGTACAAGTGCACGGGTGACGAGCGGCTGCGGGAACAGCTGATCCTCCACTACTCGCCCCTGGTCAAGTACGTGGCCGGACGCGTCAGCGTCGGCCTGCCCGCCAACGTGGAGCAGGCCGACTTCGTCTCCTCCGGAGTGTTCGGGCTGATCGACGCCATCGAGAAGTTCGACCCGGGCCGCTCGATCAAGTTCGAGACCTACGCCATCACCCGCATCCGCGGAGCCATGATCGACGAACTGCGGGCGCTGGACTGGATCCCCCGTTCCGTACGGCAGAAGGCGCGCGCGTTCGAGCGCGCCCACACCGCACTGGAGGCGGCACTGCGGCGCACGCCGTCCGAGGCCGAGGTGGCGGACGAGATGGGCATCCCCCTGGAGGAACTCCACGGCATCTTCAGCCAGCTGCCGCTGGCCAACGTGGTCGCCCTGGAGGAGGTGCTCCACGCCGGCGGCGAGGGCGGCGACCGGCTGAGCCTCATGGACACCCTGGAGGACACGGCGGCCGACAACCCCGTCGAGATCGCCGAGGACCGAGAACTGCGGCGGCTGCTGGCCCGCGCCGTCAACACCCTGCCCGAACGCGAGAAGACCGTGGTGACCCTCTACTACTACGAAGGCCTCACCCTCGCCGAGATCGGACAGGTCCTCGGAGTCACCGAGAGCAGGGTCAGCCAGATCCACACCAAGTCCGTGCTACAGCTTCGCGCCAAGCTCGCCGATGTCGGTCGCTGAATCGATACCGCCCTCCCTACAGTGGGACACGTGCCCAGGATTCGAGCGGCCTCCGTGGCCGAGCACCGGACGATGCAGCGCGACGCCCTGCTGGAGGCAGCACGATCCCTGCTGTCCGAGGGCGGCACGGAGGCGCTGACCTTCCCCGCCCTGGCGGAGCGCACGGGGCTGGCGCGCTCCTCCGTCTACGAGTACTTCCGCTCCCGCGCGGCCGTCGTCGAGGAACTGTGCGCCGTCGACTTCCCCGTCTGGGCGGCGGAGGTGGAGAGCGCCATGGAGCGGGTCGACACCCCGCAGGCGAAGATCGAGGCCTATGTGCGGCGCCAGCTCGCGCTGGCCGGCGACCGGCGCCACCGGGCCGTCGTCGCCATCTCCGCCGGTGAGCTCGACGCGGGCGCCCGGGAGAAGATCCGTGCCGCCCATGGCGGACTGATCACCATGGTGGTCGACGCCCTCGCGGCCCTCGGCCACGACGAGCCGCGGCTGACGGCCACCCTGCTGCAGGGCGTCGTGGACGCGGCGGTCCGCCGCATCGAACTGGGCGCCGCCGAGGACCCGGAGCGGATCACGCGGGCCGCGGTGTCGATGGTGCTCCACGGCGTCGAGGGCTGACCCCCGCCCCGCCCGCGTCCCCGCGCCGGCTTCCGGTGTCGGCT
>NZ_JARVKV010000258.1 GCF_029813835.1 Streptomyces sp. DH37
GTTGCCGTGACCGCCGTTGCCGCCGGTGGAAGCGTCGGACTTGACGGTCTTGGTACGAGCCCCGTGCTTGTCGGCACTGGTGGTGGCCTTGCGGTAGCTGGAGGAGTCACCACCATTGCCGTGACCGTCGCTGCCGTAGCCACCGTTGCCGTGACCGCCGTTGCCGCCGGTGGAAGCGTCGGACTTGACGGTCTTGGTACGAGCCCCGTGCTTGTCGGCGCTGGTGGTGGCCTTGCGGTAGCTGGAGGAGTCACCGCCGTTGCCGTGACCGCCGTTGCCGCCGGTGGAAGCGTCGGACTTGACGGTCTTGGTACGAGCCCCGTGCTTGTCGGCACTGGTGGTGGCCTTGCGGTAGCTGGAGGAGTCACCACCATTGCCG
>NZ_JARVKV010000259.1 GCF_029813835.1 Streptomyces sp. DH37
ACGACCACTTCCTGGAGAGCTTCAAGCGCGGCCGGGACACCGCGGGCGCCGGTGAGTACCTGGAGCGGCTGCGCGCCTTCATGCCGGTGGGCCCGGCCGGCGCGGCCCGGGACGCGGTCGCCCCCGCGGTACCGGAGAACGCGGTGGAGCGGGGGCTGGCCGACCTGGGGGCCCGTACGGTGCCGGCCATGTCGGACGGCTGGTGCCGCCGGTTCGCCGAGGCCACCCGGCACCTGCTCGAGGAGAGCATGTGGGAGCTGGCCAACATCAGCGAGGGCCGGATCGCCACCCCCCTGGAGTACATCGAGATGCGGCGCAAGGTCGGCGGCGCCCCCTGGTCGGCGGGTCTGGTGGAGTTCGCCGCGGGCGCCGAGGTCCC
>NZ_JARVKV010000260.1 GCF_029813835.1 Streptomyces sp. DH37
CGGAGCCGTCGTCTGGACGGCGGCACTCGCCGGGCGGCGCCCGCGCCGGATCGCCCTGCCCACCTACGCCGTCCAGCGGCGGCACTACTGGCGGGCGCCCGGCCCGGTGCGGGCGGACGCGCCGCCGGCCCCCGAGCGGTGCCCCGAGGAGGCCGGTCCGCCGCGCGTGGACGTCCCGCCGCACCGGCTGCCGGCCTCCCTCACCCCGGACGAGCGCCTGCGGGACCTGCGGCACCTGGTGCGGGCCCGGGCCGCGGCCGGCCTCGGACACGGCCGCGCCGACGTCCTCGACCCCGACCGGTCGCTCCTCGTCCTCGGCCTCGACTCCCTGACGGCCGCCCAGCTGCGCGTCCGGCTCGGTGTGGCGC
This sequence comes from Streptomyces sp. DH37, assembly GCF_029813835.1. GTDB lineage: Bacteria > Actinomycetota > Actinomycetes > Streptomycetales > Streptomycetaceae > Streptomyces. The sequence goes on from NZ_JARVKV010000260.1 coordinate 369, forward strand.
CCGGGCTGCGG
>NZ_JARVKV010000261.1 GCF_029813835.1 Streptomyces sp. DH37
AAGGTGCGGCTGGATCACCTCCTTTCTAAGGAGCACTTCTTGGATCGCCGGGATGTTTTCCGGTGGTTCCAGAGGCCGGTTCATCGGCGCCCGTCCGATGCCGGTGGCTCATGGGTGGAACGTTGACCACTCGGCCGGGATGGTTCCGGTCTGTCGCGCCAGTACTGCTTCTCTTCTCGGGGGGCGTGGACCGCGGGCGGACGGAAGTATTCGGGTCGGGCACGCTGTTGGGTGTCTGAGGGCGCGGCCGTGAAAGGTCGAGCGTCTTCGGTGCCGGTCCCGGTGTACTCCGCCTGTTGGCGGGGGTGGCGGGTGGCCGGTCGTTGTTTGAGAACTGCAC
>NZ_JARVKV010000262.1 GCF_029813835.1 Streptomyces sp. DH37
CCGGTGGCCCAACCCCTTGTGGGAGGGAATCGTCGAAGGTGGGACTGGCGATTGGGACGAAGTCGTAACAAGGTAGCCGTACCGGAAGGTGCGGCTGGATCACCTCCTTTCTAAGGAGCACTTCTTGCCCGGCCTGGCCGGGTCAGAGGCCGGTTCATCGGCGCCCGTCCGATGCCGGTGGCTCATGGGTGGAACGTTGACTACTCGGCCGGATCGCTGGTGATCCGCTCTCAGTACTGCCCCTCTTCTCGGAAGACGGGGTGTGGAACG
>NZ_JARVKV010000263.1 GCF_029813835.1 Streptomyces sp. DH37
CCAGCCTCGGGGAGATCCGCGGCAGCAGACCGGTGTCGCGCATCCGGTGCAGCAGCGTCTGGGTGCCGTACGTGCCGGCCGCGACCACCACCTTCTCCGCGCGCAGCACCGTGCGCCTCCCCCGGCGGCGTCTGGTGGTGGGCACGGTGGTGACCCGGAAGCCGCCGGCGGGGTCCTCGGTCACCTCCGTCACCGTGGTCATCGGGTGGACGACCGCGCCCGCCTTCTCGGCGAGGTGGAGGTAGTTCTCGGTGAGGGCGTTCTTGGC
>NZ_JARVKV010000264.1 GCF_029813835.1 Streptomyces sp. DH37
GTGGGCGGGGTTGTGGGATCTCTGATCAGTCGTCTGCCGGCGGCTGGGCGAGTCAGAAACCGTTGATGTAGGCGAAGGGCATGCGAAAGGCCCGGCGTAGAGGGTAAGACCCCCGTAGCCGAAACATCGGCGGCTCGTCTGAGAGACACCCAAGTAGCACGGGGCCCGAGAAATCCCGTGTGAATCTGGCGGGACCACCCGCTAAGCCTAAATATTCCCTGGTGACCGATAGCGGATAGTACCGTGAGGGAATGGTG
>NZ_JARVKV010000265.1 GCF_029813835.1 Streptomyces sp. DH37
AGCTCATTGTACCGGCCATTGTAGCACGTGTGCAGCCCAAGACATAAGGGGCATGATGACTTGACGTCGTCCCCACCTTCCTCCGAGTTGACCCCGGCAGTCTCCTGTGAGTCCCCATCACCCCGAAAGGCATGCTGGCAACACAGAACAAGGGTTGCGCTCGTTGCGGGACTTAACCCAACATCTCACGACACGAGCTGACGACAGCCATGCACCACCTGTACACCGACCACAAGGGGGCGACCATCTCTGGCC
>NZ_JARVKV010000266.1 GCF_029813835.1 Streptomyces sp. DH37
TTGAAGACGGCAGCGAGCGCCACCAGGTCATCAGCCGTCACCTGGCGGTCGCCCTTCTCCATGCGAGTGATCCCGGAAGCTGGGATGTACCGCCCGTTGCGCTCGAGCTCGCCGGAGAGCTGTCGTGTGGTGAGGCCGCGGACCTTCCTGAGCCGCGCGATGTTCGTTGCCACGGTCTTTCCGGTCGGGCCGGCCTCGATGGCACGCCTTCCGATCTGGTGCTCAGCCATGGGCCACATCGTAAGCACCGCAGGT
>NZ_JARVKV010000267.1 GCF_029813835.1 Streptomyces sp. DH37
TCGGCTTCTTCGTCAACACCCTGGTACTGCGCACCGACACCTCCGGCGACCCCGGCCTGCGCGACCTGGTCGAACGCGCCCGCACCACCGACCTGGCCGCCTACGCCCACCAGGACCTGCCCTTCGAACAACTCGTCCACGCCCTCCAACCCGCCCGCTCCCTGGCCCGCCACCCCCTGTTCCAGGTCATGATCGTCCTGCAGAACAACGCCCGCGCCGCCCTGGACCTGCCCGGCCTGACCGCCCACCCCCTCG
>NZ_JARVKV010000029.1 GCF_029813835.1 Streptomyces sp. DH37
TGCTTCAAGTCCAAGCCAGCACCTACACTCTCGGGAACGTCACCCGCATGAGAGGGCTATGGATATGAGCGAGCAGGACAAGCCCACCGAGGCTACCTACGTCCGCCGGCCGCAGGACTACATGCCGGGCACGGCCGAGGAGCAGGGCGCCGTCGCCCGCGCCGAGCTGGCCGCCCGTGGCTGGGACGTTGCCCCGCCGGCCGACGGCTTGTGGGACCGGCTCTTCGAGGAGATGGACCGCTACGACCTCGAGCGGGTCAGGGCGCGGCTGGGGGAGTTCCGGCCCTACCTCGTCGCCGAGGTCGGCGAGCCGATCGTCCGCCAGCTCCTGGAGCACCGGGCCCTGATGGTGTGGCTACAGGAGATGGAGGAGCGCGGCGTGGACGCGGACGAGGCCGCACGCGAGGCCGCGGTGTACCTGCGCGACCACCCCAGCGAGAGCCCGGCCGACGCCTTCACGGCGGTGCGGGACAAGCACCCGGAGCAGTAGGCCGTGATGGCACCGCAGGGGGCGCGCCTGCCCAGACGCGCCGGGATCTACTGCCGCCTGTCCTACGCCCCGGACGGCTCACTGGAGAAGGTCGAGCGGCAGGAGGGCGACTGCCGCGAGCTGGGCGCCCGGCTGCGCTGGCCGATCAGCGAGCGGCACATCTTCGTCGACAACTCCCGCTCCGCATGGCAGCGCAACCGGCGCCGACCGGCCTGGGACGCGATGCTCGCCGCGGTGGAGGCCGGCGAGATCGACGCGCTGCTCATCTACCACGGCGACAGGCTCATCAGGCAGCCATTCGACCTCGAGAAGCTGATCTCGATTGCGGACCAGAAGGGGGTCCGGGTCGCCTCGCCGTCCGGCACCCGCGACCTGGACTCCGCCGACGACCGCTTCATCCTGCGTATCGAGGCCGCCCAGGCGTGCCGGGAGTCGGACAACATCTCTCGGCGGATGAAGCGCGGGCACCTGGCCCGGGCCGTCAAGGGCGGCCGGGGCACCCAGGGCGGCCGCCGCCCGTTCGGCTGGGGCGCGCCGACCGGCCGGACCAAGGTCAAGGTCGACAAGGAGACCGGCGAGGAGACCGAGGTCGAGGTCCTGGACCACAACAAGACCAGGCCGGAGGAGATCGACTACCTCGTCCGGGTCGTCGACCGGCTGATGGCCGGTCAGTCCACCGCCGGCGTGCTGCGGTGGCTGAACGTGGAGGAGAAGGTCTTCACCACCGCGGGCAACCCGTGGACCAGCAAGGTGCTGTGGAAGCTGCTGCTGTCCCCGCGGATGATCGGCATGATCGAGCGGGACGGCGTGCTCTACAAGGCCGCGTGGGACGAGGTGATCTCTCCGGAGACGCAGGAGCAGCTGCGGGCCCTGCACGCGGTCCGGGTGGCCCAGCGGAACACGATGCTGGGCGACAACCTCAGCTCCCGGCGCGTCCATGTCCTGTCCTGCCTGACGGAGTGCGGGGTGTGCGGCAGCACCGACACCCCCACCAAGCCGGTCGCCGGCACGAAGCGGCGCGGCAAGGCGCCGCACCGGGTGTACTACTGCCGCTCCTGCGGCGGGTTCGCCCGGAAGGTGGAGCTGCTGAACGCCTACGTCGAGGGCCGCACGGTGCGGCTGCTGAACGACCGCCGGTTCCTCGCCGAGCTGGAGGCCCGCGCGGGTGCCGAGGCCCCGGCCCTGGGCGCGCAGATCGCCGAGCTGGAGCGGCGCAAGCGGGCCACGGAGGAGCAGGTACGGAACCTGGCGGATCATCCGGACGTCGACCCGGGCCTGGCGCTGGCGGCCGTCGCCTCCTTCGACGCGAAGATCGCCGAGCTGCGCGCCCAGATGACCGCGGACGCGAACACGCGGCTGCTGGTGCGCATGGCCGGGGTCACCCGCGAGCGGTGGGAGAAGGAGCCGGTGGACGACAGGGCCACGGTGATCGCTGCTCTGTGGCGCATCGTCGTCTCCCCCACCGCTCAGCGGGGGCCGGGGTTCGATCCGGCCAGTGTCCAGCTCACGCGCAAGCGGCTGGCTCCGGCCGGGAAGGACCGCGAGCCGTCAGGGGCAGGCGTATCCAGGGGAGGATAGGGCGGCTCTGGAGCAGGCCGGCGGCGTGGGACGCTGAGTCGGCTGGCCGGGGCCGTCCTCGCTCTCGCTGTTCTCCTCCTCGGCCTCTCCGTCCTTGGCTTCGCCGTGCTCGCTGGTCGCGGGCGTGGTCGGCTGAGCGGCGGAGGGCGACGTGGTGGGCCTGTAGGCGTCCGCAGGCGTCCTTGGGGCGAGTGGGGCGCTGCCGCTGGCCGATGGGCTGGCGGGGCCGGTTGGGGACGCGGTGGGACGTGATGGCGCCCCCGTGACGCCATCATGTCCCACCGTTTCCTGCGCGCTCGGCAGGGCGCTGCTGTGCGCGGCGGGCCGGGTGTTCGTGATCGGGTGCCCGGGCAGGGACGTGGGGTTCGGTTCGGGCACCGATTCGCCGGTCGGTGCGGGGACTCTCACGCGCGGCGAGTCGTCCAGCGGGCTCTCGACCGGGCCGAGGTAGACGACGGTCGCCGCGGCGGCCGCGGAGAAGGACACGCCGGCAGTCGCCAGGCGGGACTGGCCCACGATCGACCGCAGCCAGGACGCGGCGGCCAGGACTCCGGTGGCTACTGCTCCGCCGGAGATGAGTCTCAGGTGCCGGCGGCGCCGGCGGCGGCAGGCGGTCTGGTTGGCCAGGGCGGCGAGCGCCGGCGACCGGGCGCCCTCACCGCCTGTCCCGTAGTGCTCCTCGATGAGGCACATGATGCGCTCGGTGGCGAGCTCGACCTCGGTCTCCTGGAGCCGCCTGCGGAGCCTGACGAGGCGGACGGTCTGGACGGCGAGGGCTACGCAGAGGCCCGCGCAGAGGCACGCGGAAAGCAAGAGCATCCCAACTTCCTCCCGTGTAGGCGATGTTGCCATGAGCTGGGGAGAACAACAGTTCCTTTAAGGTTGGAATACTCTACGGTTACTCAGGAGTTGTGACCAGGACGTTACTTACATGTCACGCAGAGTGACGACCTTCGTCCGGTTCCTCCGCTTCCCCGAGGCGGCCCCGCACGTTGCGTAGCACCTTCCGTCTCTGGCTGGTGGTCAGCGGCGCCAGGAGGGCGGCGATAGCGGACTCCAGGGAGTCATCCGGGTAGGCGCCCCGCGAGGTCTCCTGCGCCGCCTCCGCAACCGCCGCAACCGGCTGGGGGTCTCTGCCGGCCAGGATCTCGGCGCGGCTCCCCGGCTCCCACCCCAGCGCCAGCGAGACCACACGGTCGATGCGCCCGGACACCCGTCGCTCGCCCTTGCGCCACTGGTACACGGTCTGAGACGAGACACCCGCGTCGGCGGCCACGTCCTGGAGGGTCTTGCCCAGCTCCTCTGCGCGTGCCTGAGACAGCTCCCAGAGCCGTTGCGCATGGGCAGCCTTGCTCGTCATGGGCTCCATCCTCAGCACGTGGGGGGCATGCATCTTCATGATTTTGCATGAGAGTAGCGCAGGGTTAGGCAACCCTGACCAGCCCCCTACTGCATATGCGCCATGCCGCATATGCGCTGTCGCATGCATTCTTATAAACCTGCATGCGAAGTGTTGATACTTCATGCAGATGCATGCAGACTCGGAGGCATGAGGTCGTTCATCTTCAAGGGAGCAGCGGCGCGTGAGCGACGCGAAGAGCTTGGGCTACGTGCGGAGGAGGTGGCGGAGGCCGCCGGGATATCCCGCGGCCACCTGCTCGCCCTCGAAAGAGGCCAGTACGAGCCCTCCGCGCCCACCTACATGCGGATCTGCGAGGCCCTGAAGGCCCAGCCCGAGGACCTGCGCGAGCGGCGCGCCACATCGGCCGAGACACCCGCCGCCGACGCCCGCTCCGGGACGGACGAGGCGGCATGAGCACCAGGGATGAGCGGGCGGTGTGCCGGACCGCCGACGAGGCGTGGGAGGCGGGCTACACCGCGCCCTGCGAGCACGGCGTCCCCGACCCGACCGCCTGCGCCGACTGCCGCCTGACTCCCGAGGAGATCGGCCACTTCGCGGTCCTGCTGTCCGGCCTCTACTCCGACGCCCCCGGCATCGACCGCTCCCAGGCCGCCTGACCCCCGGGACCACGCACACCGCAGACCCCTGCCTCAGACCTCACACCCCTTCACCACCGAGAGGAGAGCAGGCCCATGGAGGACACCTCTAGCCGCCCGCCAGGCGACAGAGACGACTTCTTCACCCCCGGCACCACCTACGAGCTGGCCGAGGCCCGCACCCCGGCCGCCCGCGCCGCGTTCATGTGCGTCGCCACCGCGCCGCACCCCAGCAAGCCCAGCACCCGGCGCGCCTTCGGCTTCCTGCGGATCAGCCCCACCGCCGCCTGGCAGAGCTACGCCATGGGCCCGGACGTATGGGCGTACGGCTGGACGGCCGTGGCGACCGAGCCCGGCCAGCCCGTCACCGTCTACGAAGCGCAGTACGACACCGAGCGCCTGGGCCTCTACACCAACCGCGCCGCCGCCCGGCAGCACTGCCTGGCCGACGTGCAGCGCGAGGCCGCCCCGCCGGACGGGTTCACTTCCTGGGTCCCCGACCACGGCGACGACGCCCCGGAAGACCTGCTCGTCTTCTCCCCCGGCGACGAGAGCGGTGTCTGCACCGGCTACAGCGTGATCCCGGTGACCGCCTCCCCCGCCTACACCCCCCAGGACCAGGAGCAGGAGCAGGGGGCGGCGCGATGACGCTGGAGGAGATCACCGAACAGCGCGCGGAGCGGCACTGCGAGCACATGCCGAGGAAGGACCAACTCGCCTTCCTCCTCGCCTACGCCCGCGCCCGCGACGACGTGGCCACCGGCGCGGACGTCGAGGGCCGCTGGGCGCGGATGACCAACCGCTTCACCGCCGCGTCCACCCCCGTCCTGGCGGGCTACCTCGAGGGCCTGGCCTCCACCCGCGTCCGTGAGCGCGTGCCGATCCCGGACGGTGCCTGGTGACCGCCTCGGCCCTGGACACCCTTCAGGCCCCCACCGCGCGCCTGATCCTGCCGCCCCGCCCCACAGACGACCTGTGGCACACCGTCCGGGCGGGCGGGCTCGGCGGCTCGGACGTGGCCGCGGTGCTGGGCATGGACCGCTGGAAGAGCCCGCTGCGGGTATGGCGCGAGAAGCTGGGCCTGCACTCCGACGTCGACAGCGAGGCCGCCGAGTGCGGCCGCGAACTCGAGGACGACATCGCCCGCCTGTTCGCGCGGCGTACCGGGTTCGAGATCGCGCCGTCGCCGGGCACTCTCGCGCACGTCGACTACCCGTGGATGCGGGTCAACATCGACCGGCTCGTCCTCGAACCGGCCGAGGCCGGCGGCACGGTCGTGGTCCCGCTGGAGTGCAAGAACCGCAGCGAGTACATGGCCTCCGAGTGGGATGCCGGTGTGCCCGACGAGCCCGCTCTCCAAGGGCTGTGGGCGATGGCCGTCGGCGGCTGGCCGCATGCCTGGGTCGCCGCCCTGATCGGCGGGAACCGGCTGCGCTGGCACCGGCTGGAGCGCGACCAGGAGCTGATCGACCACCTGATCGACTACTGCGGCCGGTGGTGGCAGCGGCACGTCATCGACGGCGAGCCCCCGGTCCCGGACGGCTCCCGCGCGACCGCCGAGTTCCTGGACCACCTGTGGGAGTCCCAGGAGGGGGCCATAGCCCAGGTCGATCCGGTGCGCGCCGGGCGGCTGATCGCCCGCCGAGCCGCGCTGAAGGGCCGCATCGCCGTCCTCGACCGGGAGCTGACCGAGGTCGAGAACGCGATGAAGGCCGACCTCGGCGACGCGGAGATCGCCGCCGACCTGAACGGCCGCACCCTCTACACCTGGCGCGCCAACGGCACGTTCCGCGCGGCGGACTTCCGCGAGCAGGAACCCGAGCTGGCCGCCCGCTACACCCGCCCGGACGGGTCGCTCGACCTCGAGCGCCTGGCCGACGACGCCCCCAACACCTACCGGCGCTACCGGGCGCGCGTGCTGCGCGTGCCCGCGAAAGGACCCCAGCCGTGAGCGACCTGAAAGACCGCGTGAAGGCCAAGGCCACCGGCGAGGAGCCCCAGGCTCCGAGCACCGACGTGGACATCGCCGCGCACGACAAGACCCTGGCGTGGCTGGAGCGGCGCCGCACCTACATCGCCTCCGCCCTGCCCCGCCACGTGGACGAGGGCCACTTCATCCAGACCGCCCTGACCGCGATGGACAAGCTGCGGAACTGCTCCGTCGAGAGCATCGAGGTGGCGTTGCTGGAGTGCGCCCGCTTCGGCCTCGCCCCGGACGGCCGCAACGCCGCGATCGTCCCCTACAAGGGCAACGCGACGTTCCAGCCCATGTATCAGGGGCTGATCGACGTGATGCACCGCTCCGGGGTCGTCTCCTCGGTGCACTTCGGGTGGATCCGGGAGCGGGACCTGTGGGACCACACCCCCACCGCGCCGTCCCCGCACGACTTCGTGCACAAGCCGGACCCGCTGCTGACGTCCGCCCAGCGCGGCCCGGTGATCCTGGCCTACGCCTTCTGCTGGATGCGAGACGGCCGCCGCTCCCAGGTGATCCTCCTCAACCGGTCCGAGGCCGAGGAGATCCGCGACACCTACTCCCAGGCATACCGGTACGCCGAGAGCACCGGGAAGCGGGATTCGCCCTGGCACACCGACTTCGACGCCATGTGGGCCAAGAGCGCGGTGCGGCGGCTGGGCAAGCGGGTGCCGACCTCCCCGGAGATGGTCGACCTGCTGCGCGCGGACGACGAGGCGGACCAGGAGCTGTCCGTCCCGTCGGTCATCCGGGCCGTCCCCGTGACCGACGAGGAGACCGGCGGGCAGGACGACGCGGGAGCCGAGCAGTGAGCGAGCGCATCCCGTCGGTGGAGGAGCTGCGGCGGATCGCCGCAGCTCCCCACCCCTCCATGCACGTGAAGGACTGGACGCTCCAGATCGGTCTGGGCGTGGTCCGGGAGAGCCGCCGACGCCACGCCGCCGACGCCCACGCCGCCGGCCTGGACGAGTGGTGCGCGCGGCTGGCCGGCGAGATCGTCGAACACACCGGCGTCGACCCCACGACCGCGGCCACCGTGCTGCTCTTCGCGGCCTCCCGCATCGGCGCCGCCCTGGACGGCCCGAGCCAGTTGCCCGGCGCGATGTTCATGCTGAACGTGCTCGCCTGCACGGCCGACGACATCGCCCGCAAGGCCCCCGAAGAGGGAGGCGGGTCGTGAGCCAGGAGCATCCGGCGAAGAACCTCGGCCAGCTCCACGTCCTGGACAGCTGCCCTGACTGCGGAAGGCGCTGCTACACCTCCCGCAAGGTCGCCAAGCGGGCGGCCCGGTACCTCTACCCCAACCGGGCTCTGCGGGCCTACCGGTGCGACGGCGGCCGCTGGTGGCACTTCGGTGCCACCCCCGACTGGGTGAGGCGCGGCGAGGCCCCCAACCGGCCGCCGACGCGGCAGGAGCAGCAGCGGTGAGCGCTCTGGAGTGGGCCGTGCTGCCCGAGCAGGGCAGCCGCACCGGCCCCATCCCGTGCCCGTCCCGGGCCGCCGCCGAGCGCACGGTCATCGCCAGCCGCATGCGGCCCGGCGCCATGACCGTGGCCCTGGTGTGCCGGGTGCCGCAAGAGGAGTGGCACAGCGCCGCCAACGCCACCGTCGTCGGCCTGCTGGAGCGCATCGCCGCGCTGAAGCACGAACGCGACGTCGCCTTGGAGCACCTGGCGACCTGGGAGGGCGCGCTGTGACCTCCCGCCCCGCCGCCCAGATCACCACCTGTCCCACCGTCCCGAAGGACTGACCATGCCCAGGATCAAGCTCGACAGCCAGGTCGGCACCGCCGCCGCTGAGGCGCTGGAGCCGTACGTGCCCCTGCTGTACGCCCGCCAGGGCATGCGGATCGTGTTCATCGCGGAGATGGCGCACCTGGAGCGCACCCAGCCGGCCCCCGACTCGGCCAAGGCCCCGTCGGTGAAGGCCCGCATCACCCACCTCGAGGTCCCCAACGCCGAGCAGGAGGGCGCGATCCGGGAGGCGATGCGGGCCCTGTACCTCCAGCGCACCGCCGCGGGCACCTTCCAGGAGGACGGGCAGCTCGAGCTGAGCGAGGAGACACTGCGGCTGACCGGCGGGCTGCTCCACGCGATCGAGGTCGCCCGGCTCCGCGCCGGGCTGGCGCACTGGGCCAGCTACGCCCGCCGTGTCGTCCAGGGCCCGGACCTCACGGTGTCGGAGATGAAGCACGAGCTGGACACCATCGTCGGCGGGCTGGAGGCGACGCTGAACGCCGCCCGCCGCGACGACGACAGCGGCGCGGTCTGAGGGCGGCGGGATGCGTCATGGACGACCTCCACCCCGATCAGGAGACACGCGACGCGATCCGGGCACTGGCCATGCGGCTGCGCGCCCGGGACGCGGCCGCCGCCGAAGGCGAAGAGCCGGTCGACGCCGAGGTGTTCGCAGCGGAGTACATCACCGCGCTGCGCACCCGCGGCTGGCGCCCGACTCCCGCCCGCCCGGCCCCGCCGTGGCAGCGGACGCTGCCGCCAGCCACCCCTGAGACCGCCCAGCAGCGGGCGGCCGAGATCCGCGCCGAGCTTCGTCGGCGCCGCCCGTGCCCGCCGGACGGAGGTGAGGAGCTGTGACCGACGAGCTGTGGGCCCGGCTGATGGCCGAGTCCATCCCCGACGGCACGTTCGGCGGTCCTCGGCCGGACGCGCCGCGCGCCCCGCGTCCGGTCTCCCCTCAGCAGGCCGCGCACAACCGCGCCGAGCTGGAGGCCGCTCTGGACGAGACGGACGCCAAGACCGCCCGCTCTACCCGGCGCCGGCACCTGCGCGCCGTACCCGCCACCGACCAGCCCGACCTGGGAGCCGCCTGATGTACCCGACCCCGACCCTCTTCGCCACCCCCGGACTGCGCGACTTCGCCCAGGCCGTCGACGCCGAGCGTCAGCGGCAGTTGGAGCGCTGGGGAGACCAGCGGCACCCCGACGGCACCGGCCAGCCCGGCGACTGGGAGACCGCGGACCTGGCCCGCCGGCACTGCCAGGCCATGTCCGCGGCCGGACTGGTCACCTGGCGGGACATCGTGTGGGAAGAGGCCGCCGAGGCGTTCGCCGAGACCGACCCCGAGCGGCTGGCCGCCGAGCTGATCCAGCTCGCCTCGCTGTGCCAGGCGTGGGTGGTGGCCCTGTCCGCCCGCGTCGGCCGTGACCTGACCGCGCCCGGGAGGCCGTCATGAGCGCCCCCCTCCCCCGCATGCTGATGGCCTCCATGGTCGAGACCGCGCGACAGCACCAGATGCGGGTCAGTCCTCCGGAGCTTCATCTGCTGGCCCGGGCGGCCGCCCAGGTGGTGATGACCGAGACCGCGCAGAGGCCACCCGCGCCCCCTGTCGTGTCCGAGGCGGGTAAGTCGGCGCCCGTCCAGGGCATGGTGACGGCTCGGCAGATGGCGGTCCTGCGGCTGGTCGCCAACGGCTACGAGAACGAGCAGATCGCCCACCTGCTGGGCATCTCGCTCCACTCAGCCCGGTCCAGTGTGAGCAGGGCCTACCGCAGGCTCGGCGCGACGAGCCGCGCACATGCCGTGGCGATCGCCATGGCGCGCGGCCTGATCGACCCCGCCGACATCGACCTGCCGCCCCTGGGCCACAAGCCGGGCCGTCGGCCTGCCGCGAAGGCGGTGGCGTGATGCCCAGAGGCAAGGCCACGACGGCTCAGCAGCAGTGGAACCGTGGCCTGGTCGGCCAGGCCCCGCCGCCGCGCCTGGTGGAGCGGCCCGGGTCCTGCACCGCCCCGGCGTGCGGCACGGCCGCCGACGGGCGGCCGCCGGCCGGGACGGTGCGGGTGGAGGTGGCCGGCTCCCGGGAGCCCGCCCGCTGGTACTGCCCGGGCTTCTGCGCCGCGTACGGCCAGGCGCTCGCCGAGCTGCGGCCGGTGGAGGACGGGCCCGCCTCCCCCTGACTCGGAAACTTCAACCGCAAAAGGCTTGCCATGTTGCAGGCCGCTTGAGACGATAAACGTACACCGCATAACGCGGTCTAACTTTCTAGGGAGGGTGCCGTGACCAAGCCGCTGCTGCTGATCGACGTCGATGGCGTGCTGAACCCGTTCGCGGTCACCAACCTCGCCGACGTCACCGACTACGAGATGCACTGGATGCGTCCCGACTGCTGGACCGAGCCCGGCGACCTGCTGGTGTGGCTCAACCCCGCCCACGGCCCGGCCCTGACCGCCCTGCCCTACGAGCTGGTCTGGGCCACCACCTGGCAGCACGACGCGAACGAGTGGATCGGCCCCCGCATCGGCCTGCCCACCCTGTCGGTCATCACCTGGACCGACATGGACGCCACCCGCAACGACGGCACCTACTGGAAAACCCACGAGATCGTCTCCTGGGCCGCCGGTCGCCCCTTCGCCTGGGTCGACGACCAGCTCGACGCCACCGACCGCGCCTACGTCGCCGCCCACCACGGCGGCCCCGCGCTGCTGTACGACGTCGACCCGTCCCTGGGCCTGCGCGAGGACGACTTCGCCACGCTGGCGGCCTGGGCCGCCTCCCTCACCGAGGGGGTGACCCGTTGATCACCACCTACCGGGTCATCTCCTGCGAGGGACGCCCCAGCGGCCAGGTCTGCGGCGCCCACCTCCGCGACGAGGTGGGCGACGAGTCGGAGGCCGAGCTGCGCGCCCGCGCCCAGGCCGAGGGCTGGCACCACACCGACGACGGCCGCGACATCTGCGGCCCGTGCTGGAAGGAGGGCGCGCGGTGAAGCGCTCCGCCACCGGGGGCATCCCCTCCGCTCGACGACGGCCCAACCTCAGCGACGGCCGCGACACCCCCGTGATCGCCAACAGCATCCGCGAGCAGCGCCGCGCGGCCCTCACCGTCGCCGACCGGATCGCCGCCGAGCACCCCCACCCCCTCGACGACACCGACCCGGCCGCCGCCGGACGCGCCCTCGCCTCCCAGGCCGACATCGCGTGCGAGCTGCGCGGCCTGCTGGACTGCATCGGCCTGGGAGGCACGCGGTGAGCCCCGACGACCTCGACAAGCTGCTGGCCGAGTCCCGCGACGAGCCCGCCTTCTCCAACTCCGACGAGGGCTACGGCTGGATGGATGCGAACTGCGCCACGTGCGTCCACGACAAGTCGGCCCGGCGCGGTGACGACGGGAAGGGCTGCCCTCTCGTCCTCATCTCGCTGATGGGCCGCCGCCCCGCGCAGTGGCTCGACGGCGACCGCAACGAGCAGGGCCTGTACTCCCGCGCGGGCCAGTACCGCTGCACCGAGTACCGGCACGAGGGCGACAAGGACCCCGAGCCCCGCCCCCTCCCGGTCCCGCCCGGCCAGGGGGAGCTGATCCCCCGCGAGCCGTACGAGGGCCACCGCATGCTCACCCCCCTGCCCGGCACCACCCCGGCCGCGCCCGCCCGGCCTCCGGCCACGACACCAGCGAAGGACTGACCATGCCCAATCCCACGACCGGCTGGCTCGCCCAGGCCGAGGACGAGTACGAGCACAACCGGCAGGCGACCGCCGGCGCCCGGGCCAGCCACCTGGTCAGGCAGGTCACGGCGATCACCAACGTCCTGACCCGGCTCGGTATCACCCCCGAGCAGCCCGCCGGGGTGCGCGACGGTGCCCTGATCCCGGCGGTGCTGCTCTCCCCGGACCCCGAGCAGCAGACCCACGGCGTCAGCGCCACCTACCTCGAGAACCCCTTCGGTGACGGCGGTGACGTCTTCCTCGTCGTCACCGACTACGAGGACCCCGGCGTCGAGCGCCGCTGGGGTGTCCTGCGCACCCTCGCCGATGTCGCCCAGGCCCGCCGCGAGCTGCCCGCCGCGCCGAAGCCGCCCGCCCCGAACTTCAGCTTCCTGGCCGAGCGGTGCGCCGGCAGCCTGCGCGTGGACCACACCGGCCCGGACGCCGCCGCCATCGCCGAGGCCGTCAACGGCGTCACCTACGCGCTGCTGCACCTGGCCAGGGTCACCGGACGCCCCTTCGGTGGTGCGTGATGGCGAACCAGAACGACCACGAGGCGAGCGGTCTGACGGTGTACCGGGCCGAGCACTACGGCCGCGGCATCGTCCTGTGCACCTACACCACGCCGGAGCCCGCCCGCGAGCACTGCGAGACCGAGCTGCGGCGCGAGCACACCGACGGCGACCGGCTGTCCCTGGACTGGGTGCCCGACAACGAGGACGACCCGGCCGTCTGGGAGCTGTACGCCCAGCGCGGCGAGGACGAGTTCGTGACCGGCTACTGCGTCACCGTCGTCGACGTCCACGACACCTACGACCCCAACGAGGAGTCGTGATGTCCACCACCGTCTCCCTCGTCGGCCTGGGCGTCGCGGGCGCCTTCGGGACGCTGGCCGTCTTCGGCGGCTCCATCCAGGCGTGGCTGCACAAGCGGTCCGGCCACGCCGAGCCGGACCTGGACTTCAGCGACCTGGCCGAGGCCGCGCTGCCGGCGGACAAGGAGCCCGAGGAGGCCGAGCCGTTGCAGCAGGGACCGAAAGCGCCGGAGCAGCCGCCCGCCGCTGCCCGCCCGGGTGGCAGGACCGTCACGAAGCACGCCGCGCCGCACCCCCTGGCGGGCCAGGCGGTAGTCCTGCGGCCCGGCACGCGCCTGCCGCACCACACCGGCCAGAGCGCGATCGTCTTCCGCGTCGAGGACTGGGCCGACCGGACGCTCGGCGTCTCCTGGGCCATCGTCCAGGGCCACCCCGCCGTGACCGCGTACCTCGACCGCGCCGCCACCGCCCTCCTCCCGGACGACGGCCAGGTCCTCTACGGCCGCGACGCCTTCGGGACGCGGCACCTCGTCCACGCCACCGAGATCGACGAACAGGAGACGGGCCGTGGCTGAGCACCCGCCGACCACCAGCGAGCACACCCCTCAGGAGTGCGGGCCGGACTGCGCCGAGCAACACACCTACGCCGGCGACTGCGCCCAGGAGCCGACTGCCGTCCGCGAGCTGCTGGCGCACGTCGGCGTCGACCTGGCGGGCAAGACCGTCCGCATCGAGCACCAGGCGGCCGAGGACGAGCAGTCCGCGCCCACCGACTGGAAGGCCGTCGCCCGGCAGCTCGAGGAAGAGCTGAAGGCCGAGGCTGAGCGCCGCCGGCGTACCGAGAAGGAGCGGGACGGCGCCTACCGGGAGCGTGCGCACCTGCTGGCGTGGCTGGCCGCGCTGCACCCGGCGAGCGCGGTCATCGCCCCCGCGGAGGACGTCGACGATCCCCGCTGGCAGCTGCTGTACCTGACCGTCGGCGGCTGGCAGATGACCTGGCACATCGCCCCTGACGACGCCCACCTGTTCGAGGACGTCGAGCACGTGGCGGCCGACGACCCCCGCGCCCAGTGGGACGGCCACACCACGGACCAGAAGTACGCGCGGCTGCGCGCCCACACCAACGCCCTGCACATGGCCGGCCAGGTCGGCGAGGACACCCCCGCCGCGGACCTGCTCCCCGAGGGCATGCGGCCGCTGGAGGAGCTGGTCGGCTCCGGCCTGCTGTGGCTGATCAACCGCGTCGTCTTCCACCCGCGCGGCGTCGCCCTCGGCCTCAACATCACCCCCGGCGGCCGCGTCACCGGCTGGCACCTGCTGCCCTCCCCGGGCGAGCCCTGGCGCTTCACCGAGCCCGCCGACAACGACGGCTTCCTCCGCGCGGAGGCCACCCTCCACGCGGCCCTCAACATCCCCCTCCCGCCCGCGCACGACACCCACGAAGGAGGACCTGATGACCACCACTCGTAGAGGCCCGGCGTTCCGCCGCCACTCGGCCCCCACCGCCCTCGAGCACGGCGACACCTGGCGCGACAGCGCGGTGTGCCGGGACGAGGACCCGGAGCTGTTCTTCCCGATCGGCACCACCGGCCCGGCCCTGCTCCAGATCGAGGAGGCCAAGGCCGTCTGCCGCCGCTGCCCCGTCATGGAGCAGTGCCTTCGGTGGGCGCTGGAGACGAACGAGCCGAACGGCGTGTGGGGCGGCCTGTCCGAGGACGAGCGCCGCCGGATGAAGCGCCGCGCCGCGCGGACCAGGAAGGCGGTGCCGGCATGAGCGTCCTGGAACACCTGCGCCCCCACGGCGCCCACCGCTTCCTGGCCAGCCGCGCGCAGCTTCGCGCGGAGAACGAACGGCTGGTCTGCGATCTGACCTCCTCCCTGCGCCGTGAGGCTGCACTCGCCACCGACCTGGAACAGACCCGCCAGGAGTGCGAGGAGACCAAGGCCGCGCTCGGCCAGGCCCGGGAGCGGATCGCTGACCTCCAGCAGCAGGCCGCCGACGCCGCGAACGCGCACAGCATCACCGTGCCCGCCCCGTGCGACCTGCGCGTGCCGAGCCAGCAGGCCCCCGCCCCGCCGCCCAGCCCGGCCGGGACGACCGAGCGGTTCGAGCCGCCGGCCTACGTCGTGACGCTTCAGCACTCGCCGCAGGCCGCCGTGCCCGACCACATCCCCTCGTGGGCGGAGACCGTGGAGCTGCCCGTCGTCCAGCCGGACGGAAGGGAGGGCCGGTCATGCGGCTGAAGCTGGCCATCACCCCGCTCCACGCCGACGGCACCGAGTGCACCCACCGGCTCCGCCCGTCCGGCAAGCCCGTCGACCCGGCCTCCGGCTGCACCGGCCGCGACGCCTACCGGGCGTCGTGCTCGGGCTGCACCTGGAGCGAGGAACACGGCCTGCGGGTCCTGGCCGAAGACGCACGCACCCGTCACCGCCTCCAGGTCCACCCCCCGGCCTGACCTCAGGACTGTCCCGCGCCCCGTGGATGACACCGGCCACCGGGCGCGGGACGCAAGCACCGCCACCACGAGAGATGAGAGAGCAGATGAGCACCACTACAGCGGCAGGCTCCCCCAAGAGGCCTCGCCGCCTGGGCAGGGAGGACCTGGCCGCGGCCATCGCCGCAGAGCTGGGCGTCCACCCGGATGACGCCAACCGCGCCGTGACGGCACTGCTGAACACGATCGCCCGCGCCCTCTTCCGGGGCGACGAGGTGGTCGTCTCCAACTTCGGCTCCTTCAAGCGGGTGCGGCGGGCTCGCCGCACCGCCCGCAACCCGCAGACCGACGAACGCGTGATCGTCCCCGCCGCCTGGGGTGTCCGCTTCCGCGCCACCGGCACCCTCGCCGAGCTGGTCAAGACCGGCCGGAAGCACAAGACCGCCACCATCACCAAGCGGCCCAAGACCCCCCGCGCGACCGGCAGCTGACCCACCGCCGTGACCTTCCTGCCCGCCGCCGCTGAGCCCGGCCACCACCCCGGTGGCCGGGCCGGTGGCGTGCGCCCGGCCACCGGCCGGCCGCGCCGCCGCGGGCAGCGGGTCCGATACCCCATGCGGCTGGTGCTCGGCAGCAGCTACGCGGACGCCGACATCACCGTCTACGGGAAGGTCAACGCCCTCGCCCAGCGGGCCGAGCAGTGCACCGCCGGCGTGGAGGAGATCGCCGCCTTCACCGGCCTGTCCGTCTCCTCCGTGGAGCGTGCTCTACGGCGCCTGGGCAGGCCCGGCCCGGACGGAGTGGTCGAGGTCTACACCCGCCGCCGCACCCACAGCGTGTCCGGCACCGGGCAGACCGCCCTGCGCTGGTGCCGCGAGCTCGACGCCGAAGGGTACGTGTGGGCGCCGGTGGCGGCCGCCGACGCTCTCAAGCCCCGCCTGCACCGCCTGTACCTGGCCCTGCGGTACGCCCAGGCGATCGGCCACCAGCCGACCCTGACCGAACTCGCCAAAGTCCTGCGGCACCACTCCGGTAAGCGCGCCGGCCAGCCGATCACCGACGAGGCCGTCAGCGACCTGCTCGACGAGCTGGAGGCCACCGGCTGGATCAGCCTCGAGCGGCGCGGCGGCTACCGCGGCCGCCACGCCGTCACCGTCCACGACCACCCCGTCCACCCCGCCGACACCCCCGACCCGACTCCCGGAGTTGATGACGGATCGGGTGCTGATCATGAAGACGGATCCCTCGCGTATAGGGAAGACCAAGAACTGAACGACCTGAGAACCACGCACCACTCCTCCCCATCCGCCGTAGGCGAGGTACAGGAGGTAGCGCGCGAGGCGGCTGTGGATAACTCGGCCGCGCCGCCGCGCGACCCGGGCGCCTCTCGCGCGTCCCGCGCGGACCGCACCTACACCGGCCCCACCCTTCAGCTCTCCCCCCGCGTCTGGCACGTCCTGGAGCCCGTACGGCACCTCCTGCCCGGCATCCGAACCTGGGTGCTGCGCGAAGTCGCCCGCGCCGTCGGCCGCCAGCTGAGCACCGGCACCGACCCCGAGCGGCTCCGGCTCCGGCTCCAGGACCGCTACGCCGTCACCGATGTCCGCGACCCGGGCCGCTGGCTCCTGGGCGCCGCCCTCAAGCGGTGGGGCTGCGAGAACCCCGACTGCGAGGCCGGACGGCTGTGGTCCACCAGCGAGGACTGCCGGGTGTGCGCCGCGGCCGCCGCCGAACGGGCCCGCGGCCGCCCCCCGCAGCCGCCTCCCGCGCCCGGCTGGCACGAATGCCACCGCTGCCGAGCCCCCGCCCGCGACCCGCTACCCGCCGGCCTGTGCCGTCCCTGCCGCACCGCCGCCTGACCCGTCCGAAGGAGTCACCCGCTCGTGATCTGCGACCGCTGCGCCTACGCCGCCGACCGCGGCCTGCCGCCCATCGCTCACTGCGGCAGCCAGCCAGGCCCCGGCGCCCAGTGCTGCTGCCAGCACCGCCCGCCCCGCCAGGACAAGCCCAAGACCGCGCCCAAGAAGGAGTCCTGACCCATGCCGCCTACGCCCACCCCGGCCGCCGACCCGGACCGGCCGTGCCCGCACGAGACCTTCGACGCCTACGTCGCGGTCAACCGCATCACCCGCAGCGACGACGACCCCACCGTGATCGGCTACAGCGCCGACATCAAGGTCAACTGCCGCGACTGCGGCGAGCCGTTCCGCTGGACCGGCCTGAAGGCCGGCCTCTCCCCGGCCCACCCGATGTGCTCGCTGGACGAAACCGTCATGTCCGCCCCCCTGCGCCCCGCGTCCGCGGACCCCGACTTCGGCCTCGGCCTGCCCGGCTTCTCCGTCGGCTACCAGCCCGGCCCCTGACCCCGCACACCTTCCCCTGGAGTTCCTGATGACCAACCACACCACCCAGCACCGCGTGAACGTCACCCTCACGTTCGCCACCGACACCCCCCGGCGCCAGGTCGCGCTGGCCGTCCACCGGGCCGTCGATGCGGTCGTTCCCGACCAGCTCGAGACCATCACCAGCCACGAGTTCGACCTCGGCGAGCAGGAGGACCCGGCCTCTACCGACACCATCCGCACCGGCGGCGACAGGAGCCAGTCGTGACCCTGCCTGAGTACGAGCTGTACGCCCGCTGCCGACACGGCATCGAGATCCAGCAGTGCACCACCGCCGAGTGCAGCGATGAGCTGTCGCAGCGAGAGGACGACTACGCCCGCGAGCGGCTGGCCCACGCCCACGAGACCGGCGAATACCACCGACTCTGACCCGCCCAGTCCCCGGCCGCTGCCACCCAACCCACGCCCGGCGGCGGCTGGGCCAACCGCCGAACCACGAAGGAACACCACCCCCATGCCCCACTTCCTGATCGGCCTCCTCCTCGGCGCTCTGTCCGGCGGCGTCACCTACCACTTCACCGCGGACGGCCGGCTCGCCGCGATCATCGGCGTGATCGTGTTCCTCGCCGCCTGGCTCGGCATCTGGGCCGTCCTGGTCATCGACGACTGACCAACCCCGCGCCTCACGCGCACGCACCCGCCCGCCCCGGGCGCCCCGGGCGCCCCAGCACCACGAAGGAGCACCAATGTCCGATCACAGCCCGATCACGAACACCACCGCCCGCGCGCTGGACCAGGCCGAGGCCATGCTGCTGCTCGCCGCCTCCATGGGACCCGGCGGCTCCGGCCGTGCCATCGAGGAGCAGGAGCGCCGCGGCCAGGCCGAGCTGCTGCACTCCGACCGCATGCCCACCAACCTGAAGCCCACCAAGGAGGCGTTCGAGGAGGTCGGCTTCACCTTCGGCGAGCCCGACGTCGGCGACCCGCTGTTCGCGCCGGCGACGCTGCCCGACGGCTGGACCCGCCAGGGCTCCGACCACGACATGTGGACGTACATCGTCGACGAGCTGGGCCGCCGCCGCGTCTCGGTGTTCTACAAGGCCGCGTTCTACGACCGCAGCGCCCACGCCTCCCTCCTCCCCGTGTACGGCTACCTGGTGGCCTGCGTCCACGACGGCCAGGAGCCCATCGCGGATGGCACCTGGGCCACCCCTGAAGCGCTCGCCGCCGCGGCCCGCGTCGGCCTCGAGCAGCAGGAGAAGAACCTGAAGGCCGCCCTCCACGACCACGACGCCGAGGACGCCCAGGAGTGCGCCACCTACCGCGACCGGTACGCCGACGTCCTCGCCCGGTACAGCGCTGGGGAGGAGGCTTCCGGTGCCGCTGAGTGAGCCCGGGCTCGACCCGATGCAGAACCCGCTGCTGATGAAGCGGCTGACTGCCGCGCTACGGAAGCGTGACCCGCGCCTGACCCCGCAGAACGCCTACTGGCGAGTGCGGTCCGTCGCCCGCCGCGGGGCCGACAGCCCCTACTACGACGAGGTGCGGGCCGCCGCCGTCGACTGCTGCTACGAGACCTGGGCGGAACTGGTCCGCCCCCTCATCCCTGTGGGGCAGCAGATCATCCGGTCGCTCGTCCCGGCGGTCCGCTCCGCAGCGCGCCTGGCCGAGGCGTACGGCGACATCCTGCGGGGCCGGCCCGACCGGGCGGCACACCACTCGCCGTACGGGCCGCCGCCCCGCCGGGGGCGGCGGTGACAGGGCAGTGGCAGGGGGCCGCCACCGAGTGCGGCCCCTGCTGGACCTACCGCCGGGCCCTGCGCGACCTCCGCGCGAAGCACGCCGCCGCCCGTGCCGGCCGCTCGGCCATCACCGCCCAGACCCGCCGCGTCCTGGTCCTGTGGCTGGAGCACGCCCGGACGCACCAGCCCACGCACAACCCCGGAGGCCGCCATGGCTGACGCCCCCCTGACCCTGGAGGAACTGGTCCGTGACCTGCTGGACTCCTACACCATCCAGGCGGGCGACCGGCCCGGGCCCGGCCTGATCGCCCGCCTGGACGACCTGAAGCTGCGTACCAGCCAGCCGTCCGACGGCGGCCGTGCCACCCCCGGCTCCCGCCCGCCGTCCTCCCTGGCCGCAGTGTCCTGGTCCCAGCGCATCAAGGCCGAGGCCGTCGCGCTGGACCAAGAGCTGCGCGGCTCGGCGTACCCGCAGGAGTGGGAGAAGGCCCTGCGCGCCATCCCTCACAACGCGGAGGCCGCCGACCGTGTGCGCGAGGCCGCCCGCGCGGTCGGCCTGTGGCACGCCAGCGCCCTGACCGTGCTCGGGCTGCGCCGCCCGTCGGTGCACTTCGCGCACGTGCGGTGCCTGATGTGCGGGGAGCGCACGGTCCACGGCCGCGCCGACGGCGACCGGCCGCGCGCCTGGTGCACCAACCCCGACTGCCGCGACGAGGACACCGGCCGCCCGGCCCGCTACGAGGGCGAGCGCGTGTACCTGCTCACCACCAACACCGCGGTGTAAGGAAGAAGACCCATGACCGTTCCTCAGGTCCGCATCACCGGCACCGTGCCGGCCATCGGCGGCCCCGTGCACCTGGCCACCGACGCCTCCGAGGACCCGCGCCGGGTCGCCGGCGGCTACCTGTCCACCACCGGCCACTACGGCGTCCACGCCCACATGTACCCGCGGAAGGCCAGCGGCGTCTCCCGCACGGTCGTCGCCGAGCTGCGCGCGGTGCTGTGGGGCCTGCAAGACGTCCTCGCCACCATCGGCATCTCCCGGCCCGTCACCGTGCACACCGACAGCACCTGTGCCCTGTCGTACCTGCACGCCTGGCAGCAGGGCAGCACCCACATGCCGCCGGGCTACCGCGCCACCCGGCGCTCCCCCGGGCCCCGCTCCCTCGTCGAGCTCCAGCAGCTCGCCGAGTACACCCCAGGCCTGACCTTCGTCCACGTCAAGGGGCACGCGGGGCACCCGCTGAACGAGGCCGCGGACTACTTCGCGCGGCTCGGCCTGCGCTGCTCGCGCGGCACCGTCCCCCGCGCCCGCGTCACCGAACTGGCCCCGCAGTGGGCGCGCGACAGCCTCACCGAGTTCCGCACCACCCGCACGAGAGAAGTGAACCTGTGAACGACCTCATCGACGAGCTGGCGGCATTCCTGCGGGCCTGCTGGGACGAGACCGCGCAGGCCGCCCACGACGCTACCGGCGGCCCCTGGTGGGACGAGCACCCCGAGGAGCGGTGGGGCGAGCAGAAGGACGCCGCAGTCGCCTCCTCGGAGGGCACGCTCGCCGTGCTGCCGTACGACAAGAACGGCCACCTCAACGCGGCCCACATCGCCCGCCACGACCCGGACGGCATCCTGGCTGACGTCGAGGCGAAGCGGGCCCTGCTGGACGACCTCCTGGCCGACCCGCACACGGACGTCGAGGACAGCTTCTACTCGTGCCCTGCCGCGCCGGGAGCCGTGGGCCCTCGCGCCGGCGGCCCATGTGATCCGTTTGAGTGCGGCCGGGATGAACGGCTGGAGCGGCGCCTGAAGCTCCTTGTCCGCCCGTACCGCAAGCGTGAGGGATTCAACTCGGCGTGGTTGGAGGAGCGGTGAGCACCGCCGTCTACAGCGACCTGGAGGTGACGGGCGCCCCGGCCCGCCCTGTCCGCTGGTGTGAGTGCTGCGCAGCCATCCGGGAGAACGGCCGGCCCCGCCGCCGGCCCGCAGTCGCCCGGTGGGTAGGCCCGAACGGCTTCCCCACGCTGCTGTGCCGCTCCTGCCTGGACATCTGGTTCGACCAGGCGGACGACGATGACGCCCTGGAGCCGCTGCGATGGGAGTGGCTGCGGTGAGCAGCGCTGTCGGCGGGCGGCCGTACCCTGGCGCGGGTACGGCGGAGCCCCACCCAACTGTCCTGGGTGGGGCTCCGCGGCGTGGCCTACTCGTCGGCCGCTTTCCGTCTCAGGTCGGTGCGCTGGCCCTGCCGGGACTTCCGCTCCCGGACGTATCGGCGAGCCAGCTCGTAGTCGACGGCCTTGGACCGCCCGACTGGTACGACGGGAGGGAAGTCCGGGTCGGTCCGCGCGAGCTGCGAGATGCGCTGGTGCGTCATCGACTCGACCACGCGGTCAGCGACGAGTCTGCGCGCGAGTTCGCGGAACGACACCATGTCCGGCTCCCTCCTTTCTGCATCGGCCATGGACACCATTCTCTCTAACCTCATTGCCATATGGCAAGGAAGTCGGCTACGGTCGTTCTGCAACACAACGCCCCCACCCCGCGAGCCTGGCAGCGGCGGAGTGGGGGCGGGCCGACCCCTGACGACACCAGGAGTGACCATGCGCGATCGTATCCGCGCCCACCACCCGCCCGGCAGCCCCCTTGCCGGTGATCCGTGCACCTCCGAGGCCCTGCGCCGCGTCCACGCCCAGCGCGACCAGGACGCCCGCCGTCTCCTCGCCGGTGCCGCCGGACGCCTCCCCGGCAACTCCGAGCAGCCCGCCGACCGCGCCGGCCTGTCCATCGCCCTCACCATCGCGTGCTTCGAGCAGCACCCGCGCCTGGCGCAGGCCGACGAGACCGCGCTGCGCCGCGCGGCCTCCGACCTCGCCCCGCACCCGGTCGCCGGCGAGACGGTCGGCGAGTACGCGGCCCGGCTGCGGCTGGTCGCCGAAGGAGTGTGCGCCTGATGACCGCCCGCGACCTCGAGGACTACCGCAAGGCCAAGGCACAGCGCCCCAAGAACGAGGCGGCCGCCCGCCGGCAGCTCGCTTCCGCCCGCCGCCACGCGGCCGAGGCCGCCGCCGCGATGGGACGGAGGCCGGTCCGGTGACCGCCCTGGACGACGCCCAGCGCCGCGAGCTGCTGCGCCGCCTCCGCGAGGTCAACCACCGCTCGAGGACCTGGCCCCGCTGACCCTTCCCCCGTCGGGCCCTGCACCGGGGCCCGACCACCGCCCGCCCCGGGAGCACCCCCGTTGAGCACCGAAACCCTGACCCGCTGGGCCATCGCCCACCCGTACCCGGCTGCGGCCGTGGCCTGCACCGTGCTGGTGCTGGCCACGGTGGCGGTCTGGCTGCTGGTGCACGCCGCCCGTCGCATGACCGTGCCTCCGCCCTATGTGCTGTTCGTCGGGTTCGCCGCCGCGGTCTGCACCGCCTACAGCGCCGACACCTCCTGGCGGTACGCCGAGCACGAGCTGGGCATGACCAACACCGCCGAGCGCGCGGTGATGTTCGCCGCGGCCGAGATCGCGCTGCTGGCCTGCACCGTCATGGCCCGCGCCAACGTGCGCTCCGGCACCACTGAGGACCGGATCGGCTCGCCGGGCCTGCCCGGCACGCTGGTGTGGGTCATCACCGGCGTGCAGGTGATCCCCGCGTTCAGCGAGTCCGGGTTCTGGGGCGGTCTCGTCCGCGCGGTCTTCGGCCCGGTGTTGGCCGGCCTGCTGTGGCATCAGGTGATGGGGCTGGAGGTCCGCGTGGCCCGGCCCCGGGCCCTGTCCTCCGGCCTGGTGCAGCAGATCGGCCGGGAGCTGCGCGAGCGCACGCTGTCCTACCTCGGCCTCGCGACCCGGAACCGTACCGCGGACCAGATCACCCGCGACCGCGCCACCGCCCGCGCCGTCCGCCTCGCCTCCCGCCGCTGGCTCGGGCCCTGGGGCCGCCACCGCCTGGCCGCCGCCGTCGCCCGCGCCGGCGTCGGCGTCGACGGCGAGCAGCGGCACCAGCTGATGCGGCTGCTCGCCGCCCGCCGCAGCGCACCCGAGCTGCGCACCGTGGAGCTGCCGTCTCCGTGGGAGCCGGAGCCCGCACCCGTCCGGCCGCGCACCCTGAACGGTCTGGTCCACGCCGAGCTGACCCGGATGCACCCGATAGACGCGGTGCTGCGGGTGCAGGACACGCACCCGGGTGCGTCCCCGGCTGAGATCGCCTCCCTGTGCACCGCGGCCGGGGTGGTGGTCTCCGAGACCCAGGTACGCATCGCGCTGCGCACCCGGACCGCACCCGGACCCGGACCCGCACCCGATGAGCCGACCGCACCCGCACCCGGACCCGGACCCGCACCCGAGGTCGTACCCGCCGGGGCCCGGCTCCTGCCGATCGTCGCCCGCCCCACACCCGCACCCGCGCGCCCGATGGACGTACTCGTACTCGACCTGGACCGACTGCACCCGCACCCGCACCCGGCGATGTGCGCACCCGTCGCCGCCGCCCAGCCGCGCCGGGAGGTGACCGTCGCGCTGCCGCCCACACCCGAACCCGAGCCGGTACAGCACACCCGGAGCGCACCCGCACCCGCCGCCCGCACCCGCGCCCACGAGCGGACCGAGGCCGAGGCGATCGACAAGGAGGTCATCGCCCGCGCCCGCACCGACTACGCCGACCTCCTCGAGCGTGGCCGCACCCCGTCTCTGCGCACGCTGCGCACCCGCTACCACATCGGCCAGGACCGGGCTCAGCGCGTCCAGGCCGGCCTCACCCAGGAGCTGACGAAGCGATGACCCGCACCACCCCACCACCCGACGACTGGTGGACCCGTCTGTACGGGGCGGACGACACACCCGCACCCGCACCCGTACCCGCCGCGGCCGGGCGGCCCGTCGGCGGACGCACCGGCGCCCAGCGGATCCCGGACTGGCGCACCGGCCCGCTTCTGGACCTGTCCCCGGCCGACCCGGACACGGACCCCAAGGCCGCCCCGGTGAAGGACTCCGCACCGCACCCGGACCCGGAGCGCACCCGCACCCGCACCCGCACCCGGGAAGACGACCGCACCCGTACCCGGCCGGAGGAAGAGCTCCAGCCGGACGAGGACGGCACACCGCGTGACGAGGAAGGGGAGCGGGAGGAAGAGGAGCACGGCCTCCCGCCGTGGGACCCGACCGCCATCGCCGGCCACCTGGTCCACCTCTACCGGCAGCGGCCCGCCCAGGAGCGCGTGCAAGAGGGCGTGCACGTCGTCCAGCGCATCGCCCAGCAGCAGCGCCGCATCGGCCCGGCCGTCTACACCGCCACCGGCGTCTACGCGGCCTGGAAGCTCGGGTTCACCCCCTGGCTGATCGGCTTTATGGACGGCGCGCCCGTCGGGGTGTCCCTGCTGGCGGTGTGGCTCGGCTGGGGCGTCTACCGCACCGCCGACCAGGCCGTCCTGCCCGTCGCCTGGTGCGGCCGCGCCCTCTACACCGCCACCGTCCTCGCCGTCGCCCTCCAGCCCTGACCTGCTCGAAAGGAACCCCTGTCCCATGCTTCAGATCGGCATGCACGGCCTGGCCCTGGTGCTGACCGTCATCACCGGCGCGGCGCTGAAGAAGGGCGGCAAGACCCTGCCGCCCCCGGCCGGCCTCGCCATCGGCATCGCTCTGGGCATCGCCTACGTGAAGGCCGGCGACCCCTGGGCGATCCTGTCGGAGCAGGCCGGCCTGCTGACCGGCCGGATCGGCGACGAGTTCGGCACGGTGCCCGCCGCGATCGCCCTGGCCCTGCTCGGCGCCTGGCACTACCTCCGCCCCGGCCTGCTCGTCAGCACCCTGATGGGCTTCCTCGCCGTCACCGCCGCCTCCGCGGCCTCCGAGCTGTGGCTGAAGCTGGTGTCCATCGTCGACTCCCTCCTGACCGTCATCGCAGGCTGACCATGACCATCGACATCGCCCCCGACACCCCGCGCGCCGAGCAGGTCGGCCTGGCCGCCGGCCGCGCGTACGCGGCGGCCGCCGCCGCGGTGGCCGCCACGGTCCGCAAGGTCCCGGCGCCCACCGGGCACCGGCGGCTGGCCCGCCGCGCCGGCACCGGCCTGCGCGCGGCCTGCGGCAGGGGAGCGGTGTGGGCCGAGCGCCGCGCCCGCACCGCTCCCCGCCGCCTGCTCGGCGGTCTGAAGCGTCTCCTCGGCACCGGGAAGGCGCGCCTCACCCGGGCCGGCCTGGCCGCCGGGGGCTGCTGGTGGGCCTGGCAGTGGGCCGAGCGGGCGGGGGAGTCGCCCGTGTGGCTGGTGGCCGTACCCGCCGCGGCCGCCGCCGCGGTGGCCGCCTACGCCGCCGGCAGCGAGCCCGCCACGCCGCCCCTGACCCGCACCGAGCGGCGCCGCCAGCTCGCCGCGCTGCGCGACCTGCTGTGGGCCATCGACCAGCTCCTGGACGGCCGAGGCGGGCTGCACCTGGCGGCGCTGGCCGACCAGATCACCGCCCGCTCCACCGCCCTGGGCCGCCCGGTGACGTGCACCGTCGGCAGCCTCCGCGCGCTGCTGGACCCCCTCGGGGTGCCGATCCGCAGCCAGCTCGACGTCGGCGGCCGCAACGCGACCGGCATCCATGCCGGGGACTGGTCCGTGTGGCTGGCCCGCCACGGCGGCGCGCCCGCCCACCGCCCGACCGGCCCGGGCGCGCCCGCGCACGAGGGGGAGCAGCAGCCCACCCCGGCCGCCCCTACCCAGGAGCAGCCCCTCCCCCACGCCGAGACCGCTCCCCTCCCCACTCCCCTAGAGACCGAGAAGCCGCAGGTCAGCCGCGATGGTCTAGGTGCGAGATCTCAAGATCTCGCATCCGGGGACGCGCCCGGGAAGGGGCTGGAGGCGACCCGGCTCCTGTGGCACACCCGCGCCACGATCGGAACCGCCCGCGGTGCGCATCTGCGAGACATCCTCGCCCGCGCCCAGGCTGCGGGAGACTGCACCGGATGGACCGTCTCCCGGCTCCGCCGCGAGCTGGAGGCCGCCGGTATCCGCGTGGAGGACAAGCTCTGGCTGAAGGGTGGCAACACCCGCGGAGTCCTCGCCACATCCCTGCCCACCCCCGACCTCGAAAAGGTGTGAGAGATGCCCTTCCAGTACCGCTGCGGCGGCTGCGACGCCGCCGGCGACCCCCGCCCCCGCCGCCTCGGTGCCCGCACCGACCAGGCCGAGCACCGGCGCCTGGCCCACGGCGGCCTGAACCCGGGCGGCGACGGCATCCGCTACGCCGCGCCCAGCGCCCGGGGCCCGGCCATCACGGTCGGCGTGCTGCTGCTCCTGGTCGTCGTCAAGGAGCTGACCGGCCTGGCCCCGGAAGACATCGCCCGCCACCTCGGCCTGCTCTGAGAGGACCGGAACCCGTGAAGGTACGGATCGAAGCGCAGCTCGTCGACGCCCGGCGCGGCCAGTACCGCTGCGAGCTGGTGCTGACCGACGACCAGGACAAGGAGGTACGCCTGCCCGCCACGCTCACCGCACCCGACGACGAGCAGCTGCGCGCCCTGCTGGCCTCTGGCGAGCCTCTGGCGCTCGAGGTCAACGCGCCGCCCCTGGAGCGCGCCAGCGTCTCCCTGAACCCCCGCCAGTGGCCGTCTGAGACCGAACTCGAGACGGCCGTGCCCCGCCACACCACCACCGAAGAGAGGAACGATCATGAGTGAAGAAGAGGTCCGCGTCCGCGTGCTGCTGCTGCTCGGCGACCAGGCCGAGATCGTGGCCGACGTGCCGCCGGCCGAGCGCGCCGAGCCGGCCCGGTACCCGGCCGCCGAGATCGCCGCGGCGGTTGGCCTGGAGACGCGGGAGCTGCCGGGGAAGGTGCTGGCCGCCAGTGTCGGCCGGGACGACCGGCTGTCGGGCTGGCGCCTGGCCCAGTAGCGGCGCAGCGGCAAGGGCCCGGCCCCACCACGCTGGTGGGGCCGGGCCCTTGTGTGTGCGGCCGGCGTCAGGCCGTCTTGCGGGGCCGTCCGGGGCGGCGGTCCCATCCGGCGGCGAACCGGCGGATCGACTCGGCGGTGAACACCGGCCCGGACCGCAGCCGCGCGACGGGCCGGGGGAAGTCGTCCCGGGTGCGCTCGAGCTCGTTCACGCGCTGCCGGGAGACGCCCAGTTCCTCGGCCGCCTCCGCGTAGCCCATGAGGTCCTGCTCGCCGGGGCGCGCGGCCTCGGCCTCGGCGGCCTCGGCGGTACGGACCCGGACCTCGGCCAGGGCGGGCGCGGTGCCCAGGGCGTCGCGCAGCGCCGTACGGGCCGTCTTCAGCGCGGCCTCGGTCGCGGTGCCCAGGGTGGCCGCCTCGAGCCGCCAGACGAGCGTCAGACGGCCGCTGGAGGCGTCGTAGGCGGTGGCGCCGGGCACGGCCTGGCCGAGTCGGTGCAGGTCCACCAGGAGGCCGCCGGCGTCGGCGGTGACGGTGGCCTGCCACTGCTGCTGTTGTGTCATCGTGGTTCCTCCGGTGTGCGGCTGTTCGGTCGTGTGTCCGGATGGGCGGGGGGCCGCGATACCGGCGCGGCCCCCCGCTGCTCACTCCTCCTCGGGGAAGTGGAGTCCAGCGCCGCGCAGCACGCTGATCAGGTCGATCCACTCACCCGCCGTGACGGGGGTGCGGTGGAACGTGATCGTCACGTAGCCACGGCTGAACATCCACATACCGCTGTCGGCCTGCCAGGACTTGAAGCCCTGCCGGTCGAGCGCCGCGAGGAGCGTGTCCATCCGGTCTCCCATTGGTATTTCACCTCCCTTCCCTTGCCGCTGTCAAGGAATACGTTACCCGAAACCCTGAACGGATGCAAGGGTTATCGACCGGAAAGGGGGACCGGATCTCACCCCTTTCCGCTGTTGCAATGACTCATCCAGTGCTGTAAAGTACTCATCAGAGGGCGGGGCCACGAACCCCGCACCTCACGACCCATCACAAATCAAGAGAGGACGGACGCCATGTCTGACCAGGAAGACCGGATGCGGGGCATGTTCCGCGAGCACCTGGAGGCGACCTACCGGACCATCAAGGTGGTCTGCGGGGCCCTCCCGGTGCCGATCGAACTCCCCGACTTCGGGGCGGACATCCTGGAGCGGATCGAGGCAGTCGGCCGCGCGGCGGAGCTGGTGTGTGAACAGCCCCTGCCGTCCGAGCCGATGACCAACGCCGAGCTGATGTGCCACTACTGGGTGGCGGCAGCGGAGCTGTCGATCCTCGACCGCATCGAGCCGCGCTCCCACCGCGTCGCCAGCGCCTCCGTGGTGCTGGTGACCGGACATCAGGCCGGACTCGACTTCATGTTGTGGTTCCGTAACCAGCGGGAGGACTGACCTCCCACCAGGGGCCGCCCCCCGGCAT
This sequence comes from Streptomyces sp. DH37, assembly GCF_029813835.1. Taxonomy (GTDB): domain Bacteria; phylum Actinomycetota; class Actinomycetes; order Streptomycetales; family Streptomycetaceae; genus Streptomyces. Next base: position 28,132 of record NZ_JARVKV010000029.1, read on the forward strand.
CCAGCCGGGGGGCGGCCCCTTCGCGTACCCCTGGGCCGGCCCCTCGCCCATGAGTGTTGCAATGACTCATCCAGTGCTGTAAAGTACTCATCAGAGGGCGGGGCCACGAACCCCGGACCTCACGACCCATCACAACAGCAGAGAGGACGGACATCACATGTCTGACGAGCCTGAGCGCGGCATGGAGCGCCTGATGGTGCTGATCGTGGACTTCTACGATCTGCTCGCGGCCCTCCTGGCCAAGCTGCCGGTGCCGATCGCCCTCCCCGAGGGCCCGGTCTACGACTCCGTAGAGATGACCTCTGCGGTACGGCGCGTGGCTGAGATCATCGGCGACCAGCCGGTGAGCGAAGACGTGAAGATCGGCGTCTGGGCGGCCAGCCTGCACTGGCTCACCGCAGCCGAGATGTTCAGCCTGCTCCGCGTCGGGGGCTGGGATGGCATCAGGGCCGATCAGGTCCGGATCATCCTGGCATCCGGCGAAGCCGGTCTTGAAGGTGCCGCTGACGCGCTGCTGAGGGACCAGGAGTGAGGCAGGGGGTGCCCCGGCAGCCAGCCGGGGCACCCCGCCCTCTCTGACTACGGGTGTTGCAATCACTAAGCGAGTGCTGTAAAGTACTCATCAGAGGGCGGGGCCACGAACCCCGGACCTCACAACCCACTCACCGAGAGAAAGGACGACCCCATGGCCGACCACGACGACGAGATGACCGGCCACCTCGGCGAGCACCTGTCCAAGGTGTACGCGCTGCTGGTCATGGTCTGCGACCACCTCCCCCTCCCCATCGCCCTGCCCACCGGGTTCGTGATGGGGGACGAGGCCATCACCGCCGTCCAGCGCGTGGCCGAGATCGGCCGCGACCAGACCCTCCCCGAGGACCGCAAGGCCGAACTCGTCACGGGCTGCCTGTTCTGGCTCGGCGCGCTGGACCTCCTCCGCATCCAGATGGAGGAGCCGCACCCGGTGCGCGTCCACTCCGCCGCCGCCTGCCTGATCACGGCGGAGCGGAACCTGGCCAGCCTCGGCATGTGGCTGGCGAAGGAAGAAGGCCACCAGGAGTGACCCGACCGGCCGCCCCGGCACCCAGCCGGGGCGGCCCGCCCGCAGAAACGAAAAGGACCGGCAGGGCCGGGCCGAAGCCCACACCACCGAAGCGGCGTCACGAAACCCTTGCCGGTCACAACCCATCCGAAAGGACGGACCCCCATGGTACCCCGCACCAAGCGCACCCCCGAGACCGTCGCAGAGATCGCCGCCCGCACCGGCCGCCCCCTCGCCACCGTCCGCAACACCTGGGCCCGCCGCGCCGACTGGCCCGCCCCCGTCGGCACGCGCGGCCGCTGGAACACCTACGACCCCGCCGACGTGGACGCCTGGCTCGCCACGCACACCGCCCGACCGGCCGCCGCCCTGGAGCCCGCCCGCCTCTACACCGCCCAGGAGCTGGAGGCCGCCGGGATCGGCGTCACCGCCTCCACCATCCGCGCCGACCTCTCCCGCTCCCGCAAGCCCGACCAGCCGCGCCGCTGGCCCGAGCCGGACGACACCAGCGGCGGCGTCAACCGCTGGACAGGCCGCACCGTCACAGCCGCCCTGGCCGCCCGGCGCAGCTACCGCCGCCGGGCACAATGAGCCCATGACCCCCGACCTGGTGCCGCTCTACCGCGACCATGACGACAGCGCCGCCGTCCTGGTCGGCGGACCCAACGACGGCCGGCGACTGGACATCGCCGGCCGCCGGCCGCCCGAGTACCTGGACACCACCGTCGACCCCGGCCCGCCCATGGCCGACCTCGACACCCAGACGATCTACCCCACGCTGCGCATCGCCCGCTACCGGCTCGCCCTGGACGAGGACGGCCTCCCCAGCCGCGCCGACGACGGAGCCTTCCGCTACCAGTACCACGACGACAGGCGGGTGTGACGCGCGTGCACCGCCCATACCCCGACACCGGGCGCGCCCGCCGCCAGGTAGAGCGACACCGCCGGGAGCGCCCGCCCGTCGTGCGCTACCTCGCGCGGATCGGCGTGGCCGTGGAGTCCTGGCAGGCCCGCCTCATGCAGCAGTGGACGGACACCGCGCCAGCGGACCGCCGTACGGCAGACTGACGCCATGAGCGACGAGCTAGTCGAGTTCCTGCGGGCGCGGCTCGACGAGGACGAGAAAGCGGCGCGCGCCGCGACGAACCACACCGGGCGATGGCGGTGGGACCACGGCTTCGGGGACATGTGCAACGACGCGGAGTGCCCGTACGGCGAGCTGATGGAAGAACCCGGCCCAGGCGACACGCACGATGGCACAGTGCTGATGCAGGTTCACGGCTACGACGTCACGGTCCCGTGGCAGGGAGCAGCCCACATCGCCCGCCACGACCCGGCCCGCGTGCTCGCCGAGGTGGGGGCGAAGCGGGCCATCATCGAAGAGGCAGAGAGCGTGTGGAACAGCGACGTTGATGGCGTCTTCGGCCGCGGAATGACGATCCTCCGCCTCCTCGCGCTGCCGTACGCCGGCCACCCCGACTGCCGGCCCGATTGGCGGCCCTGACAGGTCTGCCTGCCACACTGGCATCTGCGCGTCCTCAGCGGGGTAGCTCAGCCAGCTCAGAGCAACCGGGCTCATCCCCGGCACAGACGCGGGTTCAAATCCCTGCCCCCGCTGAGGACGCGCCTCCGACTCTGGAAGCATCACCCCATGACGCACCGCCCATGAGAAGGCCCGGGTGCCGCGCCACGGTTGGGCGCCCGGGCCGCCCCAACTGCTCTCCTACGGCAGCGAGGTGTCCATGGTTGATCTGGGGCCGCTCCACCGCGACCAGGACGACAGCGCCGCCGTCCCGAGCTTCACGGAGGCGTACGCGAACTGGGACTTGGTGGGCTGCACGCCAGGCTGCCGCCGGCCCTGGCGCCGCCGGCGGTGGCACGCCCCGCGCATCTGGACGTGCCCCGGCTGCCGTACCCGCTGGACCGTGGAGGGCCGCACCTGGACCGAGGTGATGTCGGCGCGGCAGCTCGCCCGCCTGGAGGCCGAAGTGCTCGGCGAGGAGCCGTAGAGCAGCGCCGTACGGCGCACGTGTGTGCGAATAGGCACCGGCCGCGGGCAAGATCAACGCCGTGACCGCCCGCACCCCCCTCGGCAGAGACGGCCGCCCCCTCATCACCACCGCCCAGGCCGCCTACACCCTCGGCAAGCCCACCGCCGCGGCGTTCCGGGCCTGGGCCCGCCGCCACAGCATCACCCACGCCGCCCGCCGCCCCACCGGCGGCCCCGGACACCCCGAAGCGCTGTGGGACCTCGCCGACATCACCGACGCGATACGACGCCAGCACGACGCAGCTTGACAATCCGCAGGTCAGCGGCGCACGCTTCACCACATACGTTGCACGCAGTGCCTCTTCAGGCCCGGCCCACCGCCGGGCCTTTCGCATGCCCGCCCCCGTCGAGAGGAGATCGGCCATGCCCCGCGCGTCCCTCCCTGTCACCAAGCTGACCGACGCCGGGGTCGCCGACCCCGCCCCGACGGCCGGCGACCCCGTGAACCAGCACTCGATGCCGAACACTGGCAAGACCGTGCTCCGCGTGACCAACACCGGCGCGGCCGCGCACACCCTCACCCTCGGCACGCCGGTCACCGTCGGCGGCAAGGCCGTCGACGACACCGACGTCAGCATCCCGGCCGGGGAGACCCGCACGTTCGGCAGCCTCTCCCCCGCGCTGTACGGCACGAACGTGCCCATCGACGTCGACTCCGCCGAGCTGACCCTGATCGTCTTCGAGCCCTGACCGAGGAGCCCGCCCATGCCCAAGATCATGACCAGCGCCAAGCAGCTCGGCACCTACCGCCGCGAACTCCTGGAAGAAGGTGTTCCCCCAGCCCTCGCCGACCAGCTCGTCCTGAAGGCTGCCGAGCACATGCACAACCGGGCCCGCCTGATCACTCAGCACAACGACTCTGCGGGGCCAGTCGACAAGCCCACGACAGACTGACCTTGATCGTCTTCGAGTCCTGACCAGGGAGCCCGCCCGTGCCCGCCCGCTCCCGTACCCGCTGCCCCCGCTGCCGCGCCCCCCACGGCGGTACCGGCGAATGCGACTCCTGCCGTCACCGCGCCGTCACCATCGTCTACGGACCGCCCTGCGCCGGGAAGACCACGTACGTCACCCAGCGCGCCCGCCCCGGCGATCTCGTCCTGGACCTCGACGCCATCGCCCAGGCCCTCGGCTCACCGAACGACCACGGCCACCCGCCCGCCCTGATCCCCTTCGCGATCGAGGCACGCGACGCCGTGCTCACCCGCCTGACCCGCGCACACGAACTGCGCCACGCCTGGGTCATCACCAGCCGGGCCGACGTCCTCGCCCGTCTGCCCGGCGCCCAGCTCGTCACCCTCGACGTGCCCGCCGACGAGTGCAAGCGCCGCGCCCGCGCGGCCGGACGCCCGCCCCGCTGGGACGCCCACATCGACCGCTGGTGGCGCGAGTACCGCTCCTGACCCCCCGGGGCATCACGCACACGGGGGGCCGGCCCTTCAGCAGACCCCCCCACCCATCCCACGCCGGGGGGTCGTTCTCCACACACCCCCCCTCACCCCGCGGAAGGGGGGTCATGCCCACCAGGCCCCGGTCCCGCTGCCCCCGCTGCCGCCGCCCTCTGGACGCCAAGGGCCGCTGCACCGCCCAGTGCCGCACCCGCCGCCGCGCCGCCAGCCAACGCTCACGCGGCAGCTCCACCGCCCAGGGCTACGGCGGCGAGCACCGCACCCGCTTCCGCCCCGCCGTCCTGGCGCGCGACCCGGTGTGCGTCATCTGCGGCGTAGAGCCCAGCGTCGTAGCCGACCACTGGCCCCTGGACCGCAAGGAGCTGGTCGCCCGGGGCGAGGACCCGAACGACCCGCGGCACGGCCGCGGCCTGTGCCGCTCGTGCGACAGCTCCCAGACGGCCCGCAGGCAGCCCGGGGGCTGGAACCGCCGCTGAAGGCCCCTCACACACCCCGTACGGGCCTCTCACAGCCCCTCACAGACCCCTGCGCGCCCCCTCCCGGCGCCCCTCAGGCCCCCTCCAGACCCCTCCGGCCGGCCTCCCGGCCGGCCCCAAACGACCCGCCGGGCACCATCGCGGCAAGCCTCTGACCTGCGCAAACGCGCAAGGACCGAGCGCGCAGGGCCCTGACCTGCGGCTTTGGGGAGGGGGGAGGGGTCGACGACCTCAGTTGATCTTGGTCCGAGCGCCTGGGTGATGAATCTCTCGCGCTGACGTAAGTCCCGGATTTGTGCAGCGCGAGCCTGTGACCTGCACGCATGCGTCTGACCTGGACGTATGCCGCTGACCTGCGGCGATGCGCACCGCTTGCGCGTTCGCCCTGGTCAGAGCCCTGACGGGTGCGCGGCGCCCCTGCTACTCGGAGGTGACCATGGGACGAGCCGGCCAGGGCCGCCCCTCCAAGCCCACGTCGCTCAAGGTGCTGCACGGCGACCGCAAGGACCGGATCAACGACACCGAGCCGGTGCCGGACGAAGGCGCGATCGAGCCGCCCGGGTGGCTGGTGGAGCTCGACCGCCAGGCGGACGCCGGCCAGGAGACCGCACTGGACCTCTGGCACCGCCTGGCCCCGGACCTGATCCGCAAGCGGGTGCTGACCCCGTGGGACACGGAGGCGTTCGCCGTGTTCTGCGACGCGGTGATCGGGCACCGGCGGGCCGCGGTGCAGCTGGCCACTGAGGGGCTGACGGTCCAGGGCTCGCGGGGCGTGGTGAAGAACCCGATGCTGACCGCGCTGAAGGACTACACCGAGATCGTCGTCCGGTACGGCTCCCGCTTCGGGCTCACCCCGTCCGACCGCGCTTCGCTCAGCCTCGGCGGCGAGCAGCGGGACCCGAAGGAGGACCTGCTCAGCGGGTAGCCGCTGCGGCGCCGCGGCCGGCGGCCCGGGCAGCTCGGCGCGGGCGGCCGCGGCTGGCGGCGCTCAGGCGGCCTGGTCCCGTCCGGCCAGGGAGAGGCCAAGGACCATGAAGGCGGCCAGGAGCGCGACGCCGGCGGTGGCTCCGTACCGCCACTCCCCCGCCCAGATCCACCCGACGAGGAGCGCCGGGACGGCGAGGAACAGGAGCGCGGCCACCCACTTCAGCGGGCCGGCGGGGTGCTCGCCGGTGTCGTCCTGGCCGTGCTTCTCGAGGACGACGGGGCCGCTGGTCAGCTGAGCCTCAGCGATGGTCAGGCCGGCGTCGTGCAGGGCGTCGACGGCGCGGCGCTTGGTCTCCTGGTCGGCGTCCCGTATGGCGATGATCAGCGTGGTCATGCGTCGCTCCCGCTGTTGGGGTTCTTCCGCGGTCGTCCGCCGCCGGTGCCGCGGCCGGGCCGGTTCGCCATCCAGGTCTCGATGGTGTCCGGCAGCCAGAGGGGTACGCGGCTGAATACATCATCCGGCGGCGGGAAGTCACCCGGGCGGGACGTGCCGTCGCGCCGGCGGATCGCGGCCTTGTTGTGGTAGCCGCGCACCGTGGGGTAGGTCAGGCCGGTCAGCTCCGCGACGGCGTGGAGGTCGAGATACTTGGGCCGCGTCATGCGGGTGAGGATATCGGCCGGGGCGGTGCTACGGCATCTCGCCCCGGCCGGGGTCGGTCACTGCTCGTCGTCGGAGGCGGCCGTGCAGGTGCGGTGCGGGCGGGTCTGCGGCGGGATGCCGTTGTCGGTGTAGTCGGCGGAGAACCGGCCGCCGCAGTCGGCGCACTCGTAGTGCGCGGTGACGCGCAGCAGCTCGGCGGGCTCGTGGTCCATGGGTCAGGGGTTCCTCGAGTCGGCGGGTTCGCGGTAGTGGGCGTCGCCGGGCTGGTCCTCGTCGGCGTGGGCGTCGGCCCAGATGTCGGCGGCGTCGGGCGCGCCGAGCGCGGCCAGCAGCTCGGCGAGGACGTCGGCCTCGGTGCAGGTGAGGGATCCGGCGATGTCGTACGCCAGTTGCTGGTCGCCCCAGGTGTCGGCGAACAGCTCGGCGACGTCGGCCGGGATGGTGATGGTGCTCATGGTCTCCTCCGTGTGGTGGCGGGGAGGTCCCGGCGCGGGAAGCGAGTCGGTGGGGTTGGGGCCCCGGGTCGCATGTCCCGCGCCGGGACGGCTGGGGAGTTGCCGGGCCGCGCGGGGGCGCGGCCCGGCAACCGGCTGGGTCAGCGCAGTCCGGCGATCTCTTCGAGGCGGTGGATGGCGGTCTCTTCGTCCTCCCACCAGAACGTCTCGTCCTCGGTGAGGCCGAGCGCTTCGCACGCCGCGTCGCCGATGTTGCAGGTCCGCTCGTCCTTCTCGGCGTAGACGCTGAGGGGTGTGCTGACGATGGTCCAGCCGGTGAGGTGCGCGGCCCATCCGGCGGCGCACAGGGTGGTGCCGCAGGTGATGGCGCCGGGCTCCAGCTCCTCGCCGGGGGCGAGGTTGGTCCACTCCTCCATGTCGAAGGCGTCGGGCTGGGCGCGGATCGCGTCGAGGATGGCGCGTGCCAAGGCGGCCGGGGTCTGCGGCTGCTGCGTGAGGTGACCGGTCATCGGTTGCTGCTCCGTTCTGCCACGGGCGGTGTGGGTGGCGTACCTGCGGCGGGATTCGAACCCGCGACCGTCGGCTTATAAGACCGCTGCTCTGCCGCTGAGCTACGCAGGCTGGGGGCGGGGTGTCCGGGCCGGGTGGGGGTCCGGCCCGGACACCCGAGGGTCAGCGGCGCAGGAGCATCAGCTTCCGGTGGGCCTTGGACTTGATCTCGTCGTCCGCGCCTTCCAGGAGCCGCTGGCCGCGCGCTCCGATGGGGTTGCCCTTCAGCGCGCCGGACGGGCGGATCGGGGCGTAGTGGTCCAGGTACTCGGTGACCGCGCGCTCTGCGGCGTAGGCGGTGCGGCCGGACCGCTCGGCCTCGGTGCGGAACAGATCGTCCAGCTTGTCGGTCCGCTTGGCCGCGATGGTGCGGGTGCGGTCGGTGGCGTCCTCGTCCAGCGGCCACAGGCTGTTGATCACCTTGTGGAAATCGTTGATCGCCAGGTCGGTGCGGGCCAGCGCGGTTTCCTCGGCCGCCCACTGCTCGTAGTAGCGGATCGACAGGCCGAGCGTGCGGCGGGCTTCCTTGATCCGGTCGGTGGCCGACGCGGTGTGCCGCACCGTCCAGCGGGTGTACGCGTCGCGGACGGCGAAGCGTTCGGTGTTGCCGCACACCGGCCGCCACGGGGTGACCACCACGGTGAAGGGGTGGTTCCCGTCGTGGGCGTTGATCGCCGAGATGAACGGGATGATCTTGTCGTTGATCCCCTCGGCGTCCACGGTGACGTGTTCCGGCAGGCGCAGGGAGATGAAGACCTTGCGGCCGCCGCGCAGCGCCCCGGCGCTCTCCCAGATGACGCCCATGTCGGCGACGAGTTCCTGAAGGAACGCGAACGCGGCCCGGTTCTGGATCACCTCGTAGCGGGCCCCGACGGTGCCGAGCGCGGCCCCGGTGTCGGCGCGGACGGTGGTGAACTTGTCGGTGTGGGTGAGGATGTCGCCCTGCCACTCGTACAGGGCGGGGACGCGCTTCACGTCGTAGGCGATCCCGGCCAGCTCCAGCACCGTGTCCACGTCGGAGGTCCCGCCGGGGATGATCTGGCCGAGGCCGTGCCAGGCGGGGACGGCGGAGTACAGCGCGGCCCGGTCGCCGGTCATGTCCAGCCCGTGCTGGGGCATGCCGGTGGCGGACAGGATCTCGCCCCGGTCCCACCCGGTGAGGACGCGGTAGCGGCCGTCGGCCAGGCGCTCGACCTCACCCCGCGCGATGCGCTCGGCGAGGCGGGCTTCCCAGGCGCGGGCGGCGTCGATCTGCTCGGCGCGCTCGGTGGCGAAGGCGGCATTCACGTCGGTCACGTCGGTGGTGATGGTCATGGTCTGCCCCTCCCGGAAACTTTAACCGCGTTCTGCGGTCTATGTATATAGTGCCTCGAATCCCCGAACTTTGCAAGCGAAATGCGGTCTAAGTTTTGGGAACTGCGGGAGGTTGCGATGCGAAGGAGCGGAAAGCCGGGGGGCCTCTCCGCCCGGATCGGAGACCGCCGTGGCCGCGGAAACGCCCGCCTCCACCCGACCGCGTAAGGCCTCCCGGGCGCGCCGCCGGCCGTACACGATCAACCACGACAAGCGGTGGCGGCCGAAGGACAAGCGCGGTACGACCTGCGGCTACACCTTCCGCGGACAGACCTGCACGAAGAAGGGCGCCCACTACTGCGCGCCACGTGCCGACCGCGTGGTGGCCTTTTTCTCCGAACTCCTCGTCCACACCAAGGGCCCGCACAAGCGCAAGCCGTTCATCCCCGAGCCGTGGCAGGAACACGAGATCCTGCGGCCGATGTTCGGCGAGGTCCTTTGGTCCAGCGAATACGACTGCTACGTCCGCCGGTACCGCATCGCGTACATCGTCCTCGCCCGGAAGAACGGGAAGAGTGAGATCGCGGCCGGCATCCTGCTGTACCTCCTCATCGGCGACGACGAGGAAGCCGCGGAGGTCTACGGCGCCGCCGCCGACACCAAGCAGGCCGGGAAGGTGTTCGAACCGGCCTTGAGGATGGTGCAGCTCCAGCCGGTCCTGAACAAGCGCCTCAAGCACGTCCGCAACGCGCGCAGGTTGGTCGACGAGACGATGGCCTCCCACTACGAGGTCATCACCGCCGACGCCCAGGGCGAGCTGGGCCACAACCCGCACGGCTTCTGCCTGGACGAGGTGCTGTCCCAGCCGGACGGGTCGCTGTGGGAGGCGATGACCACCGCGGTGGGCGCCCGCCTCCAGGAGATGCTGTGCGCGATCACCACCGAGACCAACGACCCGGCCAGCTTCGGGGCGGACCTGATCGACGAGGCCGAGCGGGTCCAGCAGGACCCGGCCCGGGCGCCGCACATCTTCGCCTTCGTGCGGAAGTTCCCCCGCACCGACGAGGAACTGGCGGCGCTGCACCGGATCTTCCCCGGGCACCCGGACCTGCCGACCAGCCTGGACCCGTGGGACGAGGCGAACTGGAAGTGGCCGAACCCCGCGCTGGGGGCCTTCAAGTCGCTGGACGCGATGCGCCGCCAGGCGCTCGAGGCCAAGGCGAGCCCGAACAAGGAGAACGGCTTCCGGCAGTTCCAGCTCAACCAGCGGGTATCCCAGGTCACCCGGTTCGTGCCGATGGACCTGTGGGGCTCCTGCACCGGGGAGGTCGCTCCGAATCCGGAGTGGCTGCGGCCCCGGCTCGCCGGCGAGAAGTGCTGGGCCGGCCTGGACCTCTCGAGCAAGTTCGACTTGACGGCCTGGTGCCTGTTCTTCGAGGACGGCTCGGCGCTGTGGCGGTTCTGGGTACCGGAGTCGGTCGTGCCCACCCTCGACAAGGCCACCGACGACAAGTTCAGCCTCTGGGTGCGTGACGGCTGGGTCACCGCGACCGACGGCGACGTCATCGACTACGAGTCGATCTACGCCGCCATCGAGGAGGACAACGCGACCTTCGCCATCGTCGACGCCACCTACGACAAGTGGTGCGGCGAGCCCGTACGCCAGGCCATCGAGGACCGCACCGGCCTGGAGATGGTCGAGTCGAACACCACCTTCGAACGGATGACGCAGCCGATGACGGAGATGCTGCGGCTGCTGAAGACCCGCGGCATCACCCACTACGGCAACCCCGTGGCCGCGTGGTGCGCGGACAACCTCGAGGCCAAGCGGCCGCGCGACGACCCCGACCGGATCCGCCCGGTCAAACCGGAGAGGAACAAGACCGGGAAGCGCATCGACGGGATGCCCGCCCTGTTCTTCGCCATCGACGGCTCTCTGGCCGTGGACGAGGCCGGCGCCGCCGCCGACATCTTCTGACCGAACCTCTTCAGGGAGTCACCGATGCACCGTGCTGCCGCTGTCGCCTGCCTGGCTGCCGGCGTGCTGCTCCTGGCCGGGCCCGGCTGGGCGCTGCTCGCCCTGGGCGTGATGCTCCTGGCCGCCGCGCCCCGGCAGGAGCAGCGGGAGCCGGTGACGCTGGACGCCGTGCGCGAGCGCGCCCGCGCGGCCGGAGCGTGGGCGCAGCAGGCGCCGCGGCGGGCGGCGGCCGCGGCGTCCATGGCCGTCGGCGTCACCGGTGTTCCCGCCGGGGTGCTGCTGCTGTACGGGGGCGGGGCCGCGGTCCTCACCGCTGGAGGGATGGCCGTGGTGCTGTCGCTGCTGACCGGATGGAACGCCTGAGATGGGGTGGCTGACCGGCCCGCCTCAGCGGGTGGAGACCAAGGCGGTGGAGGGCCAGGCGTTCGGCACCTCCCTGGGGCTGGGCGTCAACAGCCCGGACTACCCGGCCGCCGGGTTCCTGCCCTACGCGGAAGCCGGGTTCGGGCGGAACGAATTGGTCTACGCCTGCATCATGGAGAAGGCCACCTCGCTGCCGGAGGCGCCGCTGCGGGTGTACGGGCCGGACGGGCTCGGCGAGCCCCGCGAGAACCACCCGCTGCGCGAGCTGATCACCAACCCCAACCCGATGCTGACCGAGTTCGAGCTGTTCGAGCTGACGGTCATCCACATGGACCTGGCCGGCATCGCGTTCTGGGAGATCATCCGGGACCAGGCCGGGCGACCGGTGCAGCTGTGGCCGCTGCGCCCGGACCTCGTGCGGTTCATCCGGCAGCGCAACGGCCGCACCCGGTACGGCTACCTGCTCGGCGGGTCCATCGTCGACCTCGGCACCGACGTGCTCGCGTTCCGCTACCCCAACCCGGTCGATCCGCTGGTCGGGCAGGCGCCGCTGCGGCCGGCGCTGCGGGCTGTCGCTCTGGACAACGAGGCCACCGACTTCGTGAAGCACCTGCTCCAGAACCGGGCCGTGCCCGGGGTGGTCATCACCACCCAGCGCAAGGTCGACCAGGAGGTCTCAGACAGGCTCGCTACGAAGTGGAAGCAGAAGTTCGGCGGGTCCAAGCGCGGTGAGCCCGCGGTCCTCCAGGCCGGGATGGACGTCAAGGTGCTGGGCCTGGACCTGAACAGCCTGGAGTTCCCGGACCTGCGGACCATCAGCGAGGCGCGGATCTGCTCGGCTTTCGGAGTGCCGCCCATCCTGGTCGGCGCGAAGGTCGGCCTCGACCGGTCGACGTTCGCCAACTACAAGGAGGCCCGTACCTCCTTCTGGGAGGAGACGATCCTCCCCCTCCAGCGGCGGATCGGCGACGTCATCACCGCCCGCCTCCTGCCCGAGGTGCTCGACGCCCAGTTCGCCATGCCCCGCAAGGTGACCGTCCGCTGGGACCGCAGCCAGGTCCTCGCGCTGAAGGAGTCCGAGCAGGCGATCTGGGAGCGCGCGAACAACGCGCTGCGCTCCGGCGCGATCACGGTCAACGAGTTCCGGAAGATCGTCGGCCTCCCGCCGGACCCCGGCGCGGACGTGTACCTGCGCCCCGCCGGCGTCACCCCCACCCTGGCCGACGGCACCCCGACCGGCGGCGGCGAGCCAGCCGCAGGCACCGACGGCGGCGGCCAGGACGGCGGCCAGGAGGAGACCGGGCCGGAAGGCGCGGCCCTCTCCGACGCGGAACTGGCCCGGTTCCTGACCGCCTCCCTGCCGCGCCGCCCCCTGCGGGGGTGAGCGGTGGCCCAGCCGAAGGTCCCCGACTCCCACGTGAAGGAAGCCGAGCGCCAGCTCGCGGAGTTCTTCAAGACGCAGGGCGCGGTCGTCGCCGCGAAGTGGCCCGACGACGGCAAGGCCCACGCCGGCCGCAGCAGCAAGGCCCTGTCGGACGTGTTCGACCTGGCCCGCTGGAACCGCGTCCTCGCGCCGACCATCTTCGGGATCGCGCTGGCGGTGGCCACCGCTGCGGGCCGCTCCATCCTCGCCGGCCTTGGCCTGTCCGCCGACGACTACGACGCCGAGCGCACCCACGAGTGGCTGACCGAGCACGCTGCCGGAGTGGCGGCCGGTATCAACGGCGCCACCCGTTTCGCCCTGGCCGACGCGCTGGACTCCGGCGCCTCGGCGGGGGATGTGCGGGAGATGTTCGGCCTGTTCATCGAGTACCGCGCGCCGCGGGCCGCCCGGACCGAGGTGACCGCAGCGACCGGGTTCGGCGTACGGGAGGCGGGCCAGCAGTCCGGCCAGGAGCTGACCAAGACGTGGATCACCGGCTCCAACCCGCGCAAGTCCCATGCCGCGATCAACGGCGAGACGGTCGGCTTGAAGGACACCTTCAGCAACGGCGCCAGGTGGCCGGGCGACTCCCGGCTGGACGACAAGGAACGGTCCAACTGCAACTGCTCGATGCGCGTGGACAAGGCCACGTGACCGGCGACCGGCGACGGGCCAGAGAGGTGTGACCCCATGAAGATGCAGACGCTCATCGTGCCCGCCGAGTGGAAGGCGGTGGACGAGGAGGAGGACAACGTCCTCGAGGGCTACGCGTCGACGTTCGACAACATCGACCTGCACTACGACGTCGTGGCCGCCGGCGCCTTCAAGAACACGATCCCGCGCGTGCTGAAGGGCGAGGTCCCGTACCTGGCCGACCACTACGCCAGCGTGCGGAACGTGCTGGGCACGCTGGTCGGCGCGGAGGAGGACAACAAGGGTCTGAAGATCCGGGTCAAGTTCGCCACCGACCCGGACACCCAGGCCATCCGCCAGAAGATGATCGACGGCCACATCAAGAAGATGTCCATCGGCTACGAGCCGTTGCAGTGGCGGTACGAGACCCGCGGCTCCAAGCGCGTGCGTGTGCTGGAGGAGGTCAAGCTGTGGGAGGTCAGCGCGGTCGTCTTCCCCGCGAACCCGTCCGCCGTGATCCAGCGCGTGAAGTCGGCGGTCGCCGAGACCGTCGAGACCGTCGTGCAGGGGGCCGTCGTCTGCGGCGCGGACGAGACCGAGGTCAAGGCCGCGCTCGCTGAGTGGATGAACACCGCCGCCCTGGGCGGGGTGCCGGGCCTGGAGCAGCCCGCCACCCGAGAACAGAAGGACAGCTCCACCCAGACCACCCACCTGGAGACAGGGGACGCCGGTAAGCCGGAGGGCGCCGAGCCGCAGCAGGACCCCAAGGGGCCTGACGCACTCACGCTCTTGATGCACAAGGCGGACGCCGTGCTCGCAGGCCGGGACCCGGACGCAGTGGTCGACCCCGTGCAGTACGCGGGGACCTCCGCCCGTCTGGACGCGCTCAGCACCTGGCTGGAGCGCAGCAACCGCGAAGCGGAGCTAGCCGATCAGCTCCGCGAGCTTCGCGGCCGGTAACCGACCACACGCACACGAGACGGACCCACCCACCGGGCTGGGTCCTTTTTCGTGCGCGCACACATAGGGAGGAGAGGCACCATGCCTCACCCGCTTCTGGTGCGTGCGGCCCAGTGCATCGAGCAGGCCCGCGCTCTGAACGACGAGTTCGACGACAAGACCCGCATGCCGGCGGAGGTCACCAAGAAGATCGACCTGCTGCTCGGCGAGGCGTCCAAGTGCAAGAAGCAGGTCGAGCGGGAGACCCGCATCACGGAGATGGACAACTTCCTGTCCGCTCCGGACTTCAAGCACGACATGTCCGGGACCGAGGAGAGCGGCGGGATGTCCGTCGCCGAGATCGGCGGCGTGTGGACCACCGACAAGCAGCGCAAGGACGCCCAGCAGAAGGCGTTCTTCGACTTCGTGCGCAAGGGCCACGCCGGCATGAAGCACGAGTACAAGGCCGACCTGGTGGAGGACGCCGAGGGCCAGGTCCTCGTGCCCGCGGATTTCGTGGGCACCATCCTGCGGGAGCTGCCCAGGGAGGCGACCATCCGGCCGCTGGCCACCGTCCGGCCGACCTCCAGCAACAAGATGGAGATCGGTGTCGTCAACGTCGCGGCCGCCGGCTGGGGGAAGCTCGAGACCGGCGCCGCCCTGGCGGACGGTCTGCCGGCGGACCCGGCCGACAAGGACACCATCGAGGTCCACGACCTCAACGCCTTGGTGAAGATCGGCGTCGACGAGCTGGACGACGCGAACGACGACCTGGCGGCGATCATCTCCCAGGCCCTGTCCCTGAAGATCGCCGAGCAGGAGGACGACGCGTTCGCCAACGGCTCCGGTGCCGGCCGGCCGGAGGGCATGGCGGCCGCGGCCACGGTCACCCAGGGCGTGGCCGCCGCGGCGGGCCAGACCGTCACCGGCGACGAGCTGAAGCGCGTCACCTTCGCCGTGCCCAGCCAGTTCCGCCGCAACGGGGTGTGGCTCGGGCACACCTCGGCGGAGGAGAAGATCGCGCTGCTGAAGGACGGCGACGGCCGCTACCTGCTCCAGCCGAACCTGGCCGCAGGCGAGCCGCCGACCCTGATGGGGTACCGCTGGTACACCGTCGACGGTCTGCCCGCGATCACCACCACCGCCGACGCGGGCGCCGGCACCGACAAGTCCGTGATCTTCGGAGACGTCCGCCAGGGCTACATGATCGCCGACCGGCGACGGCTGACGGTCACGCGCCTGGTGGAGCGGTACGCCGACGAGGGCAAGATCGGCCTGCTGTTCCGGCACCGCGTCGGCGGCGCCGTCATCCGCCCCAAGGCGTTCGCCTGGTACAGGCTCTGATCCCTCGCTCACCC
This sequence comes from Streptomyces sp. DH37, assembly GCF_029813835.1. Lineage (GTDB taxonomy): Bacteria > Actinomycetota > Actinomycetes > Streptomycetales > Streptomycetaceae > Streptomyces. The sequence goes on from NZ_JARVKV010000029.1 coordinate 43,685, forward strand.
GTCCCGGCCCTCGAGCGCACCTGCGCCCGGGGGCCGGGGCCCGGACCGGAAAGGAGAGGCAGATGACCACCAGGGTCCTGGTCCTCAAGCCCACCGTCATCAAGGTGGCGCCGCGCACCCGCGTCGATCTGGACGCGCACCACGAGTACTACCTCGACGACGACGAGCAGGCCCGCAAGCTGATCGAGGAGGGCCGCGCCGTGGAGCTCGACGCCCGCGGCCGCCGGGTTGAGACCGCCACGCGCACCGCGGCGGAGAAGCCGAAGGCCGAGACCAAGCCGGACGGGCCTGCGGGCAAGCCGGGCTCGAGCCGCCGGACGAAGGCCACCGCCGCGCCGGAGACCAAGACGGCGGCCAAGTCCGCGACCTCGAGGTCGGCCGCCAGGAGCGGCGGCAGCTCGGCCGCCAGCCCCGCGAAGGCCGGCACCACCGGCACCACCAAGGCCGCCGAGGACAGCGAGGCGGACGACGCCAAGGGCGGCAAGACCGATGGGTGAGCCGACCGTCTTCGACGAGGACACCAGCACCTACGTGCACGGCGCGGCGATCCCGGACGTACCGACCGACGCGAGCGCCACCGCGGCGGACAACGCGACCGCGATCAACGCCATCCTCGCCGCGCTGCGGTCGGCCAACATCATCGCCCAGGACTGAGGGGAGAGGGCTGTGGCTGCGTTCGCGAGCGTCAGTGACCTGCGCATCCTGCACGACGACGAGGGCCTGGACGAGACGCGGGCGCAGCTCATCCTCGATGCGGTCTCCGACCAGATCCGGGACACGCTGGGCTGGTCGGTCACCGAAGAGAACGACGTCACCGTCACCCTGGACGGGCCCGGCACCGAGGAGCTGCTGCTGCCCACGCTCCACCTGACGTCGGTGACCTCGGTGACCGAGAGCGGCCGGCTCCTGGTGCAGGGGGATGATTTCCTGCTGTACCGGCACGGGATGCTGCGGCGGGTGGTGTCCGGGTTCCCGATCGACTGGACCGACCGGCCGCAGGGGATCACCGTGCTGTTCGCCCACGGCTACCCGGCCGACGCAGTACCGCCCGTGTTCCGGGCGGTGACCCTGGACTACGCGGGCAAGATGCTGTCCAACCCCGCGCTGGTCCCCCACTCCCGGACGGTCGGGCGGGTGACCGTCTCCTACAGCGACATGCGCGCGATGGTCCCGCCCATCGACGACTCCCGGCTGGACACTTACCGGCTGCCCGAGGGCTTCTGACGATGCCGCGCCTGGGCAACCACACCGCGCTCATCGTCCGCGGCCGCGGCACCGACGCGCACGGCGACCCGCTGCCCGGCGACCCCGAGGAGATCGAGGTGACGGGCACGTCGATGCAGCCGGGCGCGAGCGCGGAGAACGACGACGCCCGCACCACCGTGGCCTCCACGTGGTTCTGGTTCGTGCCCCCGGGCACGGACGTCCGCGCCACCGATCAGGTGCGCTGGCGCAGCCACGTGTTCCAGGTCGACGGGGAACCGCAGCCGTGGGACGACGAGCGCGGCCGGCCCCACCACATCGAGGTGCAGCTGAGGGAGGTGACGGGCTGATGGCCGCCGATCTGCCTCCGTACCCCGACGTCGAGGACCTGCTGATCGCCAGGCTCGCCGACCTCGGCCCCACCGGCAGCGTCTACCCGGCGAACCTGCACGAGCTTCTGTTCGCCGGCGTCGACGGACAGGAGCACTTCATCCGCATCCGGCGCGTGGGCGGCGAGGACGACCTGCGCACCGACCGGCCGCGCGTCGACATCGAGATCGCGGCCGCCACCCGCGCCATCGCCTGGCGGGTGGCACGCGCTGTCCAACAGCGCATGATCTCCGGCCCGGCCCGCGTGCCCGGCGTCGGTGTGATGGACCGCGCCCGGACCGAGGTCGGGCTGCGCGCGGTCCTGCACGAAAACCCGGCCATCCGGTGCGTGCTGGCCACCTACCGCGCCTCACTGCGCCGCTCGGCCTGACCGACCTGCCCGCCCACGCCGCCCCGCCGTCTGCCGGGGCTCTGCCCGCATGGAGTCCCGCACGAGAGGAGTAGGGCCGTGCCCGCTTGGGAGACCCTGAAGAACCACCAGAACACCCTCATCCGCAAGTCGCTGGAGGGGTCGACGTTCATCGCGCCGATCACCTCCGACGCCATCACCTCGCTCACCGGCGCCGACAGCTCGCTCAACGCGCTGCCCGCCGGCTACAACGACCTGGGCTGGATGTCGGACGACGGCGCCCAGTTCTCGAGCGACGTGGAGACCTCCGACGTCACCTCCTGGGGCGCGGTCGAACCGACCAGGCGCGACATCGTGTCCGACGTCACCACCCTCCAGGTGTCCCTCCAGGAGACCAACAAGCACACCATCGGCCTCTACACCGGGGCGGACATGACCGCCGTCGTCCCGGACGCCACGTCCGGCGAGGTCGTCGTCGAGAAGCCGGACCGGCCGCCGCTGCGGTACTGGCGGGTGCTGACCATCGGCGTGGACCTGGCCGACGCCGGCGAAATCTACATCGCGCGTTTCCTGCCCCGCGCCTCGCTGACGGACAAGGACGACCAGGCGTTCAACAACGGCGACGACCCGCTGGGCTGGCCGGTCACCCTGACCGGCTACATGGACGACACCCTCGGCTACAGCGAACGGTTCTACTTCGGCGGCCCCGGCTGGGAAGCCCTGCTCTCCGCGATGGGCTTCTGACCGTGGCGGGCCGGGCCGTACGGCTGACGCTCACCCCCGGCGCGCCCCGCCGCCGTGAGGAGCTGTGCCCGTGCTGCCTCCTGCCGTCGCTGCTGGAGGTCGACCTGCACGTCCTCAGCGCGGCCGGAGTCCAGCGGGTGGCCACCGTCATCGCGTGCACCACCGGCGGCTGCCCGGCCTCCTCCTGACCGCCGTGGCGGCCGGCCCTTGGGCGGGCACCGGCCGCCACGGCTCACCCCCCTCGCGCCCGCCCCCCGTACAGATGGAGAGGACCCCGTGGCAGGCACCGAGTACATCTCCCCCCGTGGCATCACCCAGACGGTCGACTCGCCCGTGGTCGCCACCCGCCTGCGCGCCCGCGGCTGGCGCCCGCGCACCGAGCTGGAGAAGGCCGCCAAGCACGACAAGACCGCGGCGGCCTACCTCGAGCGGGCCAAGGCCGAGACCCGCCGGCGCGAGGAGCGGGCCAAGGAGCGGAAGGCCGCGGCCGAGGAGGAGCCGGCCACCGCCGCGCAGGAGACCGGCCAGGAGAAGAGCAGCAGCTCCTCCGGCGACGAGACCGAGAGCAGCAGCTCCTCCTCTTCGTCGTCTTCGTCGCGGCGCGGCAAGACCAGCAGCTCCAGCAAGTAGCCCAGGAGAGCCCGCCCATGGACACCCCGTCCACCCCGTCCCTCGACCTCGACGCGCTCGAGCGTGAGGGCGCGCCGGAGCCGTTCACCATCGTGCACGGCGACACCCTCTTCACCCTGGCCGATCCGCGCGAGCTGGACTGGCGGCTCATCGACCGGCTCGGCACCGGCCCGGCCGACGCCGACCTGCGGGTCCTCCTCGGCGACCAGTACGACGCCTTCGCCCAGCACCGGATGCCGGGCTGGAAGCTGGACATGCTGCTGACGCGGTGGCGGGAGCACTACGGCCTGGGGGGAGCCGACGCCTCGCCTACCTGATCCACCGGTACGGCGAGGCCATCCGCGCGGACCTGGCCGACCGCGGCTGGGACCTGGCTCGGCTGTGGCGCGACCGGCGCTTCGCCTTCCTGGCGAGCGTCATCGACCAGCTGCCCCGGCACTCCCGGTTCGTCGCGGCCCTGGCCAACGACGAGGAGCTGGCCGAGCAGACCCCGGAGACGAAGGGCTCCGTCCACCCCCCGCTGACCGAGTGGTCGCCGGAGGTGGAGCGGCTGACCGGGATCTACGACCGGATGGGTGAGCTGATCACCGCGGTGAACAACACCGTGGCCAAGCGGCCCCGCAAGCCACCGCGTCCGGCGCCCCGCCCGCAGACCGCCCGCGACCGCCTCAAGGTCAAGCGCCGCCGGTACAAGCACGAGCTGCTGAAGCGGCGGCTGCTCCAGGCCCGCGAGGAGGGCCGCCCCACCATGGCCGCCGCCCCGGCGCCGGCCGACGCCGCGCACGCGGCCGTACGGCCCCGCCGCCGCAAGCACCCCGCGAAGGAGTGAGCATGCCCCGCACGCGAGTCGACTTCCGCCTGGACTACGAGGGCATCAGCGAGGTCCTGAAGTCCCCGCAGATGCGCGACCTGATGAACGAAACCGCCGTGACCGTCGCCGCGGCCGCCCGCGCCGAGCTGCCCGACGACGCGCGGATCCAGTTCCGCCCCTACACCACCGACCGCCGCGCCGCCCGGGTTACCGCCTTCGGCGGCAGCGTCACCGACGAGGAGCGCGAGGCCGCTCTGATCCGTGCCGCCCGTGCGGTCGGGCTCGAGGTCACCGAACGATCCGAGCGCGAGTAACACCCTGTCCCTGCACACCCGAGAGTGAGGCCCGCCCATGAGTGCACCCCGCGCCGCATCCGCCAGCAAGGCTCGTCGGCCCGACGACTCCCCGTTCGACTTCAACCTGGACGCGGCCCAGCCGCCCCGGGAGCTGAAGCCGTTCGTGTTCCAGTGGAAGGACCGCCGCTGGACGATGCAGCACCTGGAGGAGCTGGACGTCTGGGGCCTGGTCGAGGCCGCGGAGGGCGGCGACGTCGCGGCGATGACCGGAGCGTTCCGTCTGGCGCTCGGTCCGAAGGACTGGGAGGAGTTCCACGCCAGCCGCTTCCCGCAGTGGCGCTTCAAGGCCCTGTTCCGCGCCTACCGGCAGCACTGCGGCATCAACATCGACGGCACCCCGGTCGATGGCCGCGAGGACATCTGAGCCCTCCGCACATTCCCCGTTCCCCGCCCACGGCACACCCGCCTGAGACCCGAGAGAGGGGAGGTGTGCCGTGGCGAACGCCGGCTACGCCGCTCTCCAGGTCATCCCCAGCGTGCGCGGCATCTCCGAGGAGCTGCGCCGCCAGGTCGTCCAGCCCGCCGAGCAGGCCGGCGACCAGGCGGGCGAGCAGGCCGGCGGGAAGTTCCGTGAGCAGTTCAAGGCCGGGCTGCTGGCGGCCGGCGCGGTGGCCGGTGCCGCGCTGGCCGCCGCCACCGTCAAGGCGGTGGAGAAGGAGCGGATGGCCGACCGGCTGTCCGCCCAGCTCGGCCTGACGGGCAAGGGAGCGCAGAAGGCCGGCAAGGTCGCCGGCGACCTGTACTCCAAGGCGGTCGTGACCTCCTTCGAGGAGGGCGCGAACACCGTCCGCGCGGTCATGTCCTCCGGGCTGGTCCCGGAGGGCGCGACCGTCAAGAGCATCGAGGCCATCAGCACGCGGGTGGCCGACCTGGCGCTGACGTTCGACCAGGACCTGACGTCCACGGCGAACGCCGCCGCGCAGATGATCAAGACCGGGTTGGCGAAGGACGGCGCTCAGGCCCTGGATATCCTCGCCCGCGGATTCCAGACCGGCGCGAATAAAGCCGACGACTTGTTGGACACCTTCAACGAGTACGGCACTCAATTCAGGAAGTTGGGGCTGGACGGAAAGACCGCCCTTGGCCTGATCAACCAGATGATCGCCAATGGTGCCCGCGATTCGGATATCGCCGCTGACGCCCTGAAGGAATTCTCTATCCGGGCCATCGACATGTCCGACTCCTCGCGTGAGGCGTACAAGGCCCTCGGGCTGAGCGCCGAGCAGATGGAGAAGCAGATCGGGCGGGGTGGCGAGTCGGCCCGCAAGGGGCTGGACCTCGTTATCGAGCGGCTGCGGTCCATGAAAGATCCGGTCGAGCAGGAGGCCGCCGCTGTCGGGCTCTTCGGAACCCAGGCAGAGGACCTTGGTAGGGCCCTGTATTCGATGGACCTGGACACGGCGGCCGATGGGCTGGGGAAAATCGGAGGTGCCGCGAAAAGGGTCGGCGACACCATACGCGGCAACACCGCGACCGAGCTGGAAATCCTCAAGCGGCAGCTGACCGACGCGCTCGGCACGGTGGTCACGGTCGTGGTGCTGCCCACCATCCGCGGCCTGATCACGGCTGTGCAGTGGGTCGGCTCCGCCATCGCGGCGACCGGCCGCTGGTTCCAGAAGTGGGGCGCGTGGCTGATCCCGCTGGGCATCCTCATCGGTGGCGTCACGCTGGTCGTCAACGCGCAGGCCATCGCTGTCGCGCTGGTGACCGGAGTCTTCCGCGCCTACCGCGCGGTGATCCTGGCCTGGTCGGCGGTGACCCGCATCGCGATCGGGGTGCAGACGCTCTGGAACGCGGTCATGACCGCGAACCCCATCGGCTTGATCATCGTGGCGATCGTCGCCCTGGTCGCGCTGATCGTCGTCGCCTACAAGCGCAGCGAGACCTTCCGCCGGATCGTTCAGGGCGCCTGGGAGGGCATCCAGACCGCGGCGAAGTGGGCGTGGGAGCGGGTCCTGAAGCCCGCGATCGACGGCCTGGTGGCCGGCTGGCGCTGGGTGGCGGACGCCGCCGTCGCGCTCTGGGCGCGGATCAAGCCGGTGCTCGGCTACATCATGACCGGGCTGAAGGTGCTCGCGGCGGTCGCCGCGGTGGTCGTGTTCGGCCCGATGGTCGTCGGCATCAAGGTGCTGTCGGTGGTCTTCCCGTGGCTGTGGAAGAGCGTCATCAAGCCGGTCATCGGGTGGATCGTGACTGGTTTCCGGTGGTGGTGGGCCGGGGTCAAGGTCTACTTCAACCTCGTGAAGATCGCCTTCCGGGCGGTCGGTGCGGTCGCCATGTGGCTGTGGAAGAGCGCGATCAAGCCCGTCGTCGGCTGGATCATCGCGGGCTTCCGCCTGTGGTGGGCTGGCGTGAAGGTCTACTTCAACTTCGTGAAGGCTGCCTTCCGGGCGGTTGGCGCGGCCGCCACGTGGCTGTGGCAGAAGGCCATCAAGCCGGTCATCAACCTGATCATCGCAGGGTTCCGCCTGTGGTGGGCTGGCGTGAAGGTCTACTTCAACTTCCTGAAGGCCGGGCTGCGGGCGGTCGGCGCCGCCTTCACCTGGCTCTACAACAAGGGCGTGAAACCGGCCCTGGACTGGATCAAGGGCCGGATCGCCTGGGTCTGGCGGAACGGGATCAAGCCCGTCTTCGACACCCTGAAGCGCGGGGTCACCGCGATCCGCGACTCCTTCAAGAAGGGCGTCGACGGGATCGGCCGCATCTGGGAGGGACTGAAGAAGAAGGCCAAGGGCCCCGTCCAGTTCGTGGTCGACACCGTTTACAACGGTGGCATCCGGAAGGTGTGGAACACCGTCGCCGGAGTCGTTGGCCTGAAGGATCTGCCGACGGTGAAGTTCGCCCGCGGCGGCCGCACCCGCGGAGGCGTGCCCGGGAAGGACTCCATCCCCGCGCTGATGATGGCGGACGAGTTCGTCATCAAGCGCGACTCCGCCCGCCGGGTGGGGTTCGGCACGCTCGACTACATCAACCGCACCGGCGAGCTGCCCGTGCAGCGGTTCGCCGACGGCGGCCCGGTCGAGTGGCTCAAGGGCGGAGCGCGGAAGGTCGGCTCGGCGATCACGGACGGGTGGGACTTCCTCACCGACCCCGGCCGGATGTGGGACAAGGCCATCGGCTTCATCAGGGGCCACATCGCGTCCATCGGCTCCACCCGGTGGGCCAAGCTGATCGCCGGCCTCCCCGCGACGCTGCTGCGCGCCATGAAGAAGAGGATCGTCGGCGCGGCGGAGGACACCTTCGGCAGCGGGGCCGGCGGACGCCGCCCGGTCAACGCGCCGTTCGGCACTCCGTTCGGGGCGCGCGGCAGCATGTGGTCGTCCGGGTACCACACCGGCCTGGACTTCCCGGCGCCCACGGGCACGCCGGTGCGGGCCATCGCCCGCGGCCTGGTGGCCTTCACCCGCAACGGCGGCCCGTACGGTCAGCACATCCTCCTCGACCACGGCCGGGGCCTCCAGTCCCTGTACGCGCACCTGTCGGCGATCCTCGTGGGCAGTGGCGTGGTGAAGGCGGGCCAGGTGATCGGCCGGGTCGGCTCCACCGGCAACTCCTCCGGCCCGCACCTGCACCTGGAGGTGCGCCGCGGCGGGCGGGCCGTCGACCCCAAGCCGTACGTGACCGGCGGGTACGCCCGCGGCGGCCGGCCGAGGCGCGGCGAGATCGCCTGGGTGGGCGAGGAGGGCCCCGAGCTGGTGCGCTTCGGCGGGCCCGCCGAGGTCTTCGACCACGACACGTCCATGCGCATGTCCGCCGGGTGGCTCGCCCGCGGCTTCGCCAAGGGCACGGCCGGGGCCCGGGCCAAGGCCAGGAAGGAGATCCCCGGGGACCTGTCGGCGTTCCTGAAGGCCCTCAAGGGCAGCGCCTCGGACATCTCCAAGGCCGCCGCCGCGCTGACCGCTGATCTGAAGGCGGCCGGCGGCGCCGGGCGCACGCTGGCCACCCAGACCGGACGGGCCTCGGCCAAGCTCCAGTCGCTGGCCACCCAGCGCGACGCGGTGGCGGCCCGGATCACGGCCGCGCGGGAGGCGGCCGCCGACCAGAAGGGCACCGCGGCCGACTACCTGGGGCTCAGCAACCTGAGCGGCGCGACCTCGGTCACCGGCCTGATACGGCAGATGACCGGACGGCAGAACACCCTGAAGGCGTTCCAGGGGCAGATCAGCACCCTGTCCAAGAGGGGCCTGAACCAGGACCTGATCAGCCAGCTCGTGCCGATGGGCCCGGACAGCGGCATGGCGAAGATGCTGGCCGGCGCGACGCAGTGGGAGATCGGCCAGCTGAACAAGCTGGCGACCACGGGCGCGAAGCTGTCGACGTCGTACGGCAACACCATGGCGGACGCCATGTTCGACGCCGGGCGGAACGCATCCAAGGGGTTCCTGTCGGGGCTGACGTCGCAGCAGAAGCAGCTCCAGGCGGCGATGAACAGCCTCGGCGACTCCCTGGTGAAGTCCATCCGGCGGAAGCTGCGGATCAAGAGCCCGTCGCGGGTGACGTGGCGCCTGGCGGAGCAGACCGGCGAGGGCGTGGAAGGCGGGCTCGACGCCATGCGCGGCCGGGTCGCCGCAGCGGCGGCCCGGGTCGCGGCCGCCGCTGTGCCCGCACCGGCGGTCGCCCCGACCCCGGTCGCCGTCGCCCTGCGCGGCGGCATCGCGCCGGGCCAGCCCGTACTGATCCAGCTCGAGGACGGGCCGCTGGTGCGTGGCTGGGTCCGCGGCATCGCGGACGAGAGCGCGGCCGCCGGGAGCCGTGAGCTGCTCGACACCCTGACCGCCGGCCGGAACACGCTGAGGTGACCTGTGGCGATCCCGGGCAACTTCCTCTCGAGCACGACCGAGAGCATCGAGCCGAACACCTCCGGGTGGCGGGCTAAGCTCAACTGCACGCTGCATCTCGGGACGGGCGGCCGCAACGGGCCCAACGTCCTGGAGGTGAAGTCGGTGGCGGCCGGCGAGACGCAGGCCGAGACCGTCACCGCCTACCCGGTGATCGGCGGGGAGACGTACTACGTCTTCGCTGACGCCGCCAGCCTGGCGGTGGGTGAGCGCATCGGCATCCTGTGGCTGAACGAGTCCGGGACGGCGATCTCCACCACGTGGTCGATGACCACCGCGTCAGCGTCCGGCAGCCTGCACCGGGTGAGCGTGGCCGGGGCCGCCCCGCCGGACGCGGCCACCGCCCGGGTCGTGCTGTCCGCCAACGAGACCGCCGCGGGTGCTCTCCACCACTGGGAGAACGTCTACTTCGGGCTGCCGATCCGCACCCAGGGCAACCTGCTGCCGTTCAACGTCGAGTCCGGCGGTGAGCTGTCGTCGAGCGGCTGGGTGGCGGAGACCAACGCGACCGTCGCCCGCACCGCGCCCATGGTGATCTGGCCGGTGAACTGGTACCTCTCCGGCGGCCACCTGATCGCAATGACGGTGACCGCGAACGGCAACGCGGCGATGCGCTGCACCCAGCGGGTCGCCGCCACCCCCGGGATGGAGTACCTGGCGTACAGCTACCTCGGGCCGCGCAGCAGCGGCATGCAGCCGTGGGTCGAGCTGCGGTTCTACGACGCCGGCGGCACGCTGCTGCTGGCCAAGCGCGCGAACCTGGCGCCGCCCGGGGTGGGCCTGTACCGGCAGCACGTCTCCGGCACCGCCCCGGCCGGTACCGAGACCTGCGAGATCGCCACCGGCCTGACCGCCGCGACGGCCGGTCAGCAGCTGTGGGTCGAGGGCGTGGTCATCGCCGTGGCGCCCAAGCTACGCGCCGGCAGCGTGGTGCCGTACGAGGACTCCACGTTCGAGGCCGGGGTCGGGTCCTGGGCGGTCGCCTCGGGCACGGGCACGCTCGCCCGCACCTCCCCGTGGCGGGCCACCACGGAGATGATGCACGGCTCCTACGCCATGCTGGTGTCGGCGGCCTCGACGGGCGCCACAGTGGTGCGCTCGGGCGCCTACCCGGTGACCCCCGGGGTGTCGTGGCGGCCGGAGTTCAGCATCAAGCACGTGGCCGGCGGCTGGACCGTCGACATCGGGGCCCGCTGGCTGGACAGCGGCGGGACGGAGATCGGCACCGACGGTCTCACCGGTGCTCTCGCCCTGCCCACCGACGGCGCCTGGTGGACGTTCTTCGACGACATGACTCCGCCGCCCGGGACCGCTTCCGCCCGGATCGACCTGCATCTGACGGCCACGGCCGCGAGCTCCACCGCGTGGGTCGACAAGGTGACCCTGCGGGAAGTCCTCCCCTCCACGGAGGTCGTGGCGGACGACGACCTGGCCCGGATCACGCTCACGCTGCGGGACCTGATCGACGGCCGGCTGATGACCCTCTGGCGGGTCGACGAGGCGGGCCTGCGCACGCTGGTACGCGGCCCGGACGGGCTGATGCAAGACGTCGCGGTCTCCTCCGACATGATGATCGTGGAGGACTACGAAGCGCCGCTCGGGCGGCCGGTCAGCTACTACGTGGAGTTCGTCAACGCCTCCACGGGCGCCTACGCGGGAGGCCGCACCACCGACACGGCCACGATCAACCCGGGCGACGGCAACCTGATCTGGCTGAAGGACCCGGGGATGCCGCACCGCAACATCCGGCTGCGGGCGCACAAGCCGCCGGACTGGGCCCGGAGCATCGAGACCGGCGAGTACCGGATCCGCGGCCGCCGCAACCCGGTCGTCCACTCCGAGGTCCGCGCGGGGCTGCGCGGCACGCTGAGCGTGTGGACCGAGGACGACGAGCAGCGCGAGGCGCTGCACTGGATCCTCGACTCCGGCAACACGCTGCTGTGGCAGGCCGCGCCCGGGCACGGCGTGGCCGACATGTACGTGGCCGTCGGCGAGGTGACCGAGGCCCGCCGCATCGCCGACGCTCGCGACACCTACCGGCTGTGGGACCTGCCGCTGACCGAGGTCGACATGCCCGCCGCGGTCGGCGTGGCCGGCACCGCCGGCCGCTCGTGGCAGGACGTCCTCTCGGAGAACACCTCGTGGCAGGAGGTCCTGGACCGGTACGCCACATGGGAGGACGTCCTCCTCGGCCGGCCCATCAGCGAGGAGTGAGGCTGTGTACCCGGCACCCTCGGCCACGTTCCTGAAGGCCCTCACCCACAGCCACGTCCTCGCCTCCCGGGTCGAGCTGCACTGGCCCAGCGGGAAGGTGGACGTGCTGCCGCACACCGGCGGCCAGGTGACCGCCGACCGCGGCCAGGCGGTGCGGCGTACCGCCCGCATCGACCTGGCGGACCCGGCCTGGCTGCCGTACACCGCGCAGGAGTTCTTGGACATCGCCGGGTGCCGGGTGCGGGTGCTGTCCGGCATCCACCATCCGGGATGGGACCGGCCGGAGCTGGTGCCGATCTTCACCGGCCGTCTGGACGGCCTGGAGGGGGACCCGGACATCGGACCGGTGACCCTCACCGCCAGCGGGCTCGAGAGCTTCCTCGTCGACGACAAGTTCACCGAGCCCTACAGCACGCGCGGCGCCACCGCGGCGGTCACCTCCATCCGCGCCCTGGTGCAAGGGGTGCTGCCGGACGCGATCGTCACCGCCACCGCCCCGGACACCGCGCTGGGCGCGCGGACCTGGGACGTGGAGACCGAGAAGTGGACGGCGGTCCAGGAGATCGCCACCGCCGTCGGCGCGGACGTTTTCGCGGACGTCGACGGGATCTTCCGCGTGGAGCCGCTGCCGGACCTGCTGACCGCGCCGGTGGCGTGGGAGGTCGCCGCCGGGGAGGGCGGGGCGCTCATCAGCGTCACCCGGGGGTGGTCCCGCGCCGGGCTGTGGAACGCGGTCCTCGCCCGCGGGGAGAACACTGAGGAAGGCACCCCGCCCGTCACCGGCTACGCCGAGGACAACGACCCCACCAGCCCCACCTACGTCGGCGGCCGGTTCGGGCGCGTCGTCAAGTTCCACTCCTCCCCGACGCTGACCAGCAGCTCGCTGGCGCAGGGCGCGGCGAACAAGCTCCTGGCGGACGGCAAGAAAGCCGCCTACACCGCCGACATCTCCAGCCTGCCGAACCCCCTGCTCGAGCCGGGCGATGTGCTGCGCGCGAAGCACGGCTCAGGCCGCCGGAGCCTGTACCAGATCCAGTCCCTGACGATCGACCTGAGCCCCGGCGGCGCCTTCGACGTGGCGCTCATCGGGGGCAAGGAGGACGCGTAGATGCCCAGCCTCGCCTCCCGGCTGGCGGACGCCATCGCCAACACGGCGCGCCGCGCCGGCCAGAGCACTCCGGCCGTGCGCGGCGCGGACTGGCAACTGGCCACCGTGACCGCCGTCAACACCACGGGCACCGTCGACTGCGGCGCGATCCGGGCCCGCCGCATGGAGAGCTACGGCAGCCCCGCCGTGGGCGACCTCATCGTCATCACCCGGTCCGGCTCCGGGAACTGGGTCGCCTGGGGAAGGCTCAGGGACTCCGCGGACACCACCACCACCGGCCTGGTCGCCGGCACCGACTTCGGCATCGTGGAGTGGTCCGGGCGGCGGGCCGGCCCTCACTGCTACATCCGCCTGGCCGTGACCCGCACCGGCGAGACCATCACCGCAGGCTCGACCGGGAACATCAACGACCTCCACCTGGCGACGATCCCCGCCGGATGGCGGCCCATCGAGTCTCTCGTGGAGACGATCGCGTGCGACGGCTTCGCCGACGGCGGCGCCCACATCGAGTCCAGCGGCATCGTCCGGCTGCGCACCTGGTCCCCCGGCGGCACGATCCAGTCGCCGCGCACGATCAGGCTCAGCGCCAGCTACCTGCTGCTCTGATCCTCCGGCGCTCCCGTCCCTTGTCCCACCCCATCCCCGAGGAGGCACTGTGCCCACCACAGACGACTACGGCCAGGGCGTCAACATCGCGGCCCTGACGGACGCGCCGAACGCCGAGACGCTGGCGAAGAACATCGTCAACGCCATCCTGCGACGGTCGGTGCTGTCCTACGCGGACGCCGCCGAGCGCGACGCCACCCTCACCGGGGCCCTCGCCCCGGTGGACGGGCAGGTGGCCTACCTGCAAGCCGAGCAGCTGCTGACCGCCCGCGTGGCCGGGGCATGGGTGGCCATCGGATCGGCAACCTCCTCCTGGACCACCGTCAACCTCGTGGACGGGTTCGCCCACGACGGCAACGCCAACGGCACCGTCCAGTACCGCAGATTGAACCTCTTCGGTGAGCAGTCCATCCAGCTCAAGGGCGCTCTGGCCGTCACCTACAGCCCGTCCATCCCCAACGCCGGCGTGTTCACCGCGGCACCGCTGCCGACCAACTCCCGGCCCACGAAGCTGCGCACGGTCACGATCCCCTGCTCGGACGTGGACTCCACCCGGATCACGTTGAAGCTGGACGCCCAGCCTGGCGGCCACCTGAAGATCTACGGCACCAACTCGTCGGACACCCGCCCGCCGTGGATCGGCTTCAACGGCGTGTTCTACAGCCTCTGACGCTGCCGCCCAGCGCTCCGCCCTGCCCGACAACACCCACCCCAGGAGATCCCCATGGCGTACGGAGAACCGAACGGTCCCCACACCCACCAGTACGAGATCTGGGTCCGGGCCACCGAGCACGCGGGCGAATACCCGGTCTCCTTCACCGTCCGGCCGGACACGGCCGACATCTCCGCGGCCGAGGCCGAGGCCGTCATGCAGAAGTTCGTCGACCTCATCGACAGCTCGCCCGACTTCACGCTGAGCAGCGCGAGCCGCACCTACCGGTACCACCAGGCCATCACCCCGACCCCGCCCGCGTCCTGAAGGAGATGCCATGCAGCAGCCGAGCATCGGCCGCATCGTCCTCTACCGCCTCAGCCAGGAGGACGCCGACCTGATCGACCGCCGACGCGACCACCCCGGCAACAAGCTGGTCGGCAACCCCGTCAGCCCAGGGGACGTCTTCCCCGCCAGCGTCGTCCGCACCTGGGACGACGACTCGGTGAACCTGCGCGTGCTCCTGGACGGCAACGACGACCTGTGGGCGCCGTCGCGCCACCAGGGCAGCGAGCCGGGCACCTGGGCCTGGCCGACCCGCACCCCGGCCGCACCGGCGCCGGACCCGAGCGATACCGAGGCCTTGGCCCGCGCGGCGTACACGGCGTACGGCGAGGCCACCGGCAGCCGCACCTGGGACGGCCGGCCCATGCCCGACTGGGCCGAGCTGGGCGAGACGATCCAGCGTGCATGGTCGGCCGCGGCCACCACCGTCCTGCGCAGGCGCCACACGGTGGGAGGCTGAGCCATGGCCACACCCATCGGCGCGTCCGCCCTGGTCGCCGCGCTGCGCCGCGAGGGCCTGCGCGTGGTGGAAGTCGGGAACTGGCGCACCCACAACCGCAACCACGTGGGCGCGTGGGGCCCGGTCCACGGCGTGGCCATCCACCACACCGTGACCTCCGGAGCAGCCCACAGCGTGGAGCTCTGCCGCCGCGGCTACAGCACCCTGCCCGGCCCGCTGTGCCACGGCGTGATCACCAAAGACGGCACGGTGCACCTGATCGGCCACGGCCGCACCAACCACGCTGGCGCCGGGGACGGCGACGTGCTGCGCGCCGTCATCAACGAGGCGCCCCTGCCGCCGGACAACGCGATGGACACCGACGGCAACCGGCACTTCTACGGCTTCGAGTGCGAGAACCTCGGCGACGGCCGCGACCCCTGGCCCGCCGCCCAGCTCGACGCGATCGAGCGCGCGTCGGCGGCGCTGTGCCGCCACCACGGCTGGACCGAGCGGTCCGTCATCGGGCACCTGGAGTGGCAGCCCGGCAAGGTCGACCCCCGCGGCTTCTCCATGCACTGGATGCGCGAGCGGATCGCCGAGCGCCTGGACCACGCGCCCGGCTGGACCCGAGGCGAGACGGCGGCCGCGCCCGCGGCCGGAGAGACGGAGGACGAGATGCCCGAGTACCTGAGCATCGGCCAGACCAAGGGGCTGGCGCTGCCGCCCGGGCGGTGGGTGCCGCTGCCGTGGGACACCGAGTGGTCCGACACCGGCGACGTCCACGCCAAGGGCAGCCAGATCGTGCTGGCCGGGCCCGCGTCGTACGCGGGGGACCTGCGGCTGCGGGTGGCCGAGCTGCCGGCCGGCGCCGAACTCCAGGCCCGCATCCAGCTGGACCGGGCCGACGGCGACCGCTCCGATCTGCCGTGGGACGAGGCGCCCGCGACGGGCGGCACGACCACGCTGGTGATGCCGGTCACCGGCCGCATCGGGAAGGGCACCAAGCTGCGGCTCATGGCGTGCCAGTACGGCACCGAGCCAGTCCAGCTCGAGCGCGCCGAGCTGAAGCTCCAGGTCTGGAAGGGCTGATCATGCAGAGCAACCTGTTCGTCTCGGTGATGCGATCGCTGACGCCGATCCTCGCCGGGTTCCTGCTCACCCTCGCCGCCCGGGCCGGCCTCGAGATCGACGGTGAGATGGCGACGCTGGCCGTCGGCGCGGGCCTGATGCTCGCCTACTACCTCCTCTTCCGGCTGCTGGAGGCGGTGGCGGACCGGATCGGCTGGGAGCCGCTGCGGATGGCGGCCGGGGTCTTCCTCGGGTGGGCCCGGCCACCGAAGTACGTGGAGGACACCATCGGCACGGTGCTGCTCCGCTTCAAGGTCGACGAGGAACATCTGACCAGCCAGTTGCAGCAGCTTCCCGTGGCCGCTGAGCGGCCAGCCGCACCGGGCAGAGCGGCGCCCGACGACCGTACGTGAACCGGCCGACCCCTGACGGGATCGGCCTCAGCCGTGGGGGTGCCCTATGGACGCTGCGACGCTCGGCGCGGTCGGAACCATCGTCGTCGGGCTCGCAGCGGCCGGCGCGGCGCTCATCGGACAGCGGGGCGCGAACCTCTCCGCCCGGTCCGGGGCGATCCTCACCGGCTACGACACGCTGGTGAACAACCTCCAAGAGGAGAGAGACAGGCTCCAGTCGAAGCTGACGGAGAACGAGCGGCTGCTCGCCGCCGCGTACGCCGAACTCTCCCTGGAGCGCGCGAACAAGGCTGAGCTACAGGCTCAGATAGCCGGACTCAACAACGAGATCACGACTCTGCGGCAGCGCATCGCCGAACTCGGAGGGCAGCCGATGTGACCCGTACCCAGGCTGCCCTGGCGCAGCGGTGGCGGACTCTGGCCGCGGCCTCCGTACTGCTGGTGCTGTCCGGCGCCGTACTGCTGGTCTGGCTACGCATCGACGCCGAGGAACAGCGCGCCGCCCAGCTCGCGGCTGAGGCCACGCTGCGCGGCGAGGCGGTGCGGACGCTGGCGGCGGACGTGCGGACGCTGCGCGCCCAGGTGACCGGGCAGGGCGGCACACCGGTCGTCCCGGACCCGGCCGAGGCCGTGGAGGACCTGCCCGAGCGGGCAGCCATCCCGGTGACCGGCCCGCCCGGGCCGCGCGGCGAGCGGGGACCGTCCGGCCCGCCCGGGCCGCCGGGCCCCACCGGTCCGCCCGGGGAGGACGGCGGAGACGGTACGCCGGGCCACCCCGGGCCCACCGGTGCGCCAGGCCGGGACGGTGAAGACGGGACACCGGGCCAGGACGGCAAGGACGGTGCGCCGGGAGCCGCCGGCCCGCCCGGGCCACGCGGCGAACAGGGGCCCTCCGGGCCGCCCGGGCCGCGCGGTGAGCAGGGACCGCCCGGGCCACGCGGTGAGCAGGGACCGCCGCCGAGCGTCTGGACGTTCACCCACAACGGCACCACCTACCGGTGCACCCCGGATGCCGAGGGCTCCACGCACTACACCTGCGCTCCGCAGCAGTCCCCCACCCCCAGCCCTGAGCCGCAGCCCAGCAGCACGCCGGGCCTGGCCGCGCTGGACCCCACACGCCGGCAGTACCCCTGGCCGACCTGAGAAGCCGGCCCCAGGAAGGAAAAGGACGATGCCCCAGCGTCTACGCGCAGAACACGGCGAGGCGGCGCCTCCCGACGCGGACCTGGAGACCCTGATCCAGGTCGGCCATGCGAAGCGTCCGGAAGAGCCGGCCTCGCGGGAGCCTGCCCGGCCGCCGCGCGGAGCCGCACAGCGAGGCACCCACGAGAAGATGCTGCTGGACGCCTTGGCCGAGGCCGAGGTGCCGGTGGCGGCGCGCGAGGAGGCGGCGGTGGCCGCGCTCGCCGAGCTGGACACCGCGACGGTGGGCGCGGTCGTGCAGTGGATCCGCCGGGGCAAGCCCGCGCCCGGGGGGTCGGAGTCCGGGCCGAAGAAGTAGATGTGACGGAGGTCGTGACGAGCGACCATCAGCGGAGTAGCCTCTTCGGCATTCACCAACCCCCAGTTGTTGAATGCCACCCTCCACGTCGTGCAGCGGCCCCCGCCCTCTTCCCGGGGCGGGGGCCGCTTCGTCGTACCCGCTGACGGGCCCCCTCGGGGCCGCCTCCCAACGAGAGCCCCCCTGCCCGTGAACCGGGCAGGGGGGCGTCTTCGTGTTCGGACGGGGCCCGTCAGCGGATCGGGCCGGTCCACTCCGGGTCCTGGGCGAAGAGGTCGACGTCCTCGCTCATCCGCGTCACGGTCACCAGCACCTGCGACCCGTACTCCTTGGCCAGGGCCCAGTCGGAGTTCTTGGTGTCCTTCACCCCCGGCGCCAGGCGGCCGGTCATCTCCTTCGAGCCCTTGGACACGTACGCGATCTCGGCGTCTCCGCCGTTGGTCGCGCCGGTCACCAGCACGCCGATGGTGTCCAGGTCGACGGGCTTCTTGGAGTCGTTGTCGACGGTGACGTTGACGCGGAACAGCCTCTCGTCGGCGTCGGGCCGGTCGTCGTACTCGTCGAAGTCGGTGACCGTCTTGGCGCTGTCCACGGTCACCTTCAGCCCGTCGTCGTAGGTGAAGGTCTGCCCGAACGTCAGCTCGGTGGCGGGGGCCTCCTCGCTGCCGGCGTCGTCGGCGCAGTGCTTCGTCCAGTCGTCCTGACTGAGGTTGGTGTCCGCGCAGTCGACGGCTTCCTCCTGGCCGTCCTGCTGCTTCTGGCTCTTGGCCGCGGGTGCCTTGGCGCCGTCGGAGCTGTCGGAGCCGCAGGCGGTGAGCGTGAGCGCGCAGACGGCGGCGAGCGCGGCGATCGTGGTGGCAGTGGTGCGCATGGTCCCCCCACAGGACGCAGTGTGTTCGATTGCTGGCTGACCGTACCAGCGGGGGGACAGGCCGTACGGCCGATGTGCGGGCCACGTGACCGAACGGTGACGTGGCCCGAGTCGCTCTACTCGTGCAGGTGCAGGGCGCGACGGATGACGGAGACCCCGTAGAGGATGCCGTCGCCCACGGCCGGAGGCGGTACCTCCTCCGGGGCGTCTCCCTCCTGGTAGCGGGCGTCCTCCTCGGCGGTGTGCAGGAGATCCGGCAGCTCCTCGGCGAACAGCCGGCCGGCCGTCTCCGCGTCCGCCTCGGTGCGCAGCAGGCCGGAGACGTCGCCGGTGGCGCGGATGCGGGCCAACTGCCACAGGTTCTCGACCTGGCCGGCGGCCTGCCGGGCGCCGGTGACGAACCCCTCGCCGCCCTGGTGGTGCTCGAGCTCGGCCTTGAGGTTGTCCAGGGCGGCGAGGACGGCTGCGGCCGGGCCGGTGGGAGAGTGCTGATCGGTCATGGCCGCACGGTAGCCGGTCAGCGGTGGGTGAGCTGCCAGGACCGGGCGCGCTCGTCGAGGTCGGCGGCCGCGCGCACTCCGCGGCCGGCGAACATGCGTAGCTGCTTGCGGACTCCGGTGACGGCCTTGGTGGCGCGCTGGGACCGTACGCCCTGGAGGACGTCCAGGGCCTCGCTCCAGGTGGCGCAGGCCCGCTCGACGTGACCCTGACGGAGCTGGACGCGGCCGAGGTCGAACTTCACCAGGCCGGCCACCCTGGCGTGCTCGGTGCTGCGGCCGTAGGTGCGGGCGGCGCGGGCGTAGTACCGCTCGGCCGAGCTGTAGTCCCGCAGCGTGATGTGGATGCGGGCGGTGTGGGAGGCGATCGTCGCCTGGGACGGGCCCCACAGCGCGGACCAGTGCGGCACCCGCTCGGCGTCGTCGGCTCTCATCGCCAGTTCGGCTGCGCGGTCGGCCTCGGTGACCGCCTCGGTGGCGCGGCCGTCGGCGGCCAGGGTCCGGGCCCGGCAGATCATCATGAGGGCTTCGGTCGCCGGGTCCACGTGGCCGCGGGCCCGGGCCAGGGCGGCGTCGGCCAGGTCGACGCAGTGGTCGGGGTGGCCGGTGTCCAGGCCGTGATGGGCCATGCCCCGCAGGATGAACGCCTGGTGCGGCTCGGACTCGGCGGCGCGGGTGAGCTGGTAGCACTGGAGGTAGTACCGCTGGCACAGGCCGTGCTCCCCGGCGTCGAACGCCTTCCAGGCCAGCAGGTAGGCCAGGGAGGCGGCGGCGAGCAGCATCGCCTGGCGGTCGCGCGGGGTGCGGAAGCTCCCGCTGCACAGGTCGGCGACGTCGGAGCGGAGGTACTGGGCGACGGCGGAGCGTCCGTGCTGGCCGCCGTGGCGCTCGTCGAGCTGGACGAACATCGCGGTCATGTCCTGCACCGCGGCGACTTCCGCGGCGCCGGCGACGCCGCGGTGGCGGGCGGTGGCTACGCGCCCGGCCAGGTCCTGGACGGCGCCCAGGGGGAGGGCGGCGGCGGCGACGGAGTAGGCGGCGGATGTGACGAGAGAACGTCTTTCCATGTCGGCACTCCCGAGACGGGCTAGGATGTCCACAGGATCAGGCCCTAGCGCGCACCCGAACTGCGCTGCTGGGGCCTGCTCTTCGTTGTGGGTGGTGAAGCCGAGGTCGGCTGGGGTCACATGCCGCCTGAGGCGGCGTGAGATGGCCTCAGCAATGTAGCCCGCGGTCGCCCCCTCCGGGGGGGTGCCTTTGACCCAGGCGGCCACCGCTCCGCGGCTCGTCCGTCTCGGATCCCCCGACTCCGCGGAGACCGTCCGCACCAGCCGAGCGAGCCCGTCGTAGCTCAGCTGTGCCTCGCGAAGTGCGTCGACAAGGGCCTCGTTGCGCGTACGCGTACTCATCGTGATCTGGCTTTCCCTCCCGAACAGGGGCGATGAACGCCGATGAACGCATCGGCACCTCGCTACCAGTAGTCCGCCCACCCTACTCCCGGTTGTACTCGGTGCACGCACAGCAAGCACTGGAGGACATGGTGACCGTGACGACTGAACAGGGCGGACCCGTCGATGCTGCTGTGGCAGCGTGCAGACCGACCCCCGTGGACTACCTGCGGCTGGAGGCCACGGTCCACCAGGCCGACCAGCTCTACCGGCGCGAGATCGACCCCGCCACCGTGCAGCAGGTCATCGAGGAGCTGAAGGGCTACCTCAAGGAGCTGCTGCCGATGTGCGAGGCGTACGTCCGGACCGTGCGCACCGAGCTGGAGGAGCAGCGGCTCCGGTCGTCGATCTCGTACGGGCGGGACCTGCTGAAGGAGGTCTCGCACGACCCCAGCGCGATGGCGTCCCTGGTCTACATGCGGATGCTGGGCACCTCGGTGGCCAACCTCGCCCGGTACACCCGCCGGATGCTGCCGGTGGACCCGCGCGACGTCGGCGCGACCGCCAGCGCCGTACAGGACCGCGCGAACCCGCCGCAGGGCGACGACCTCGAGGCCGCCATCAAGAAGCTCACCGGCCACGTGGAGCAGATGGTCCCCGTCCTCGAGACGCGGCTGTGGCTGCTGGACTCCGAGGACCAGGACCGCAGGCTCGCCACGGCCGCTCTCGGCATCGCCCGCGAGGCGCTGACCCCGCGTCCCAAGGTCTCCGCACTCGACCACGCCCGCACCCTGGCGCGGTCGGCGAGCGCCCTGGTGTGGCACCTCCAGACGGTGAGCTACCGGTGACCCCCGCCCCGCAGGACTCGACGGAGCTGGAGGCCATGCGCCGCAGGTACTTCGGCCCCCGGGTCTTCATAGGGGAAACCGACCGGCCGCCGCACCAGGCCCCGGGCGCCCCCACCGCCCGCGAGGAGCAGCAGCGGTGAGGCAGCTGCTGACGTGCGTGTGCATCCTCCTCGTCGTCGCTGGGCTGCTCGTGCCGGCCTTCATCGCCGCCAGCCCCTGAGCGGCATCCGATCTCCCGGTCCTGGGCGCCAGGACGTTCAGGACCGGGCGGCCGGTCGGCGTGCTCCGGGATCCGTCCCCGGAGACGACACCACGCCGGCGGCCAGGGGCCGCGTCGTCTGCATCCCCCAGGCGCGGCCCCACCCCCCTCACACCTCGGTCCCGACGGTCGGTGCGGCGGCCTCCGCCGGGGCCGGCCGGGGCCGGGGCGCACCACCAGAAAGGACGCGCACCACCCCATGCCGATCAGGGCCCAGGTCATCACCGTCACCGGCCAGGAAGTCCGCACAGGCGACGTGATCGCCGTCGGCGGCAACGACCACACGGTCCGCAACATCCGGCGCCTCCAGAACCGCCGTGTGGCTCTGGAGTTCGAGGACGGCAACCGCTACGTCCTCGGCGAGGACCGGCCCATCGAGGTCCGGCGCAGCTACCGCCGCACCTGAATCCCCCCTCCCAGGCGACCGCAGGGCCAGGGTCGCACCCCCACCGCCCCACACCAGGGCACCGATCACGGAAGAGGTCTCATGCCGAGAGTCGACACCGACGAGCCGCCCGAGCAGGACTGCTCCTGACCCCAAGCCCCGCCGCAGCCCGGCGCGCGCTGCTGACCGCGCACCGGGAGCCCTGCGGCGGCCGCGGGGGTGAGGCCCACTCCTCGCCGGGCCGCCTGGGAAGACACCCCCGCCGGGGCCGCGCCGCGCAACCCGTACGCGAGCGCGGCCCCGAACCCCGCTCTCCGCCCGGCCCGCGCTTCCACTTCTCCCTGCGCGGGCCGGGCGGCCCACCCCATCCACTCACGAGCCACTTGGAGGGCCCATGAGCGCAACCGCAGTCGAAGCCCCGCCCAGCTCCCCGCGGGACCTGCTCACCGAGGACGAGTTCGCCCGTGTCCGCCGTACCGTCCTGGACGGCAACGAGGGCATGGACGAGGAGATGGCCGGCCGGATCGTCACCGAGGCGCTGGCCTTCGTCGCCGCCTGCGCCAACACCCCGGGCGTCGGCCTGGCGCCGTCCCGCGTGGTCGACGAGGGCTGGCATGCTCTGATCGTGCACACCGCCCTGTACGCGGAGCTGTGCGACCGGCTCGGCGGAGGCTTCATCCACCACTTCCCCGGCTGGGACCCCACCCACTACGACCCCAAGGTCCTGGACCGGACCCGCGAGCGGATCCGCGCGTGCGGCTACGTGCCGGACCCGGAGCTGTGGGGCCACCCCACGGAGGCCGTCCTCGTCCAGGTGGCCGCGAACTGCCAGCACGCGCCGAGCTGCTCGATCCGCCCGATGCCGAAGCCCGAGTGGCCTGCCGGCCCGGTGCCCGCGTCCTAGGCTGGCGCCATGACCCGAGACGAAGCCCGTCATGTCGAGCAGCTGCTGACCTTGTGCGCCCAGCCCGGTGTCGCCGCTCCCGTCGACCCGGACGACGAGGCCGGCCAGTGGCAGATCTACGACCGGGGCGGCCCCGGCCGCCGGGACATCACCGCCGCGGCGCTCCGCGCGATCCGCCCCAAGCCCGGGAGCCACGCCGTCAGGTCAGCCGGGCGCGGCTTCATCGTCCCCCAGGCCGGGTAACCGCACCGGCCCGCCTCCTCCCGCCCGTCCGCGTCCCCCGTCGCGGGCGGGCGGGTTCTTTCGTGCCCGGGCCCGCCGGCGGGTGACGAGCTGGGTGACCTGCTCCGATCACTCACAGGAGTGTATGTGTCTATGGGAACTCGAATTGCTTC